>NZ_JABUYN010000052.1:0-577 GCF_014897305.1 Pseudomonas sp. FME51 | reverse complement strand
CGTACCCGATGTCGCTGAGCTTTCACCGATGAAGGTTATGTACCGTTCAAATCTTTGCCGAAAAACATATAATAATAATGAAGTGCCTACATATACTGTTTCTGGTTTTAATAGTGAGATAGTTTTGTTAGGAAAAGAAGGTAATAGCTCATTATATAGTGCAGAAATCCCTTATAGAGGAGGTGGGAAATGTGATTGGCAATTAAGTAATGTCACGTTGAAAATGGTATTAAAACATAATGATAATTTTTATAAGGATATTAACAAGATTGTAGGAAGTGGTGTTATTATCATTTTTGATAATAATCAACCTCAACGAATAGGAAAGAAACCTGTTAATAAAAAAGGTGATTTTGATATTATATCTGATTATTTTCCTTGGATTGATACACCTTTTAAAAATGATAAGAACATTAGCTTATGGTTATATGGCGAAGAGCTTTATCTTTATTATAAATCTCGCAATGCTCAAAAAATCACCTGAAAACCCATCATTCATACCGATATAGTCGTTTACTCTGAATATCCAGCAGAGCGTAAAACTGAAGGTATAAGTACAATATATTCTTATCCAGAT
>NZ_JABUYN010000051.1:0-602 GCF_014897305.1 Pseudomonas sp. FME51 | reverse complement strand
GGCCAGGATGCCAGCTGGGGCGCCAAATTGATGCTGGAAGATGGTCTGTTCGACACCATCAAGCCCGATGCCGTCTTCGCCATTCATGTGATGCCCGGCCCCTCAGGCGAGCTGAGCTGGCGTACTGGCGCCACCACCGCGGCCAGCGACATGCTGAACATCAGCGTCACCGGCAGCCAAGGTCACGGTGGCATGCCATGGAATACCATCGACCCCATCGTCGCCTCCGCCCAGGTAGTCACCGGTGTGCAGACCGTGGTCAGCCGCAAGGCCAACCTGACCCGCTCACCCGCAGTCATCACCATCGGCACCATCAATGGTGGCACGGGACCGAACATCGTCCCGGAGACGGTAGATATGTCCGGCACCATTCGCACCTATGATCAGGGCGTCCGTGAAAAACTGCGTGATGACCTGACAGTGAGCGCCGAAAAGATTGCTGAAAGCGCCGGTGCCACTGCCAAGGTATCCATCGAACCGATGTACAGCACTACCGTCAACGATGCCGAACTCGTTGAGCAAATGGCGCCAGTGCTCGAGCGCGCCGCCGATGGCAAAGTGGCTACCGCTGAACTCCCTGGCGCGGCCGAAGACTTTTCCTT
>NZ_JABUYN010000050.1:0-608 GCF_014897305.1 Pseudomonas sp. FME51 | reverse complement strand
GTACGCGAGCTGGGTTTAGAACGTCGTGAGACAGTTCGGTCCCTATCTGCCGTGGACGTTTGAGATTTGAGAGGGGCTGCTCCTAGTACGAGAGGACCGGAGTGGACGAACCGCTGGTGTTCCAGTTGTCTCGCCAGAGGCATTGCTGGGTAGCTACGTTCGGAAAAGATAACCGCTGAAAGCATCTAAGCGGGAAACTTGCCTCAAGATGAGATCTCACCGGGGACTTGATCCCCCTGAAGGGCCGTCGAAGACTACGACGTTGATAGGCTGGGTGTGTAAGCGCTGTGAGGCGTTGAGCTAACCAGTACTAATTGCCCGTGTGGCTTGACCATATAACACCCAAACAATTTGGGCCTATGGCTTGACGCATTGAACGACAGTCTGGAACTGCAGGAGATTGCAAGACCTTACCCTTGTCTAATGAACGACTATCACTTTTCCCACCCTTTACGCCGTGTGGACTAACAAACGCACCGCAACGAATTGCTTGACGACCATAGAGCATTGGAACCACCTGATCCCATCCCGAACTCAGTAGTGAAACGATGCATCGCCGATGGTAGTGTGGGGTTTCCCCATGTGAGAGTAGGTCATCGTCAAGCGCT
>NZ_JABUYN010000049.1:0-659 GCF_014897305.1 Pseudomonas sp. FME51 | reverse complement strand
AGCGCCTCACCACCGAAAATGATGTAACGCAGTGACAGAGGCTGGGCCTTGTCCACCGCTATCGGGATCAGTTGCTTGAAGGCGGAGGGCGTCTGGTTGAGGACAGAGACCTTTTCCCGTAGCAGCAACGCGTGGAAGTCTTCCGGCGAACGCGCCGCTTCTTTCGGTACGATAACCGCCTTGCCGCCATACAACAGAGCACCAAACAGCTCCCATACCGAAAAGTCGAAGGCGTAGGAGTGGAAGACGCTCCAGACATCATTACCATCGAACTGGTACCAGTCCTGAGTTGCCTGGAACAGGCGCATGACGTTGTGGTGCGGCAACAGTGTGCCTTTGGGCTTGCCGGTTGAGCCGGAGGTATAGATCACATAGGCCAGGTTTTCTGGTTGAGTGATATTGTCCAGATTGGCATCACTGTAGCTTGCCAGCGACCCCAGGTCCGTATCCAAAGCCAGGGTTTTAACATGGTTCGGGGTCGGCAACCGATCTTGGAGATGGCTCTGAGTCAGCAACAATCGGATGCCACTGTCCTCCATCATGTAGGCCAGCCGCTCCTGCGGGTATTCCGGATCCAACGGTACATAGGCGCCGCCGGCCTTGAGGGTCGCCAGCAGACCAACCACCATCTCCAGGCTGCGCTCTACGGCGATGCCGAC
>NZ_JABUYN010000048.1:0-669 GCF_014897305.1 Pseudomonas sp. FME51 | reverse complement strand
CTGAAACTGCCAGCCATCGTCACCACCGACCTGCGCCTGAACGAGCCGCGCTACGCTTCTCTGCCGAACATCATGAAGGCCAAGAAGAAGCCGCTGGAAATCACCAAGCCGGAAGATCTGGGCGTGAGCACTGCCTCCACCCTGAGCACCGTCAAGGTCGAAGCCCCGGCTGCCCGCAGCGCTGGCATCAAGGTCAAGAGCGTTGATGAGCTGGTCGACAAACTGAAGAATGAAGCCAAGGTGATCTGACATGACGATTCTGGTTATTGCTGAACACAACAACGCCGAACTGAATGCCGCCACCCTGAACACCGTGGCTGCCGCAGCTGCCATCGGTGGTGACATCGAAGTACTGGTTGCCGGCGCTGGCTGTGCTGCTGTCGCTGACGCTGCTGCCAAGGTCGCGGGTGTCTCCAAGGTACTGCTGGCCGACAACGCCGCCTACGCCCACCAGCTGCCGGAGAACATCTCCCTGCTGATCGCCGAGCTGGGCAAGAACTACACGCACATCCTGGCCGCCGCCAGCACCAACGGCAAGAACTACCTGCCGCGCGTTGCCGCCCTGCTGGACGTGGATCAGATCTCCGAGATTATCGCCGTTGAAAGCGCCGATACCTTCAAGCGTCCGATCTACGCCGGTAACGCCATCGCCACCGTCAAATCCGACGC
>NZ_JABUYN010000047.1:0-677 GCF_014897305.1 Pseudomonas sp. FME51 | reverse complement strand
CAGCAACAAAAAGGCCGTGTCACTCGCCGTATCACCGCTAAAGGTTATCAAGATTACCATTACGACATTAATGGTCGATTAACGCAAAAAGGGGTTCATCAGCACGGTTTTCGGGCGAAAACGTGGTATTACCAATGGAATACGCTTAACCAACTTATTGCCTGTTTTAATCCTGAAGGGGAATGTTGGCGTTACACTTACGATGCCTTTGGGCGACGACTAAGCAAAAGCAAGGTGGTCGATAATCGCCCTATTTCACCGCCCAATTCACCCTTTAAAAATAAACGTGTTCAGCGTGTCGATTACCTGTGGTCTGGCGACCAAATGGTGCAAGAAACCCCGATTTATGCGGATGGGACACCCGCTTATGACGCTCAAATTCAGTGGCTCTATCAACCCGGTGAAATCACCCCAACAGCCCGTTATCAACGTGGAAAACTGCATTATGTGGTCACTGACCATCAAGGCACACCACGCGAAATCTTTAGCGAAAAAGGGATTGTTAGCTGGGCAGGACGGTTAAATACCTGGGGACAAATGGCGTTTTGGCAATCTCATGATGATTATGCCGATAATGACCCTGAATATACCGAATGTCATTTTCGGTTTGCGGGACAATATGAAGATAAAGAAAGTGGCTTGTATTACAATCGCTTTCGCTACTATGATAAGGACAC
>NZ_JABUYN010000046.1:0-736 GCF_014897305.1 Pseudomonas sp. FME51 | reverse complement strand
TGCCTAGGCATCCACCGTGTACGCTTATTCGCTTAACCTCACAACCCGAAGGTGTTTCTTCTTGAAGACGTCTGGGTGGTGATGGCTGCGCAGATTACATTTCGTCGTTGGGCAGTGCTCGTCATGCTCACATACTAATGTATGTTGCGCTGACTGTGCGCTGGCCGCCTTGAACTGTAAATTGCTCGCTCATCCCACTTCGATGTCGAAAAACACATTCAAAGTTTGAGATTTTGAGAGACTCATCAATATACCTCGGTGATATATTGATTTGTTTTCAATTTTTCAGCTTGTTCCAGATTGTTAAAGAGCAAAATAATTCGCAGTATACTATTGCTAATATACTCTGAATTATTGTTTTATATTCAAGAGATTATGGTGGAGCTAAGCGGGATCGAACCGCTGACCTCCTGCGTGCAAGGCAGGCGCTCTCCCAGCTGAGCTATAGCCCCATAATGCAATTTGCTAATACCCGTATAACCACTCCTTTTTCTTCTTTATAGAAAGAAGCTTTTTCTTTAGACAAGGCGTGGAGTCACGAAGTTTACATAAAGTAAACGAGTGAGTTCACAACGCAGCATAAAGGAAAAGTGGTAGGCCTGAGTGGACTTGAACCACCGACCTCACCCTTATCAGGGGTGCGCTCTAACCACCTGAGCTACAAGCCTATACCGGTATTTCTGCTCGTTCTTCATCAGACAATCTGTGTGAGCACTTCACATAACACGTATCTTTT
>NZ_JABUYN010000045.1:0-742 GCF_014897305.1 Pseudomonas sp. FME51 | reverse complement strand
TACAGCAGAGGAACCGCTTTGTTTAACGCCACCGTAAAACGGAAAGGTTTATGCGCACGTTGACCTGAAGGCTGACCTGATTGCGGATCAGTGGGCACAGTCACTACATGAGAGAATGCTTGCACCAGCATGTCATCTTCGTGGCCTTGAACATAAATATTTCCTACTGATTCAGCCGTAAATGCACCCGCAGTAATATTACCTTGGGTTTTTCCTTCAATGGAGATATAGCAGGGAGTTGGCATGGCAAGTCCTTAATTAACTATCAGTAATTGTTTCTCAACAAAACGATTATTGTTGATGTCCTTTTCAAAAAATCAGCCAGTGCGCACCGCGATTTGATTAGAGTAGCTTAAGTAATTTTAAGGGGAAGTAAAGGGAGTGACGGAAAAGAAGGACGTTGTATCCTCGTAGGATAAGTGACTTAGCGTAAAATAATTGTTCAGACGTTATTTACTGCTTTCGTTTCTTCAAATAAGTGTATTTACTTATATGATTCACTTTCGTAAATGTCCGAAATCTCGCTAAAGCCAGTCAGTTCTAATGTACATGGATTTTTAATATGTAACAAAATGTGTATTTTATTTCAAATTGTAACAATATTGATTTATAAGGGAAAAATAACCCTATTTTCAGAATAATAAGCAAACTACGATTTTTAATTTCAAAGGACAAAAAATGCGCACCTAAAATTTAGTGTATCGCAGAAGATCCCTTTAAATAGAGACAGAAATATCACCCA
>NZ_JABUYN010000006.1:0-273223 GCF_014897305.1 Pseudomonas sp. FME51 | reverse complement strand
TGTGCAAACCGGTCACGATGCCCGGAATGACCGGTCACGCTCGCCGGAATACGCATCTGTGGGAAATTAAGCAGGCGGAGAGTGTTTTGCAAGGCGCTTTTGATAGTGAAGAAAGGGATGTTGTCATCCCCTTTTTGTGTGATATGGTTTCATTCTGTGTGCCGCCATGTGGACTAATATTTCGCAGAGCGAAACAAATAATAAATAATGAGGCAGTTATGTTGAAAACTCTACGTCACAAGCTAAGTATTGTCGCAGCATCACTGGTTGTCGCTACGACAGCTACCGTTACTTCCACGGCTGCACTTTCCGCTGACTCGGTCACATGGCGTGTACAGTCGCATTGGCCAGGATCAAGTTCTTCTTATGAAGACAGTCTGGTGAGGTTGAAGAACAATATTGAAGAACGTTCTGAGGGTCGATTGAAACTGCAGCTGTTCGAAGCTGGATCCTTGTTTGGCGCACAGGAAACATTCAACGCGGTCAGCCGCGGTATCATTGATATGGGCACTATCTCCCCTTCATATGCCCAGAATCGTATCAGCCTCGCCGGTATCGCCTCTGGTTTGCCTTTCGCCTTTCGGAATGTATGGGAAGTCACCTACTTCCACAAAGTCATGGGTTTCGAGGACATGCTGAGGGAGGAGGCCGCTGCGCACAAAGTCTATTGGTCAACGGATAAGATCTATCCCACGGAAATGGTGATCAAGCGTCCGGTCAAGAGTCTCGACGATTTTCGCGGATTGAAGATCCGTTCATCCGGCACACTGCAGAGTTTCCTGACCAAGGCGGGTGCCGCTGCGTCCTATATTCCGGGTGGCGAACTCTACTCCGCGCTGGATGGCGGTATTGTGGATGGTGCGCACTGGGGTGGTTCACAGGGCGCGAATAGCATGGCGCTGTATGAAGTCGCGAAGTACCACGTAAAGCCAGCGTTGAATATCGCCAGTACGGACGTGAATATCGTCAGTCAGCGCTCTCTCGACAAGCTGCCAGAAGACCTGCAAATCATTGTGAAAGAGGTGTTGGAGGAGCAGTTCTGGTTCCGTACCAACGAGTACCTCTACCAGGAACGTGTGGCCTTGGCTAAAGCCATTGCCGAGCAGGGTGTGGAGGTCAATGAGCTTCCCGAGCCGGTAATGGATCATTTGATGAAGGTCGCAGTGGAACAGTGGGAAACGGAAGGTCAGCGCAGCGACAACTCCAAGAAAGCACTGACTATGCTCAAAGAGTTCCTGGGTGATCTGGGTTATCTTTAATTGACCACTATCCCGGAGGTGTCTACCTCCGGGAATCCCAATAGGCCATACATATATCCGGGGAGGGTATAATGCGTGCAATATCTGCATTCATGAATGGCGTTACGAAACTTAACGAGTGGGTGGGTCGTCTCATCGCCTACCTTATTATCCCGATTTTCATATTTATTCTTATAGAAGTTTTTCTTCGCTATCTTTTTAACGCGCCTACTGTCTGGACTAATGAATTGACCCAGATGCTTTTTGGCGCCTACACCGTGTTGTCAGGTGGGTATATTCTGGCTCACCGTGGACATGTGAATGTGGATATCTTGCATTCGACACTACCCGTCAAGGCGCGTGCGATCATCGATATCTTCACATCGGTACTTTTTTTCATATTTGTCATGGCATTTGGCTGGTTTGGTTATGAAATGGCCAAAGAGTCAATCGACACTTGGGAGACATCGTACTCAGCATGGAATCCGCCAATCTGGCCAGTTAAGTTGGCCATTCCTCTCGGCGCTGGGCTGTTGCTTCTGCAGGGTGTCGTCAAACTTCTTCAAGATATTGCAATTGCATTGGGTGTTGAGTGTTGCGACCCTACCGCAGGTGAAACAGGGGATACATTGTGAGCGTTGAAGTTCTTACCCTACTGTTTTTCGGTGCACTGATATTCTTTATTTTCATGGGTCTGCCGTTGGCCTTCGTGCTTGGCGGCGTCTCAGTAATATTTCTTTACTTCACTTGGGGTATTGATTCCTTTTATATGGTGTCGTCGCAGATCTACGGCACCATGGGCAGCTTCACGCTGGTCGCGATCCCTCTATATGTGTTCATGGCAATGATTCTCGAGCGTACAGGCGTGGCTCGTGATCTTTACCACATGATGCATCTTTGGTTCGGTGGTATGCGCGGCGGGTTGGCCGTAGGCACGTTGGGTATCTGCGCGATATTTGCAGCCATGGTCGGGATCAGTGGAGCTGCGGTTGTGGCGATGGGTACCATTGCATTGCCTGCCATGTTGGAGCGCGGTTACGACAAGCGCATGGCGCTTGGGGTGATCAATACGGGTGGCGGATGGGGAATTCTGATACCGCCAAGCATCATGATGATTCTCTATGCGCTGATTTCCGGCGTGTCGGTAGGCAAGATGTTTGCGGCAGGTATCTTGCCCGGGCTACTGCTGATCGTGATCACGGTGCTGTATGTCATTATCCGGAGCTTCCTGCAGCCTGAGCTGGCGCCCGCGTTGCCATTGAATGAGCGGGCCAGCTGGCCGGAGAAGTTCCGTGCGGTGAGGTCCGTCATACTGCCAGTGCTGGTGGTGGTGATGGTAATGGGCTCCATTATTGGTGGTCTGACCACGCCAACGGAGGCGGCCGCGATGGGGGTGATGGGTGCGCTGATATCCGCAGCCGTCTACCGCCAATTGAGCTTCTCCATGCTGCATGAGGCGAGTATCCGGACACTCAAGCTGACCGGTATGATTGCCTGGATCCTGTTCTCTGCGCATGCATTCAGTGCTGCTTATCAGAGCATGGGCGCACAGCAGCTGATAGAAAGCCTGATGCAGCTGATTCCAGGGGGGCCTTGGGGCATCATCCTCACGATGATGATCATTGTCTTCCTGTTGGGCATGGTGCTGGACCCGCTGGGCATCATGCTGATCACTCTGCCGGTGTTTTTGCCGATCGTGGAGGCGCTGGGCTTTGATCCGATCTGGTTTGGCATACTTTTCGTAATCAATATGGAAATTGGTTACATGACGCCGCCCCTGGGCTTCAATCTGTTCTACTTGAAAGCGATAGTGCCGCCCGGGGTCACGATGAAGGACATCTATTGGTCTGTCATTCCCTTCGTTCTCTTGGAAATCATGGCCATCATCATTCTGATGATCTTCCCTCAGATCGTGACTTACCTGCCGAACCTGTTGTTCTAGGGGGGTGAAGTAGGCGAAACAATAAATCCCGGGCCTCCGGGATTTATTGTTTCGGAAGGCTCTGCTGCACGACTTGATACCGTCATAGCTTAAAATGATAGTTCCGCATCCTGTTCACTGATGCAGGGTTTTCGAAATCGACTTCCGCAGTGCGGACCTGATAGTCTTCTTGCGACGTTCACCGCCGCCTCGGAAGTGCCCAGTGATAAATAAGAATAGCTACCCCTCTACTGCTCGCGCCTGGTTCACGGTCTCTATTCTGTTGATGGCCTATGTGCTGTCCTTCATCGACCGGCAGATTCTCAGTCTGCTGGTGGGACCGATTCGTGCGGATCTGGGCATTTCCGACACCGAGATGAGCCTGCTGATGGGCCTGTCCTTCGCTATCTTCTATACCATTGCCGGTATTCCTCTCGGACGTGTAGCGGACAGCCGCAGCCGCCGTGGTCTGATTGCTTGGGGCATCCTGTTCTGGAGCTTGATGACGGCCGCCTGCGGCCTGGCCAAGCAGTACTGGCAGTTCGTTATATTCCGTATCGGCGTGGGTGCTGGCGAGGCTGCGCTGTCACCGGCAGCCTATTCCTTAATGGCTGACAGCTTTCCACCGGAAAAACGCGCAACGGCTATCAGCGTGTACTCCATGGGTATCTATCTGGGCGCGGGCCTGGCCTTCCTGCTGGGCGGGATTGTTATCACCTGGGCCAATGCCCGCGGCGATATGATGCTGCCGATTCTTGGCGCGGTGCGGCCCTGGCAGTTGATCTTCCTGGTGCTGGGCGCTGTCGGTGCACTCTTCTGTCTGGTGCTGCTGGCCATCAAGGAGCCGACGCGCAAAGGCGTTGGCGCAGGCGTGGCGGTACCGCTGAAGGAAGTGGGCGCCTATCTGCTGAGCATCCGCAAGGCAGTGATCTGTCACAACTTCGGCTTCGCCTGCCTGTCGTTCGCTTCCTACGGCGCCTCAGCATGGATACCGACCTTCTTCATCCGCAATCACGGCCTGACCCCCGGGGAAGTCGGTATGTATTACGGTAGCCTGGTGATGGTCGCAGGCTCACTGGGAATCGTGTTTGGCGGTCGTCTGTCCGACTATCTGTCACGCCGTGGCTACAAGGATTCGAACATGCGCGTCGGACTGCTGGCGGCTGCGCTGACGCTGTTCTGCAACGTTGTCTATCTGGTCGATAACATGACCCTGTTGTGGATCATCATGTTCTTCAATGTGTTTACCGTTGCCATGCCCTTTGGTGTCGCGCCGGCGGCAATTCAGGAAGTGATGCCCAACGCCATGCGTGGGCAGGCATCGGCGATCTATCTGTTCGTAATCACTCTGATCGGCCTGGGCATTGGTCCGACCGCTGTTGCACTGGTGACCGACTATGTATTTCAGGACGATATGGCGGTGCGTTATTCGATTTTCTGGGTCGCGAGCATAACCACCATTGGTGCTGTGGTGTTGTTGTGGATGGGTATCAAGCCCTATCGCGAGGCGCGAGATACCCTTGCCGCCTGGGGCGAACGACAGGAACAGACGGCGTGAGCCGTCGCAATTCAACTTGTGCGCCAGCTGGCGCAGTGTTTGGGAAACAGGAGCTGAACCATGACTGACGCAGTAATCGTATCCACGGCCCGTACCGGCCTGGGCAAGTCCTACCGCGGTGCGTTGAATGACACGCATAGTGTTGACCTGGCTGGTTTCGTTATCGAAGAGGCGGTAAAACGTGCTGGTATCGACCCTGCACTGGTTGAGGACGTGATCCTCGGCGCTACCTTCCACGAAGGTGCTCAGGGCAAGAACATGGCACGTCTGGCGGCCATCCGTGGTGGCCTGCCGGTGACCACTGCCGGCATGTCGATCAACCGTTTCTGCAGCTCCGGTCTGCAGTCCATCGCTATTGCCGCGCAGCGTGTGATCAGCGAGAAGATCCCGGCCATCGTTGCCGGCGGCGTTGAGTCCATCAGCCTGTGCCAGAACGACAAGCTCAACATGTTCCGCGGCACCAACGAGTGGATCAAGCAGAACAAGCCTGAGCTGTATCTGTCCATGATCGAAACCGCTGACATCGTTGCCGCACGCTACAACGTCAGCCGTGAGTCCCAGGATGAGTACTCGCTGATCAGCCAGCAGCGCGTGGCGGCAGGCCAGGAGTCGGGCAAGTTTGACGACGAGATTGTGCCGTTCACCACCAGCATGAAAGTGCAGAACAAGGAAACCGGTGAAGTTTCCGACAAGCAGGTCACTCTGACCCGTGACGAGTGCAACCGTCCGCAGACGACACTCGAAGGCTTGTCCTCGCTGAACCCGATCCGTGGTCCTGAGCACTTCATCACTGCAGGCAACGCAAGCCAGCTGTCCGATGGTGCTTCGGTGTGTACTGTCATGAACGGCAAGGTTGCAGAGCAGCTGAACATCGAGCCCATGGGCATCTTCCGTGGCTTCGCCGTTGCCGGGTGCGAGCCTGACGAGATGGGTATCGGTCCGGTATTTGCGATTCCGCGTCTGCTGGAGCGTAATGGCCTGAAAATGGATGATATCGGTCTGTGGGAGCTGAACGAAGCTTTCGCCTCTCAGGTTGTCTACTGCCGTGACCGTCTGGGCATCCCGATGGAAAACCTGAACGTCAACGGCGGCTCCATCGCCATCGGCCACCCTTACGGTGTTACCGGCTCGCGTCTGACCGGGCACGCGCTGATCGAAGGCAAGCGCCGCGGCGTCAAATACGTGGTTGTCACCATGTGCATTGGCGGTGGCCAGGGCGCAGCCGGCCTGTTCGAAATCGTCTGATAGCAGCATTGCGCTGCGGGCTGACAAGCAAACCCGAGCCTATGCTCGGGTTTTGCTTTTAGGCTACTGTTGATTGTCTCAAGCTGAGATTCCGGAGCATTTTTTCATGACACAGAAGATCATCAATACCGACGATCTCGCCTTTCTGTTGTACGAGCTGCTGGACGTCGAGCGTTTCACCGAATTCCCTCGCTATGCTGATCATAATCGCGACACTTTTGACGCAGCGATCGAGCTGGCTCTGAAAGTCGGCGCTGAAACCTTTGCGCCGCACAATCACCTTTGCGATGGTGACGAACCCCGTTTCGAGAATGGCAAGGTGGTTATCCGCCCCGAAGTATCCGAGGCGCTGGCGGTGCTGCGTGACACCGGCCTGATGGCGGCGTCCCAGGATTACGAGCGTGGCGGCATGCAATTGCCATCGGTGATTGCCCAGACCTGTATCGGTCTGATCAAGGGAGCCAACGTGAGCACTCAGGCCTACGCAGGCCTGACCATTGCCGCCTGCAACCTGATTATGGCTCACGGCAGCGAAGAGTATAAACGCCGCTTCGCGGAGCCGATGATGGCGGGCCGCTTCTTTGGCACCATGTGTCTGACTGAGCCGCAGGCCGGGTCCTCTCTGGCTGACATCAAGACCCGTGCGCTGCCTGCTGATGACGGCAGTTACCGAATAACCGGCAACAAGATCTTCATTTCGGCGGGTGACCATGAACTCAGCGAGAACATCGTGCACCTGGTATTGGCCAAGTTGCCTGATGCACCGCCGGGCGTGAAAGGGATCTCGCTGTTCATCGTGCCGAAGATCATGGTCAACGAGAACGGTAGTCTTGGCGAGCGCAATGACGTGACCCTGGCTGGCTTGATCCACAAGATGGGCTATCGCGGTACGACATCAACCATGCTCAACTTCGGCGAGAAGGGCGGGGCGGTGGGGTATCTGGTGGGCGAGCCACATCAGGGATTGGCGCAGATGTTCCACATGATGAACGAGGCCCGCATCGGTGTGGGGTTGGGCTCGGTCATGCTGGGTTACACCGGTTACCTGCATGCGCTCGAGTACGCGCGCGAACGCCGCCAGGGCCGGCCGCTGAAAGAGCGCGACCCGCAGAGTCCGATGATCCCGTTGATTCAGCATGCTGATATCCGCCGCATGCTGTTGGCGCAGAAGTCCTTTGTCGAAGGTGGGCTGGCGCTGTGTCTGTACGCTTCAACGCTCTCCGACGAGAAGAAATACGCTGAGGACCCGCAAGTGCGTGAGGAATCCGCCGGGCTGCTCGAGCTGCTGATTCCCATCGTCAAGTCCTGGCCGTCGCAGTTCTGTGTCGAGGCCAACAGTCTGGCGATTCAGGTGCATGGCGGCTACGGTTATACCCGTGAGTATCCGGTGGAGCAGTTCTATCGGGATAACCGCCTCAACCCGATCCATGAAGGTGCCCATGGCATTCAGGGTCAGGATCTGCTGGGCCGTAAGGTAGCCATGCAGGACGGGCGTTTCTATAAATCGCTGGTTCAACTCATTCGTACTACATTGGCGGAATGCAAAGGCCGCGCGCAACTGGACACTTCACGGCTGATGCTGGCTGACGCGCTGGATACGCTGCAGGCAGTCACAGACGCGCTGCAAACCATGCGCCGAGACGATGTAGAGCGGGCGTTGGCCAATGCCTATCTGTATATGGAATGCTTCGGGCATGTTGTGGTTGGCTGGATGTGGTTGCGTCAGGCCCAGGCAGCACTGCGGGGCCTGGAGCAGGGTGGTCAGCGTAGGCCGGAATTCTATGAGGGCAAGCTCAGGGCCTGCGAGTACTTCCTGCGTTATGAACTGCCGAAGCCGTTGTCACTGGCGAAGGTACTGGGCGAAGCGGACCGCATCACCCTGGACATGCCTGAAGCGAGCTTCTAGGTACCCGTACTCTGCGTCGGGTACACCCGGCGCAGAGTGATGTTGTAGCCTACGGGTCCGCCGACCGGGTGCGCTGCATTCTTTTCCGGCGGGGATCATCAGGAAGCAGCGGACAGCCGGCGTTCGAGCTCGATCAGTTGCTCTTTGCGTTCAACACCCCAGCGGTAACCGGAAATGCCGCCGTCGCTGCGCAACACTCGGTGACAGGGCACCAGAATAGCCAGAGGGTTGGCTGCGCAGGCACCTGCTACAGCGCGCATCGCCGAGGGCTTGCCAACAAGGCGTGCCAGTTCCGTATAGCTGACGGTCTGGCCGGCCGGGACTTTGGCCAATTCGGCCCATACCTGTTGCTGAAAAACGCTGCCAAAGGCGCTCAGCGGATGTTGCAGGTGCAGTTCGCCAATGGGTCGATCGACGTACTGCAGCAGCGTCTGCATATCGCCGGCCAGTTCGGCATCATCATGTTCTAGTCTTGCGCCGGGAAAGCGTTTTTGCAGATCGGCGATCAATGTCTGATCGTCGTCACCCAGCAGGATTGCGCAGATACCGGTATGACAGACAGCCAGCAACAGACCGCCGAGCCGGCAGTGACCGGTGGTGTAGCGCAGATGGTCAGGCAGCGTTTTCATGGGGGCTCCACTGATGGTTGGACAACTCATCTTACAACGCAGCCCCGGATGTTGGAATTCAATCATCGGCCCCCTTATGGGGCCGGCGTTGCTCAGCCTTTGATGCCCATTTCCCGCGCCATGTCGTCGGTGTTTATCCCCCAGCCAGCGGCGATATCGCGTTCCAGGCGCAGCGGTGACATGCTGATCAAGCCTTCACGCAGTGCACGCACATCGCTTTCCGGTGCATCTACCCGGTCGGTCTGGCGCTGAAAGCCCATCCAATAATAGGGGATGTCACGGGTATCCCGGCGCGCTTCGATATTGACTCCACCTATGCTGCCGCGGCGTGGCTGGCAGATGGCGACGCCCTTTACCTGTTTTGAGGTCATGGCAGGAAAGTTGATGTTCATTGCGCAGTCTTCTGGCCATCCACGTTGCAGCAGCTGACGTACCACAGCGGGCCCAAGTTCGCGTGCGGTATCCCAATGTGCCGGTACGCCGCGGTGGTAGGCCTGGCTCAGGGCAATGGCCGGTATGTTCAGCAAGGTAGCGGTAAGTGCGCCGCCGATGGTGCCTGAGAAGGCCACCGAGTCGCTGAAGTTGGCGCCGTGATTGACCCCGGATAGAACCAGATCCGGCGGTTCAGGCATCAGTTCGGACACGCCCAGCAGGACGCAATCGCTCGGGGTGCCGCTGACGCTGAAACGACGCTCACCGAAGCTATGTACGCGCAGAGGATGATGCAGTGTGACCGACATGGAAACGCCACTTTGATCCAGATCCGGCGATACGATCCAGACTTCTTCGGCAATCTGTTCAGCAATGTCTTCCATGACCTTGAGGCCGGGCCCGCGCCAGCCGTCATCATTGGTGAGCAGAACGCGTTTAATGAGTTTGGACATGAAGAGACCTTTTAGAGTTGTATTCTTGGTATGACTTGGGGAAAGGCAGTGAAAGCGTTGCGTTGTAAGGGAAGATGATGCCCAGGCTCCGCTGAGAACTCTCCGCTGGCCCTGCACACGGAGCATATTGTAGGAGCGACCCGGGTTGTGGGAGCGGGCTTGCCGCTCCCACAACTGCTCAGTGTGTCCCCCGCGTTTCTGTGGGGAGCAGAACCTTACTTACCCTGTGCGATTTCCCAGCCAGTGTCTGCCAGCAGGCTGGCGCGCTTGCCGACTTCGAGGGCGTCGGCGTTGCTGGCATTGCCCTGCAATGCCCGGTGATAGACACCCTGGACAATCGCTGCCAGACGGAACAGCGAGAAGGCGAGGAAGAAGTTCCAGTTGGGGATCTCCGTGCGTCCGGTGAACTCGCAGTACCAGTCCAGTACCTGCTGTTCCTCCGGCACGTTGTAGTCCTTGAGATTCAGCCCCTTCAGGCCGCGCATCCCCTCGAAACCGGTGTTCTGGTGATAGGGCAGGCAGCAGTAGGCCAGGTCGGACAGCGGATGGCCGAGGGTGGCCAGCTCCCAGTCAAGAATGGCGACTACTTCCGGACGCTCGGGGTGCAGTATCAGGTTGCCGATGCGGAAGTCGCCGTGAGCGATGGTAGTGACGTCATCCTGCGGCGCGTTTGCCGGCAGCCAGGCCATGAGTGCATCCATGGAAGGCATGTCTCCGGTACGGCTGGCCTCGAACTGGCCGCTCCACCGTTTGATCTGGCGTTGCACGTAACCTTCGTGCTTGCCGTAGTTGTCCAGCCCGACCGCCTTCCAGTCGACCTTATGCAGCTTGGCCATGGTCTCGATCATCGAACGATGGATCGGCATGCGTTGCTCGATGTCCACCTTCTCCAGCAGCGGGTGGGAATGCACTCGGCCTGCCACGTGATCCATGATATAGAACGGCGTGCCGATCACCTCAGGATCTTCACATAACAGGTGCGCGGTGGGCACTGGCACGTCGGTGTTACCCAGCGCGCTGATGACCTGATATTCGCGCTCGACCATGTGTGCGGAGGGCAACAGCTTGCCCGGTGGCTTCTTGCGCAGCACATAGCGGTTTTCGCCAATGCTCAGCAGAAAGGTCGGGTTGGATTGCCCACCCTGAAACTGTTGAATAGCCATGCCGTGCTCAACGCCCGGTATGCGTCCTTTCAGGTAGGCAGTCAGTTTCGCTTCATCGAAACGGTGGGCCGACAATACATCAATCAGGGTGGCTTCGCTCATGTAGAAGATCCCGTGTATCTGGTTTTATGGTTGTGATTGGACTGCCAGAGCCTGCCACCGCGGAAGAAAATATGCCAGCAGGCAGGCATCTGACCGTGAGCAACTCAGGTAATGGTGTCGCCGCCATCAGCAACAATAGTCTGGCCGGTTACATAGGCACCCGCGGAGGATCCCAGAAACAGCGCCACACCGGCAATATCCACTGGATCACCGACACGGCGCAGCGGTAGAGCTTGTTCAACGCGAGTCAGACGGTCCGGATCATCCAGCAAGGCCTGGGCAAAGTCGGTACGAATCAGCCCCGGAGCAATGGAGTTGACGCGAATATTCTGCGGACCATATTCCAGCGCCAGGTTGCGTGCCAGTCCGGCTTCGGCTGCCTTGGACATGCCGTATACGCCGATATTGGCGCTGGCGCGCAGCCCGGCGATGCTCGACAGCAGCACGATGGAGCCGCCACCCAGACGGGTCATTTGCGGAATGACCATGTTGCACAGCCAGAAGGTGCCCTTGACGTTGGTTGCCATGATCTTGTCGAAGGCTTCATCGCTGACGTCAGCAGTCGGGCCGTATACTGGGTTGGTAGCGGCATTGCATACCAGGATGTCGATCTTGCCCCAGGTGTTGATGGTGGTATCCACCAGGTTCTGCAGTTGTGCTTTGTCGCCGACATGGCAGGGGATCGCCAGTGCCTCGAAACCCTGGGCCTGAAGCTCGCCGGCGACTTTTTCGCAGACGTCAGCCTTGCGGCTGGAAATGACGACGCGGGCGCCGGCTTTGGCATATTCTTCGGCAATGGCCTTGCCGATACCCTTGGTGGAGCCGGTAATGATGGCGACTTTGCCAGTCAGATCAAACAGCGTGCTCATAGGCGCTCCTGTTCAGAAATAAAGGATGATTCGGTGCTGACCGCATTGGCTGGCCTGGCGGCCAGCGTCGCGGCGAGGGCGTCCCTCTCATTAAACAGCCGCTCTCACTTGCTTACATGCACTTCCCGTGGGAGCGGCTTTATTTGCAGGGCTCGCCGTGCTAATTACAGATACTGACCCATTTCCAGCTTGGCGATGGTGTTCAGGTGCACCTCATCCGGGCCGTCGGCCAGGCGCAGGGTACGCGCTTTGGCATAAGCAGAGGCGAGGAAGGAGTCCTGGCATACGCCTTTGGCGCCATGGACCTGGATGGCACGATCAATCACGTTGCACAGCATGGTCGGTGCCACGGCTTTGATCATGGCGATCTGCTGACGGGCAACCTTGTTGCCGTATTTGTCCATGCTGCGCGCGGCATGCAGGGTCAGCAGACGGGCCTGGTCGATCTCACAGCGGGATTTGGCGATCATTTCCGGAACGCTACCCAGACGGTACATCGGCTTGCCAAAGGCAACCCGGTCGGCGGCGCGGCGGCACATGGCTTCCAGAGCGCGTTCGGCCTGACCGATAGCGCGCATGCAATGATGGATACGGCCTGGCCCCAAACGGCCCTGGGCTATCTCGAAACCACGACCTTCGCCCAGCAGAATGTTGGAGACGGGTACGCGTACATTTTCGTAGCGGATCTCGGCGTGGCCATGCGGAGCGTGGTCGTAACCGAATACATGCAGCTCGCGGACGATGGTGACACCCGGCGCATCAAGCGGCACCAGAATCATGCTTTGCTGCAGGTGCTTGGCTGCGTTGGGGTCCGTCTTGCCCATAACGATGGCGATCTTGCAATGTTCGTTCATGGCTCCGGAAGACCACCATTTGGTGCCATTGATAACGTACTCATCGCCATCACGACGGATTTCACATTCGATATTGGTGGCATCGGAGGAGGCGACATCGGGTTCGGTCATGGAGAAGCAGGAGCGGATCTCACCGGCCAGCAGCGGCTTCAGCCACTTCTCTTTCTGCTCGTCGTTACCGTAGCGCTCAATGGTTTCCATATTGCCGGTGTCCGGGGCGTTGCAGTTGAATACCTCGCCGGCGAAGGAGACGCGGCCCATGATTTCACACAGGTGGGCATATTCTTCGTTGTTCAGACCCGCACCGCGTTCACTGTGCGGCAGGAACAGGTTCCACAGGCCCTGGCTTTTGGCTTTCTGCTTCAACTCTTCCAGAATGGCCGGGTGGGACCATTTGTTCTGCTTCACTTGCTCGTAGAACAGCGCTTCGTTTGGATAGATATGCTCGTCCATGAAGGCTTCGAGTTGTTGTTTCAGTTCCTGAATTCGGGGGCTTAGATCGAACATAATGGATCCCTGGGCAGTCGGAGTAAGATTGAACCACTGGTACGTGGTTGGTTGAGGCCGACCTTATAGAGGGACTGACAGCTGGAAAAGCATGTCCCATTGCTGGAATGGAGGTGCATAAGCAAGTCTGATGGGCCATGAGGAGCGCCCGTCAGGTAAACCAACCACCATGGAGTTGAAGATGTTGAAGAATATGATTGGCGGCGCCTTGCTGCTTGCCGCAGGGCTGGTTCACGCACAGCCAACCGCTATGCCACCTCGGCTGGAGCCGGAACAGCAGGAAGTGATCAGACAGGCCGTCGGCAGCAGCGTAAGGACAATTTCCAATGTCATGCGCGATGCGGGTCGCAATCCGGCCCAGACGCTGGGCTTCTTCGCTGTCGAGCCGCAACATACTGTGATCGAAATATGGCCTGGAACAGGTTGGTACACTGAGATCCTCGCGCCGCTGGTGCGTGAAGAAGGCAAGCTCATCGCTGCGCATTTCGATCCTGAAAGTCAGGTCGATTACTTTCAAAACTCATTGAAAGAGTACCGGGAGAAGCTCGCAGATTCCCCTGAAACCTATGACCAGGTCGAACTGAGTGTGCTCAATTATGATCCCGACCTGCCTATCGCGCCGCCGGGTTCGGCAGATCGGGTGCTCACATTCCGCAATGTGCATAACTGGTTGAGTCAGGGCAGAGAAGAGGCAGAGCTGGTGTTCGCCAAGATGCATGCTGCGCTCAAACCGGGCGGGCTGCTGGGGCTGGTCGAGCATCGTGCGCGCATAGGCACCGATCTGGAAACCATGATCAGTTCAGGCTATGTAACCGAGGAGCTGGTGACTGAATTGGCGGAGCAGGCGGGATTCGAATTGCTGTCACGCAGCCCTGTCAACCAGAACTCCCAGGACTCTACTGATCATCCTGAGGGGGTCTGGACGCTGCCGCCCACCTTGCGCCTTGGTGACGAGAATCGCGCCCAGTATCTGTCCATCGGTGAAAGCGACCGGATGACGCTGTTGTTCATCAAACCTGAGTGATTGACGCTATCTAACGTTTTTGTGGGAGCGGCCTCGGCCGCGAAGTTCTTCTGCCAGATTCATTCGCGGTCTTGGCTCCCACAGTATGCTCAGGGTCACTGGTCGGCAACCTGTTGCCGGAAGCGGGTCGGGCTCATGTCGGTCCAGCGGCGAAAGGCGCGGGTAAAACTGCTGGGATCAAGAAAGCCCAGTTCATAGGCGATGCTGGTCAGTGACAGCTGGCCTTCGCCGATCATGCGCATGGCTGTTTCCCGGCGCACCTCATCTACCAACTGCTCATACGAGGTGCCTTCCTGGCTCAGCTTGCGCCGCAGATGACGCGGGCTGATATTCATCGGACAGGCAATGCGCTCAACCGAGATGTCCCCAGAACCCAGCAGTAGCTGAACCCGGCGCTTGACCTGCTCGACCAGATCATGGGACGGCAGGTTGGCGATCATGTCCTGCAGCGTATCAGCCAGGCGGGTGGCGATGAAGGTATCGGCTGTCGCCAGCGGCCTATCCAGCAGTGCCTGAGGCAGGACCACTTGGTATTGCTCACCGAAATCGACTTCTTCACAGCCCAGCAAGCGACGGTATACCTCCGCCTCCTTTACCGGCCGCCCAGCGATAACACGCCTGACCAACCCGGTATTGGCATGCTCCAACTGTCCCAATAGACGGCAGATATAGCCAAGAACAGCTTCGAGCTGCTGTGGATGCGGATTTCCCAAGGGTACAAGTGTCAGTGACGGCTCGCTGACTGTTCGGTCCAGCTCCAGCCGGACCTGCGTACTGATTACCGGGAAGAAGCGGGTCAGCTGGTCAAGGGCGCTGGCAACCGTACCACTGGCACTGGCCGACAGGCCGAGCATGTTGAAAACGGTGGGCGTGAATAGGCGATGGAGGCGCAAACCGAACAAGTCGTCATCGGCGAGCCGGGTGGCTTCGTTCCAGATCAGATTGCAATTGGCTTGTTCGATAAAAGGACTGACGGGGCGAGTGCTGCTCGTCAGATTATACGCAAGGCTGGATTGTGCCAGTGCAACGCCATAATGCGCCAATGCCCGGTCGATACTGGATACCCAGTGACCATGCTCGCGAATCCTGGCTTGCGGCTGCTGTTTCAGGCTTGCCGGCATACTGCACCCTCTAAAGCATGGAGGAATGGACAAATCAATATTTTGTCTCACCCGTGCTAGGCTATAATGCTCCTGCTGGTCAGTCAAACCCCGAAACTCTATTTCGCTTGGCGAAATTTCAGCTTGGTTAGCATGATGACTGACCGAATCCGATCACCCGTTCGGGTGGTGTATCAAACATTCGGTCGTGGACGCATTAGTGATTTCCCTATTGTCGACAATATGACACCTGTCAGTCTGCCGATCTCCTGTCCAGAGCACTCTTTCTATCAAACATTCGTTTGAAATGCAATTTACTGCATCCCTGTGACGGATCGGAGGCAAGCTGGTTTCATGTGACTTATTGGTCAGATTTGTTTGATGAATGGCCGCAGGGGACAAATGATTTGGCCATTTGGGACAGGTCATTTTGATGGCGCTCATGACAGACTCGGCAATGTCCTGAACGTGTCTCTTGATACACAGGTTCATGTCACCCAAACGGAGCAGCACAATGACAAAAAAAATGCATGCATGGTCGCTCGCGGCCCTGCCCCTGGCCATCGGATTGGCTAGTTTCTCAGGTTCTGCTAACGCAGTCAGTTTTAACATCGGGGAGATTGACGCGCAGCTGGACTCGCAAATGTCGATCGGTGCGAGTATGTCGACTGCTGGGCGGGATAAGCGCTTGTACTATCTGCGCAGCGAAGGCGGTGAAGCTGCAGCCCGTACTTCCGATGATGGCCGCCTGAATTACGACAAAGGCGATGTATTCTCCAAAATCTTCAAAGGCTCCCATGACCTCGAGTTGCGCTATGGCGACTCGGGTGCCTTTATCCGCGGCAACTACTGGTATGACTTTGAAACCAAGGACGGTCACCAGGATTTCTACGATATCAGCGACTCCGGTCGTCATCCGCTGCAGAAGGGCTCCGGCATTCAACTGCTCGATGCCTTCGTTTATCACAACTACGCTATCGGCAATAACCCCGGTAACGTTCGTCTGGGTCGTCAGGTCGTCAGCTGGGGTGAGGGTGTCTTTATCCAGAACGGCATCAACGCTATCAACCCGATTGATGCTTCTGCTTTCCGTCGGCCGGGCGCTGAGCTGAAGGAAGGTCTGCTGCCGGTTGAGATGCTCTACATCTCCCAGGGCCTGACCGAAAACCTGAGCATGGAAGCCTTCTACCAGCTCAAGTGGCACGGCACTGTAGCGGATAACTGCGGTACGTTCTTCTCCACTACCGACGTGGCGGCGCGCGGGTGTAACGACCGGTTGATCTTTAATGGTGTGGATTTCCCACAGGGGGAGGCTCAAGCTCCTTTCTACATCGCCCGCACCCAAAAAGATAAAGACGCCAGTGATAGTGGCCAGTTCGGGGTGGCGTTCCGCTGGTTTGTGCCAGAGTTGAACAATACCGAGTTTGGCTTCTACGCGATGAATTACCATAGCCGGGGCCCCGTCTACTCCAACGAGGTAGGTGGCCTGTTGGCTGGAGGTGCTCCGACTCAGGGTTACGACGGTGGTTTCGGTGGTGCTGGCTACTTCTTCGAGTACCCGGAAGACATACGTCTGTATGGCGTCAGCTTTGGTACCGACATTGCCGGTGTGTCTGTAGCCGGTGAGATCAGCTATCGTCCCAATATGCCGATCCAGATCAATACTGGTGACATGAGTCGCGCTGCATTGTATTTAGGGGCCGGCGCTGCGGATAATACGCACCGCTACCAGCCCGGTGAGATGCAGGTCGGCGATTATCTCCAAGGCTATGAGCGCAAGGAGTTCTGGCAGGCCTCCATGAGCGCGGTTCACTTTATTGATCGCGTTATGGGTGCGAGCCGACTGGCATTGATCGGTGAAGTTGGCGCGAACTATATCAGTGGTATCGGTAGCGGCAATGGGGAAACCAAGTTCGGTCGTGATTCGCTGTTTGGTCAAAGCCCCTACGCCGATGGTAGCTGCGATTCCAATGTTGCGGATAACCCACACGGTGCCAGCTGGTGCGAAAACGACGGTTTCTTCACTGATTTCTCCTGGGGCTACCGTCTGCGCGCGTCCCTGGACTACAGCAACGTGATTGCCGGTATCAACCTGAGTCCGAACATGGCCTTCTCGCATGACGTTGAGGGTTACAGCCCGAACTTTGTAGAGAACGCCAAGTCGGTCAGCCTCGGTCTGAATGCCGACTACGCGAACAAGTACAACGCCAGCATCAGCTACACCAACTTCTTTGATGGTAAGTACAACACGCTGGTTGACCGTGACTTTGCCGCTGTCAGCGTTGGCGTAAGTTTCTAAAGCAGGTTTTGGAGAAAAATAATATGCGTATGCAAAAAACAGTAATCGGTGCATGTGGTCTGGCCTTGAGCATGATCGCCACCGGTGTGATGGCGCAAAGCCTGACCCAGGCCGAGATCGGTCAGCTGGGCACCACGCTGACTCCGGTCGGCGCGGAAAAGGCCGGCAACGCTGCTGGCACCATTCCCGAGTGGACCGGCGGCCTGGCCACCGATGCGGGCAAGCGCCTCGAGCGCGGCTTCTGGGAAAACCCCTATAAAAATGAGCAGCCCGAGTTCGTCATTACTGCTCAGAACTATCAGGAGCATAAAGAGCACCTGACGCCTGGCCAGGTTGCCTTGTTCGAGCGCTATCCTGAAACTTACCGCATGCCGGTGTACAAGTCTCACCGCAGCGTAGGTCTGCCGCAGGCTGTATATGACCAGATCAAAGAGACTGCTGGTCAGGCCTCGCTGGTCAACGGTGGTGACGGTATCGACAACTTCACCCACGGCAGCTTTGCTTTCCCGATTCCGAAAGCAGGCGGTGAAGTGGTATGGAACCATCTGACTCGCTATCGCAAGAACATCGAGCGTTCCTACGTTCAGGCGATGCCGCAGACCAATGGCTCCTACACCCTGATCAAGTTCCAGGAACATGTTGCCTATCCGCAGTTCATGCCTGACGTGGATCTGGAAAAGGCCGCCAACACCCTGGTCTATTTCAAGCAGCGTGTAAACGCGCCCTCGCGTCTGGCCGGTAACGTACTGCTGGTACACGACACCCTGGATCAGGTGAAAGAGCCACGCATGGCGTGGGTATATAACGCCGGTCAGCGTCGCGTTCGTCGTGCTCCGCAGGTTGCCTACGATGGTCCAGGTACCGCTTCTGACGGTATGCGTACCACTGACAACTTCTCCATGTTCAGTGGCGCGCCGGATCGCTACAACTGGAAGCTGGTTGGCAAGAAGGAAATCTACGTTCCGTACAACAGCTACAAGCTGTCCGATCCTGAGTTGAAGTACGAGGACATCCTGCAGGCTGGTCACATCAACCCGGAACACACCCGCTTCGAGCTGCACCGCGTGTGGGAAGTTCAGGGCAACGTGAAGGACGGTCAGCGTCACATCTACGCCCAGCGTAACTTCTTCTTTGATGAAGACTCCTGGATGCTGAACCTGGCGGACCACTACGATGGTCGCGGCACGCTCTGGCGCGTAGCGGAAGGTCACTTGGCTCACGCCTACAGTGAGCAGCTGCCGGGCTACAGCACCGAGACTCTGTACGACCTGCTGGCAGGCCGTTACATTGCTCTGGGTATGTACAACGAAGAGGCGTCCGCACCCAAGTTCGGCATGAGCCCTTCGTATAACGAATTCACTCCTGCAGCCTTGCGCTCTTCGGGTGTTCGTTAATAGCTGATCACTTCGGTGATTGAAAAGGGAGCCTTCGGGCTCCCTTTTTTATGTGTTGCCGCTCAAATGAAACGAACCAAACTTTCTTCGAAGTAACGCTGTCCAAATCACAACGGGACGGGTTCTGGGAAAGCAGAGGCCTACCCGTTAAACCAGGACTGCGGAACGCTGCGGTTCAACTCTTAATTCAGCAAGAGGTAACCTCATGAACAATATCGTCTATATCGTCGGTGCCGTGGTCATTGTCCTGGCTATCCTTTCCTTCCTTGGGTTCCGTTAATTGCCGAAGCGCGGGCGAACCGGCCAGGGTATCCGCAGAACATCTGTGAGCCAGTTCGCTTTTGGCGCGCTGAACACTTCCAACAGGCCGACGGCATCCATGGTGCGCTGCTGTTTGTCGAAGGCCAAAGCATTGCGCAAGGCTGGCCAGCAGTGCGCGGGCAGATTGGTCGGGCGTTGCAGTGACTGATCCTGCTGCATGTCCTTGGCCTGTTGCGCGGTCAAGCGGCTGAATGGGTGCAGGCCGCCACTAAGCTCATAGAGTATGCAGGCCATGGCGTAGACGTCGGCGGATGCTGTCAGAGGTTCGCCAGTGATCAATTCCAGTGCTGCGTAGCGGGGTGTCCAAGCGGCGATGCGCTTGCGGCTGAGGCGGGGTAGTCCCGGCAGTAATCCATCCAGAGCCTGCCCCAGGCCGAAATCGAACAGGCGTACGCCGTCATCGGTGAGAATGACATTACTGGGCTTGAGGTCGCCGTGTAGCACCCCATGCTTGTGCGCGCAGACCAGTGCCTGAAGCAAAGGAACGGCAATACTCTGCAGTTCTGTCCAGGGCAAACCGCTAGGGTGTGCGTCGATCAACTGATCCAGTGTCGGGCCCTTGAGCAGCTCCATGGTGATAAAGGCGCGCTGGCTTGGCTGGTCAATGGCGAAGTCATGCAAGCGCACGATATGCGCATGATGCAGACGATTGGTCAGCGCATATTCGCTATAGAGCAGGGCGCTTGCATCGGGGTATTCGAGAAAACTCTCATTCAATGCCTTCAGCGCGACCCAGGGGGCGGGGTCGCCGAAGTGAGCTCGCAGCAAATCCTTGGCGCGGTACACGGCGCCCATTCCGCCAACTCCCAATAATCGTTCGATGCGATAACGTTGACATAGCACCTGCGGCAGCACGCTTGTGCTTCCGGCGGCAGACTGCTGTGCTGTCAACGAATCGTCCTCGATGCTGGCGAGACGGGTCAGTTTGGAAGACTGTGGTTTTTTCTCTGTTGTCGTCATCTTGATGTCCATGGCTCAGCGGCGGATTACCACGGCACTGATATTGTCCCGAGCAGGACCTTCCAGACACTGATTGAACAGTCGCTGGAGTGCCAGAGAGGGAGAGGGAAGGTTCATTGCTGCGCCGATGGCCTCTGGTAACAAGCTCTGATAAAGCCCGTCACTGCACAACAGCAGTGTATCGCCGGGGTAGACAGTGAAGCGGATCATGTCCAGATCCAGCTTTTCATGGGCACCGATGGCTCGGGTCAAGGCGCGTGCCGACGGGTGGCGCGCGGCCTCGGCCGGGCTCATCTTCCGATCTGCAATCAGCTCCTCCAGAAAAGAATGATCGCGGGACAGCTGAAACAGCCGCCCGCCACGCCACATGTAACAGCGACTGTCTCCGGCCCACAGACAACAGGCCTGATCGCCGCGGGCGAGCAGGGCGACCACGGTGCTGCCGACAATGGCCTCGGGCTGATCGGCATGCACCGTCAGATCCAAGGCCAGATGCCGGTTCAGCCCATGCAATGCCGATCGCAACCACTCGACCTGTTGCTCCAGCTCGAGAAAGTCCGGCAGCTCGGAGAGCCGTTCGATGATCAGGCGACTGGCGAGGTCGCCATTCTGGTGACCGCCCATGCCGTCTGCGACTATCCACAGGCCCAGTTCGGGCAACGCCAGGAAAGCATCCTCGTTGCGCGCCCGGACCTTGCCGGTATCGGTGCGGGCAGCGCTGCGCCAACTGGTTGAGACCGTCATTACAGACTCGCCGGCAGACTGAAACCGCGCATCAGACTGATATCAAAGGGGTTGGGCGAACGCTGACTATGCAGCAGATAATTGGCGCGCATGCCCCCCAGATTGGCCTTGACCAGCAAAACGTCCCGATCGTTGTGATGGGTGACTTCCATCTGATCCAGCAGACGGAACAGCGACCAGGCACCGGAGTTCTGCTCAAGGCTCGTGCGTTTGCCACCGAGATCCTCCACGGTCAAGGTGATACCACCGTTTTCTGCCGTAGCGGGCCAGCGGAACGGTGTCTGCACGATGGGGCCATGACGATATTCCATGTTCTGGTCGCCGAAACGGAAGCTGGCCCGGCCCAGGCTGGAGTCGAGTGAATAGGGCTCCAGTTTGAATGCGATCTGCGGCTCACCCGGGCTTTCGCTGAAGAAGCTCTTGCGGATGGTCTGGATGCGGCTCATCTGGGCGAGAAACTGCCTGGAAAGCGGCAGACCACGTCCGTCGACCCGACGCAGATGATACTGATTGGCGCTGCCGCTGACGAAGGGACGCAGGTAACTGTCAAAGAAGCTGTCTGCCACGCCCTGGGCCTTGAAAAACGCGCGGAAGTCGGCGAGCGCGACTTCACTTTCGCTGCTTGCACGGAATGGATAGCGCTGATGGAGGGACGCGCGGTACGGCGCATAGAATTCGCTGCGATACCGCTCGGCAATATAGCGATGGGCATCATCCAGAACCAGCGCCCAGCTCTCTGCCGCCATGACGCTGAACCAGTTGCCGATGGGTTGCGGCAGCAGGTCAGCACTGGCGCGTACCTGATTGATCGCATCCTGGCGGCCGGTCATGCGCACCTTGGCCATGTCGAATGCTGCCTGTTGCGGCGAGCTGGCATGGGCGAGCCCGGACAGCTGTTGTTGCAGGGCATTGAGTGCCTGCATTGCCGCAGCCAATTCCGGGCTGGCAGCACCTTGCTCGTCCAGCAGCCGATGCAGCGGCTCGAAGCGGCGTTCCAGCAACTGCCGGGCATTACTGGCAGCAGGGTCATGCAGCATCGGCAGAGCGTCGGCATCAGGCAACGCATCAGCAGACAGATCAACCGTGCTGAAACGGGTGTTGTCACGCACCTCGGTCAACAGCCGCAGCAGCGGTGAGCTGGCAGTGGTGAGACCGGCCAGTTGTTGTGCGGCCTGGCTGGCATCCACCAGCGGTTCGGACTTCAGGTGCGATAGGGCTTCGGACCAGTAGTTGGCGTAATCCTGGAAATACAGCTGTTCCATTTCCGTCTGAAGACGCTGCATGTCCTTGCTGCTCAGCTTGTCGCTCTCACCGAGTACCCAGTTGTCCTTGAGGATATTGCCAACCAGACTGGCGCCCCGATCAGCGAACATCTTCTGATAGCCCTTGCGGGTATGGAAGCCGGGGATGATGTAGTTGCCGCCGGTAATCAGGGTGGCGTTGGGGCCGAGATGGTGAGCCAGACGGTATTCGGGCAGACTTTCGGCCTGCTCCCCAAGGCTGCGATAGAGAATGCTGGCCAGGGACTCGCTACGCAGTTGCAAGCGTGCTTCGGCAACCAGGCGGCCATTGAGTCGGTATGAGGTAAAGGGCTCGTCCAGTAGCCGGCTGAAATGCTCGTTCAGACCTTCCTGAACCCGGTTGTTGCCCGGATACAGACGCGACCAGTCAGCGGCCATCCAATTTTGCAGCCAACCGTTGTCCCGCCGGGTGTCGAGATTGAGCATCAGATAGGCGCGCAGGTTGTCCAGCAGACGCTCGCGGTTGTTCATGCTGTAACGGATTTGCCTTTCCAGGTGTTGACCTACTCTGGGCAACAGCAGAGTTTCGAGATCTCGGCGGTAGGCCTGATGCAGCGTCGATTCGACTTTTTCGCCCTGATACAGGCCGCCACGGTGGCGCCAGGTGACGTCCGGCGCGGGCGGGAAGAGCTGATTAGCGGCGTAGCTGGCATCGAGCACACCGAGAATATCCCGGGCATCGTCCCGCACCTCGATAGCGCGGCGCTCATGACCGAGGTCCCGGGCCATTTCCTGCAGCTGTTCCAGGCGGCCATGGTTATTGGAGAAACTGGCCGTCCAGGTGATGCCGAGAACCAGCAGACATACCACCGCGCACGCATACATGCTGCGCTGGCGCCAGTTGATGCGCTTGATTTCGCGTTGATCAAGCCCAGCCAGTTCCGACTCGGGAAAGACCACACGGCTCAGCAGGTGATGGATGAAGCGCGCCTGACCGCTGCGCAAGGACGGCATGTCGCTGGCCAGCGGGGACAGATTCTGACCGATGCTGGCGGTCAGCGGATCAACCTGGTTCTGCTGGTGCGGCGCGCTGGTCAGGTAAAACCCGCGCAGCTGCGTCGCGCGCTGATAGCGGTTGCCGGAGAATGCCAGTTCGATGAACAGGCCCAGGCGCTCGCCGATCCGCCCCAGCTGGTGAGGGAAATCCAGAATGCGGCCGCGGCGCTGAGTGTCACGCTCCTGATGCAGGCGCGTGATGACCTGGCTGTTGAGCCGACGCAGCAGCTCTTCGAACTCCTCGCGTACCACCTGGACACTGGTGCCGTCCTGACCTTCGCTGAAGGTGGCGCCGAGCACCTGGTCGGCTTCATCGCGCGGCAGTTGATCAAAGTACTCATCGAAGCCGGACAGTTCATCGGCTTTGCTGAATACCAGATACACGGGCACGTCCATCCCGAGTTTCTGATTGATCTCCAGTAACCGCTGGCGGGTCTGACGGGCCAGGGTTTCCAGCTCCAGCTCGTTGTGACCGAGCAGCTGGTCCATCGGCACATTCACCAGCACGCCATTGAGCGGACGCTGGCGGCGACGGCGCAGCAGAGTGAGTAGGGTTTGCCAGGCCAGACCGTCGATATGTGTGTCCGGCTGTGTCAGATAGCGGCCAGCAGTATCGATCAGCACCGCATGTTCGGCGAAATACCAATCGGCATAGCGGGTCGGGGAAATATCCCGGGTCATCCGCCCCTGTTCGTTCTTGTTGAGTGGGAACTCGATGCCGGAAAAATCCAGCAGACTGGTCTTGCCGCTGCCCTGTGGGCCGATCACCAGGTACCAGGGCAACTCGCTGCGCCAGCGCTCGCTACGGCCGCGATAGAAACTGGAGCGGCGCAGGGTACGTACGGCGTTGCGGTAACGGTTGTGCAGTTCACACTGCTCTTCGACGATGCGGCCTTCGCGGCGCAGACGTTCCTGCGCCTGCTCGTCATCCTCTTCGGCCTTTTTCTGCCTGATGCTGCGCCAGTAGGCGAACGCCATACACAGCCCCCAGACGAGAAGCATCAGGCTAATTAGCAACAGACGATTGGCGACCGGCGCCAGAAACCTGTTGTCGTTGATGGCCAGCGCCGGGCCGGTGAACCAGACCAGAACAGCCAGCGCCAGTACGGCGCACAGACTGAAGGCCCAGCCACGACGAAACAGCGGGAGTGCGCGTTTCAAGAGGGATCTGATATTCATTTTCCGTCTTCCCTGGATGACAACGGTGTTTCAAGGGGGGGCTGGTTCGACCAGGGCTGTAACACGTTACTGCGCTGTTCGCTGAGTACCCAGCTGAAGCCGCCATAGATAACCGCCAGACAGATAAGCGTGAACAGTGCCACCAGCCAGCCGGGGATGATGCGAACCAGCTGGCCGCCCTTGTGTTGCATGCCTTCCCAATGTGGGGATATTTCCCGGGGAATGTCGCCGCGCAGTTGGCGGATCTGCCGGAACAGACTGTCGCGGATCAGCTCCAGCTCCTGCATGCCGCGTGGCAGCACGCGGTACTTGCCCTCGAAGCCCAGCGACAGGCACAGGTACATCAGCTCCAGCATCGCCAGGTGCTTCACCGGGTTGCGCGACAAGCGCTCCAGCAGCAGGAAGAACTTCTCGCCACCAAAGGTCTCGTTGTGAAAGCTGCTGAGCAGGCTCATCTGTGACCATTCGCTTTCATTACCCCAGGGCGTGGTGACCACCGCTTCGTCAATGGTCGTACAGATGACGTAACGGGCTGCCATGACCTGGCTGCTCTCCATGCCTTCCTGCAGAGTGCGGTGTTCAAACAACTTGATCTCGGTAATCAGATATTCACGCAGACTCGGCAGGTCTTCTGCCGAGTGGCTGTGCCTCAATCGGACCACTTCGGACAACAGCGTGGCGGCTGCGCCGGTGAGCGCATTGAGACTGAGGTTGTAACTTTCGGCCGGGCGCACACGGGTCGCGTGGATCATGCGATCATCCAGCGGTTCGAATTTCGCCGCTGGGGTGAAGTCGGTCAGCGCGATCTGTGCCGGCGCCTCGTTGCCGCGATGGAGGATGACGGTCTGGTCGTCCTGGCCGTGGTGTAATTCCCTGATTGTCATGTCAGCTCCTGATTGCCCAGAACGTCATTTCCAGACCGGAGAACTCACCGGAAACGTGAAAGGCGAAACCGCCTGAACGCTCCAGCTGTGCCAGGTCTTCGGAGTTGAGTTCCAGCGCGAAATAGGTCTTGTCCGAGTGGAAGGGGATCTGTCTTGGTGCCACTGGCATGGGCCGGATACGGATGCCAGGCAGGTGCAGGTTGACCAACTGGCGGATACGTTCCACCGGTCCGACCTTGAGATGTGCCGGCAGGCGTTGGCGCAGCTCCTCGGAATCGCAGTGGGCACTGGCCGCGAGTACAAAGGAGGCGCTGCCCAGCAGTTTGTGATCGTTGAGCGGCGATACCTGAATACCGTACTGTCGCTGTTGCAGGCCCATTTCAATGGCATGCTGCTCGAGGACCATGGACAGTACCTGGCGGATGGCGGCCATCAGCTTGCGAAAGCTGGGCCCTTGGTCGCCATGCTGATAGCGACTTTCCAGGCGCGGTCGGCGGACCTCTCCGGAATAGCTGGACAGCTCACCGAGCATGCCCAGCAGATCGCGGTAGATCTGTTCGGGATGTACCTGTTCCAGCGTGAGGTAATGCCGCAACACCGGCTCCACCCGGTTAATCAGCTGCAGCATCAGGAAATCACCGACTTCGGCGGCGACATTTTTGCCGGTCGCACGCACGCGCTCGGCAAGAATGTCGCCGCGATGGGCAAGCATGCCGACGACTTCCTGGACGCACGATTGCAGAAACTGGCTGGCCTGAAAGTGCAGGTGGCTGGCAATGAAGTCCTGATCCAGGCTCACCACCCCGTCGGGAGTAGTATCCAGCACCTGGCACAGCTTCAGGCGTATGCAGGCCTGATAGTCTTCTGCTTCGCCCAGCACCAGACGAAAGTCCGGTTGGCCGCAGCTGACCTGGGCCGCGCTGCTGTCACCGGCATTGGAGTCGGCCACCTCAGCCTGTCGTGCAATATAACGGGCCAACACATCCTTCTGTTCGGGACGACGCGCCTCGATGTGATTGCCGCTGACCAGGGGCAGGGTGAGAAACACCGGCTTGTTACTGGTGTTGGGTGGGATATCCAGGGCCAGAGGTTCCTGCTCGGCGCCCAGTTCGAACAGCGTGCCATCGGGCAGAATACCGCTGGCGTGGCTGATAACCAGCTTGCCGGTGGTGAGGAATTGATGATCGATCTCCAGGCTGAAAAAACCCCAGCTGCAACTGGACTGTCGTTGAGTGCGGGTTTTCAGCTGGTGATCATAGTATCGGTCGTTCTGCTGGAAGTGCTGCGGCCGCAGCAGCATGCCTTCCTGCCATATGACTTTCTGTGTGGCCATGATCAGTCTTCCGTGACGGTGGCAGGCGCACTGATGCCTCTTGCATCAAGATACAACTCAACCTTGTTGTGGCGTTTCTGTCTGAGCGGAATCACGTAACGCCAGTTGGCCTCGGGCAAATTGCGGTAGGCTGCCAACACGCCGATATAACGACTCTCGGATTGGGCTGACAGCTTGTAGCTGCGCTTGTCGCCGGGACGCAGTTCCAGTTCTTCCAGACTCACCAGGTCCGGCGTAAGGACTTCCCGTGGGCGCTGGTAAAGTGAGAAGAATTCGGTGTTTTCAAACGCCACGGGATTGCGCAGCTCAATCAGTCGAACCACGATCGGCGAGGGGCGATCATTGATGTCCGGGTTCAGCCTGGGGCTGCCTTCGAGGGTCAGGTCCAGTTTGGTGGTGGTGGAGAAGGGCGAGCAGCCGGTCAGGGCCAGCAGGGCGCAGAAAGTCAGCAAAACGATATGGCGTGGCATGTCGATCATCCTTGAAAATCGGTGTTGAGAGTGGCGATAAGACGTATCTGTTCTTCGTAGGCAGTGGCGAAGTCCCGGGCGAACAGGCGTTCGCTCCATTCGTTGTTTTCTTCCAGTGCGTTGTACAGCCGCATATAAGCGCGCCAACGCCCACCGGAGGTGCTGATCAGTGATTTGCTCTCACGTTCGAAGCGCAGCGTCAGCTGCTCGGGGGAAAGATGCTCCAGCATGCCCTTGACCGCCGCTCGGCTGGCGGAGATCAGTGCCACCTGATGGGCCTGCAGGTCACGGAACGCGCGACTTACCGCCTGCTCGGCGGGCAGCTGGCCGGGCTCGCTGTCCCGTAGCAGAATAGTCAGAGCCGCTGTGGTATCGCTGCTGTGTTTGAGCGGATTGTTGCCGGCAGTCTGGACCGTGGTCTGTGCCAGACGCATCTCGCTTTTCAGTTCACTGCGGGTGCGCAGACTCTGTTGCAGGTTGCCGACGCTGATCCTCAGCAGCTTGGCGACACGCACAGCCAGGGCTTCGCGCTGCTCATCATCCATCTGCTCCAGATCGATGCCCAGCTCGGCACCGAAGCGTTCCCAGAAACGCGGCGGCATGCACTGGGGTTCTGGTGCCGGCGTGGGCGCCGGTGCAACGGTTGGTGTGACCAGCTCGGGCACCGCCAGGCTTTCCATATCGATGCGTGCATAGTCCTGCTGCGCCTGACGGTCCGGTGACAGACCGGGCATCAGGTCATCGGTCTCGTTGTACAGCCGCTCCTGCTGATCAAGCGCGCTCAACGGGTCCAGATCGAGGAAGGCGTCATCGGGGATGATGTTGCCGCCGGCATTCGGTGCACTGGCATGGTCGAGAAAAACGGATGGGTCCTGGGTCAGCCGGGCGCGGATTTCCAGTTCGCCAAAACAGTAGATGTTGCCATGTTCGATGCGTTGTGGCTCACCTTTGCCGAGCCGCGCACCGCTGCTCTTCAGCTCGATACCGTTACTGCTGGTATCGGTCAGGTAGAAGTGCCCGTCGCTATGACTGACCCGCGCGTGCTGACCGGAAATGACCCGTCGGGTGTCGGGAATCACCCAGTCACAGCTATCGGCACGGCCGATGACGCCGCCCGCATGTTTGAAGGTCTTGCTGGTGGCCAGTCCAGGCATTTGCTGCGGGGCGCTGACTACATCGAATACCAGTTCCATGGTGAGCTACTCCTAGCGCTACGGGCGGCGCTCGGCTGCGGTGGGATCACCCAGCGGACGGTAATCACCGTCGCTGAACTTGTAATTGGCACCGCAGCCGGTGAGCCACAGAGCCATCGCCAGCAGCATCAGGCTGCCCAAGCGGCGCCGGGATTGTTGAGCGAGTGTCGAAAGGGAAAATCCGAGCATCATCTGTTGCTACTCCTTGGGTAATTCGGACGGTTCAAATGGCATCTCTCAACGGGCATCGGCTTTCTCTCGAAATCTGATTTCCGCCGGGGAAATGTTCAGGCGCTGCATGCGGTAGAGCAGAGTTCGACGCGGTAGCCCCAGTTCGGTGGCGGCATTGGTCTGGTTGCCCTGATTGCGCCGCAGCGATTCGATCAGCAGGTTGCGCTCGACCTGTTCCAGGCGTTCGCGCAGATTCAGGTTGGTGTCGACAGTGCCATGCAGCGAGAAATATTCTGGCAGCAGCTCATTGCCGTCACACAGCAGGATGGCGCGTTCAACCACGCCTTTGAGTTCGCGTACGTTGCCGGGGAAGGTGTAACCGAGCAGGTGTGATTCTGCAGCCGGTGACCAACGGCAGGGCTGGCGCTGGAGAAAGGCGCAGGCCTGCTCGGAAAAGTGATGGGCCAGCTGCAGAATATCCGGGCCGCGCTCCTGCAGAGGCGGCAGTTCAATGGGGAAATGCGATAGGCGATAGAAGAGGTCTTCCCGGAAGGTGCCGGCTTCCACCAGTGCTTTCAGGTCACGGTGGGTTGCCGCAATAATGCGTATATCCACCTTGTGGGTGTCGGTGCTGCCCAGCGGGCGTACTTCGCCTTCCTGCAGTACGCGCAGCAGCTTGGCCTGCAGGGCCAGCGGCATGTCGCCGATCTCATCGAGAAACAGGGTGCCGGTATCGGCTGCGTCCAACAGCCCGGAGCGATCCCGGTCGGCGCCACTGAATGCACCCTTGCGATAACCGAACATTTCACTTTCCAGCAGATTCTCGGGGAGCGAAGCGCAATTCTGTACGATAAAGGGACGGGTGCGGCGGAAGCCATAGTCATGAATTGCCCGGGCCACCAGTTCCTTGCCGGTGCCGGTCTCGCCGGTCAGCAGCACGTTCACCGGGTTGTGCAGCACCTTGCCGATCAGCTGGTACAGCGAGCGCATGGCGGGGCTCTCGCCAATCAGACCGTAACCGGCAGGGCAGGCTTTATCCAACGGCAGGTCATCTGTCTCGGCTGGCTGAAATGTACCAACCCGCTGCAGCAGATCAAGCTGGGCAACCACGAAGTTGCCCAGCAGCCCCAGAGAGTCGGAGAAGCTACCCAGCCGCAGCGGTTGCATGCTGGCGGTCAGCAGCACACCGACCACATGTTGAGCCTCAGAGAGCAGCGGCAGGCACAGCAGGGTGCGCCATGGCTGGCTACTGTCGGGTAGAAAAGCGGTGTCATGCAGGCTGCTGTCGAGAGCATCAATGGCCAGTGTCTGATTCTGGCACAGGCAATATTGCAACAGCTGCTCGCGGTGATAATCACTTGGCAGACTGGCATTTTCCCGGATATGCCAGTGCCCCTGGTGCCACTCGGCAGTCAGGGTCAGACGGGTATGAGTAGCGTCCAGCAGATACAGCTGGCTCAGCTCGCAGCCGGTCAGCAGGCTGGCCGCTTCGACCAGCCCCTGACGCAGGTTGTGACTTTCCGTCAACCCGGCCAATCGGGAGAAATGCTCAAGCAAGGCTTCGGCATAACGTAGCGGCTGCGCCAGCTGGCTGAACATGGGCGGGGACTCAAGCGAAGTCACAGACCACCCGCCCTTCGTCATTCACGCTGGCCTGCATCTGCCGTAGTGTCTCGCCGCTGGCCATGGCGTCCAACAGTCGATCGACGGTCTGGGCCTGCAGATGCCGGTCAATCAGTTGATCGATCAGGCGTGCCCCCATATCGCTGTCCACACAGAGGTGGGCGAAATGCGCCACCAATTCCGGCGTATGGCTGAAGGTCACATGACGACGCAGCAGACGTTGACCGAAGCGCTCCAGTTTGAGCGCGACCAGCTCTTGCAACACCTCTCCGTTTACCGGGAAATAAGGCACCACATTCATGCGTGCCAGCAAGGCGGGTTTGAAGTGATGGCTGAGGACCGGGCGGATGGCTTTTTCCAGCTGCTCGGCCGTTGGGCGCTCAGCGCTGCGGCACAGCTCGACGATGGTGTCCGAGGCCAGATTGGAGGTGAGCAGAATCAACGTATTACGGAAGTTGATCTCGCGGCCTTCGCCATCATTGGCGACGCCCTTGTCAAAGATCTGATAGAAAATGTTGAGTACATCGGGGTCGGCCTTTTCCACTTCATCGAGCAGGATGACCGAGTAGGGTTTTTGCCGAACGGCCGCGGTCAACATGCCACCTTCACCGTACCCGACGTAGCCGGGCGGGGCGCCTATCAAGCGCGAGACGCTGTGTTTTTCCTGGAACTCGGACATGTTGATGGTGGTAAGAAAACGTTCACCACCGTACAGCAGGTCGGCCAGCGCCAGGGCTGTTTCGGTCTTGCCGACACCACTCGGCCCCGCCAGCAGGAATACGCCGGTCGGTGCATCCACCGGGGTCATCCCGGCAGCGGCGGAGCGTATGGCGCGGTTCAGGGCGTTGATGGCCTGATCCTGACCGCGCAGGCGTTGTCCCAGATCCTCGTTGAAGGTCGCTACCTTGGCATTATGTTGACGGGCCAGCTGGGACAGCGGAATGCCGGTCCAGTGGCTGATGACTTCGGCGACCAGTCGTGGGCAGACTTCATGGCTGACCAGCACGCCGGCAGTCTGCGCGTTGACGAGTTCGATCTGGGTTTCACGCAGCTGAGTTTCCAGTTCGGTGAGGTTGACGTCTGGCTCGGGTAGCTCACTTGTTTCTGCGCGTGCTTCGCCGCTTTTCTGCCTGGCGTCAGCGCAGGCCTTGCGCAGCTCGAGCAGGCGTAGGGCTCGGCCACGCTGAGCCTCCCAGCGTTGCTGCAGTTCACTCAGCTCGCTGCGCGCGCTGAACAGACGGTTTTCCAGGTGATCCAGAGTCTCGGTATCAATCGCCAACCCGGCATCCTGATCGCGCCGCATGGCGTCGCACTGGCGTTCGCCTTCGGCCAGTTCCTGGCGCAGGCGTTCGACGGCCTCCGGAGCGGCAGCGAGGTTGATACGTACCCGTGCACAGGCGGTATCCAGCACATCGACGGCTTTGTCCGGCAACTGGCGGCCAGCCAGATAGCGTGCTGACAGTTCGGCTGCCGCCACGACAGCATCATCGCGGAGATAGACGCCATGACTCTGTTCATAAATCGGTGCCAATCCGCGCAGGATGGTGACAGCCTCATTGACCGTTGGCTCATGCAGCTGCACAGGTTGGAAGCGGCGGGCTAGCGCCGGGTCCTTCTCGAAGTACTTCTTGTATTCGCTCCAGGTCGTGGCGGCGATAGTGCGCAGTTCGCCTCGCGCCAGTGCTGGCTTGAGCAGGTTGGCGGCATCTGAACCGCCGGCCTGACCACCGGCGCCAATCAAGGTGTGGGCTTCGTCGATGAACAGGATAATGGCCTGAGCAGACGCCTTGACCTCGTCGAGCACCCCCTGCAGGCGCCGTTCGAATTCACCCTTGATGCTGGCGCCCGCTTGCAGCAGACCCATGTCCAGGCACAGCAGCTCGGTATGCTGCAGGACTGCCGGCACCTCACCCTGGGCAATCCGCAGGGCCAGGCCTTCGACAATGGCGGTTTTGCCGACACCGGCTTCGCCGACCACGATGGGGTTGTTCTTGCGGCGACGGGCGAGGATGTCGATCATCTGGCGTATCGCGCCGTCCCGGCAGAGCACCGGGTCGAGCTTGCCGTCGCGGGCCTGCTGAGTGACGTTATGCGTGAAACGCTGCAGCGCGGATTCGTCACTGCGCGGTATTCCTGGTGCGGAAGCGGCGGGCTGCTGCGCGCGGGCAAACTCGCATAGCCGGTCGGCATTCAATGTGCCGAGGATGGACATGTAGCGCGTGCCGGCGTAACGCAGCGGGTTACGTAACAGCGCGAGGATCAGAGCTGCTGCGTCAATCTGGCTCTGATTCAGCTCCAGCGAGGCGATCAGCAATGCGTCCTGTAGCCATTGCACCAACTCGGTGGAAAACACCGGGTTATTGGTTTTGCTGGACTCGGGACGTGGGTGCAGCACGGCGGCCAGCTCATCGGCTTTGCCATCAGCATCCTGCAGTGCCCGTGCCAGCAGGCTGTCGGAACGGTTCAACAGGCCGTCGAGCAAGTCTTCGATCAGCACCTTCGAACCGCCGCGGCTGACGCAGCGTTCGGCAGCGGCTTCCAGATCCCGACGGCTATCGGCATCAAGGGCCTGTACCAGTTGTTGCAAATCTACATTGATCATTATTTATTCCTTAGGGAGCGCAACTGCCAAGAGTCACCATGCCGTCGGCGTGTTCACAGCCCAGCCAGCTGGTCCAGCCCAGGCGGCAGGCATTGCCTGCACCCAGGCGCAGCTCATGAATGTCGTCCGGCCGCAAATGCAGGCGCACGTCGTAGTCCAGAGGGGTACGCAGCACGAAACGAATCAGCACGCGCAGCGGCTGGTTGTCACAGCCTGGTGGCAGAAAGTCGTGAAAACGTGCCCAGTCAAGATTGAGAATGTGAATGCGAAACTTGCCGCTGCGATCACGCACCCGCTCACCGAGTACCAAGCTGTCACCGAGCGTGCTGTTGCCCAGACCCAGCTGGCAGCGCTGATCCCCAGGAATGTCCACTTCGCGCTCCAGACACTGCTCAATGTGCAGCTGCTCATGCTTGAAGTAGTAACGCAGCACCGACTCGATCATTGCTGCTGACTGCGCCCGCAGGCTCAGTAGCCCCAGATAGGGCAGCAGGCGCTTCCAGTTGAGCTCCGTCGAGTTGCGAATGGTGTCGCCGCTGAGTCCTATCAGCGAAAACAGCAGGGCAGAAACCGAGTCGCGTGCGCCCGGGGAAAAGCGTGCGTGATAACGGTATTTCTGCCAGACCGGCAGCAGCAGTCGTTGCAGCCGGTTATTGAACAGGTCCATGAACAGGCGGGTGGGGTTGCCGTCAGCGCTATCGCCCAATGCCTGTTCACCGTAGAACGCCGGCAACGGTGAGCCGGCACCAAACAGGCTGACCAGATTTACGCGCAGGCAGGCCCGCAGTTCGCCATGCTCTTCGAAATACCGTACCGATTCGATCTCACTGCCGGGAAACCCCATGCTCGGGTTTGCCTGCAACTCCAATCGCTCGTACAGCGCCTCATCATCCAGATCGGGATGGGCGTGCCGCAAACGCTCCAGCACCAGCTGTACGCCCTGAAACATGCTGTACTCGCGGATGTTGCGGGCGATTGGGGTCAAAGCAGGGGTTGTTGCCCCATCCGTGGCGACCATTGATAAACCTCTCCCTTGGTGCTCTTGACCCGCAACTCGTGATAGGAGTTGAGGCTTGCGTAAAGTGCGAAAAATTCGTTGAGAACGGAGGCGAATACAAACAGATCGCCTTCGCCCAGATAACCATCGGCATCCATGACCAGCTCGGTGCGGATACCCCGAACGGGCAGGCCGCGATGCAACCGGTCGACGTGGCTATGACTGATGCCTTTCAATCCACTGAGCAGGCGTTTGCTGACCTTGGCTGCATGCTGATCGGTATGCCGTGGCAGGTCGTAGGTTTCGAGAATGACCTTGAGCGCCTCGACGTTGGATAGCGACAGGTAGTTCAGTGACATGTTGCTGATCAGCTTCCAGAGGAAGTCCCGGTTCAGCGGGGGTGAATGGCAGGGCGTTACCGCACTGATATTGCGAAAGCCGAGGAATTCAGGCGTGCCTTCACAGGGCTGACAGATATCGCCGAGCGCCAGTTTCAAAGGCAGGTTCTGATTGGTGCAGGTCAGCTCGATGGACAGCGTCTCGTGATATTCCAGGCTGTATAAACCGAAGCTGAGGTAGGTTTCCAGTCCGTCGCCCACCGGAGACGCATATTGCCGCACGCTGTAATGCGGCCGAGCCGATTCGGCGCCGAAACTGGTGTCGTGCTCGAAGGACTCGAAGGGAACATACTCTTCATAACCCAGGCCGCTGGGCTTCCAGCCGGTCACCTTGTCGATGGAAAAGACACCGCAGTGGCGATTGCCATAGGTCGCGGGGCGCAGCAGATAATGATCCTGACGCCCGTCCAGCCGGATTGGCGTCGCATCATGCTTGAACAGGTTGACGATAGGCGTGCAATACAGCCGGACGTTGTCTACCGATGGCCGGATGCGCTGCTCGCCGGCCTTGGCGATATTGCAACGCAGCTCCAGCCCCCGGGCTTGTTTCAACAGCTCTTCCGGGAGCCGTTGCAGCAGGTTCAGCCCCAGGATGTCGACAAACAGAAACTTGTCCTGGAAAGCGAAATACTCCTGGATGTAGCGATAGCCTCGGAAAGTGTTGAGCGGATAAGGCACCATCGCTTCCTCATCCGCAAAGCCTACCGGTTGTACCTGTTCCGGGCCCAACTGCAGCATCCGTGGCGTGACCTCGGCGGGCAGTGTCAGGGGCGCGCCATCGCTGTCGAGCAATACCAGTTCGATGTTCTCCAGATTGCGCAGCAGACCGAGCAGCAGCATCTGGCTGATATAGCGCTCGCCAGCGAAATGCAGTCGCAGTTGCCGCAGATTGACATCAAGCAGGCTGCCAGAGGCCGTCATCATCAGTTGCAGGTTCAGCAGGGCGCCTTTGCCTTTGATGGAGTAATCCAGCGCATGCATTGCCAGCGGCAGCACCTCGGTAGCGTAACTGGTGCGAAAGCGGCAATTGACTCCGTCCACCGGCTTGGATTCCACCGGTGTATTGCGCGGCACCACCAGTGACTCACCGGCATGGCGCAGAGGGTCGAACTGCAGGATGCTCATGGCCGGCAGCGGTCGCATGTAGTTTGGCCACAGCAGGTGCATCAGGGAATGGGTCAGTTCCGGCAGCTCGTCATCGAGCTTCTGGCGCAGTCGCCCGGTGAGAAATGCGAATCCTTCGAGCAGGCGTTCGACATCCGGGTCCTTGCCGCTCTGGCCGAGGAATGGCGCAAGCGCGGGGCTGCGCTCGGCAAAGCGCTTGCCGAGCTGCCGCAACGCGGTCAGTTCACTCTGGTAGTAATGGTTGAACGACACTATGCATCCCTGTGTAGTGGTGGGGTGGTCGGCGTCAGCCGATGATCACCGTTCCGGATCCGGCGATCACGGTACTGCCATGGTTGCCGGTGCTGCCCAGCACTGCTGCGGGCTTGCCATTGATCAATACCGTTGCGCTGGTGGCACCCACCAAACTGGCACCGCAGGCGGTGGGATCACCCATCCGTGCCGCCGGTTTACCGTCGATGAGCACATCGGCCGATCCTGCGACGATGGGATTGTTGCCGTGGCCCTTTTTCGGACAGGCTGTGGGGTCGCCCAGACGGGCGGCGGGTTTCCCAGACATGGAAATATCCTATTCGACCTGTACCTTGCCGCTGCCATCCAGGCGTGCGGAAAAGTTGACGTTGCACTTCAATCCTTCCACTTCCAGCCGACCTTCGATGGCGAAGGCGAGGCTCAGCGGGTCATGGTCTCGAGGGAGGGCCAAAACCCTCACCTGGGACAATCGAGGCTCGTGGACCTCGATGAAACGTTCGATGGCGAGCCGCGCCTGCTGCAGTGAATCATGCAGAGACAGGCGCATATCATTGAGATCGGGCAGCCCGTAATCGGGCAGGGTCAACACGCTGCCGGCGCGGGTGCTGAGCATCTTGGACAAGTGGCAAGCCACCGAGTCGGTCGCCGCCTGTTGCAGCCCCCAGCCGGCGCGGTGTGCAGACTCCCCTCCGAGACGTTCGAACAGACTGCCGTAGCCCATCGCCGATTACTCCTTGTCCAGCTTGCCGACCAGCGACAGGGTGAAATCCGCTCCCATGTATTTGAAGTGCGGGCGAACGCTGAGGGTGACCCGATACCAGCCCGGCTCACCTTCCACATCGGCAACATTGATCTGCGCGGCGCGCAGCGGACGACGACCGCGTACCTCAGGGTTGGGGTTGTCTTGGTCGGCGACGTACTGGCGGATCCAGCGGTTGAGTTCCAGCTCCAGGTCGGTACGTTCCTTCCAGGAGCCGATCTGCTCGCGCTGCAGCACCTTCAGGTAATGCGCCAGACGGTTGACGATGAACATATAGGGCAGCTGGGTGCCGAGCCGGTAATTCAGCTCAGCGGTCTTGCCTTCCTCGGAGTTGCCGAAGAACTTGGCTTTCTGCGTCGAGTTGGCTGAGAAGAAGGCGGCGTTGTCGCTGCCCTTGCGCATGGTCAGAGCAATGAAGCCTTCGTCGGCCAGTTCATACTCGCGGCGATCCGATACCAGCACTTCGGTGGGGATCTTGGTCTCGATTTCGCCCATGCTTTCGAAATGGTGCAATGGCAGGTCATCGACCGCGCCACCGCTCTGTGGCCCGATGATGTTAGGGCACCAGCGGAACTTGGCGAAACTCTCGGTCAGCCGGGCAGCGAAGGTGAACGCGGTGTTGCCCCACAGATAATGCTCATGACTATTGGCGACGCTTTCCTTGTAGACGAAGCTCTTCACCGGGTTGTCTTCAGGATCATAGGGGTTGCGCAGCAGGAAGCGCGGCAGTGTCAGGCCGACGTAACGCGCCTCTTCGCGTTCGCGGAAGCCCTGCCACTTGGCAAATTGCGGACCGTCGAAGTGATCCTTCAGGTCCTTGATGTCAGGCAGCCCGGTGAAGCTTTCCAGCCCGAAGAAGCGAGGTCCGGCGGCAGCGATAAAGGGCGCATGGGCCATGCTCGCAACGCTGGCCACGTGCTGCAGGGTCTTGATGTCCTGAGAGCTCGGGTCGAAGAAGTAGTTGGCAATCAGGGCACCGACCGGCTGACCACCGAACTGACCGTACTCCGCGGTATAGACGTGCTTGTACAGGCCAGACTGAACAATTTCCGGGCTGTCTTCGAAGTCATCGAGCAGATCCTGCTTGGAGGCATTGATCATCTCGAACTTGATGTTTTCACGGAAGTCCGTGCGGTCGACCAGCAGTTTCAGGCCGCGCCAGGAGGACTCCAGCGCCTGGAAGTTGGCGTGGTGCAGAATCTCGTCCATCTGCTGACTGAGTTTGGCGTCGATTTCGGCAATCATGCGATCGACCATGGCTTTCTTGACTGGCTCTTTTTCGTTCTGCGGCTTCAGCAGCTCTTCGATGAAGGCGGACACGCCGCGGCGGGCAATGCCATAGGCCTCGTCGTCTGGAGTCAGGCGGGTCTCGGCGATGATGCGGTCGAGAATGCTGGCGTCTTCGCTGGCGCTGGGTGCGCTGATGATGGTTGTCTGGGTGCTCATGCTTGCATCCTTGTGTAATCAGGCGTCCGGTGTCTGTTGCTGGGCCAAGCCCAGTTCGGCGAGTACGCGCTCTCGGGAATTATCATCGCTGAGCACGCTTTCAATAGCCATGCGGAAGGCCGGAGCGTTGCCCAGCGGCCCTTTCAAGGCCACCAGCGCATCACGCAGCTCCATCAGCTTGCGCAGTTCCGGCACCTGGTCCACCAAACTGGCTGGGTTGAAATCCTTCATCGAGTTGATCTGCAGGTTGACTGCCAGATCTTCGTGGGCGGCCTCGTCCTGCAGTCGGTTGGGCACATTGAAGCTCAGGTTCAGTTCCTGCTTGGCCAGCACCTCGTCAAAGGTGGCCTTGTCGATGGCAATGGGCTTGCGGTCCTCGATCTTGCGGTCGTCCTCACGCTGGATGAAGTCGCCCAGCACCATCAACTTCAGGGGCAGCTCGATTTCTTCCGAAGCACCATTGGTGTCGGGCTTGAACGTCACATTGATGCGTTCCTTGGGGGCTACTGTGCCTTCTTTGGCCATGCTGTTTCTCCGCTACTTTTATGGCCCGAGGGCCTTGTTCAGTACCACCTCGAAGTCGAGATGGCACAGCCGGTGGAAGATCTCTTCCCTGCGATCACGCACTAGCTGGTTCTGCGGCAGCACTTCACAGCAGGCATACAGCAGACGCAGTACTTCCAGATTGAGTGTGGGTTCCCATTTATCCAGTCCGGAGGACTGAAGAGTCTGCTGCAAGGCCTCGAGCCGAGCGCAGGCTATTTCATGCTGGCGGGCCTGGTGGCACAGTCGCGCTTCGGCCAGCTGCCAATAGAAACGAGCACGCTCACTGTCGCTCTGGCGGCTGCCTTGCATCAGTAATTGCATGGCTGGACGCAACCCCTCCTGACGCAGCAGTAGCAGTGCTTCCTGAAACGCGACATCCCAAGGCGCGGCTGCTTGTTCTGCGGGCTCGCAGGCAGTGCTCTGCATAGCCAGGCTGCCAGTCAAGACGCGGCTGGCCAGCCACTGGCGGGTGTCGCTGTCGGCAAAAGGTTCGCCATCATGAAAGCGCAGATCATCCAGCCCCGGTAGACGTTCCAGCAGGTGGCGAAGCTGAGATTCCAACTCCTGCATCGCGGCCTGCGCGTCCAGTGCTTCGAGACAGCGCCAGGCAAGATACTGGCCGCCAAGCCAGAATGGGGCGCGGTTGAGACTGGTTTCGACCTCAGACAGCAGCGCCTGATATTGCCCCTGATTGAGGCGCTCCTGATATGTCTTGAGCCGGTCGGCGGGCAGGTTGCGCAAGCTGGTGATCTGCTCGGCGTTATGTTCCGGCAAGCTGTCGATCGGCAGCCACAATAACGTGCGTGCCAGCCGGATAGCGCGGACATCGCCGGGGTTCTGTTGCAACCACCAGGCGGTCAGGGAACGGGCCTGATCCTGCAGGGCGCGCAGGCTGCGATGGGCATCACGGTTATCGACGATAGGTGCGTCGAGCGGCGTGATGGCTTCTGCTGGGGCTGCTGCGGATATCGCTGGTTGACTGATATTTGCTGTTGATGATGGGGCGGCCACTGTTTGGGGCTGCGGTTCCGCTTCGGCGCGCTTCACCTGTTCATCCACACGTCGATACAACGGCATGAGCTGCGGTGCAGCCTCCTGCAGATGTTCTGTCAGCAGGCTGTCGAGTTCGCGCAAATGGGTGGCGATACTGCTGAAGGTGTCTATTTGGGCGGCATTGGGAGCCTGTTCGCCCAATACTTGCTCGAGGCGCTTGCAAAGCCAATCGATAGCTGCAGTACGGGTACGGATTCTGAACGGGTGCAGTTCCTGCCAATGTTGCGAGCATGCATGTCGCAGCATGCCAAGTCCGGCCGCGAGGCCAGCGAAGCTCTCGGTGTGATACAGGCTCCAGACCAGCCAGCAGACAACACGCAGGTCTTTGGATTGTGTCTGCAGCAGTAATTCTGCGCCTTCACGCATGACCGACCAATCGGTCCCTGTGGTGCGATGAACCGAGGCATCCTTGGTCAGCTCTTCTTCCAGCGCTTCAAATTCGGGTGTATAGCGGGTGTCTTCGCCGGCGAAGTCATGCTCTGCGATCGGTGATTGCATTAAATTGATGTAATGTTGGTCGAGCATGTTTACATCAATCCTTGATGAATAGTGAGTTTCGTCATCACCCGAGAAGTGGGTATGGCCAGTGTCGTATTAGCGCAAGAAGTTGCGCACTTTAACTGTGCAGCAAGTTGCGCAGTTTCAGTTAAAGACGGCTCGTATGCTATTGATGAGTGGGTCGCTATTCAAGGCGAATAATGTGAACTGATCTGCTTTATGGGTAATTAGCAGTATATGGGTGCGGAGCTGGAAGCTGCGGGGTAGACGGCTGTATGCGCGAAGGCGTGTGTGACCTGGTTCTGCTTTGAGAGGCTTTGACGTGAATGGGTTATTGATCTGTATGTATGAAAGAGGCTGATTTTTTATTGTTGAGTTTGAGTGTTTCTAGTCAATCTGCAAGTTATCGGAGTTTAAGGTGAGGTGCGTCACAAGTTTTATGTTAATGACTTGTTCCGCACTTCAGGTTTGTGCAAGAGGAGGGTTTGTCGACTGACTGGCTGCACTCTCTGGCTGTTGCTGCCTGCGCTGGACACCCGAGATCTTCCAGTCCGGTAGCCAGGTTATTCCAGCCCGGCTGGAAGTCGGGAAATTCATTCACCAGGCGCTGGAAGTCTTCCAGAGCGGTGTGTTTGTCGTTGAGGGCCCAGCGGGTGTTGCCCAACCCCAGGCGGGCTGTCGGTTGGTCTGGCCATTCGATTGCGGCGCGTTCATAGGAGCGCAGGGCGCTTTGCAAGCGGCCGGTTTGTTCCAGATCACTGGCGGCTTTCAGGTAATTGAGCGGTTTGGCGGTGGCAGGCAGTTGGCCCGGCGGGAGCATAACTCTGGCCCATCGGTCGGCCTTGTGCCACGTACGAAGGAAGACCCGGAAAGGCTCTTTCTGAGAAGCGTTCAAGCCGCTGTGGACTATCATCTCTTCGGCAGCCAGGTCGTACCCGATCACCACGGCGTAATGCCATTGTGGGTACCAGTCGAATGCCAGATTCTGCATGACCACTACCGGGTTTCCTGCGTTCAGTTCGCTGAGAATGGCATCGAGTTTCTTCTCCAGCGGGTATACCAACAGATCCTGCTCACGTGCAGCGGATACCATTTCCACCTGCAGGGTACCGTTGCGCTCGGGGAGGTAGACTCGGTCTTTCAGCTGATCGGGGGTGGCCGCAATGTCGCGATGATTCAGCATCATTGCCAGTGAGGCAGGACCGCATTGATAGGCGTCTTGAGCGTGGAAGGGTACGTTGTCAAGCATGACCCTGTCGGGAAACTGGGACAGGGTGGCTGCATCAAGCGCTATGGGTGCGCGCCCGGCGCAGGCTGACAGCAGAACGGTCAGTCCGAGCAGGGCGGCAAGACGTAACGAGAACCGCACCGGTTAGCGGTTGATGCAGTTGACGAATCTGAAGATATTGGTGGCGCAGAGCATGTCGGTGATGATGAAGATCACCAGAAACAAGACGATCACACCTAGCACGCCGGCACCCGCGGGGGCTTCATCCAGCTGGGCGTTGAAATGGGCCAGCTCATCAGCTGTCAGGCTGTTGATCCGCTGCTCAACCTGCTCAGGAGAGACACCCATACTCGCAAGTTTGTCCTGTACGGCTTCGTCGTCCAACATTGATTTGAGTTGGTCACGATCGACGCTGAGCTGTTCAGAGGCGATTACTTCATGGGTACCGACCATGGAGGCCTGTGCATGGATGCTGGCCATGCTGGTGAGCATGAAGAGGGTGGCCATGATGATGGCCAGATAGCGGCGGGTGGTGGATGTGTGTTTCATGGGGGACAACTCCTGGGTTGGCTTCTTGCTTTCGTTTTTTGGGTAAACCCTTGCAACATCTTCTGTGACCGCACAACGCCCCTGCGGTTCCGGCTGCTACCAGCCGAGACGATCCCTCACCTGGTAATACCAGGCGCCCATGGCGGTAAAGGGCACGCGAAACAGGCGGCCGCCGGGGAAGGGGTAGTGCGGCAAGGCTGCGAAGGCGTCGAAGCGTTCCGCCTGGCCTCGAATGGCTTCGGCCAGTACCTTGCCGGCCACGTGGGTATAGGTCACACCATGGCCGCTGCAGCCTTGGGAATAGAAGATATTGGAGCCCAGCCTGCCCACTTGCGGCAGGCGCGACAGGGTCAGTAGGAAGTTGCCGGTCCAGGCATAATCGATTTTAACTTTCTGCAACTGCGGAAACGCACGCAGAATATTCGGTCGAATCAGGCTCTCGATGTTCGCCGGATCCCGTGCACCATAAACCACACCACCGCCGAAGATCAGACGTTTATCGGCGGATAGACGATAGTAGTCCAGCAGATAATTGCAGTCCTCAACGCAGTAGTCCTGCGGCAGCAATGAGCGAGCCAGATCGGGCGGCAGCGGTTCGGTAGCCACCACCTGGGTGCCGCAAGGCATGGACTTGGCGGACAGCGCGGGCAGCAGATCACCCAGATAAGCATTACCTGCCACCACGACAAATTGCGCGCTGACCTGACCATGTTCGGTATGCACCACAGGCGTTGCGCCTTGCTGGACCCGTATCACGGGGGACTGCTCATGGATTATGCCTCCAAGGGACTCCACTGCAGCGGCCTCGCCGAGAACCAGATTGAGCGGATGGATATGTCCGCCGCTCCTGTCCAGCATGCCGCCGACATATCGCTGAGTGTCGACCACGCTGCGGATCGCCTGAGCGTCGAGCAGTTCGAGTTGATCATGACCGTAACGCTCCCAGAGCTTCTTCTGTTGTTCCAGGTGATCGAGCTGTCTGGCATTCACTGCGGCAAAGACACCGCCATCCTTCAGGTCGCAGTTGATGCCGTAACGCTGGATCCGGTCACGGATGATGCGTCCGCCCTCAAAGGCCATTTCGCCCAACAGATGGGCGTGTTCCGGGTCGACCTGCTTTTCAATGACATCCAAGTCACGACTGTAACTGTTGACGATCTGCCCACCATTGCGTCCGGACGCGCCGAATCCGACTCCGGCAGCTTCCAGCACAGTCACCCGGAATCCGTGTTCCAGCAGAAACAGGGCCGTGGAGATACCGGTATAGCCGGCACCGATCACACAGACGTCGGTTTCATGGGCGCCGACCAAAGCGGGACGCTCGGGCGCGGGATTGGCGGAGGCGACGTAGTAGGAGTCGGGATAGGGCGTGTGCTTCATTCTGCGCACCTTGTTTGATATTTATTACGGTTTTTGCATGCTACCGGGCCGTATTGGAGAACGCCAGTCAGGACTTTGTTGGTGCCTTGGGCAGTGCTTTGGTCAGCAGGATGCAGATCATTGAACACGCCAGCATGATACCGATGAAATGGAATGCATCGTTATAGGCCATGATCTGGGCCTGTTCGCGCACCTGCTGGTCCAGCAGACGCAGAGCCGCCTCCGGCGTGCCGAGCTGCTCACCGAGCAGGGCGAGTCGGTCTGTTGCGGCGTAACGGTCGACAGTGACATAGCCGCGGAGTATGTCGAAGTAATACGCCGCTCGGCTATCCAGCACCGTGGCCAGCACAGCAATACCGATGGCGCCGCCGAGATTGCGCAGGATGTTGTACAGGCTGGATGCCGAGCCGGCTTCGGAGGGCGGGATCATCGCGGTGGCAAGGATCGACAGGGGCACCAGGATCATCGGTTGTCCGCAGGCACGGATGATCTGAATGAAAATGAACTGATCCCCGGCGAAATCCGGATTCAGTGATCCGCTGAGAAAACTGCCAAGACCAAACAACAGAAAGCCGGCAGCGCAAATCAGTCGTGGATCGACAAAGCGCATCAGTATCGGCACCAGTGGGATCAGCAGCAACTGCGGCAACCCCATCCACATGATCACCTGACCAATCTGCAGCGCGTTATATCCCTGGACCTGTGCCAGGTAAACTGGAAGAACGAATACTGTGCCATATAGCCCCACACCCAACCCGATATTGGCCAGGCTGCCGAGCAGGAAGTTGCGTTGGGTCAGCAGGCGTAGGTTGAGCAGGTGATTGTCACGGGATAGCTGCAGAATGATGAAGGTGACCAGGCTGACAAAGGCGATGGCGGCGAGCAGTGTCATGTAACCCGATTCGAACCAGTCTTCCCGGTGCCCTTCCTCGAGGAATATCTGCAGGCAGCCGAGCCCGATCGCCATGGTCAGAATGCCGGCATAATCGCCTTTTTTCAGCAGCTCCCAGCGCGGCTCGCTCTTGTTCAGTCCGTACAGCAGTCCCATGATCATGAAGATGCCGGGAATGATGTTGATATAGAAGATGTACTCCCAGCCAAAGTTTTCAGTCAGCCAGCCGCCGATGGTCGGGCCGATGGAGGGAGCAAAGGTGGCGCAAATGGCGAACATCGCCATCCCCTTGGGGCGGCTCTCCAGAGGCAACTTGGTCAGTATCAGAGAGAAGGCAAAGGGGATCAGCGCGCCGCCGGCAAGGCCTTGCAACACCCGAAAGAACACCATGCTCTCCAGGCTCCAGGCCATCGAGCAGAGCAGCGAGGCGACCACGAACAAGCCTGATATGGTTACCGCGAAGCGCCGTGGCGACATGATCATGGCCAACCAGGCGGCCAGCGGAATGATGATGATCTCCGCGACGAGATAAGAGGTGGAGATCCACGAACCTTCCTCGATAGTGGCGCCGAGTGCGCCCTGAATGTCCTTCAACGACGAATTGATGATCTGGATATCCAGAATCGCCATGAAAGCGCCGAGAATGGCACTGAAAATGGCGATCCAGTCGCGGCGGCTCGGTGGTGGAATGAGCTGCGATTGCACCGGTTCAGTCACGCAGATCGACCTTGACGCTGACCGACATGCCTGGGCGCACCACACGGCTCAGCGGGTGATCAGCGTCAATAGTGATCTTGACCGGGATCCGCTGCACCACTTTGGTGAAATTGCCGGTAGCGTTGTCGGGTGGCAACAGGCTGAACTGTGCCCCTGATGCGGGGAACAGACTGTCGATACGGCCTGGTACATCCTGATCGCCGAACGCATCGAAAATCAGCGTGGCAGGCTGACCTTTGCGCATGCGGCGGATCTGGGTTTCCTTGAAGTTGGCCTGCACCCACAAATCCTTGTCCGGGACTATGGCCAGCAGATGATTGCCCGGCTGCACATTGAGCCCGATACGTACGCTGCGCTGACCGACGCGACCAGGGACTGGGGCGCGGATTTCTGTGCGGGACAGATCCAGATTGGCTTTGCTCACCTCGCTTTTCGCCACTTGAACCAAGGCCGCCAGGCGCTCGATATCAGCGCTGAGGGTGTCCTTGGTGAGGATCTGAGTCTGCAAGTCGGCGTCGGCACCGCGCACTTGGGCTTTGGCGACATCCAGCTGGGCGCGGAAATTACTCAGCTGTTCTTCCGAGGCATAGCCGGACTGGCGAAGGGGCAGAATCCGCTTGATATCGAGTTCGATTCGGCGCTGCTCGGCCTTGCGCGCTTCGACCGCAGCACGGGCTGCCTCTATCAGGCTGTCCTGTCGCACCAGTTGGGCGCGGGCCTGAAGGCGTTCGGCTTCTCGGGTAGCCAGATTGGCGCGAGCCTGCGCCAGTGCGGTGGTGAAGTCCCGGTCGTCCAGGCGTACCAACAGGTCGCCAGTCTCGACGGTCTGGTTATCACTCGCCAATACCTCGATCACTTGCGCTGCCAGTTGGCTGCTGACACGGGTGATATCGCCATGCACGTAGGCGTTATCGGTTTGCTCATAATGGCGACTGATAAACCACCAGTTGGCACCGAAGGCGGCAGCAATCACAACTACCAGAAAAAAGAAGATGAACAGGCGATTACGGACCCGGGTCGGCATGCAGGAACCCCTTGATTATTATGCTCATCACTCTACCACTGTTCCGTGCCTGCCTTATGGCGCTAGAATCTGGAAACTTTGTTGCATCACAGGAACAGTGCCAATGGGATTGGACGACGCTCTTATTTTTACCCGGGTTGTGGAATGCCACAGTTTTACCAGTGCTGCACTGACATTGAGCATGCAGAAATCCACCGTCAGTCGCCGAATCGCTCAGCTGGAAGAGCGCCTGGGCGTACGTTTGCTCAATCGCACCACGCGCAAGCTGCGTCTCACCGAGGTGGGCCAGGCCTATTACGAGCGCTGCCGGCAGATCATGCAGGAGTTCGCCGAAGCTGAAGAAGCCATCATGCAGTTGCAGAGCGAGCCTACCGGTCTGCTGCGCGTCAGTTCTCCGATCGAATTCGGACAGCTGTTTCTCGGCGGTGTGATTGGTGACTTCATGTGCCGGTACCCGGCGATTCAGGTCGAGGTGGAGCTGACCACGAGGATGGTCGATCCGGTGGAAGAGGGTGTGGATATCGTCATACATCGAGGGCGGCCGCAGGATTCGAGTCTGGTGGCGCGTCCCATGATGTCCAGTCCACGACAATTGTTTGCCAGCCCGGCATATCTGGCTGAACACGGCATCCCGCAAAAGCCGGAGGATCTGATTCAGCATCGCTGCATCCACACGCTGATGGATGATGGACGCAAATGGCATTTTCTACAGCCGTCGGTGAGTGTGCCGGTCAATCCGGTATTGACCGTCAACAACATCACCTTCGCCCGTGAAGCTGCGGTGTCCGGTGCGGGCATCATCAATGTACCGGCCTTCATTGCCGAGCCCCTGGTTGAGCAGGGTGTCTTGTGCCGGGTGCTGGAACATTGCGTGCTGCCGTCCACCGAGCTGTATGCGCTATACCCCTCCAGACGTTTTCAGGCGATGAAGGTCAAGGCGTTCATCGACTACCTGATCGAGCAACTGCGCGTTCGTCTGGATGTCGGGCTGGAGGAGGAGGACGATCCGCTGGTAAAATTGCCGTCAACCTGAGTCATCACGATTCACCCGGCCCGTCGTGGCCGCAGTAACTGAGATATTCCATGACCGTGCGTACCCGTATTGCTCCGTCACCCACCGGAGACCCCCACGTAGGCACCGCCTACATCGCCCTGTTCAACCAGTGCTTTGCCCGCCAGCATGGAGGGCAGTTCGTGCTACGTATCGAAGATACCGATCAGGTGCGCTCCAGTGCCGAGTCGGAACAACAGATCCTCGACTCGCTGCGCTGGTTGGGTCTGGAGTGGGATGAAGGTCCGGATGTCGGTGGCCCCCACGGCCCGTATCGTCAGAGCGAGCGCAGCGCCATTTATCACGAACACAGCGAAAAACTGATCAGCAAGGGACATGCGTTTCGCTGTTTCTGCAGTTCCGAGCGTCTTGATGTGCTGCGGGCTGAGCAGATGGCCAACAAGCAGACTCCCGGCTACGACGGTCATTGTCTGCACCTGTCTGAACAGGAAGTGACTCAGCGCGTTGCCGCTGGCGAGCCCCATGTGGTGCGCATGAAAGTGCCCGCGAACGGGATTTGCACGGTACAGGACATGCTGCGCGGCGAAATCGAGATCCCGTGGGAGCAGGTCGACATGCAGGTTCTGATGAAAGCCGACGGCCTGCCCACCTATCATCTGGCCAACGTGGTGGATGACCACCTGATGCAGATTACCCATGTGCTTCGGGGCGAGGAGTGGATCAACTCGGCGCCCAAACACATCCTGCTGTACCAGTATTTCGGCTGGGATATGCCGCAGCTGTGCCACATGCCGCTGCTGCGCAACCCGGACAAGAGCAAGCTGTCCAAGCGCAAGAATCCGACCAGCATCATCTTCTATCAGCGCATGGGCTATCTGCCCCAGGCGCTGCTCAACTATCTGGGCCGCATGGGCTGGTCCATGCCGGACGAACGCGAGAAGTTCTCCCTGGAAGAGATGGTCGAGGATTTCGATATTCAGCGGGTGTCCCTGGGCGGCCCGATTTTCGACGTGGAAAAACTCTCCTGGCTGAACGGGCAGTGGATTCGTGATCTGCCGGAGCAGGAATTTGTCGATGCGGTCCAAAACTGGGCACTTAACAGCGATTACCTGCGGCCCATGGTGCCGCTGGTGCAGAGCCGTGTGGAAACCTTCAGCGACCTGATCCCGCTGGCTGGTTTCTTCATGACCGGCAAACTGGAACTGGACCTGGCCCAGTTCGCGCACAAGAAACTCTCCCAGGATGAAGTGCGTCAGACCCTGCAACTGCTGTTGTGGAAGCTCGAAGCGCTGCGTCAGTGGGACAAGGACGGCATCACCGCCAATATCCAGCAGGTTGCCGAAGGCTTGCAACTCAAGCTGCGTGACCTGATGCCGCTGCTGTTCGTGGCCATCACCGGCCAGGCCAGCTCGGTCTCGGTACTCGATGCCATGGCCCACCTGGGGCCGGATCTGACTCGCTTCCGCCTGCGTCAGGCGCTGGAGTTGCTCGGCGGCGCGTCGAAGAAGGAAGTAAAGGCCTGGGAAAAGCTGTTGGCGGACTTTGCCAACGCCCAGTAATTTTGGGCTGATTGGTTATAAGTTGCTGTTTTGCGTAATTTTCTGTTGACAGTTTTTGGTGAGAGACATAATATGCGCCCCGTCCAGAACGACGGGGCTATAGCTCAGCTGGGAGAGCGCCTGCATGGCATGCAGGAGGTCTGCGGTTCGATCCCGCATAGCTCCACCAATTTTTTGGTCATTGCTTTGCGATGGCCTGTTTTACACTAGCCGGTATGCACCCGTGCATATCAGGTAATGAAGCGGTAGCAGTATCGTTTCGAGAAGGGTTTGCGTCCCCTTCGTCTAGTGGCCTAGGACACCGCCCTTTCACGGCGGTAACAGGGGTTCGAGTCCCCTAGGGGACGCCATTATTTACCGACACTCCGGTGTCGGGGTCGAAAGACCACGGGGCTATAGCTCAGCTGGGAGAGCGCCTGCATGGCATGCAGGAGGTCTGCGGTTCGATCCCGCATAGCTCCACCATTTTTTAAAGGGCCGACACTTGTTGTCGGTCCTTTTTTTTGCCCTTTTTCCCTTTGTTGCTTTGCTCCGAGCCGCAGAAACGGCTGCCGTTTTTTTCGGTTGTCGAGCGCCTCAGGCCGCGATCGTACCCGACGACGGGCCGTCGGTCGGTGAGGCCTGAAAGACTATTGCCGCTGCCGTACAAAAAGGCGTTTGATTAGTTAAGTTGATAACGCTTCCTGAGAACGCAACATGACCCACTTCACCGGCAGTTGCCTCTGTGGCAACGTTCGACTCACCGCAACCGGGCAACCAGACCGCGTCGGCATCTGTCACTGCCTGGACTGCCGCAAGCATCACGGCGCGCTCTTCCATAGCTCAGCCATCTTTCCCCAGGACGCCGTCACCGTGACCGGCGAGACGCACGAGTATCAGGGGCGCCATTTTTGCCCCCGCTGCGGATCGTCGGTCTTTGGGCACACCGCAGATGAAATAGAAGTGAACCTGGGCTCGCTGGACGCCATTGATCAGCTCAAGCCAACCTACGAGCTGTGGACCATCCGGCGCGAGGCCTGGTTGCCGGCGTTTCCGCTGACCGAGCGCTATGAGCGTGACCGATAGTCGCTGCAGGAGCAGCTACGCACCGGAGCCCCGCTGTTCAACAGTCACGTCAGCGGCGGTGGAAGCGCCCGGCGTCAGAAATTGAGTGGAAGGCCGACCATCGGCGTTGTGCTGGAGGATGCGGGTAGGCCGGCCCTGTGCATCAAGGAGTACCTGTCCGATCCCGGCACCGTTCCAGACCCGTTCGCCACGGTTGCGCTGATCAGGCAGGCGAGGGCGTATCTTCAGGTCGCGGCGCTGGGTGAACCAGTTCAGTGGCGAGCGCGGCGAGTAGAGCCAGCGGTTGAGCCGGTCCAGCCAATCGAGCAGGCGCCGCGGAAACTCATTCTTGATGCCACTGCTGGTGATCTGCCAGATGTGTGGTGCGCGCTCTCGATCACGCACCTGCACATCGTAGGCGAAGGAATAATGCACATCGCCCGACAGGACGACGTAATTGCCCGGGGTGCGGGAATGCCGAAATATATTGAGCATGACATTGGCCGCGCCACGATGAGCCATCCAGTTCTCGGCATCGACAGTCAGGGCATGGCCGGCAAAGGCACAGATTCGTTGGATTACCTCGATCAGCTTGACCCCGAACATCGGCGTTGGCGACACGATCACCGCCGCGGCTTCATCCAGCAATTCATGCTGCAGCTCGACCAGCGACTCCCAGTTCATCAAGCCCGAGGGGCGGCTGGGTAAGCGCCGGCTACGCCAGCGCCGCGTACGGGTATCGAGCACGATGACGGTAGGTTGCGTGCGCAGCACATAATCCCATTGATTAAACGCCAGCAACTGACCGATGAGCGCGTCCTGGGCGGCAGTATCAAGCCGGGCCTGACTGTCGAGCGCAGCGGTCAACGCCTGCGTCTCGTCGAGCAGCCCGGCAAAGACATCGGGACGGTTGCCCCAGCCCTGGCACAGCATATAGGCCAGCAGGGCATTGCCCATGATGCGCCGCGAGAAAGGATGACCATAGGCGGTGCTTTCCCACTTGGCCGAGAGGTTCCAGTCGTCGGTGATGTCATGGTCATCGAAGATCATCAGCGTCTGGATGTGAGCGAACAGGCGGGCGGCCTGTGGCAGATCGTGGCAGAACCCCCGTATCGCGCCGGCCTCGTCTTGCCAGCGGGCCATGTGCTCTGCATCCAGCGTGGGCATCTGTGGCTCTGATACGAGCTGCCAGGGCACGGGCGACCACACTAACAGGTACATGGCCATCACCTCGGCCAGCGTCACCAGATGGTTGTGCGCATTGGCGGTTGTGAAGATCGGCTTTTCCACACCGCCAAAGAACCGCTCACGCAGCGCTTCGTTGGACTTGAAGGCGGGCAACAGCTCCTCGCGACGGTAATAACTGGCGGGGTGGGTATACAGCGCCTCACTGTCGGTGACCACGGCGCCTTCCAGGCTTTCGCCATAAAGACCAAGACGGCGGATCAACGCATGGATCGCCGCGAGCATGGGGCCAGCCACATCGTCGGCATACACCTGGTCGCCGCACAGCATGAGCAGGGCAGGGCGCGCATTGGCTTGCCCTATGTGCTCGGCTAACAGGCTATCGGCACGCGCGAGCCCATCGCGCGCGGGGTGATGCGGTTTGCGGCAGGAACCATAAAGAATGTCATCTGCACGGCTGCGCAGGACCAGGCTCGGCCGAGTCGCGCCCTCATGCAACAGGTGCGGCGCCCATTGCGCGATATTGGCTCCGACACCGTCTTCCGGCGTCACGATCAGGTCGTAATGAATCAGCGTGTCCTGCGGTAACGGCTCGGGCAGGTTCACATCGATCAAGTGTAAATAGGCATGACGACCGATGGGAAGAACGCGGCAGCAACTGGCGTCAAGATTCACCCGCCTGGCCGTCCCACCGGCGGGCTCAAGCAGCAGCGTCAGATGCAGCGGTGCGCTACCGACCAGCCATAGCACCAAACGGTCCGGCTCAAGGCGGCGCAGGATGGGGCCGGCGAGTACGGGAGGGAGGGTCGCGGATATTGGGAGTGGGGTCATTGGGATTAGGATAGTCGATTGGGTGGAGGCCGGAACAGCGTGACAGAGCCTTATCAGGGACTTTAGTGACCATATTTAGTTCAGATCCGACGGACGGAGACCACCATCAGCGTGCTAGTAACACACTCCATGACTAGAATTCAGGAGTCATTTCCACTTGTGGAGCACTTGTGATGGTTAGCAAAAATACAGTCTGTCTCTGGTACGACGGCACCGCGCTGGATGCTGCCACCTTCTATGCTGAAACCTTCCCGGACAGCGCGGTGGGCACAATCTATCGTGCCCCGGCAGACTACCCTTCAGGCAAACAGGGGGACGTACTGACAGTCGAATTCACCGTAATGGGCATCCCATGCCTCGGGCTCAACGGAGGACCAGTCTTCCCCCACAGCGAGGCTTTCTCCTTTCAGGTCGCCACCGACGATCAGGCCGAGACGGATCGACTATGGAGCGCCATCGTCAACAACGGCGGTCAGGAAAGCGAGTGTGGCTGGTGCAAGGACAAGTGGGGGCTGTCATGGCAGATCACCCCCCGCATATTGACCGAAGCCATTGCGAATCCGGACCCGGCAGTGGCCAAGCGGGCGTTTGAGGCGATGATGACGATGGGGAAGATTGATATTGCAGCGATTGAGGCTGCGGTGGAAGGATAGGCCGCACTTGGGTTGGGGGGGCAGACAGAAACCTCTGCATCTCTGAACTGTGTGCACAATCTCCTCTGGCACCGCGTAGAATGGAGGTCAACTGATATTGGGAGAAGGGCATGAAACGTACCGCACTCATTGCAGGTATTACCGGAATCGGCGGTAACCACGTCGCCCGAGAATTGCTGGCGAACGGATGGGATGTTATTGGCCTGTCGCGCACGGCTCCGCAGGATTTACCTGGTGCCGCCCACATTGCCGTCGACCTGCTCGACCCGGCCGCACTCGCCATCGCACTGGCGGACGTCGCTCCGACACACGTCTTTCTCACGACCTGGATGCGTCAGGACACCGAAGCTGACAATATCCGCGTCAACGCCGCATTGGTGCGCAACCTGCTCGACGCGCTGTCATCGAAGCAGACCGTGCGCCACGTCGCCCTCGTCACCGGCCTGAAGCATTATCTCGGCCCGTTCGAAGCCTATGCCAGCTCCGGCACGCTGCCCGACACACCGCTGCGGGAAAGCCAGCCGCGTTTGCCCCTGGAAAACTTCTACTACGCCCAGGAAGACGAGGTCTATGCTGCGGCAGAACGCGACCGCTTCACCTGGTCCATACACCGGCCGCATACCATCATTGGCTTAGCCGTCGGCAACGCCATGAACCTGGGCACCACCCTGGCCGTCTACGCGACCATCTGCAAGGAAGCGGGCCGCGCCTTCCAATTCCCTGGCTCCGAGGCGCAGTGGAATGGACTGTCCGATGTCACCGATGCGCGCATGCTGGCCAGGCAGCTGGTGTGGGCTGCCGACACCGACGCCGCGCGCAACGAAGCCTTCAACATCGCCAATGGCGACGTCTTCCGTTGGAGCTGGCTGTGGCCCAAGCTGGCCTCATGGTTTGGCGTAGAGCCCGCCGGGTTTAGCGGCACCATCCAGCCCCTGGAAGCCGCCATGGCGAAAGACCATGCGCAGTGGCGCGAGATTGCCCTGCGTCATGACCTCATCGAACCAGACCTCGATCGCCTGGCCTCAGCTTGGCACACAGACCTCGATCTGGGCCGACCACTCGAAGTGATGACCGACATGGCCAACAGCCGCCGACTCGGTTTCTGCGCCTATCAGGCAACGGACGCATCGTTCTTCGACCTGTTCGAGCGTCTGCGCGCTGAGCGGCTGATGCCCTGAGCTGAGGTTGATTACCTCCCTGGGCCGCTCTTGAGTCGAGAGTGGCCCAGCCTGTCAGGCTTACTTCGCTCTTCAACCTGCAGATGCCCAAGCACGGATTCAATCAGCGCTACAAGCTGGTCCTGCTTTAGCAACTCCTGTGGCAGCAACCGGTCGATCAGCAGTTGGGACAACCCATGGACCAGGGCCCAGGCAGCGAGTGTGCCGCTTTGCTCCTCATCGGTAGCCGCTGTCTGGCTCTGCAGCAGTCCGAAAGCGGCGCTGGCTGCATCAGCCAGGAGCTCGGGCTTTTTCCGGTCCAGCTCGGGACTGAACATCAGCTTGTAAAGTGATGGGTTGCTAGTGGCAAAGCCGACATAGGCCTGGCCCATCCCCATGAGAGTGCCATCCTGACCCTCTTCGGCGCGCAGGCGCCTGGCCAGCTCGTTAAAGCCTTCCGCCGCCACTGCCATCAACAACTCCTCCCGGTTGGCGAAATGCCGGTAGGGCGCGGCATGGGAAACGCCGACGCGACGCGCCAACTCGCGCAAACTCACGGCACTTGCGCCGTTCTGTTCAAGGGCTTCCCGGGCTGCGTCCAATAGCGCCCCGCGCAGGTCGCCATGATGGTAATCGGATACTTTGGTTTTCAATGTTGACAGTGCCTACTTTCGGGTCCAATGTTTATGGTGTCTACATTAGCGGAGACGGCCATGATTTTCTTCCTCTCGTTACTCGTTCTCACTGACATCCCGCGCCTGACACCCTTGCATAGGAGCCACCATCATGGCTAATACCGGAAGTGCACTTGGATTCACTACCCTAGATCAGGAATTGACGGAAATCGAACTGCACAGGCACGGTCAGATACCCGAGTGGCTTGAGGGTGACTTGCTGCGCACCGGACCGGCACAGTTTGAGGTGGGCAAAGTGCCTTATCGGCACTGGTTTGACGGCCTTGCGATGCTGTACCGGTTCCACTTTCAGGGAGGCCGCGTGGTCTATTCCAATCGCTATCTGCAAAGCGATGCCTACTTGCAGGCAAAGGCCACCGGTGCACCCCACAGTTCCGAGTTCGCCACTAACCCGCGGCCGACCTTGCTGCAGCGATTGCGGCTCGTCGCGCGAGCGGGTACAGGCGCCAACGCCAACGTCAATACCAGCCGGATCGGCACCCAGACAGTGGCATTAACGGAAACGCCCCATCCAGTGGCCTTCGACCCGGTCAGCCTGGCAACCCTCGACAGCCACACGCTGCCACCATCACTACCGGGGCAGATCACCACAGCCCATCCGCACTTTGATGCACGGCGCCAATGCCAGTACAACTACCTGCTGGAGTTCGGGCGGGTAAGCAAATACCGTCTTTACCGGATAGATACCGGGTCAACAGAAGCCCAACATGTGGCCACGGTCATCACGCAACGCCCGGCCTACATGCACTCGTTTGGCATGAGTGAGCGTTACCTGGTGCTGACCGAGTTCCCGCTGGTCACCAACCCCCTGCGCTTTCTGCTCAGGAACCGGCCATTTATCCAGAATTACCGCTGGGAGCCAGAGCGGGGCACCCTGTTTCACGTGATCGACAAGGACACCGGCCAGATCCTGAAAACCGCCCGGGCAGAACCTTTCTTTGCATTTCACCACGTCAATGCCTTCGAGCAGGACGGCAAGCTCTGCGTAGACATCATCGCCTTCCCCGACGCTTCGGTGATCGACGAGCTGTATCTGAAGCACCTCAGGTCCGAGGCACCCACCAAGGCCGCAGGAAAATTAATCCGTTTCACCATCGACCTGGATAGCGACGCTGCGGTGATGTCACGAACATTGGCGAATGCGGTAGTGGAACTACCCCGCTTTGATTACCGACGCCGCGCAGGACAGCATTACCGCTACGTGTACGCAGCGGGGACCAGCCCCAATGCGGCATTCATCGATAAGTTGATCCGCATTGACCTGGAGGCAGGAAAGGAGACAGCCTGGAGTGAGGCGGACTGCTACCCAGGCGAGCCGGTATTCGTACCCAGGCCTGAAGGCGAGGACGAAGACGACGGCGTGGTCCTCGCCGTGGTGCTGGATGCCAGGGCTGGTCGATCCTTTCTTATCGTTCTGGACGCAGCGAGTTGGACTGAGCAGGCAAGGTTTGAGCTGCCACACCCTGTGCCGTTTGGTTTTCATGGTAACTTTTTTGTAGCCAGGAACTGCTGAAAACAGAGGACAGATGTATTTCCGGTGATCAATGGCTGTTCATTCACCACCCGGCGATACCCGGATATATTTTCGGGCGGTCTTGGTCATTGATGCCCGGCTGTTTTCGGCCCAGGCTGTGTAAAAACTCCCTCTGTAATCTCTGCCGGCGAAAGTGGGCGACTGACATTGAAATCTGAGCCAATGCCGATGCCGAACTGGTCAATATTTCGTGTGGCAGCGCGTCGATCGGTCGTTTCTCGCATCTGTGCAGGCGAACCGAGACGGCACCGACTTTTTCGACAGAATCGGCCAAAAGAAGACGTTTGGCGTCGGCGGAATAGGCGCTTGTTTTAATGCCAGGAGTGCTGATGACATTGCATAGTCACAGCTGTTTTCGCACTGCCTAGAGTACCCTATCGGCGGAAATGTACCTTAGTGAGATGGCACCTTACGGCTTCGCCAGCGATACCTTTTATCCGCAGGATGCTTACATTTCAGCGGCAGGCGAGCGACGGACTGTCGTAGCATGCTGGGTCTGCGCCGGGAAGGATGTCCTTGCGCTCTGCATTGAGCCCAACGATAGCGAGTTCAGAATGGGCATTGCACCGACTTCTTGGCGTTTTGGGGATGATAGTACCTCCGGCTGAAACTGCTAGGAAGGGAGAGCTCCCGCGTGCGTCGGGGTTAAGGGGACGTGCTAACTCTGTGTGACAGCGGGGATTTTGCGAGTTATCTTTAGACTGGTGTCGATATCATGGCTATATGCTATGGTCTCATGCGAGTGGATCTGCCGCGAACGACTGTTCCGCACGGCAGAGTGGTATGGGGACTGGATTTCAGCGTGGAACGAAAATGACATGAATCATTCAGACAAGATAGCAGCGGACAAAACTTCGCTTGGTTTTGAATTTCAAGATTTCGTTTACATCGAAAAGCTTATCGAGCTCAAACCTGGACAAACATTGGGACTTGAACTCCACGACGACATCCATGTAGAAACTGCCGCAGACGACGCATCCATCAAAGATCTTCTGCTCATCCAAGTCAAGCATTCTGTCGACCTAGGGAACATCACGGACCGAGACATTGACCTTTGGAAGACCATCCACAACTGGCTCAAGCTCGTCCCAGGCCTGCCGCATTACCGAACAGTTACATTCCAGTTGTATACCAACAAGAATCTCAACAACCAAACGTTTGTGAGCTTGCTGAAGGCCGCACGCCAGAACATTCAAGCGATCCTCGATTACATAAGAAAGACCGATCAAGCAATTTCCGTAGCGGAATCAAAAAAGAAACCTGATGAGTCGCCCAACCCGCTTGCAAAATATGTGAAATCAGTTTCGCAAGCAAGCGACAAAGAGCTAGAGTTTATATTCAAACGATTTGAGTTTCACTCTGATAACTCCTCCATCATCACAAGAATATCTTCCGCACTGAGGCAGCTTTCGATCCCGACATCACGCTTAGAGGACACTAGAAAACACGTGATCGGCGCATTCAAGGAGTCGAAATTCTCAAGAATCATCAAGAGCGAAAAAGTCGTCATCACGTTCAACGATTTCCGCAACGAGATGGGCTTTGACAGGATCATCAGATCCGCCCGAGCCGAACCCGCCGATTTCGATCGGTTTGTGGATATCTACTACAGCTATCAACGTCCCGATACACTGTCCTTTAATAATAGTAAGTTTCATGATCAACTCAAAGATATTGGCATCAGCGATGAAGAAATTGTTGATCGCGGAGTGGAAATGATGCTGGCGGAGCAGTTTATAGAATCGCTCCGGGAGGCTGGTTCGTTCAGTGCGAGCGAAAATTCAAGATTAGAAAACAAGGCTGTATCCGACTGGAAGCTGCTACACAACCAATCGCACAGAAGTACAAAAGAAGATGATGAGGCGGCGCATCAGCAGACATCACAGGCCTGCTACGATCAAACAATGCGCAATTCTTTGAAGACCGGTGATATAGAGCTACCTAGCAATTTGAGCTGCGGTAAATACATTAAACTCTCCAACCTTCCTCGCATCGGGTGGCGCAAGAACTGGCAGAGCAGGTTTGAAAAATGAATCGCTTGTCCCAAAATGAATTGATCGGCACGGTCGCCATTCAAAGCGCACTGGAAAACTCAACAGGACGCCGCTTATCCCTAGCCAAGGCGATGTTGGTTCTGCCCTTACTTTTTGACAGGGCCGTGCGTTTGGTTCTGAAAAGAAAAAACAGCGTCGTGTTGAGCAGCAAAGATCTCCTGATTTCCAACCCAGCTGTATTTATCACAGTGCGCGCAAGATACGAGGACCTAACCATCACTTCCTTGAACACCATACTTCTCGCGCAGGAGTTGGGTATGGCGGCACTGGAAGATGATTGCTTGGTGCTCAAGAAGCAGATATTCCTTCAGGATAACTTCGAGATTGGTAAAATCGCATCAGATATCTTGGCATCCGGCCCCAAGCTTGGCCTGATCCTCAGCGAAGCCACCGCGGATCTCTATCAAACATTCAGGATTGAATTGTGAGCCAAATTCAGATTTCAAGTGTTGTCCTTTGGCAGAAGAATGGCATCACGCGGACTCTTGACTTTTTGCACAATCGCGTGAATGTCATCACGGGCGACTCCGGGAAAGGAAAGTCATCGATTCTGTACATTATCGACTACTGTCTGTTGGCAAGCGAGACCACTGGCATATCGAAAACGAATATCGACTCCAAGGTAGACTGGTACGGGGTTAAAATTTCCGTCAACGGCAAGGAGCTTGTCATCGCACGTCCTTCTGAGAGTAACGGGCCGACGGATCGGGCGTATTTCAGCGAGAACGGCATTATCCCGCCTGTGCCCGTACTAAATATGCGGATCGACAATATCAAGAGAGTTCTGAGCAGCGCATTTGGTATCGACACCGAATTGAGGGTTCCATACGGTGGCAGATACATAAAGGCTGGTTCAAAGGTCTCCTTTCGGAATTTCCTCGCGTATAGCTACCAAGACCAGAACACCATCGTTGCGTCGGACCACCTTTACGTTCGTCCGACCGAGGGTCGTTATCAAGAAGCCATAGAGCGCACGTTCCGAATGGCTATCGGGGCCGAGAATGTAGACACCGCACTGTCACGAAATCGCCTCGCCGAGCTGGAACGCAAACAAGCCATTCAGGCAAGGAAAAATGATTCATATGCCAGGTCTGCAAATGCTTTTGCCGAGGAGGTAGAGGCGCTGTCCAGGGAGGCCCATTCCCTCGGCGTGATCGAACGTATTCCCGAATCGTCTGAAGACAGGATCGCAGTACTTTACGAATTGGTCCACGCGCCAACAGCTCCAAACGATCACAAACGGGAAATCGAGCGGATCGAGAGTGAAATTTTTAGTCTGACCGCAAAAAATCGCCAGTTGCTTGCGTTCATCGACAGCAAACCTGTTTACGTCAGCGCGTTGAAAGAAGCCGAGGCCTCGCTCAAGCCTGTCAACGTATTCAACTCGCAGGCTAAAGACATATTCCCTTCCCAACTCGCCAACGAAGTCATCGCCCGCCTACAGCAAGAGCTCTTGGACATCAAATCTTCATTACGTAGCCGTAAAAGCTTTCCGTTTCTGGACGAAGTCAGAAGTACTCATGCACAGAACGAAAATAAAATCCAGGCACTCAGAAAGGACTTGTCCACTATTGAGATACAGAAGTCGATTCGATACAACCCCAACGATTACTATCGCTATCTCGGCCGTCTGGAAGCGAAACTCGACATTTACCGTCAAGATGAGGGCCGACTAGTTCAGGCGGTGCAAGACGGCCTTGAAGATTCCATTGCCGACTTGCAACGAATCGTGGATCAAAACGAGGAGAAAAGCGTTTTAGCGAAGCAGGAACTGAATCGCTTGGTCAACAAGCGATTGGTGAAACTACCTCTGAAAGGGTACAACAATTTTTCTGCTTTCTTTAGTGAAAAAGAGAAATTGATCCACCTGCATTCTCCCGATTTAGCAACAGTAGAAAAGATGCCGGACGTGGGAAGTGCGTCGAACTATCTCTATCTCCATGCTTCTTATTTCCTTGCAATACACGAGATCGCCAAGACAAGGCTAATCCCGTGGGTTCCCTCTTTCCTGGTGCTCGACCAAGTCAGTACCCCCTACTTCTCGAGCGACGGTAAGCCCAACGATGATATCCGCAGCCTAGACAAAGTTTTGACGGAGTTAAACCAGTTCGTCATCGACATGGACGAACACGGCGGATTCCAGATCATCTTGCTAGAACACATCGACAAGGAACACTGGACCTCGCTGAAGCTGGACCGGTTCCATCTTGTAGACAAAGAGTTACGCGACGGCTATGGTCTTATTCTTGAGACTCCAGGCGATGAAGCCCCTGCGGAGTGAAGGCAATAGTCCTCACAAGGCGTTTCGATATCTTGTGTCCTTGCCGGCTCTTCGAGGTTCGTGCTTGGCGTACTGAAGGGAGCGTGCTGAGTTGGATAGCTAGATTGTGTTGAAAAAGCACTGGGTTTTTGGATGAATGCTAAATTACCTCCAATCATCGTATTAGCGATTCGTCAGGATGAAAGTTATGGACTTCGTTGTTGGCGGGGTGACCTGCCGAGTAGCAGCGCGAAGTAACGATGCAAGCAGCATTCCTAAAACCACCGAAAGCCTTGGCTGTCTTCATCTCCAGTTATCTTCCAATAGCCGTTTTTGGCCGATTCTGTTGAAAAAAACGGTGCCGTCTCGGTTCGCCTGCACAGATGCGAGAAAACAACCGATCGACGCGCTGCTACACGAAATCTGAGCAGTCCGGCAACGGCGTTGGCGGCGATTGGTTTAGTTGCGCAAGACGGGATGCCTGGACGGATACCGAGATCGCACATCTTTTGGGGTGCATCGAGCCACGCTATACCGTGCTTTGCCTCAATAGATAGATAGAGCGGACATTCGTTAAATGTCTCCCGTCATCCAAGCCGTGCTGCGATGCCGCCCATCGCTAAATTTGAACCAAGGCATAAGCGCTTGGCTCAACGGTAATCCCGAAGACAGTCCATTTTTGAGGCTTACGAATGTGGCGGAGCACCTCTCTATGCTGAAAGCAAAACGTTGTTATTGTTGGAGCATCAAGCGGGTTTGGCCGAGGCTCGGCGCTTAAACTGGGCGAACTCGGGGTTAATGTCGTCCTCGCCGCACGTCGCGAGGCTGCGCTCAATGGGCTCGTGGCGCAAATCGAAACTGCGGGTGGCTGCGCAATGGCGTCCCCTTGGCATATCAAGCGTCCTATGCCGCGTCAAAGGCTGCTGTGCTCAGCCTAAGTCGTAGTCTCAACGAGGAGTTGCGTTTGAGCGGTAGTGAACAAATCAAGGTCGCGGCCATTATGCCCTGGGCTGTAGACACTCCTTGGTGGTTGCACGCAGCGAATTACAGTGGTCACGTACCACGCATGACCGCCATGGATGATCCGGAGTTGGTCGTTCAAGCTATCGTTCATGCTTGTGTCAATCCTAAGGAAGAGACGCCGGTTGGCTGGAATGCCAACGCGTCAAACCTGTCGCGCCATAATCTTTCCTGACCTGACTGAGCGTCTTTCAGGCGATATTGCTGCCCATGAAGTACATAAAGCACAGCCTACTCCTGCAAAGACTGGTGCAATCTATGCTCCTATGACCGGTACCGAGAAGGTAGACGGGGGGCCGCGAAAGTATGAAAACTGAGGGTTGAAGATAGAGCCCAATGGCCTAGGCCCCGAATCGGGGCACCGCACCTAACCAATTGCCCTGTCTGATTGTTGCTTTGCCCAGTTCAAATGATTGTTTCTAATAAGCGCACGCCGAACTCACCTTGCGTGATTCAGGTGGGTACCCATTGATGCGGCAGTTGGCCTATCTCACTCGCCCGCTGCGTCGGCAGCCTCGTAAGCACATCCTTCAAGTAGGCGTACGGATCATGCCCATTCATCCGCGCCGATTGGATCAGGCTCACGATCGCCGCCGCCCGTTTGCCGCTGCGCCGGCAACGCCGCAGGTGGCTGATCTCGGTGAAGCGGTAACCACTTGCGAATGACGTTGGCGTTGATGCCATGGCTGATGGCAACGCTGGAGGCGGTCGCGCTGGGTTGAAGGTGCTCCTGAACGACTTGGGCCTTGAACGGTTTGGGGTAAGAGCTTCGTTGGCGCATGGAAATCCTGATGTTAAGGACGATCAGCATTCGCTGAAAAGTACGCGGACACCATCGCCCTTAATGCTGGAGTTCGGAAGGTGACTTGGCTGGACGCTTACGGTGAGCAGCCTTACCAATTCAGCTAACCAACCCCATATTCATCCCAACGCGACATCCTTGTTCTATCATCACTCTGGTTACCCGCTATACCGTCCTTGAGGCATCCACCTGCAGGAGCCATATCATGACTACCTTCACCACCAGCGATAACATCACTCTTTTCTACAAGGATTGGGGCTCAGGCCAGCCGATCTTTTTCTCCCACGGTTGGCCGCTGTCATCTGATGCCTGGGATAACCAGATGTTGTTCTTCGGTCAGCAGGGCTATCGGGTCATTGCCCATGATCGCCGGGGCCATGGCCGGTCGGAGCAGAACTGGGATGGTAATAACATGGATCGCTATGCTGATGATCTTGCGGAGCTGTTTGAGCATCTGGATCTTCGTAACGTCATCATGATCGGCCATTCAACCGGGGGCGGGGAGGTGGTGCATTACATCGGCCGCCATGGGTCTGCGCGGGTGGCTAAGGCAGTACTGGTCGGCGCGGTGCCGCCTTTGATGCTGAAAACCGAGAGCAATCCTGAAGGCACCCCGATAGAAGCCTTTGACGACATTCGTATGGGTGTTGCATCGAACCGCTCGCAGTTCTTCCGGGATCTGACCGTGCCGTTTTTTGGGTTCAATCGGGAAGGGGCGGCAGTCAATGAAGGTCTAAAGGAGGCCTTCTGGCTGCAGGGTATGCAGGGCGGTATCAAGGCACACTTTGATTGTATCCATGAGTTCTCCGCAGTCGATTACACCACTGACCTGCAAGCCATCGACAAGCCTGTACTGTTCATTCATGGCGACGATGATCAGATCGTCCCGCTGGCTGCTTCTGCTGAGCTGGCTGTAAGGATCGTTAAAGACGCTATCCTGAAAATCTATCCGGGCGGTTCCCATGGGCTGGCGCAAGTGAACGCTGATGAGTTCAACACGGACGTGCTGGCGTTCATTCGCGGCTGATCACACACTCATCCAAACCTCAGGCAACCATCCAATAACCAGCGGCGGCGCTTTGCGAGAGTGTGGGGGCATTTCAAGAGATCCAGACTGGTCGAAGATGAGGCAGCGTCGCCACTGGCGCGCAGCCATCGGAAACCAGGTTCGCTCACAACGACATTAGAGGATAGCCCCATGACTTTCCGTAACGGCCTTGCTTCGCTTCTTCGTCCCGAAGACTCGGTACTCGTACTTATCGATCACCAGCCGTTCCAGCTGGCGAACTTGAACAGCCACGAGCCAATGATGGTGATCAACAACTCGGCAGGCCTGGCGAAGGCAGCCAAGGCGTTCAATGTACCCACCATTCTGACGAGCGTGCTGGCTGCTCAGGGCGGCGTGATCTTCCCGCAGATCACCGACGTGTTCCCTGACCAGGAGGTGATCGACCGGACGCTCATCAATACCTGGGAGGACCCGAAGGTGGTGGACGTGGTCAAGGCGACAGGCCGAAAGCAGCTGATCATCGCCGGGCTGTGGACCGAGATCTGCGTCGCCATGCCAGCTATCCAGGCTGCTGGAGAAGGTTGGGACGTGACGGTGGTGACCGATGCGTCTGGCGCCGTCTCTGTCGAGGCCCACGAGGTTGCCGTTCAGCGCATGATTGGGGCCGGAGTGAACATGATGACCTGGTTGGCTGTGGCGGCCGAGTGGCAGCGTGATTGGGCCCGAACCGACACCCTAGAAGGGATGGTCGATGTTATGAAGCAGCACAGCGGCGGTAGCGGTATCGCCTTCCTGTGGGAGACACAGCTGCTTAATACGCCGGTGCCTGACAAGACACGATAATCTGTCAGCGGCCCCGATAAGGTTTGAGGCCAGGGAGGGCCCTTTTGTCCGGGTCGGGACTGTTGATGGCAAAGTTCGATCAGGAGAAACAAAATGATAAAAAAGATCATTGAGCAGCGACGTCGCAGCCTTGGTGGCGGCCTGGAAGTGGGCCGCGTACTGCCGTTTGCAAAGCAGCGCATGGTGGGGCCGTTCATCTTCTTCGATCATATGGGGCCGCTTGATCTCCCGTCTGGTATGGATGCGAGTGTCGACATTCGCCCGCATCCGCACATAGGCCTGTCAACCGTGACTTATTTGTTTTCTGGAAATGTGATGCATCGCGACAGCCTTGGCTACGAACAGGCGATCAGGCCGCAGGAAGTCAACTGGATGACCGCCGGACGGGGCATCACTCATAGCGAGCGGTTCGAGCACGCCCGGGTGCATGGCGATCACCTGCATGGCATTCAGGCCTGGGTGGCACTGCCTACCGAACAGGAGGAGATCGCCCCGTCGTTCTCCCATCATGCAGGGCTCGATTTGCCGCAATGGAATGATGCTGGCGTGGCCGGACAGCTTATCGCCGGCAGTGCCTATGGTTTGACTGCAGGCACCGAAACGCACTCACCGCTGTTCTACGCGCATCTCGACATGGCAGCAGGCGCCACCGCTGAGATACCGGGCGGATATGAAGAGCGCGCATTCTATATCGCGACCGGGGCGGTGGAGTTTGAGGGCGCGCGCTACGAGAGCGGCAGGATGCTGGTGCTCGGCGCAGCCGCTTCGCATGTACGTGCGCTGGAGCCCTCTCGAGTGATGGTCCTTGGCGGCGACGCCATCGGCGAGCGGTTCATTTACTGGAACTTCGTCTCCTCCTCCAAGGACAGGCTCGCGCAGGCAGCAGCGGATTGGCAGGCGGGAAGGATGAAGCTGCCGGATGCCGACGATGCGGAGTTCATCCCGTTACCGGACGAGCCGGCGTCATTTAGATTCAAGTAGATTACGCTAGGAGCCCGCACCGCCGCGTAAGGGAGGTCGGGATACAACCGGCGCGTGCTGCGCCATCAACTCAACGATCCAGTCGATGAACACACGCAGTTTCGCGCTGACATGCCGGTTCTGGGGAAATGCGACGTACATCGGCATCGGATCAAGCTGCCAATCAGTAAACAAAGGGATCAACTCACCCCGCACCACATGCGCCTGGGCCATGTAGCACGGCAGCCAGAGGGCGCCGATTCCTGCCAGGCCTGCCGCCAGATAGGCATTGCCATCGTCAACCACCAGAGCGGGCCGACCCTGCACGTCAATGCTTTCGCCGTCACGACGGATGGTGCTCGGGAATACGCGCCGGGTGCCCGACCATGATAAGCCCACGATACGGTGATGCGGCAATTCCAACTCGCTGGGGTGGTCGGGACGACCCGCCCGCGCGAGGTAGCTCGGTGCTGCGTACACCGCCAGCGGCAAATCCGCTGCATGCCGCGCCACCAGCGACTGGTTGGTGATCTCCCCTCCGCGTACGACGCAATCCACGTTCTCGTCAATCAAGTCCACGACACGATCACTGACACCAAGGTGCAGCTGAATGTCAGGGTGCCTGGCGTGAAAGGCCGGCAACGCCGGCACCAGGATCATGCTGGCAAACGGGCTGGGCACATCCACTCGCAGCCTGCCCCGGGGCGACGCCAGTGCGCTAGACAGACTGGTTTCGGCATCGTCCATATCGGCCAACAAGCGCAACACACGTTCATAATAAACCGCGCCGTCAGGGGTTACGTTGACCTTGCGTGTCGTGCGATTCAGCAACCTGACGCGCAGGCGCGCCTCCAGTTGTTGCACCAGTTGCGTCACGGTCGTCTTGCTCAGGTGCAGGGTTTCCGCCGCCTTGGTGAAACTGCCGGTTTCCACGACGCGGGCAAAGGCCTGCATGGCATCGAAACGGTCCATCTACGCTCCCCTGGCTCTCGCATTGTTTGGGTTTTATAAACAGTGTTGTCTGTGTTTGCCAGTTTATCAGCCAGACGCCCGTCATTAAGATTTCTCACATCCAATAATAAGTGGCACTGCATTGCGACAGTGCCATTGGCGAGTCGCAATGCTCAATCTAGTTGAAACGCTTAATTTCTTCGGAGAAACATAATGGAAAAGCCCGAATTCACCGTCACGCCCGGGTTCGGCGAGACGTTCCGCCAAACGCTGCATTTCTCGACCGCTGTCAAGATCGGAAACCGGGTGGAGACATCCGGTCAGGGTGGTTGGAACGATGCCCTGCAAATCCCGGAGGCCATCGAGGAGGAGATTACCGCCGCCTTCCGCAATATTGAGCTCGTTCTGGCGAAGGCCGGGGCGAGCTGGGATCACGTTATTCACGTCAATACATACCATGTCGGTGGCTTTCCGCCGATCGTCAACGACACCATCGTCAAGCTGTACCGCCAGTACATGCCCAACCATGCACCGGTCTGGACGCAGCTGGGGGTTGAAGCACTGGGACTTCCGGCGATGCGTTTCGAGATTCGCGTCACCGCAATCATTCAGTAAGCAACGACACGGGGGCCGGACTGGGCACACTTGTTCTGCATGACGGGTTCCCGGTTGCTTGTTCAGGACGGGGTGTACGACACCGTCCGATCACAGCCGCCATGGCTGTGGCGAGCCTGGATAAGGTTTCGCGCTGTCGCTAATCACACACTCATCCCAACCTCCGACAATCATCCAATAATGAACGGGGGGCGCTTTGCGATAGTGACATTGGCCTGCACTGGCAGTACATGCTCAACCATGTACCGGTCTGGACGCAGTCGGGGGTTGAAGCACTGGGACTTCCGACGATGCGTTTCGAGACTCGCATCACCGCAATCATCCAGTGAACAACGACACAGCGGGGCTGGACTGGGCACACCCGTTCAGCCGCGCTGTTACCTTTGCGAGGGCACTTAGCAATGATTTCAGAACCTATTCTCCTGATGGGTGGCACAGGCGCGATCGGACGCTTGAGCGCCCACGCACTTCGCGCTGTTTACCCCGACGTCCCATTGCTGATTGGTGGGCGTGATCTACTCAAGAGTTGTGAAGTGGCTGACGAGATCGGCCAGGCAGAGGGCGTGGTGATCGACCCGCGGGCTGAAGACCTTGGTCTCGGTGACCGTAAGGTCAGGGCTGTCGCGGTCTTTTACGCCGACGAACGATTGGCCGGCCTGCGCTTCGCGCAGGATCGTAGGTTGCCGCACCTGAGCATCTCTTCTGGAATTTATGAAATCGCCCCCGAAGTCGCGACCTATATGCACTCGCCCAGCGCTGCGGCGATGGTGCTGGGCTATGAATGGCTGGTTGGCGCTACCACCATCGGCGCGCTCGTGTGCGCCAAAGCGTATGCAAAGATTCATGAGATCACGATCGGGGCGCTTGTTGATGAGCAGGATGGCGGCGGGCCGGCCGTTGCCGAGGATTTTGAGCGGCTGAACCAGATGATGCCGGCGGCCCTCACTCGTCGCGACGGCAGTTATGTCTGGCGCAGTAACGACGATGCCAGAGCCGAATTCCATGCGATCGATGGCACCAGGATAGAAGCTGCTGGCTTCTCGTCTATCGATGTCGCGGGCCTGGCGGCAGCGACTGGGGCGTCGAATGTGCAGTTCAACATCGCAACGGGTATCAGTTCATCCCGGCGTCGCGGTGAGCCTAAATCGACGGAGATCATCATCGAGCTGGCAGGTGAGGACCATGATGGTCATCCGCTGCGCACTCGCCATGCGGTCTTTCACCCGGGCGGCGCAGCCCAGTTGACCGCACTGGGCGTCAGCATGATCCTCGAGCGACTGGCCGGGCTGGATGGCAATGCGCCGACCCCGGCGGGGTTGTATTTTCCTTTCCAGGTTATCGATCACGCCACTTATCTTTCCCGGTTGCAGGCGGAAGGCGGCAGCATCGTTCCGCTGGACGCTGAGAGGGCTGGACCGAACTGAGCGTTGGAATGACCAAAAAGAATGTGTGGCAGCACCTTAAAAGTCTCCTATGGATCACCAAAGTGAGAAACCATGATGATGAATCCGCGAGCGGGTACCTATACGGCGAGGTTACTAACGCCACTGGTAATGATAGTTGTAGCGTCCACAGCTGAGGCCGCTGATCCCGCATTTGAAACGTTCCGCTGGAACGAAGATTATCGCTATTTAGCTGAAAAGGCGCCGCGGAACACTTACGAAAGCCTGAAGTATCAGCCGTTTGAGATGGTTGGTCACGAAGGGCTCGTTTCGTTCGGGGGATCAGTGCGCAGTCGTATCAACGCCTATGACAATGATCGGTTTGGATTGCAGGGTGGGGCGGATGGCACGGTTTGGTTGCAGCGCTTCTATGGGCATGCGGATATCCATCTCGGTGACGGGTTTCGAGCCTTTGTCGAGTTGAGTGCAAACTATGCGGATGCGGGTGGTGACCTTGCACCCGGTCCCTTTGACAAGGATAGGGCTGCCGTGGGTCAGGCATTCTTCGACTGGCAAACCGGGGATTCCCGGTGGCGGATCGGTCGGCAGGAAATGGGACTGGGGTCGGCGCGGCTTATGGGTACCCGGGACGGATCCAATATCCGGCGCTCTTATGACGGGTTGCGTTGGGATGGCTCTTATGGTGGAGCGCTGTGGAAGGTGTTTTACCTCCAGGCAGTCGATGTGGAGGAAGGGGCATTCAACAACACCAGTCACGATGATGACTCCATTTGGGGGCTGTACAGTACCTGGGGGCTTGGCCGCGGCAGCGCTGATCTTTATTACCTTGGCCTGGATCGAAAAGACGCTGTGTATGCTCAAGGTGTGGAGGATGAAACTCGGCATTCGGTGGGGATGCGTCTCTACGGTATGCAAAATGGCTGGGATTGGGACTTTGAAGCCCTGTATCAGTTTGGTGATTTTGGCGATTCCGACATTCATGCCTGGACCGTGGCCAGCCTCGTTGGCTACCGATTTGCCGATGCGCGTTGGCAGCCGAGAATAGCCCTGAGTGCCAACGTTGCTAGTGGAGACAGTGATCCTGACGATGGACGGCTCCAAACCTTTAATCCGCTGTTTCCCAACCTGGCTTATTTCGAGGAGGCAGCGGTCTTTGCGCCTCAGAATTTTTACAACATTGAACCAGAGATCAGTTGGCGCCTGACTCCTCAACTCTCGCTGGCGCTGGACTGGAACTTTTTCTGGCGTCTTGAGAAACAGGACGCTGTCTATGTTCGTGGGTTGGCCCCTTTGCCAGGCACGGCGGCGTCCGGAAATTTTGTGGCACACACGCCATCGATCAGCCTGGATTACCAATGGGGCCGGCACCTGAAGATGGATCTGAGTGTCAGCCACTTTTTCGCCGAGGAGGTGATCAAGCAGGCAGGCGGAGGTGACGTGAACTTTTTCAAGACCCAGATTGAATGGAAGTTCTGATCCGTCATGGGTTAATGCCTTTACCGATCACACAATCATCCCAACGTCAGACAGTCATCCAATAGTACGCGGCAGTACTTTGCGACATTGAACGGACGCTTCACAAACCCCCTTACTTATAAAGGTGAGCATAATGCAGAACCCGAAGCTTGAAGTCCTGACCCCCAGCAACTCCCAGCTGATCTTCATCGACCAACAGCCACAAATGGCTTTCGGTGTGCAGAGCATTGATCGGCAGACCCTGAAGAACAATGTCGTAGGCCTGGCGAAGGCGGCGCGCATCTTTGGCGTGCCAACTGTGATCACCACGGTCGAAACCGAAAGCTTTTCGGGACATACCTACCCTGAGCTGCTGGAGGTATTTCCTGACTCGCCTATCCTTGAGCGCACCTCGATGAACTCCTGGGATGATCAGAAAGTGCGCGATGCGCTCAAGCGTAACGGGCGCAATAAAGTGATTGTCTCCGGGCTGTGGACAGAAGTCTGCAATAACACCTTCGCACTCTCGGCGATGCACGATGCCGGCTACGAAATCTACATGGTCGCTGACGCCTCTGGCGGCACCAGCCTGGCGGCCCACGATTACTCCATGCAGCGGATGATCCAGGCCGGTGTGGTGCCGGTCACCTGGCAACAGGTGTTGCTGGAGTGGCAGCGCGATTGGAAAAACCGCGATACCTACGACGAGGTGATGGCGGTGGCTAGAGAGCATTCCGGCGCCTACGGCATGGGTGTCGATTATGCCTACACCATGGTGCATAAGGCGGAAGAGCGGGTGAAGCACGGGCCCATGCTGGCGCCGGTTCACGCTGAGATCTAGACCGTTACGGGGCGGCACGTGCCGCCCTGATTCTGGAGTGCCCATCATGGTCCAACAGTTGCCCGAGATAGTGACGCTGGTCGTCCGCCACCGCGTGCGGCCCGCGCAGCTTACCGCTTATGAAGCCTGGCTACGCCGCACCATAGGTGTAGCCGATCAGTTCGAAGGTCACCTGGGTGTGAATGTGGCGCGTAGCCGAGACGCGGGTTTGACCAGCTTCACCATCGTCTTGCGTTTTCGTGGTCCCCAGCGATTGCAGGCATGGCTGGAATCCCATGAACGCAAACAATTGATCAACGAGGCGTTGCCGTTATTGGTTGAAGGGGACCAGACCGAAGTGACTGCGGTGAAGGACTTCTGGTTCATCCCCGCTGACTCAAATGCCCAGCCGCCACTCTGGAAACAGGCCTGCGTGACCTTTCTGGTGATCCTGCCGCTCAGTCTGTTGGTGCCCCTGGTCTGGCGCCCGTTATTTGCGGGCATCCCCTGGCTGGGTGGGTACGTTGCAAGCAACCTTGTTATCACTGCCAGCATCGTTGTGCTGGTGGTTTACCTCTTTATGCCCATGGTCACCGGCTGGTTCGCTGACTGGTTAACTGATGATGACGGAGCGGCGTCATGAAAGGCAAACCAACAGACCAGGGCAGGCGAGGGTTTATCGCCGCTGGATCACTGATCGGCGCTGCAGGCGCTCTGTGGTCGACGTTTCCGTTTGCAGCGGCTGCAGGCTCAACGTCCTCAACTATCACCGGAGGCAACATGACTGCTGACATTATTTTCTTCAATGGCGATCTGCACACAGTGGATCGAGAAAAACCGCGAGCCACAGCCGTGGCGATCAAGGATGGCAAGTTCGTTGCCGTTGGCAGTGATGCCGAGGCGATGGCGTTCCGCAGCGACGCAACTCAGATGGTTGATCTGCAGGGGCGCACGGTAATTCCAGGGTTGAACGACTCGCACCTCCATCTGATCCGTGGCGGCCTCAATTACAATCTTGAGTTGCGCTGGGAGGGCGTTCCTTCGCTGGCTGATGCGTTGCGTATGCTCAAGGTGCAGGCGGACCGTACACCGACGCCGCAGTGGGTGAGGGTGGTAGGCGGATGGAATGAATTCCAGTTTGCCGAACGGAGGATGCCGACGCTTGAGGAGCTTAACCAGGCTGCACCGGATACGCCGGTGTTTGTGCTGCATCTATACGACCGAGCGCTGTTGAATCGCGCCGCGTTACGGGTGGTTGGTTATACCCGCGATACGCCCAATCCCCCCGGCGGTGAAATTCAGCGCGACGCCAACGGCAACCCCACCGGGATGCTGATCGCGCGTCCGAATGCGATGATTCTCTATTCAACGCTGGCGAAGGGGCCGACGCTGCCTCTCGAGTATCAAGTCAATTCCACACGTCAGTTCATGCGGGAGTTGAACCGGCTGGGTGTGACCAGTGCCATTGATGCCGGTGGCGGCTTCCAGAATTACCCGGATGATTACGAGGTGGTGCGCGAGCTGGCAGAGAACGATCAGTTGACCGTGCGTATTGCCTACAACCTCTTTACCCAGAAGCCCAAGGAAGAGCTGACTGACTTCAAAAACTGGACCGGGCAAGTAAAACCCGGTGATGGCGACGATTTCTTCCGTCACAACGGTGCGGGTGAAATGCTGGTGTTTTCTGCGGCCGATTTTGAAGATTTTCTTGAGCCGCGTCCGGACCTTGCGCCGCAGATGGAGCAGGAGCTTGAACCCGTGGTGCGGCACCTGGTAGAACACCGCTGGCCGTTCCGCCTGCATGCTACCTATGACGAATCCATCTCGCGCATGCTGGATGTGTTTGAAAAGGTCAATCAGGACATCCCCTTCAACGGTTTGCCGTGGTTCTTCGATCACGCTGAAACCATTACCCCACGCAATATCGAGCGTGTGCGAGCGTTAGGCGGCGGCATCGCGATCCAGGATCGCATGGCATTCCAGGGCGAGTACTTTGTTGACCGCTATGGCAGCAAGGCCGCGGAGCAGACGCCGCCGATTCAACGGATGCTCGCCGAGGGCGTACCGGTAGGCGCGGGCACTGATGCCACGCGGGTATCCAGTTACAACCCCTGGACCTCGCTTTACTGGATGGTCAGCGGCAAGACGGTGGGAGGTATGGCGCTGTATCCCGAAGGCTTATCCCGTGCAGTCGCGCTGGAGCTCTTTACCCATGGCAGCGCCTGGTTTTCCTCAGAGCAAGGCAAAAAGGGGCAGTTGAAAGTTGGCCAGTTGGCCGACCTGATCGCCCTCAACGCGGACTTTTTCAATGTCGAGGAAGAACAAATAAAGTTGATGGAGTCGGTGCTGACCGTAGTCGGCGGCAAGGTTGTATATGCCACCGGAGAGTTCGGGCCGTTGTCTCCTGGTGAAATACCGGTGATGCCGGACTGGTCGCCCGTAGCGCTTGTACCCGGACACTGGAAGCCCAACGCTCCGCTGCAGGCAAGCGTTCATCATTGCTCGGGGCCTTGTGGGGTACATGCACATCAGCATGACCAGGTCAGGACATCTTCAGTACCGGTCAGCGATTACCAGGGTTTCTGGGGCGCTTTCGGATGTTCCTGTTTTGCGTTCTGATAGCGTGACATCGGCCCCCGCTGCCTCGGCCTGGAGCCCGCCGCGCCATCATAGGATAAACGCCAAAAGGGTCGCTTTGTCACCCGTATCGATGGAGAGGGCTGATGTCATTCAGTATTGAGGCGGGTGGCGCACTCTCGACCGTGATGCTGTTCCTTGCGCATCTGGGACTTTGTGCGGCTTATATCCAGGGCGGGCTGGTCAAGCTGACCGATTTCCCCGGCGCCGTCGTTGAGATGACCGACTTCCGCCTGACCCCGCCCGCCTTGTTCGCCGTTCTGGTGATAGCACTGGAACTGGGTGCCTCCGTGATGGTGTTGACGGGCTTCCTGCGCTGGCTGGGTGCGCTGGCACTGGCCGGATTCACGCTTTTGTCCACCCTGATCGCGCTGCGGTTCTGGGCGCAGCCGGCAGGCGAGGGCAGGCGCGCAGACGCGAATGCCTTTTTCGAACATCTCGGTCTCATCGGGGGATTGCTACTTGTCGCCTGGGTGGATCTTGCCCGGAACCCGTCCCTCGATCTGTGACGAAAGTAGCCTGACATTTCTAAACCACCTCACCCGTCAAGGAGAATCGGATGACCGCCATTGACATGCCCACCCCGGCGAAGGGCCCGCTGAGCTTACCGGTCTTCCGGGCGCTGTGGATCGCCACAATCATTTCCAACATAGGCACCTGGATGCATGATGTCGGTGCGGGATGGCTGATGACGTCGCTGTCGCCCAGCCCGCTGCTGGTGGCTCTGGTGCAGGCCGCCACGACCTTGCCGATGTTCTTGCTGGCCCTGCCGGCCGGGGCGCTGGCCGACATAGTCGATCGCCGGAAGATGCTGCTGTCCGCACAGGTCCTCGGCCTGGCTGCCGCCGCCGTTCTGGCCTTCCTGACCTTTCAAGGGCTGACCACCCCATGGGTGCTGCTCGCCGCCACCTTTGTTCTCGGCGTGGCGGCGGCGCTCAGCGCGCCGGTATTTCAGGCCATCGTCCCAGAACTGGTCGACAAGGCCACCTTGCCTGATGCGGTGGCGCTCAACAGTCTCGGCGTCAACATCTCTCGCGCCATAGGTCCGGCGCTTGGCGGGGTGATCGTGGCGATAGCCGGCGTTCCAGCGGTCTTCGCGCTGAATGCCGTGTCGGTTTCGGCGGTACTGATCGTGCTTGTCACATGGAAGCGCGCCACGACCGTACACAGCTTGCCGCCCGAACATTTCTTCGGCGCGCTTCGGGCCGGCTATCGCTATGCACGGCATTCTCCGGCGATGCGGCTGGTACTGATCCGCACGCTGGGATTCTTCCTGTTCAGCAGCGCGCTCTGGGCGATGCTGCCGCTGGTGGGCCGTCGCGAATTGGGGCTGGATGCGGCGGGCTACGGCGCGCTTCTCGGCTGCATGGGCACCGGTGCCATTGTTGGTGCATTGCTGCTGAAAAAACTGCGCAAGAAGGTAGCGTCCAACAGGGTCTCGATCTGGGCGACACTGCTGTTCGCGGCCGCGACCCTCGCACTGGCGCTGGCGCCCAATGCCTGGCTGGCCGGGGCAGTGATGTTCGCTGCCGGCGTCGCCTGGATCGGCATGCTGACCTCGCTCAACGTCGCGGCGCAGATGGCCTCGCCCGGTTGGGTCAAGGCCCGGGCGCTCGCAGTCTATCTGCTGGTGCTTCAGGGAGCCATGACCGGTGGCAGTATCCTGTGGGGTACTCTTGCCAGCAACACGGGCGTCGCCGGTGCCCTGATCATCGCGGCCATCGGCCAGACGCTGGCGATCCTGCTGGCCCTGCGTTGGCGGCTGCCGAAGGATTCCACCATCGATCTGGCGCCCTCGAACCATTGGGCCGAGCCGGTCCTCGCTGTCCCGCTTGCCAATGACCGCGGCCCCGTCCTGATCGAAGTCGAATACCGGATCGCCCCGGAACAACAGGCCGCGTTCACCGCTGCCTTGCGCAATTTTCGTGCGACGCGCTATCGCGACGGCGCGATCCGCTGGGATGTCTGGGAGGACGCCGCAGAGCCCGGCCGGGTGGTGGAGGAATTCATCGTCGAAAGCTGGGTCGAGCATCAGCGCCAGCATGCGAGGGTGACCCATAGCGATGCACTGGATCAGGGACTGTTGAACGCGTTTCACATCGGCGATCAACCGCCCGTCGTCCGCCACCTGTTGAGACCCCTTTGACTCTGGACACCGGGGTCGAGCGGATGGTCCGGGAAAGCAAGCAGGAGACACAACATGATTGAAATGGTCATCGAGCAGCGGCGTTGCGGCCTGAAACACCATCTTATGTACGTAGCGCGTCGCTGATTGCCGGCCGTGGGTTATCAGGTCTGTTTTATTCAGGGTGATTGGCTGGTCCCGACGGTATGGGACAAGTTCGAGCGCCACTTCAAGGCCTGCGGCTACGCCTGTTGTGTGCTGTCGCTGCCAGCCCCTGGCGAGCTGGGCTGGTATCAAATCCTGCATGGCGAAGATAATCGATCGTCGCCCCTTGGACGTCTCGTCGACTTCTATGCGGAGCGGATTGCAGCCTTTCCGGCGCCGCCTATACTTATCGGGCATGCAATGGGCGGGTTGATCGTTCAGTTGCTATTGGATCGAGGCTTGGGCGTGGCTGGCATCGCCATTGCTCCCCGGCCGCCGCAGCGCGTCTTCCCTGGCATTCTTTCGCTGCTGTATATCTTCACAGCGAGAACTGAACGACTGGACGGCATGCGCTTTCTACGCCTGACGCCTGCGCAGTTTTCCCGCCGCCTGGGGCATCCGGCATCCAGTGAGACAACCGACCCGCTCTATGAACGGTTTGTTGGTCGAGTCCCGCAAAAACTGATGACAACGGTAGCATTAGGCGTGGGCAGCAGATTACTCTTCAAGCACGAGCGCGGGGCGTTATTGCTGGTTTCCGGTAGTGACGATCATATGATTGCCAGTTCTGTGGTTTTGGCCAACTATTTTTATCAGAGGCAGTCGTTGGCGCCGACAGACTACATCTGCTTTCCCGGCTACGGTCATCTGATTATTACGCAGCCGGGTTGGGAGCAGGTCGCGGACCGCATCCTTGAATGGCTCCAGCAGCAACTGGGCCGGTTTTGATTGCGCCTCCAACTGAATGCCCAATACAACTAAGCGCTGTGGCGCAGGCAGCAGGTACTTTCCTTGCGAACATATGTCACTTTGCTGCTGAGCCTCGTGCTTGGTTGCATCGCGTGTACGAATGTATCGGCGCGCATCTCTGATGACTTGGACCATCGCCGCTGGACCACCAGCGACCAGGGGCCCCGCTCAGTAGGAGCGCTTGCGCAAACTGCTGATGGGTACTTGTGGCTGGGAACGCATGATTCCTTGTATCGCTTCGATGGCTTTGAGTTCGAGAAATTCGTGCCTGCTGACGGTGAGTCGCTGGGCGTGGTCTCGACGCTTCTCAGCACCAGCAAAGGTCTGTGGGTGGGGTTTCGTGCCGGTGGAGCCCGCCTGATCAGCGCAAATGGCGTGTTGCAACCGGTTGATCCGGGCCTTCCGGGCGGGGTGGTATACGACATGGCCGAGGATCAGCAAGGGCATGTATGGGCCGCGACGGATGATGGGCTTGCCCGGCATGAGGGCACGGGTTGGCACCTGGTTGGCAAGGAGGCGGGCTTTGCCGACGGCCATGCCCGAGCGGTGCACGTGGATACAGATGGCTATGTCTGGGCGGCGAGCGAAGAGGAGTTATATACGCTCCCCCCAGGGGCATCTGCGTTCATACAGATCGGCATCAAGAGTCAATCGGTCAGCAAAATAGTATCGTCCCCTGCAGGCGATATCTGGATAACTGATCGTTCCAGGGACCATCTGCTGCGCCTGAAAAAAACAGGTTATGCCGGCATTGAATCTGAAGAGATACCGACTCCACGTACGGTTAGTATCGTTCTTGACGAGCAGGGAGACGCCTGGCTGGGCACGCTGGGCTCCGGCGTGCATCACCTGGCGGCCGGGAAGCGGCCCAAGTCTGCCAAGGATAAGGATGCAGTCAGTTCGTACACCGTTCGCGACGGACTCAGCTCCGATAATGTGTTGGCCCAGCTCATCGATCGCGATGGCACCCTGTGGGTGGGCACGGATGCGGGCCTGGATCGACTCAAGCGTGAAACACTGTCTCCCCTCGCTCTGCCGGTCGGCGCGGGCAATCATGCATTGGCAGTAAGCGGTGATGGTTCCTTGTGGATCGGCTCCGACAATGGTCAGCTGATGGGCCTGAGGGGCGACAGCCGCTCCATGTTTGAGCTGGATATGCCGATCACCACATTGGTAAACAGCCAGCAACACGGCTTGTTGATTGGCGGGTATCAGGGGGTTTTTTCGCTTTCAGACGATGGACCGGTGCGTATCGCAACCTTGCCTGTCGAATCCGCCCGCGAGGCTGCCGTAAGGGCGATGGCTGTAGGAAAGAATGGTGACATATGGGTCTCGGTCAACCGAGCAGGGCTGTTTGTCTGGGCTGATCAGCAATGGCGGCGCACTGAGCCGGTCAGTGATTCCGAGCGGCAGGAGATGCCTGTCAGCGCCTCCCGGGACCTGGCGGGCAGGCTGTGGTTCGGCTACCGGGACAATCTGCTGGTGTCCGTTGATGGGCAGACGGTCTCACGCTGGAGCGAGCAGGAAGGGCTGAACATCGGCCATGTCACGGCGATGCTGCATTTGCCCGGGCGCACCTGGGTAGGTGGCCAGCACGGCTTGGCGTATCTCAAGGATGGACGCTTTCATCCTCTGAAACTGCCGGCTACCGGACCCTTTCAGAATATCTACGGGCTGGTCGCCGTCCCGGCTGAGCAAGACACAGGTGAATCCGGGATGGATATCTGGGTACACAGTCGCGGTGGCATTTTCAAACTGCCTGCAGCGGAGATCGAGCGGGTAATAGCCGGTGGCGACACACTTTTGTACAGCTCGCATGATCATATCGGCCGGCTCCCCATGGATCCATACAAGGTATTGCCGGTACCCACTGCGGTCTACACGCCTGAAGGCTTGCTATGGTTCGCTACCGGAAACGGGATTATCCATGTTGACCCATACCAACCAAGGGGGTTGGCACACCCATCCGCCGTCACGATCAAGTCGCTGACAGCCGATGGAGTGGATGTTGATATTTCCGCCGCGCCCGCTCGGTTATCAGCTGCGCCGGAAAAGCTGATTATTACCTATTCAGCCTTGAATCTCGCCGCACCAGAGACCATGCGCTTTCAATACCGGCTTGAAGGCCATGATTCTGCATGGGTCGACGCTGGGCGCTCCAGGCAAGCGGCTTTTTCACGCCTGCGCCCGGGTGATTACGAGTTCCAGGTCCGTGCGCTTGGCGGGAATGGACATTTCAATCTCCCTGACGCGGCTTTGACTATCAGCATTCCCCAGGTTTTCTATCTGCGCCCAAGATTTCTGTTGATCTTTTCACTAACGTTGCTGGCACTCGTGTTCTGGGTGTCCCGCGTGTATACGCGACGGGAAAAGGCAGCTCTCAGGACCCGCCTGGAAGAGCGCTTTCAGGAGCGCGAACGCATCGCGCGCGAGTTGCATGACACCTTGCTGCAAAGCGTGCAGGGGATGATGCTCAGCTTTCAGGCGGTCGCTGACCGTCTGCCCACGGAGTCCCATGCTCGTCATGCGATGGAGCGCTCGCTGGACCGTGCCGAGCAGGTGATTGCTGAAGGCCGCGACCGGATCATGGGTTTGCGCGGCCAGATGGCTCCGGTGGAAGATCTGGCCGCCGCATTCCAGACGCTGCAGCTGGAGGCCGGCGGTCCGGATTCTACTGCCTACCATGTCAGCAATATGGGTGAGCCGTTGGCGCTGAGGAACGCGGTTCGCGATGCTGTCTATCAGGTGGGCAGGGAAGCGGTTTTCAATTCGCTTCGCCATGCGCAGGCGACGCAGATTTCCGTAACCTTTACATACACTCCGGACAGGTTCGAGATGCTTGTTGCCGATGATGGGGTTGGCATTGATCCGCTTTACCAGCGAATGCGCGGGCGACCTGAGCACGGCGGCTTGAGGGGCATGTATGAACGTGCCGAGAGAATTGACGCAAGGCTGTCGATCAAAAGCAATACTGGAAACGGTACGCGGATCAGCCTGTCACTGCCTGCCTCCGTTGCCTATGAAGGTACCGTCGGCAGTAGAACCCGCTTCAGCAGGGTAGGGTAGCGCTATGGTTGATTACAGAAAACCCATCAGGGTATTGATCGTGGACGACCATCCGCTGATACGCGAGGGTATTACCGCGGTTGTGGGAGGTTTTGAGGACATCAGCGTGGTCGGGGAAGCCTCCAATGGCCTGGAGGCAATCCGGCTATACCGAGCGATGCAACCCGATGTCACCCTCATGGATGTGCAGATGCCGGAGCTCAATGGCATCGGCGCCATCAGCTCCATCATGTCGGAGTTTCCGCAGGCTCGCATCGCGGTACTGACGACGTACCGAGGCGATGTCAGGGCGCTGCAAGCGATCAAGGCGGGGGCGCGCGGCTATCTTTTGAAAAGTACCCTGCGCCATGAGCTCATTGACACCATTCGCGCCCTGGCAGCGGGACAGCGACGCTTTCCTCCGGAGATCGCTGCGGAATTGGCGGCTCACATCGATCAGGATGGTCTGACCAACAGGGAGCTTGATGTATTGCGCCATGTCGCTCATGGCCTGTCAAACAAGGAGACGGCTGTTGCCTTGGCGATCGGCGAAGATACCGTAAAAGGGCATCTTCGAAACATCATGGACAAGCTGGGCGCCAATAATCGGACGCATGCGGTGACTATTGGCATTCAGCGAGGGATTATCGAACTCTCACAATAAGGTAACTGGCGTTCCCCCACTTTAGTGTTGATTCAGGCCACCCCTTTCGGCTCTGTGAGCGGTTCGGCCACAGGATCATCCTGTTCAACCGAGGGTGGCGAGTCAAACGCGTCGCCTGGATCAGACCCTGGCCGAGGAGCATGAGTCATGAACCAGAGTGCGAGCGTACATTTCCCATCAAACAATACCCCGCCTCAACATCCCGAGTGGTTGAAACAGAGCCGGCAAATGCTGGCACTGCTAACGGAGACGGAAAGGGCCATTCATCGTGATCCCGACGTAGCGGCGGCTTATCTTGACCAAGCAATCGCCTTGCTGGCACCCGCCAGTAACAGCGAACCTTCGCAGCGCAGAGCCAGAGGCGGGCTAGCCCGGTGGCAACTCGCGCGTATCGACGAGTTCATAAAACAACACCTCGACCAATGCATTCGAACGTCCGAACTCGCTTCGTTATTGGGGCTGAGCGTCAGTCATTTTTCCCATGCATTCAAACAGACGACAGGGACGACGCCGCTGACCTATGTCGCTGCGAGGCGAGTGGAAGCGGCAGGGCAATATATGCTCTGTTCGGGGCACTCCTTGAGCGATATCGCACTGGTTCACGGTTTTTGCGATCAGTCCCACTTTTGCCGGGTATTCAGGCGGGAAACGGGGCTGTCGCCGCAGACCTGGCGAAAGTTGCATACGACGAATTCCGAGCTGTGAGGCGAAACCTTAATCTTGTTGCCGTCGCCTTTGCCCTGACGGCTCTTTCCTACGGATTGGCTCGTTTTGCCTATGGCTTGCTGCTGCCGCAGATCCGCGCTGATCTTGCGCTGGATGTAACGGAAGCAGGATGGATCGGAGGCAGCGCATTTGCGGCTTATTGTGCTGGTATCGTCTTCTCTTTTTCTTGCAACGGCGGACTCGGGCCTCGCACGATCATGCTGCTGGCAGGGCTGGCCGCGACGCTTGGGATGGGGTGTGTTGTCTTGGCGACGTCGGGACTGTCGTTGGGCTTGGGCATAGCGCTGGCGGGGTTGAGTACAGGCTTGACATCGCCCCCACTCGCCGCTGCTGTATCCATGCAGTTCAGTGAGCAGAATCGGCCTAAAGCCAACGCGATGATCAACGCCGGAACGGCAGTCGGCATTATCCTATCCGGCATGGCGGCCCTGATTGCTGCTGGAGCCTGGCGCGAACTCTATACCCTGTTTGCATTGATTGGTGGTGGGGTAACCGTTTGGCTCTGGTTCGCTGTTCCTCCGGGCAGGATCGGCGAAGGAATAAAAGGTTTCCAGTGGGCCATCCTGAAGAGGTCGGGTCTATTTGCACTGTGCTGCAGTGCCTTTCTTATGGGCCTGTCGAGTACGGCGATATGGACGTTTGGCGCCGATATTCTGCGTAACGAATCTGGCTTTACTGATAGCCATGTTGCCTGGGCCTGGATTGCGCTTGGCGCTGCTGGCATCAGCGGGGGCCTTACCGGCATTTTCACCAACCGATACGGCAAACGGCGAGTCCACAGGTTCGCGCTTTTGGGAATGGCGATAGGAACCCTGGGACTGGCTATGGCGTCAGTTTCCAGCCTGTATGGCTTCGTCGCCATGGGCGTTTTCGGCGCCGCCTATATCGTCTCTACCGGCGCTTACCTCATTCAAGGCATCGATCTTCTTCCAGATCGTCCGGATCTGGGTTTAGGTATTCCTTTTCTTGTTCTTGCACTTGGCCAGACAGCGGGCAACCCACTGTTCGGTGCCACGCTGGCTACAGTTGGTGTTATCAATGCGCTTGTGGTCTTTGCCTCCGCAGCTTTTGTTGCGATTGTGATCTATCCATGAATGACTTCACAAGTGGTCGTGATCATGGTTTCGACGGTTGTCATCAACTTATGAACGGGGCATTTGGCGGCCACTTTTTCGAGCCGATCGAGCTGGTTGGAATCCAATTTACCCTTGAGGCCCAGACCAACCTGTAAATGGTATTTACCAGATCGCTCTTCACTGCTGTCCCGCTCGATGGTTATTTGCACATCTTCCAAAGGGATATCGGCTTTCTCAGCGTACATCAATAAAGTGATTGCCTTGCATGCAGCAAGAGCCGCGTCATAGAGGTCATGGGGATTGGGTCCGCCATCAGAATCCGCATCAAGCCGTGCGTCCGCAATCAGTTCGTGCTGGCCGACCTGGAGCAGTTGACGGAACTTACCTAAATCGCTTTTGGAGAGTTTTATGGACATGGATAGGCTCACAATTTTAGAAGTGTAGGGGAAGACTGCCCAGGACAAGCACGCCCCAATGTGTGAGGGCGTGCTCCTGAAGTCACTTTTGCTGAGCGGTGAAACTCTGCATCAAGTTGGAGTAGTGGGGAAGGTGATTGGCCAGGATCCCGCCAAAGCCCTCGATATCGTTGCGCCAGTCGCGATGCAGCTCACCCGCCACGGCGAACCAGTTGAGCAGTTGAACGCCGGCAGCTTGCATCCTCATCCACGCGCCGTCGCGCGTTACGGAGTTGAAGGTACCCGATGCGTCGGTCACGACGAACACGTCAAAACCTTCTTCGATTGCCGATAGCGCAGGAAACGCCACGCAAACCTCAGTGACAACCCCAGCGATCAGCAGCTGTTTCTTACCTGTTGCTTTCACTGCATTCACGAAGTCGTCGTTGTCCCAGGCGTTTATCTGTCCGGGACGGGCAAAGTAGGGAGCATCTGGAAACGCCGCTTTGATCTCCGGGACCATGGGACCATTCGGGCCTTCTTCGAAGCTGGTGGTCAATATAGTCGGGATATTGAAGAACTTGGCGATATCGGCCAGGGCCAGTACGTTGTTCTTGAACTCATCAGGGGAGAAGTCCCGTACCAGAGAGAGCAGCCCAGCCTGATGGTCAACCATCAGCAGGGCGACATCGTCTTTATCCAAACGCTTATATTCAAGAGCCATTTTTTCTTCTCCATTTCAGTTAAATGTCAGTGCCCTGCACAACCGCGCTTTTACGACTGTTAGAGCTCTGCCTTCGACTGTTACAAAGCGCCGCCACGTTTTATTGGATGACCGTATTGGACTGGGATAATTGTGTGGTCGCCGACACTCAGTCTGGTCCAATGCGCAGAAAATGCCCACATTTCTGCGATTTTCTCTATCGATCTGTCCGTCGGCTTGTGAGAGTCGACCAGCACGGGTCTTATGGTTCAGTTCAGAGTATCTCGTTGAACTCCAGTACATTCAGATCGGGGTCGCGGATGAAGCAGACGTTGCGGCGACCATGGCCCATCATGACCGGACCTTCGCTGATCCTGATATTTTCGCGCGCAAGCCATGCCACCAGCTCATCCATGCTGTCGACGATAAAGGCGGCGTGCGTATAGCCTGGCCGCTTGATCGCGGCGTCCAGCAGAACATTGCCTTCACTTGCCGGTTCGCCGTTGTAAATCAAATGGATACGTAATCCGGTAGGGTGCACGAGTCCGCAGGCTTTAACCGCTGGGGCATATTCCTCGGGATCGCGCACGAAGCCGAGCCTGGCGTAGAAGGCTTCAGCTATCGCCAGATCGGTGACGCGGATGCCGATATGGTCGAGACGTAAATGGTCAAAGTTCATGTTGCTCGCTCCTGATATAGAAGGGCAGATCAGGCGTCCAACCCGGCCCGCGTACGTTGAAAGGGAATGAAGCCGGGCAGCTCTTCGACCTGGCGCAACCAGGCCTGGACTCGCGGATAGCTGGCCAGATCCACATTTCCCTCGGGAGCCCGTGCGGTATAGCTGTACAGCGCGATGTCGGCGAGAGTGGGTTGTGCCGTGCTTGCGAGCCAACGCTGATCTCTCAGAGTCTGCTCCATGACGGCCAATGTCGCGTAGGCGCGCCCGATGACTTCCTCTGCGTTGAAGGGCGCGCCGAATACGGTGATGAGACGCGCAGCGCAGGCACCATAGGCGGTTTTTCCAGCCGCTACCGAGAGCCACCGCTGCACCTGTGCCTCTGCCGCTGGCTCGGTCGGTAACCAATGCGAAGGTCCGACTTTGCGCGCTATATAGACGAGGATCGCCAGCGAATCGGCAATGACGACGCCATCATCATCAAGCACTGGCACTTCGCCGAAGGTATTGAGTGCAAGAAATGCCGGTTGCTTATGCTCGCCGGCAGACAAGTCAATCTCGATCAGCTCGTGGGGTACGCCAGTGAGCGAGAGAAAAAGAGCAGCCCGGTGTGCATGTCCGGATAGTGGGTAATGGTAGAGTTTCATCATGAAGGACCTCCGTATTAACGATGCAGTCATTCTGTCTGTTGATAAGAAGTGAGAGAATCTCTCAGGTTCGCACTTCACTATTGCGAAAACTGATATCAATCCATTGGAGTCAGGGCATGGACAGACTGCGGGCGCTGAGAACCTTTATCAGCGTGGCCGAGCATCAAAGCTTTGCCGAAGCGGGGCGCCGGCTCAACTTGTCGCCCACTACCGTCTCGCGCACGATCGCTGTGCTTGAATCAAACATCGGAGTGCAGCTGTTGCGGCGTACCACCCGCAGCGTGCGGCTGACCGACGAAGGGGCATTGTTCCTGGCACACTGCCGCGCCGGTATTGCCGAGATCGACCAGGCGTTCGATATTGTCCAAGGACTCCGCTCGACGCCGAGCGGAGTTCTGACGGTGACGGCGCCGGTCATGTTCGGTCGCTTGCATATTCAGCCGGTTATCGTCGAACTGTTAAAGCAATATCCCGAACTGCAGATCCGGTTTCTATTGCTCGATCGGGTGGTGAACCTGGTGGAGGAGGGCATTGATGTTGCTGTCCGCATTGCTGACCTGCCTGACAGCTCACTTCATATGCTACGAGTCGGGGAGGTCAGACGTGTGTTCACGGCCAGCCCCGGTTATCTTGCACAACATGGCCGACCGATCTCTTTTTCCGACCTTCGGCAGCATGAAGTGATCAGGGTCGAGGACGAGGCGGGACCCCATCGCGGATGGGGATTGGACGAAATCCGCCGTTTTGGTCGCTCGGCAAGATTCTCGGTCAACAATATGGAAGCAGCCATTTCGGCGGCGGTCTCGGGTTTGGGTGTAATTAGGACAATGTCGTATCAAGTCGCCGATGAGCTCGCCGCAGGCCGGCTCGAGCTCCTGTTGACCGACGATGTCGCGCCGACGCTGCCGATTTCACTGCTCTTTCAAAGCGGGCGCAAGAATCACCCCAATGTGCGGGCTTTCATCGACGCCGCCAAACATCATCTGCGGGAGGCTTCGCTATAAGCGGGGCCTCCTTGCTCCGGTTGCTCGGTCGAGGCTGATCACTCCACCAGGCAATCCACGAAGTGCCGCATGCTCCCATCCTCCTGCAGCATCGGTCGCAACCCATGTATATCGCTTTCAAATCCGGGAAACTGCTGATCCTGGGCGAGGGCGATGCGCAGGTAATCGGTGATCGCGCTGCTGTCATCAGGGAAGCGTTCGCCGGGCATGATCACCGGAATGCCGGGCGGGTAGGGGACGAGCATGACGGCGCTGATGCGGCCGGCGAGGGTGTCGATCGGAACCATTTCCACCTGGCCGCGGACCATCTGTTGCCAGGCGTCGGCGGGGCGGACGACGATCTCGGGCAGTTCGGTGTAGATCTGCCGGAGGACGCGTACCATGCGCTGTTCCTTGTAGAAACGATGCAAATCCTGACAGAGGTCGCGCAGGCCGAGCCCGAGGTAGTGGCCGCTGCGGGCGATGGCCGGCAGGGTCAGTTCCAGTGGGGCGTTGCTGTCGTAAAGGCGTTTGAACTCCTGCAATTCCGAGACCAGGCTGCTCCATTTGCCTTTGGTGATACCCAGTGAAAACAGGATCAGAAAGGAATATAGACCGGTCTTTTCCACCACCAGCCCGCGCTCGGCGAGAAAGCGTGTGACCACGGCAGCGGGGATGCCGCTTTTGGCCAGGCGGCCCTGTTCTTCTACGCCGGGTGTAAGCAGGGTCACCTTGATGGGGTCGAGCAGGGCGTAGTCGTCGGCCATATCGCCAAAACCGTGCCACTCGGCCTGATTATCCAGGGTCCAGTCGCTGGCAACCAGCTCTTCGCTGTCCAGTGCCTGTTCCGGCTCCCAGACATCGAACCACCACTGATCTTCGTCCAGCCGTTCGGCGGTTTGCTGCATGGCGCGGCGGAAGGACAGGGCTTCATCGAGTGTTTCCTGCACCAGCGAGCGGCCCGGTTCGCCGGCCATCATGCCGGTGGCTACGTCGATCGAGGCGATGATGCCGTAATGCGGCGAAGTGGAGGTGTGCATCATGAAGGCTTCGTTGAAGCGCTCCACGTCCAGCTGCTGCTCCACGCTGTTCTCTGCCAGAATGATCGACGCCTGGGATAGCGCCGCCAGCACCTTGTGCGGTGATTGAGTGGCGAACACCAATGGATGTTTGGCGCGGTCGAAGCCGCGCTTGCTGCCCATGCCGTGGCGGCCAGCGTAGAATTCATGAAAGGCAGCGTAGCCGTACCAGGCTTCGTCGAAATGCAGCACTTCGACCGCGTCTTCCAGCTCATCCTTGATCAGCTCGGCGTTGTAGCAGAGTCCGTCATAGGTGGAGTTGGTTAGCACCGCCAGGCGAATGCGGGGCTCCCGGCCCTGCAGCAGCGGATGCTCGGCCAGCCGCTGGCGCAGATTCTGGGGTGAGAACGAATCCAGGCTGATGGGGCCGATGATGCCGTAGTCGTTGCGCGAGCCGGTCAGGTAGAGCGGGATGGCACCGGTCATGGTGATCGCGTGAAGAATGGATTTGTGGCAGTTGCGATCGACCAGAACGACATCGTCGCGGGTGACGAAGGCATGCCAGATGATCTTGTTCGAGGTGGAGGTGCCGTTGATGACATAGAAGCTGTGATCAGCGCCGAAAACACGGGCGGTATTGGCTTCGGCTTCGGCAATCGGGCCGTTGTGATCCAGTAGCGAGCCGAGTCCAGGCACGGATACCGAGAGGTCGGAGCGCAGGGTGTTTTCGCCAAAGAAGTCATGAAAGGCACGGCCCACCGGGCTTTTGCGAAAAGCCACGCCGCCGCCATGACCGGGTGAGTGCCATGAATAGCTGGCGCGGCCGGTATAGTCGAGCAGCGCCTTGAAGAACGGCGGCAGTAGTTGCGACAGATAGGCGCGTGCGGTGCGGGCGATTTGACCGGCGATGAAAGGCATGGTGTCTTCAAACAGATAGATGATGCCGCGCAGCTGGTGCAGGTCGCGCAGGCTGCTCAGCAACTGGTTGTCCAGCGCTTGCGTGGTGCTCAGTGCCATGATCGGCAGTTCAGGCGAGCGTGAATGGGCTGCAGCAAACAGCTTGCGCACCGGCTCCAGCTCATGATCATGGTTGTTCTCGGCACTGAACAGGATGCAGGACAGTCCGCGGTGAGCCTCGGCTACCAGGCGACCCTCGTCGAGTGAGGTGGTGGAAAGAACGTCGAGGCCTTCATGCTTCAATGCATCGAAGAGTTCACTGAGCTGTTGGCCGGCGACATTGCCGCGCCCGCAGTCAGGGTTGATCACCAGGATCGGGAAGTGCAGGTGCTTGAACATGCGGTCTCCAGTTTGAGCTCTGTATGACAGTGTTGTGCCGGGAAGCGCGATTGGCAAGCAGGGCAATGCTATGCTGCATGCCCTGTATTTTTGTCTTGCCGGGAGAGCGAGTGTGAAATGGGATCTGGAAAACCCCTTCGTCTGCGATATTCGGGTGCAGCCGGAGGATATTGATGAGCTGGGCCACGCCAACAATGCCGTTTATGTGCGTTGGTTGGAGCGCTGCGCATGGGAGCATTCCGGTGCATTGGGGCTGGGCCTGCCTGAGTATCAGCAGCTGAATCGGGCCATGGTGGTGATGCGCCATGAGATTGACTACCTGGCAGCAGGCTATCTGGATGACGATCTGCAGATGGGGACCTGGATCGTCAGCTGGGATAGCAAACTGCGTATGACCCGGCAGTTTCAGTTATCCCGCCAGCGTGATGGCGCCACGCTGTTGCGGGCACGCACCACCTTTGCCTGTGTCGAACTCAGCAGCGGACGCCCGCGGCGCATGCCGGTGGAGTTTGTCGAGAAATACGGCGGTGCGATTGTCAGCGCTTAGCGATATTCACATAGATAGGCTGTGTCCTGCTCCACCCGCAGATTGAAGCGGCTGTTGGCCGGGACGATGAAGCGCGTGCCTGCGCCGAACTCTTCCCAGGCGTCGCTGCCGGGGAGCTTCACGGTCAGATTGCCAGTGATGACATGCATGATTTCCGTGCTTCCGGTGCCGAACTCGTACTCGCCGGGTGCCATGACGCCGAGCGTGGCCGGGCCTTCCGGCTGACGAAAGGCGATGGAAGCTACTTTGCCTTCAAAATACTGATTGATATTGAACATCCGGCGACTCCGTGAGCAGGGTAAAAGGGCGCGTATTATGCCTGCCGTTACTTCTGCCAGCCAGCACCGGCGGTTCTGTTTGTAGATGTCGGTGCGCTGGTCGGTGCTATGATTCAGCGATCAGCGATATTTCTGTCAGCATGAATTCAGGAGTGTGTATGGCCAGCGTAGCTTTTGTGGGTCTGGGAGTAATGGGGTATCCGATGGCGGGGCATCTCGTCAGGGCGGGGCACGAGGTTACGGTATACAACCGCACCGAAGACAAGGCTGCCAAATGGGTAGCTGAGCACGGTGGTAAAGCCTGTGCAACGCCAGCGGAAGCGGCCATGGAGCAGGATTTCGTAATGATCTGCGTCGGCAATGATAAGGACCTGCTGGAGGTGGTGAGCGGGCCCGATGGCATACTGGCCGGGGCCCGCAGTGGCACTGTCATTGTCGATCACACCACGGCATCGGCAGGTGTGGCACGGCAGCTGGCGCAGTTGGCAGCAGAGCGCGGCGTGGGTTTTCTGGATGCGCCGGTGTCTGGTGGCCAGGCAGGTGCGGAAAACGGCCAGCTGACGGTTATGGTGGGTGGCGAGGAAGCGGTATTTGATCTGGCTCGTCCGGTGATCAGCTGTTACGCAAAGATGCTCCGCCTGATGGGTGATGTCGGCAGCGGCCAGTTGACCAAGATGGTCAACCAGATCTGCATCGCCGGTGTGGTGCAGGGGCTGGCCGAGGCGTTGAATTTCGCTCAATGTGCCGGTCTGGATGGTGAAGCAGTGGTGTCCGTGATCAGCAAGGGCGCCGCCCAATCGTGGCAGATGGAAAATCGCCACAAGAGTATGCTGGCTGGTGATTATGATTTCGGCTTTGCCGTGGACTGGATGCGCAAGGATCTGGCTATAGTGCTGGACGAATCACGCCGCAATGGTGCGCAACTGCCGGTCACCGCTCTGGTTGATCAGTTCTATGCCGATGTGCAGCAGATGGATGGTGGGCGCTGGGATACGTCAAGTTTGATTGCCAGGCTCGAAAAGGGGAAATAAAATGCAGGGACGCCCGCAATCCGGGCGTCCCTGCATACCGTCAAGAGATGTCGATCGCCCATGAAATGCCGAGAAGGTTGTGGCGCCTGCTGCATTGCACCCTCGATAACGTCGCCCCTGCCGGGCATGCCTCAGGGTAAGCCGGCGGGGGTTGCCTGTATTCACCTTGATGACGCCCGACGTTGCCGGATTTTTGATTCTCCGGAGCGTCCTGCAGTGTGTGCTGGCTTCATGGCGGATGCACAGGTCTGTGGCGGCGATGCAGAGGAGGCCTTGCAGATTCTCACTTGGTGGGAGCAGGCGACAGCCTGTTGATGGCCAGAGTCAGAAAAGCCCGCATTTGCGGGCTTTTCTGACTCGAGCTGCGACTTACTTGCTGGGGTAGTCGCGCTTGGTGTGGCCAGTGTACAGCTGGCGCGGACGACCGATCTTGTACGGACCGCTGATCATCTCGTTCCAATGTGCGATCCAGCCTGGAGTACGGCCGGTGGCAAAGATCACAGTGAACAGCTCGGCGGGAATGCCGATGGCCTTGAGGATGATGCCGGAGTAGAAGTCGACGTTCGGGTACAGATTGCGTTCGATGAAGTAGGGGTCGGTCAGAGCAATTTCTTCCAGCTTCATGGCCAATTCCAGGTGCGGATCGTTGATCCCCAGCTCGCCCAACACCTCGTCGCAGGTCTCTTTCATGACCTTGGCGCGGGGATCGAAGTTCTTATATACGCGATGACCGAAGCCCATCAGCTTGAATGGGTCGTCCTTGTCCTTGGCCTTGGCAATGAACTTATCGATGTTGGATACATCACCGATCTCGTCCAGCATGCGCAGAACGGCTTCGTTGGCGCCGCCGTGGGCGGGTCCCCACAATGCAGCGATACCCGCAGCGATACAGGCGAAGGGGTTGGCACCGGTCGAACCGGCCAGACGAACGGTAGAAGTCGAGGCATTCTGTTCGTGATCAGCGTGCAATACGAAGATCCGGTCCATGGCGCGGGACAGCACCGGGTTGATCGGTTTGATCTCCGCCGGCGTGTTGAACATCATGTGCAGGAAGTTTTCCGAATAGCCCAGCTCGTTGCGCGGATACATCAGCGGCTGGCCCATGGAGTACTTGTAGACCATGGCGGCGATGGTCGGCATCTTGGCGATCAGGCGGATGGCTGAGATTTCGCGATGCTGAGGATCGTTGATGTCCAGCGAGTCGTGGTAGAACGCGGAGAGGGCACCCACTACGCCACACATGATTGCCATCGGGTGGCCGTCACGACGGAAACCATTGAGGAAGGTTTTCAGTTGGTCGTGAACCATGGTGTGGTTCTTGATGGTGCTGTCGAACTTCTGCTTCTCTTCTGCGGTGGGCAGTTCGCCCTTGAGCAGCAGATAACAGGTTTCAAGGAAATCAGACTTTTCCGCCAGCTGCTCAATCGGGTAGCCCCGATGCAAGAGAACGCCTTTGTCGCCATCAATGAAGGTGATCTTGGATTCGCAGGACGAGGTCGCCATGAAACCGGGGTCGAATGTGAAGACGCCTTCAGCTGTCAGGCCGCGAACATCTATGACGTCTGGACCCAAAGTGCCCGAATAGACAGGCAGATCGATGGGGGCAGCGCCCTCGATGATCAACTGCGCTTTTTTGTCAGCCATTGATGGCCTCCTGTTTTGCTGTATCGAAAGTGTGACCCCCCACGCAGGGCCCGCATCACTATAAGGTCAAAAACCCGTTTGTCAATTCTACCGATAGACTTTACGAATCGACTTTATGCAAAGGTTCCATTGACAAAGTGCGATGCGCGCATTTGCCGCACTGGTGAGGTTGGAGCGCCGCTCCGGGGCTGGGTAGCAGGGCTTTCGCCGATTGTAATCAGGCGACCAAGTCACTATACTCCTTGACCGGCAAAGTGACCCATTTCGGCTTCTTCCTTGAGGCTGCGCCGCGCGTCATTTGGGTGTGATCCACACCTTCCTATAACCAGCCCTGACCACAGGGCCATGAGTGTGAAGATAGCCGTGAATAGCAAAAGACCTGTCAATCTAGATCTCAGGACAATCAAGCTTCCTGTTACCGCCTATACGTCTATTGCTCACCGGATTTCGGGGATCATTCTGTTCATCGCCATTGCAGGCCTGCTTTGGATGTTGGACACATCATTGAGTTCCGAAAACGGTTTTGAGCAAGTAAAGGCATGCCTGCAAAATCCATTCGCCAAGCTGGTGCTCTGGGGTGTTATGTCTGCCCTGTTGTATCACCTGGTAGCGGGTATTCGCCACCTGGTGATGGATGCGGGTGTAGGTGAAGGGCTGGAGAGCGGTCAGCTGGGCGCCAAGCTGCTGATTGTCATCGCCGTCATTCTGATTGTTCTGCTGGGAGTATGGATATGGTAACCAACGTCACCAACCTGTCGCGTAGCGGCCTGTATGACTGGATGGCGCAGCGCGTATCTGCCGTTCTGCTGGCGGTTTACACGATTTTTCTGCTTGGTTACCTGATTCTCAATCCGGGCCTGACCTACGCTGACTGGAGTGCGCTGTTCAGCAACAATGCCATGCGCATCTTCAGTTTGCTCACGCTGGTTGCGCTGAGCGTTCACTCCTGGGTCGGCATGTGGACCATTTCCACCGATTACCTCACGCCCATGGCCTTTGGCAAAGCCGCCACTGTGCTGCGCTTCCTGTTCCAGGTGGTTTGCGGTCTGGCGATGTTCGTCCTGTTCGTCTGGGGCATACAGATTCTTTGGGGTCTTTAAATAATGTCTAACATGCGTACTTTGACTTTTGACGCCATCATCATTGGTGGTGGTGGTGCCGGTATGCGCGCAGCGCTGCAACTGGCTCAGGGCGGTCATAAGACTGCCGTTGTAACCAAGGTGTTCCCGACCCGTTCGCACACAGTATCCGCCCAAGGCGGCATCACCTGTGCCATCGCCTCGGCTGACCCGAATGATGACTGGCGCTGGCACATGTATGACACCGTCAAGGGCTCCGACTACATCGGTGACCAGGACGCGATCGAATACATGTGTTCCGTAGGTCCCGAAGCGGTGTTCGAGCTCGAGCACATGGGCCTGCCGTTCTCCCGTACCGAGCAGGGCCGCATCTACCAGCGTCCGTTCGGTGGTCAGTCCAAAGGGCCGGATAACCCGACTCAGGCTGCCCGCACCTGCGCAGCTGCCGACCGTACCGGTCACGCTCTGCTGCACACCTTGTATCAGGCCAACCTCAAGCACAACACCACCTTCCTCAACGAGTGGTATGCGGTTGATCTGGTCAAGAACCAGGACGGCGCTTTCACGGGTGTCATTGCCATCTGCATTGAAACCGGTGAAACCGCTTACATCCGTGCCAAGGCCACTGTGCTGGCAACAGGTGGTGCAGGACGTATCTACTCCTCCACGACTAACGCACTGATCAACACCGGCGACGGTGTCGGCATGGCGCTGCGCGCTGGCGTGCCGGTGCAGGATATCGAAATGTGGCAATTCCACCCGACCGGTATCGCCGGCGCAGGTGTACTGGTCACCGAAGGCTGCCGTGGTGAAGGTGGATACCTGATCAACAAGCATGGCGAGCGTTTCATGGAGCGCTATGCGCCTAACGCCAAGGACCTTGCCGGTCGTGACGTTGTGGCCCGTTCCATGGTCAAGGAAATCCTGGCCGGTAACGGTTGCGGTCCCGACGGCGACCACGTGTTGCTGAAGCTTGATCACCTTGGTGAGGAAGTGCTGCACAGTCGTTTGCCTGGTATCTGCGAGCTATCCAAGACCTTCGCCCACGTCGATCCGGTGACTGCGCCAGTACCGGTTGTGCCGACCTGCCACTACATGATGGGTGGGGTTGCCACCAATATTCATGGCCAGGCTATTACCCAGGACGCTGAAGGTAACGACAAGATCATCGACGGTCTGTTCGCTGTTGGCGAAGTCGCCTGCGTATCCGTACACGGTGCCAACCGTCTGGGCGGCAACTCACTGCTCGACCTGGTGGTGTTCGGTCGTGCCGCTGGTCTGCACCTGGAAAGCGCACTGAAGGAAGGTATCGAGCACCGTGGCGCTTCCGAGTCGGATATCGAGGCCTCTCTGGCTCGCCTGTCCGGTCTTAATGAGCGCTCTACCGGTGAAGATGTTGCGCCGCTGCGTAAAGAGCTGCAGAGCTGCATGCAGAACTACTTCGGTGTATTCCGTACTGGTGAATACATGCAGAAGGGTATTGCTGAGCTGGCGGCATTGCGTGAGCGTATTGCCAACGTCAAGATCGGTGACAAGAGCCAGGCGTTCAATACCGCACGGATCGAAGCGCTGGAACTGCAGAACCTGCTGGAAGTGGCCGAAGCTACCGCCATCGCTGCTGAAGCGCGGAAGGAAAGCCGTGGTGCCCACGCTCGTGAAGACTACGAAGAGCGTGATGACGAAAACTGGCTGTGCCACAGCATGTACCACCCGCAGACCAAGCAGCTGACCAAGCGCGCGGTCAACTTCGCGCCGAAGACTGTTCCGGTGTTTGAACCTAAAGTCCGCACATATTAAGGGGATCCGATATGTTGCAAGTCAGTATCTATCGTTACAACCCTGAGCGCGATAACGCGCCCTACATGCAGGACTTCCAGATCGACACCGACGGCAAGGACCTGATGGTTCTTGATGTGTTGGAGTTGGCCAAGGAGCAGGACGTGGGCCTGGGATACCGTCGTGCCTGTCGCGAAGGTGTCTGTGGTTCGGACGGCATGAACATCAATGGCAAGAACGGCCTCGCTTGTATCACTCCACTGTCCAGTGTAGTGAAGAAAAACAAGCTGGTGCTGCGTCCGTTGCCGGGTTTGCCGGTAATCCGTGACTTGGTCGTCGATATGAGCATCTTCTACAAGCAGTACGAGAAGGTTCAGCCATATTTGCAGAACGACACGCCGGCGCCGGCCATCGAGCGCCTGCAGTCGCCCGAGGAGCGGGAAAAACTGGACGGCCTGTACGAGTGTATTCTCTGTGCATGCTGTTCGACATCCTGCCCTTCGTTCTGGTGGAATCCGGACAAGTTCATCGGTCCCGCGGGTTTATTGCAAGCTTACCGCTTCCTCGCGGATAGCCGTGACACCGAGACCGAGAACCGTCTGGCGGCACTGGATGATCCGTTCAGCGTATTCCGCTGCCGTGGCATCATGAACTGCGTGAACGTCTGCCCTAAAGGTCTCAACCCGACCCGGGCGATCGGACATATCCGCAACATGCTGCTGCAAAGTGGAACCTGAGTCGATCTCTGCACTACAGTAAGCCTGAGCCGGCTTCTGAGTAGGAGCCGGCCAGTAAAGAATTCAGACCGACGCTCACAAAGCGGCGGTCAGATGTACCTAAACCAACAGGGGCAACGGGTAACACCCGAACTATCTGTCGGGGCCGGCAATATTCCGGTTTCGCGGAATGTGACAGAGCAGAGCGACTGGCAGGGACAATGCCGAATGCTCATCTGGCTGTTCTGCACGGAAGGCAATTTCATTGCCTATTAATGGTCTTTGCGCCAGGTGGTGTCCCCTTATAGAGGGTGACCTAGCATGCCAGACAGCGAAATGCAGCAGCTGTGGAGTACCTCTCACCTGTCGGGTGGGAGTGCCTCCTATGTTGAAGAGCTTTATGAGCTCTATCTGCACGATCCCAACGGTGTTGCCGAGGAATGGCGCAGCTACTTCGATAAGCTGCCCCAGATCAACGGTTTCACTGGATCGGACATTTCCCATTCCACTATTCGTGAGCACTTTCTGTCGCTCGCTCAGAGCACCCGTCGCCCGCAGGCAGCAAGCGGTGGCCAGGTCAGCAGCGAACGTGACAAGAAGCAGGTCGGCGTTCTGCGTCTGATCCAGGCTTACCGGATGCGCGGCCACCAAGCGTCCAACCTCGATCCGCTGGGGTTGTGGGAACGGGAAGAGATTGCTGATCTGACATTGGCCGAGTATGGCCTGACCGATGCCGACCTGGATACGGTGTTCCGTACCGGTGAGCTGAACATCGGCAAGGAAGAAGCTCCCCTTCGCGAAATTCTTGAAACGCTGAAATCGACCTACTGCGGTACCTTCGGTGCTGAATACATGCACATCGTTGATTCCAGTCAGCGCAGCTGGTTCCAGCAGCGCCTGGAAGGTGTGCGTGGTAAGCCGCAACACTCGGTGGAGAGCAAACGTCATCTGCTCGAGCGTCTGACCGCGGCCGAAGGCCTGGAAAAGTACCTTGGTACCAAGTATCCCGGCACCAAGCGCTTTGGCGTGGAAGGTGGCGAGAGCCTGATTCCCATGCTCGACGAGATCATCCAGCGCTCCGGTTCTTACGGCGTCAGTGAAGTCGTACTGGGCATGGCTCACCGTGGTCGTCTCAACGTACTGGTCAATACCCTGGGCAAGAATCCGCGTGAGCTGTTCGACGAGTTCGAAGGCAAGAAGATGATTGACCTCGGCTCCGGTGACGTGAAATACCACCAGGGCTTCTCGTCCAACGTCATGACCTCCGGCGGTGAAGTCCACCTGGCACTGTCATTCAACCCCTCGCACCTGGAGATTGTCTCTCCGGTAGTTGAAGGTTCGGTGCGTGCTCGCCAGGATCGTCGCAAAGACGCCACCGGCGACAAGGTGCTGCCGATCAGTATGCACGGCGATGCGGCTTTCGCCGGTCAGGGTGTGGTCATGGAGACATTCCAGATGTCCCAGACCCGTGCTTACAAGACCGGTGGCACTGTACATATCGTGATCAACAACCAGGTCGGCTTCACCACCAACCGCCAGGATGACGCCCGTTCCACCGAATATTGCACCGACATCGCCAAGATGATTCAGGCGCCGATCTTCCATGTGAATGGTGATGATCCGGAAGCTGTGCTATTCGTGACCCAGCTGGCCGTTGACTATCGCATGCAGTTCAAGCGTGACGTGGTGATCGACCTCGTCTGCTATCGTCGTCGCGGACACAACGAAGCGGATGAGCCCTCCGGTACTCAGCCGCGCATGTACGCCGTCATCGCCAAGCATCCTACCACCCGTGAAATCTACGCCAAGCGCCTGGTCGAAGAAGCAGTGCTGGATACTGATGGAGTACAGGAGCGGATCGAGGAATACCGTACTGCGCTGGATAACGGTGACCACGTAGTGAAAAGTCTGGTCAAGGAACCGGACACCGGATCCTTCGTCGACTGGACTCCCTATCTGGGCCACCAGTGGACAGCACGCCACGATACCCGTTTTGATCTGAAAACCCTGCAGGAATTGGCCGCCCGCATGAACACCCTGCCAGATGGCCTGGTGGTGCAGCGGCAGGTCGGCAAGATTGTCGAGGACCGCAGCAAGATGGCTGCCGGTGGTCTGGCGATCAACTGGGGTTTTGCCGAGACCATGGCGTACGCCACGCTGCTGCACGAAAATCACCCGGTGCGTATCACCGGTCAGGATGTCGGCCGCGGCACGTTTTCTCACCGCCATGCGGTGCTACACAACCAGAAGGAGCAGGGTGCCTACATCCCGCTGGCGAATCTGAGCGAAAGCCAGCCGCGTTTCGATATCTATGATTCGCTGCTGTCTGAAGAGGCGGTACTGGCATTCGAGTACGGCTACGCTACCACCATGCCTAACGCGCTGGTCGTGTGGGAAGCTCAGTTCGGTGATTTCGCCAACGGTGCCCAGGTGGTAATCGATCAGTTCATCACCAGTGGTGAGCATAAGTGGGGTCGCCTGTGTGGCCTGACTATGCTGCTGCCACACGGTTATGAAGGTCAGGGCCCTGAGCATTCATCTGCCCGTCTGGAACGTTTCCTGCAGTTGTGCGCTGAGCAGAATATTCAGGTCTGCGTACCGACGACGCCGGCACAGATCTACCATCTGTTGCGCCGTCAGGTGATCCGCCCGCTGCGCAAGCCGCTGGTGGTGCTGACACCGAAATCACTGCTGCGTCATAAACTGGCAATCTCGACACTGGAAGATCTGGCTGAAGGGTCCTTCCAGACCGTGATTCCGGAAGCGGATGCCATCGATCCGGCGAAGGTCGATCGGGTGGTCATGTGCAGCGGTAAGGTGTACTACGACTTGTTGGAAAAACGCCGCGCGGATGGTACCGAGAACGTCGCCATTGTCCGTATCGAACAGCTGTATCCGTTCCCTGAAGATGATCTGGCCGAGGTGCTGGCACCTTACGCCGGATTGAAGAAAGTCGTTTGGTGTCAGGAAGAGCCCATGAACCAAGGGGCCTGGTATTGCAGCCAGCACCATATGCGCCGTGTTCTGGCGGAACACAGCGTCAGCAATCTGTATCTGGACTACGCTGGACGAGAGGCTTCTGCGGCACCTGCCGGCGGCTACCCCTCCGTACATGCGGAAGAACAGGCGAAACTCCTGCAGGATGCGCTCTACGCGTGAGCCTCTGCATAACACAGTTTATTTAAGGATCGACAATGGCTATTGAAATCAAGGCCCCGACATTTCCCGAGTCCATCGCGGACGGTACTGTTGCAACTTGGCACAAACAACCCGGCGACGCAGTCAAGCGTGATGAGCTGATCGTTGATATCGAAACCGACAAAGTGGTTCTCGAAGTGTTGGCCGAAGCCGATGGCGTATTGGGTGACATCGTCAAGGGCGAAGGCGAAACCGTGCTCAGCGCTGAGTTGCTGGGTACATTGAATGACGGCGCCACCGCGGCCCCCAAATCCGAAGCGGCAGCACCTGCCGCCGGGGCACCTGCTGCCGCAGCGCCCGCCGCTGGTGAAAGCGCAGGCGATGATCAGTTGCTGAATCCGGCTGCCCGCAAGCTGGCCGAGGAAAGTGGTCTGAACCTGGCTGAGCTCAAGGGCACCGGCAAGGGTGGTCGCGTCACCAAGGAAGACGTGCTCAATGCCATCGAAGCGAAGAAATCCGCTCCGGCGGCGGCCGCTGCACCGGCCGCCAAGCCCGCCGCTGCTGTTGCTTCCAGCGTGGTACTGAGCGAAGGTGACCGCGTCGAGAAGCGCGTCCCCATGACCCGCCTGCGCGCTCGCATCGCCGAGCGTCTGGTCGATGCGCAGTCGAGCATGGCCATGTTGACCACGTACAATGAAATCGACATGAAACCGATCATGGACCTGCGCAAGAAATATAAGGACCTGTTCGAGAAGAAGCACAACGGCGTCCGCCTGGGCTTCATGTCGTTCTTCGTCAAGGCTGCTACCGAGGCGTTGAAGCGCTTCCCTGCGGTCAACGCCTCGATCGACGGCAAGGACGTTGTGTATCACGGTTATCAGGATATCGGCGTTGCCGTTTCCAGTGACCGCGGCCTGGTGGTTCCGGTACTGCGTAACACCGAGTTCATGAGCCTGGCACAAATTGAAGGCACTATTGGCGAGTACGGCCGCAAGGCACGTGACGGCAAATTGTCCATGGAAGAAATGACTGGCGGCACCTTCACCATTTCCAATGGTGGTGTATTCGGTTCGCTGCTGTCTTCACCGATCGTCAACCCGCCGCAAGCGGCCATTCTGGGCATGCACAAGATCCAGGAGCGTCCGATGGCTGTAAACGGGCAGGTGGTAGTGCTGCCGATGATGTATCTGGCGCTGTCCTATGACCACCGTCTGATCGACGGCAAGGAAGCGGTCAGCTTCCTGGTTGCGATCAAGGAACTGCTGGAAGATCCGGCGCGCATGTTGCTGGACATCTGATCCCGGCGGCAGTCACAGGTTTCAATGCTTCAAGCGGCATGCTGTCGGCGGTATCCCCATCGGCAGCTTTAAGCACATAGCTGCAAACAGAGGAATTGGTTTATGAGCGAAAAATTTGATGTAGTGGTCATCGGCGCCGGTCCAGGGGGCTATGTAGCCGCTATCCGTGCAGCCCAACTGGGTCTCAAAACCGCCTGTATCGAGAAGTACAAGGGCAAGGACGACAAGCTGGCCCTGGGTGGCACCTGCCTGAACGTGGGTTGTATTCCTTCCAAGGCGCTGTTGGACAGTTCCTGGAAATACCACGAAGCGAAGGATTCCTTCAATGTTCACGGTATCACTACCGGTGAAGTGAGCATGGACGTGTCAGCGATGATTGGCCGCAAGGACCAGATCGTCAAGAACCTGACCGGTGGCGTAGGCGGGCTGCTCAAGGCCAATGGCGTGACTGTTTACCAGGGTCACGGCAAGCTGCTGTCCGGCAAACAGGTAGAAATCACCAAGGAAGACGGTAGCACTGAAGTGCTGGCCGCCGAGAACGTCATTCTGGCCTCCGGCTCGCGTCCTGTGGAAATTCCGCCGGCCCCGGTCGATCAGAACATTATCGTCGACTCCACCGGTGCACTGGAATTCCAGGCTGTACCCAAGCGTCTGGGTGTGATCGGTGCCGGTGTCATCGGTCTGGAGCTGGGTTCGGTATGGTCGCGCCTGGGCGCTGAAGTGACTGTCATTGAAGCACTGGACAAGTTCCTGCCAGCAGCTGATGAGCAGCTGTCCAAGGAAGCGCTGAAAATCTACACCAAACAGGGCCTGAAGGTACTGCTGGGCGCGCGCGTTACCGCCAGCGAAGTCAATGGCGAAGAAGTGACCGTCAAGTTCACCGACGCCAAGGGCGACCAGGAAATCGTCTTCGACAAGCTGATCGTTGCTGTGGGCCGTCGCCCGGTCACCACCGATCTGCTGGCTGCGGACGCCGGTGTTACCCTGGACGAGCGGGGCTATGTGTACGTCGATGACCATTGCGCCACTTCGGTACCGGGCGTTTACGCCATCGGTGACGTGGTCCGTGGTCTGATGCTGGCTCACAAGGCATCGGAAGAGGGTGTGGTAGTCGCCGAGCGTATCGCCGGACACAAGGCCCAGATGAACTATGATCTGATTCCTTCGGTTATCTACACTCATCCCGAAGCAGCCTGGGTCGGCAAGAATGAGCAGCAATTGAAGGCCGAAGGCGTTGACGTGAACGTCGGCGTATTCCCCTTCGCTGCCAGCGGTCGTGCCATGGCGGCCAACGACACCGCCGGCTTCGTCAAAGTCATTGCCTGCGCCAAGTCTGACCGCGTACTGGGTGTCCACGTGATTGGTCCAAGTGCGGCGGAGCTGGTACAGCAGGGCGCTATCGCCATGGAATTCGGCACCAGTGCTGAAGATCTGGGCATGATGGTCTTCGCGCACCCGACCATGTCGGAAGCGATGAAGGAAGCTGCTCTGGCAGTGAGTGGTCAGGCCATTCACATTGCCAATCGCAAGAAACGCTGAGGAATCATCCCAGTTGCTGCCGGTGCCTCTGTATAGAAGCGCCGGCAGCCTGGTTGCCATTCATAAGGCAAGGTCAACGGACTGACCATCACCCCATGCTGGGTGAACCGGGTGTGTCGGAGTTCTGATCCGACAACCTGATAGGTGACGGTGGTGCGTTCGCGCTTGACCACCGTTATGAATTCATACGAACAACGGTACAAACGAATGAATCTTCACGAATATCAGGGGAAGCAGCTGTTCGCTGAATACGGTCTTCCTGTCTCCAAGGGCATCGCTGTCGAGACTCCCGAAGCAGCAGCTGAAGCCTGTGACACTATTGGTGGTACTGAGTGGGTGGTAAAAGCCCAGGTTCACGCTGGTGGTCGCGGGAAAGCCGGTGGCGTCAAGCTGGTCAAGAGCAAAGAAGATGCCAAGGCCTTCGCCGAAAAGTGGCTGGGTCAACGTCTGGTGACGTATCAGACTGATGCCGATGGTCAGCCTGTCGCCAAGATTCTGGTTGAATCCTGCACTGATATCGCCCAGGAACTGTACCTGGGCGCCGTAGTGGATCGCTCCACTCGCCGTATCGTTTTCATGGCTTCCACCGAAGGTGGTGTCGAGATCGAGAAGGTTGCCGAGGAAACCCCGGAAAAAATCCTGAAAGCCACCATCGATCCGCTGGTTGGCCCACAGCCTTACCAAGGTCGTGACCTGGCTTTCAAATTGGGCCTGAAAGGCGACCAGATCAAGCAGTTCACCAACATCTTCGTCGGTCTGGGCAAGCTCTTTGCCGACTACGATCTGGCTCTGCTGGAAGTGAACCCGCTGGTCATCAAGACAGACGGCAACCTGCACTGCCTGGACGCCAAGATCAACATCGACGCCAACGCGCTGTACCGGCAGCCCAAGCTGCGTGCCATGCACGACCCGTCTCAGGACGACGCCCGTGAAGCCCACGCTGCCAAGTTCGAGCTGAACTACGTTGCACTGGACGGCAACATCGGCTGCATGGTCAACGGCGCCGGTCTGGCCATGGGTACCATGGACATCGTCAACCTGCACGGTGGCAAGCCAGCCAACTTCCTCGACGTGGGCGGCGGTGCTACCAAAGAGCGCGTTACTGAAGCGTTCAAAATCATCCTGTCCGACAGCAATGTGGCCGCAGTTCTGGTCAATATCTTCGGCGGCATCGTGCGTTGCGACATGATTGCCGAAGGCATCATCGGTGCGGTCAAGGACGTGGGCGTCAAGGTGCCGGTCGTGGTACGTCTGGAAGGCAACAATGCCGAACTGGGCGCCAAGGTACTGGCTGAAAGTGGTCTGAACATCATCGCAGCAACCAGTCTGACCGACGCTGCAGTACAGGTCGTGAAAGCGGCGGAGGGCAAGTAATGAGCATCCTGATCGACAAGAACACCAAGGTAATCTGCCAGGGCATCACTGGTTCCCAGGGTTCCTTCCACACCGAACAAGCCCTCGAATACGGCACCAAAATGGTCGGTGGTGTTACTCCGGGTAAGGGCGGTACCGAGCATCTGGGCCTGCCGGTCTTCAACACTGTTGAAGAAGCGGTCAAGGCGACTGGCGCTGAAGCGTCGGTGATCTACGTTCCGGCTCCGTTCTGCAAGGACTCCATTCTTGAAGCCGCCAACGCAGGTATCAAGCTGATCGTCTGCATCACCGAAGGTATCGCTACCCTCGACATGCTGGATGCCAAGGTCAAGTGTGACGAGCTGGGCGTACGCCTGATCGGGCCTAACTGCCCGGGCGTCATCACCCCTGGTCAATGCAAGATCGGCATCATGCCCGGTCACATCCACCAGCCGGGCAAAGTGGGCATCGTTTCCCGCTCCGGTACCCTGACCTACGAAGCGGTCAAGCAGACGACTGACGCCGGTTTCGGTCAGTCCAGCTGTGTTGGTATCGGTGGCGACCCGATCCCGGGTTCCAGCTTCATCGACATTCTGGAGCTGTTCCAGAATGATCCGCAGACCGAAGCGATCGTTATGATCGGCGAGATCGGCGGTAGCGCGGAAGAAGAAGCAGCAGCCTACATCAAGGCCAATGTGACCAAGCCGGTGGTGTCCTACATCGCGGGTGTTACTGCGCCGGAAGGCAAGCGCATGGGCCATGCCGGTGCAATCATCTCCGGCGGCAAGGGTACTGCCGACGAGAAGTTTGCTGCACTGGAAGACGCGGGCGTCAAAACCGTTCGCTCGCTGGCCGACATCGGCAAGGCACTGTCCGAGCTGACTGGCTGGGCAATGAAGTAATACTTCATTGAACGTCAGACAAAACCCCGCTTCGGCGGGGTTTTGTCATTGTGCACCGGCTATTCGCGTTCGCGAAATGACCGCAAGCCCCCCATTTGTCCACCGGCTTGTTTATAATGCCCGCAATGCTGTCTCTACCAGGCAGTCCTGATAGAAGAACTTCAATGAAAACATTATCGCCGGCCAATATTCTGGCTCTCGGTTTCATGACATTCGCCCTGTTTCTGGGAGCTGGCAATATCATCTTTCCTCCCAGTGCTGGCCTGTCAGCCGGGGAAAATATGTGGCCCACTGCGTTGGGCTTTCTGCTTACCGCGGTAGGTCTTCCGCTGCTCACCCTGGTTGCCCTGGCGCGGGTAGGCGGCGGCATCCAGGATCTGACCGCACCGCTGGGTCGGCTGCCGGGGCTGGTTCTCGCTGTACTGGTCTATCTGGCTATCGGGCCACTGTTCGCTACCCCAAGAACCGCTGTGGTGTCCTATGAAGTAGGCGTAGTGGGACTGGTGGGAGAGAGCTGGCAAACGCTGCTGGTTTACTCGCTGCTGTATTTCGCCGTGGTGCTTTTCCTGGCGTTGAGGCCGGGGCGACTGGTGGATAATGTCGGCAAGCTGATCACCCCGGTATTGCTGCTGGCATTGGTGACACTGGGTATTGCCGCTGTGCTGTTCCCCGCAGGTGAGGTGGGCGAGGCCGCCACAGCCTATAAGCAGAGTCCGGTGGTTGAAGGTATTCTGCAGGGTTATCTGACCATGGACGCGTTGGGTGCATTGGTGTTTGGTGTGGTAATCACCCGCGCGATTCGGGATCGGCAGGTACAGGAAACCCATATCGTCACCCGCTATACGATCATCGCCTCGGTGATTGCCGCGATCGGGTTGGCACTGGTGTATCTGGCACTGTTCCAGCTCGGCTCAACCAGCAGTTCGCTGGTCGGTGAGGGTGCCAACGGTGGGCAGATCCTGGCGGCCTTCGTCCAGTATCGTTTCGGTACCGCAGGTAGCTTGCTGTTAGCGGTGGTGATTACTCTGGCTTGTCTGACCACAGCGGTGGGGCTGATCTCTGCCTGTGGTGCATTTTTCAGTCGGGAATTTCCGGTCAGCTATACGCAGGTGGTGTGGGTATTCACTATTTTCTGCATGGCCGTTTCCAACCAAGGCCTGGATAGCCTGATCCGCATTTCCGTCCCGGTGCTGGTTGGCCTGTACCCCTTGGCAATTGTGCTGGTCTGTCTGGGGCTGTTCTCGAGCAGTCTGGCACGTCCGCAGAACATAATGCGGCCTGTCATGCTGGTTGCTCTGGTATTCGGTATCATGGATGGCCTGAAGGCCGCTGGCTTCATGGCCCGTGATACCGTCTGGATGAGCGCAATGCCGTTCTCTTCCCAAGGGCTGGGCTGGTTGGTGCCGGCGATCCTCATGTTGGCGGCGGCATTGCTTGTCGAGCATCTGCGTTACGGCAGGGTGCAGCGCGCCTGATCAAATTTGTTGAAGGGAACTGGATGAACGCCTTACCCGATGCTGGATCGTTGTGGCTGAATCTCGCCGCATTCTGCTGGTTCATGTTCTGCTGGATCGGCTATACCCGCTATGCATGGTACAAGGGACGGGATACGCCCTGCCTGGCGAGCGTTCTGCATCTGTATCGCAAGGATTGGATGAGCAGGCTGCTGCTGCGGGAGCAACGTATCGCCGACGCCAGCCTGATCAGTAATCTGGAGCGTAATACGTCGTTCTTCGCTTCCAGTACGCTGCTGATTCTGGCGGGTCTGATCACGGTCATGGGGGCGACGGATCAGGCACAGAGTCTGCTGCGTGATCTGCCGTTCGTGGCGCAGGTCAGTCGTGAAATGTCGGAAATGAAGCTGCTGATCATGCTCGGCATCTTTGTCTATGCGTTTTTCACGTTCTCTTGGGCCATGCGCCAATACAACTTCGCCTCGGTCCTGTTTGGTTCGGCGCCGTTAGTGGGGGAGAAGCATGTCAGCGAAATCGAGCGCAAGGCGTTCGCCAGTCGCGCGGCCAAGGTTCTCTCCATGGCGGCGCATTCGTTCAACCTGGGGCTGCGTTCCTACTACTTCGCTTTGGGAATGCTGAGCTGGTTCATCAACCCCTGGGCATTCATCTGCATCACCACGGGCGTAGTGTATGTGTTGTATCGGCGGGAGTTTCGCTCCACAGTGCTGGAAGTGCTGATGGCAACACCAGCACAGTTTCCCGAATCCTCGAGCGATGCGCCGGCAACTCCCGAATAGTAAGAGCCGAAAACATTACCGGCCGCATAAGCGGCCGGTAATGTCGTGGGATACAGCAAGAACCTGAAAGGTTATTCGCCGTTGGCCCGCTCTTTGAGATCGTTCTTCGCATCAACCGCCGCATCCTGCGCCTGCTGACCTTTCTCTTTCAGGTAATCGGTTGTGTCGTCATAGGCTTCAGCAACCTGGTCACCAGCTTCATCCAGATTTTCCTGAATCCGCTCCCCAGTGGTGGGTTCATTGTTGAAGGTCTGGTCGGCCTTCTGTTCAATGGCTTCACCGGTTTCTTTGGCAGCATCACCCATGCTGTCCATCGCATCGGACATCGACTCCTGAGCCGATTCCATCTTGTCTTCAGGCTCGTCCTGGCAGGCTGCCAGCAATCCGAGACTGGCCACCAGGGCGGCCGTTAAGCAAAGCTTTTTCATCTGATTCTCCAAGTGATGATTCACGGGAGGTTAGTCCTGCATCAGGGCAAAGAAGTTCCCGCTTCGCTAAAACCTATGGCCACGAGGTGCGTCGTTTTCTCGCCAGCCAGTTGCGATCTGCTAGAATTCGCCACTTTGTTGCATACCGGATCCGAATTTTTCTATGACCATCGAACAACGTGCACGGAGTTTTCTTTCAGTGCTGCGTCATTGCCAGATGCTTGGCATGACGGTAGAGCAGGCGGACAAGGATGGCCTGGTCATACAGTTGCCTTATAGCGATTTGATTATCGGCAATCCTGTCACTGGTGTGGTTCATGGTGGCGCCATCACCACGCTGATGGATACCTGCTGTGGCATCTCGACAGTCTGCTATCTGGACGACTTCGAGATATGCCCGACGCTGGATCTGCGTATCGACTACATGCATCCAGCCGAGCCGGGCAAACCTATTTTCGGCTTCGCTGAATGCTACAGAGTGACCCCGACGGTGATCTTCACTCGAGGCGAGGCCTATCAGCACAGCCGAGAAGAGCCTATTGCCCACGTCGTAGGCACGTTTATGCGTATGGGCAAAACGGCACTCAGCGCCGGGCAGGCGAAGATACTTCAGGGAGCCGCAGAGTGACTATGGATATCGAGCAACTGATACGAGACGCGCATAATTCAGGCGATTACATGCCGTTGATTGCGCAGATACCCTATGCGCGGATGCTCGGAATGCAAGTGCTGCGGTTGGGCGAGGAAATGGTCTTTCATCTGCCTCTTAACGCAGACAATATAGGCAATCCCATGCTGCCCGCGTTGCATGGCGGCGTCTTGGCCGGGTTCATGGAGCAGGCTGCCATGTTGCACCTGATGGTCAGCATGAACAGTCAGAACTTCCCGAAGATCATCGATTTCTCCGTGGATTACCTGCGCGCTGGGTTATCCCGAGATACCTATGCTACCTGTCAGGTATGGCGCCAGGGGCGGCGAGTAGGTAATGTGGCGATTACCGCATGGCAAACCCGGTCAGACGAACCGGTGGCGACAGCGCGGGCCCACTTCAAATTGGACTGAGCACGCATCCTGCACGTGCCCTAAAGGAATAGGAGATATTCAGGACATGGAAGCCTTGTTGATACTGGCTGGTGCTGTCTTGTTGGTGCTGGGCTGGGTGTGGCTGGTCATCTCTGCCATTCGGCTGTCGGTCGGACGCATGTTGTTTGCGTTGCTGGCTGCTCCTCTCACGCTATTGGTCCGCGGCCGCGGTTATCCGGTATGGCCGCGCCTGCTGTTATTGCTGGGCATTCTCGGCATCCTTCTCGGTGCCACGCAGCTCTACCAGCATCAGCCGGAGCGCCTGGACCAGCTGCTGTCGGGTCGCTGGGCAGTGAGTGCATCGGCTGCCAGCGATCTGCAGGGCACTATCATGGGCCAGCCATTTGCGCCGGAGCGCATAGTCTGGCGTGGTGAGGATCTGGTCTTCGAGGAAGGGCCGGCGGATCGAGTGCGACGCGCGCTGACCATCCGCTTTGGCGCTGCTCAGGACTTGTTGCGCGAGCCAACCATCGAACGCCTGCCCAGCGATGACGGCGCCTGGCCGGAACTCATTCTGCAATGGTACACCGGCGCCCTGAGCGCACCGGGGCTGCGCAAAGTGACAGAGGGTTACAGTCTGAGTCTGGATCTTGCCGAACCGGTTGACGGTCGTGTCGAGGGGCGCATACATCTGCATTTGCCGACGATCTACAGCACCTGGCTCACTGGCCGCATCGAATTGTCTTCAGCTCCCGCATGGTTGCAGGAGCGCGTGAAGACCGAACAGTTGGAACAGCTTGAGCTGCATAAAGTCGCCGAGCAAGCAGCAGCTGACGCAACGAAAGAGAAGAACCCGCCGCTGCAGTGGCAGGAATTGAGTCTGCTGGCCTTGATGGACGAGCCACAGCTGTTCTCCGGCTCCAGGGTACGCTTGACGACCTGGTCAGGCCGCACCCATCTGGGCATCTTTAAAGAACTCAGCGAGGAAGAGCGGCTGATCCTGGCACAGGCTCGGGGGCCGCATCAGATCGAGTTGCACTTTCACATGCTGGACATCCGTAAGGTCGAGGCGCGCAACGACCTCTGAGTCGCGCCTTGAAATTGCCCCGCAGCGTCCCCATCAAGGACTCATCCGCCCGCGAGTGTCGGGCAAAGTCCCTTGTGAAACATGGAGATACTGCAAACATGACCGTGGAAGCCCAAAAGGAAACGCTTGGATTTCAGACTGAGGTGAAGCAGCTGCTGCACCTGATGATCCACTCGATGTACTCGAACAAGGAGATCTTTCTCCGCGAGCTGATTTCCAACGCCTCGGATGCCTCGGATAAATTGCGTTTCGAAGCCATCGCCAAGCCTGAGCTGCTGGAAGGCGAGCCCAATCTGCGGATTCGCATCAGCGCCGACGAACAAGCCAATACCCTGACCATCGAGGACAACGGTATCGGCATGTCCCGCGAAGAAGTGATCAGCCATCTGGGTACTATCGCCAAATCGGGCACCGCCGCTTTCATGCAGCAGCTGACAGGCGACCAGAAGAAGGACGCCAGTCTGATCGGTCAGTTCGGTGTGGGTTTCTACAGTGCTTTCATCGTCGCAGACAAAGTAGAGGTGTTTACCCGTCGCGCCGGTGCTGATACCGCCGAAGGGGTGCGCTGGGAATCGGCGGGCGAGGGTGACTTCACCATCGAGAACATCGATAAGCCTGAGCGCGGTACTCGCATCGTACTGCATCTCAAAGCGGATGAAAGCGAGTTTGCCGATGGCTGGCGTCTGCGCAACGTCATCAAGAAATACTCCGACCATATCTCCCTGCCGATCGAACTGCCCAAGCAGAATACGGGTGAAGAGCAGGAGCAGCCCACCGAGCCGGAATGGGAGAGCGTTAACCGCGCCAGTGCGCTGTGGACTCGTTCGCGTACCGAGGTGAAGGACGAGGAATATCAGGAGTTCTACAAGCATGTCTCGCACGACTTCGACAACCCGCTGAGCTGGAGTCACAACAAGGTCGAAGGCAAACTGGAATACACCAGTCTGCTGTACGTGCCTGCCCGTGCACCCTTCGATCTGTACCAGCGCGAAGCACCTCGCGGGTTGAAGCTCTATGTGCAGCGCGTGTTCATCATGGACGATGCCGAACAGTTCCTGCCGTTGTACCTGCGCTTCATCAAAGGCGTGGTCGACTCCAACGACCTGTCGCTGAACGTTTCTCGGGAGATCCTGCAGAAGGATCCGGCTATCGACAGCATGAAGTCGGCACTGACCAAGCGGGTGCTCGACATGCTGGAGAAGTTGGCCAAGAAAGATGCCGAAAAATATACCAGCTTCTGGAATGCGTTCGGTAGCGTCCTGAAGGAAGGTCCGGCAGAAGACTTTGCCAACCGCGAGAAGATTGCCGGCTTGCTGCGCTTCGCTTCCACTGCGCAGAACGACGACAGCGAAGTGGTCGGCCTCGACGCGTACATCGAGCGCATGCAGGAAGGTCAGGACAAGATCTACTACCTCACTGGCGAGCGCTACAGCCAGGTGAGGAACAGCCCGCACCTGGAGATCTTCCGCAAGAAAGGTATCGAAGTGCTGCTGCTGACCGACCGTATCGATGAGTGGCTGATGAGCCACCTGAGCGAGTACAAGGGCAAGCAGTTTGTCGATGTGGCGCGTGGTGATCTGGATCTCGGTCAGCTGGAAGGCGAAGAAGACAAGCAGGCGCAGGACGAAGTGGCCAAGGCCAAGGCGGACCTGGTACAGCGCGTCAAGGATGTGCTCAAGGACGACGTGGATGAGGTCAAGGTGTCCCACCGTCTGACCGACTCCCCGGCGGTACTGGTGGTTACCGAGGACGGCATGGGTCTGCAGATGCGCAAGATCCTCGAAGCTACCGGCCAGAAGGCCCCGGAAAGCAAGCCGATCCTGGAGATCAACCCGGCGCATCCGTTACTGGACAAGCTCGACCAGGAGCAGGATGAGGCGCGCTTTGCTGACCTCACCCACATCCTCTTCGACCAGGCCGCACTCGCCGCTGGCGAAGCCCTGCAAGATCCAGGCAGCTATGTACGCCGCCTGAACGCCCTGTTGGTGGAATTGAGTAAGTAAACCACAGAGCAACACCCACGCCCGGCCCGGAATACCGCGCCGGGCGTTTTTGTGTGCGCGATACTTCCCGTGTTCTGTGTCTGGCCCGGCTGCTTGCACGGCGCCAGAACCGGGACGCAGAGCATCCCAACATGCATTCCCACGCTGGAGCATGGGAACGATCTGGTCTGAGGCCAGCACTCGCTATCCGATGGTTCCCCCACTCCAGAGCTTCTGGGGTGGGGTACGTCAACTGCCCTGGCGCTCCACCGGACGGCTGCCTGTTCTATCCGGTTTGTGGATTCTTCATTTCTCTCGACTATTCTGCTTACTCAATACTCTTGCAGGGGACAACTGCATGAAAAAGATTTTTACCTCTCTGATGATGACCGGTGCGGTCGGGCTGGCGCAGGCGGATATGATTACTCAAACGGTGGATTACGAGATCGATGGCCAGCCCTATCAAGGATTGCTGGTATATGACGATGCGGTGACCGAGCAGCGGCCGGGTTTGTTGATGGTGCCGAACTGGATGGGTGTCACCGAGCACGCAGCGAAGAAGGCATTCCGCGCCGGAGGCTCTGACTACATCGTGTTTGTCGCCGATCTATACGGCAAAGATATTCGGCCTGCCGACGCCAAAGCGGCGGGCGCCGCTGCATCAGTAGTACGTTCAGACCGGACATTGATGCGCGAGCGGGTCAATGCGGCGCTGGATGTATTCAAGGCGCAGGTGGACAAGGTAGCGTTGGATGCGGCTAGGCTGGGTGCCATCGGTTTCTGTTTTGGCGGCACAGCGGTGCTGGAGCTGGCACGCTCAGGTACCGAGATCGGTGGTGCGGTGTCTTTTCACGGAAACCTGGACACACCAAACCCCGAAGATGCGAAAGCCATAGGCATGCCGCTCCTGGTACTGCACGGTGCGGATGACCCTTATGTACCGCCGGAGCAGGTTGCGGCATTCGAGCAGGAAATGCGCAGTGCTGAGGTAAGTGACTGGCAGTTACTCAGCTACGGGGGAGCGGTGCACTCATTCACCGATCCCACGGCCAAAGTGAAAGGGCAGGCGGAATACAATCCACGGGTAGCTGAACGGGCACTCTCGCAAATGCGAATGTTTTTCAATGAAACGCTGGCTGATTGATACTGGTTTTGTCACACTTCGGGCTGCTTTCGGTCGGTATGATGACTGATCGAAGCCGTATACCTCCGAAGGAATCATTGGATGATGAAGCTGATGAAGAACGGGCAGCGTGTTGTGTTCTGGTGCGCGGCCTGTTGTTTTCCCCTGTCTCTTTCCCTGGTACAGGCTGCAGAAACGGCGCTGCTGCAGGTGACGGTCGAACCGGTCCGGGAAATTCGCATCGCCAGCCAGATCAAGGCGTTGGGCACGCTCTATGCCAACGAGACTGCGGTACTCGCTGCCAACCTTACGGAAACCATCTCCGAAGTCAATTTCAGCGACGGGCAACGAGTCAAGGCCGGGGATATCCTGGTGGCGCTGACCAACCGCGAACAGCTGGCACAACTGGATGAGGCACGCACTGGCGTAACCGATGCCGAGCAACAGTTGCAGCGCGCCAGGCAGCTGATCGAGAGCAAGTACCTTTCCCGCCAGGAACTGGATAATCGCACCCGTGAGTTCAATATCGCCAAGGCCCGGTTACGGGCGGTGGAGGCGCGGCTCGCCGATCGGCTGATCCGTGCGCCCTTCGATAGTGTGGTGGGCCTGCGTGAAGTAAGTGTCGGTACCTTGTTGTCGCCGGGCATGACGGTTGCGACCTTGCACGATGACAGCATCATGAAGCTGGACTTCAGCGTACCGGAAGTGAAGTTGGCGGACATTCATCCGGGCCAGCCGATCACTGCCCGCAGTCGCGCGTTTCCCGAGCACGTTTTTGAGGGTGAGATCGCGGTACTGGACAATGAAGTGGACGCGGTCACCCGCTCGATCCGTGTACGCGCGCTGATTCCCAACGAGCAAGGGTTGTTACGTCCAGGTATGTTGATGACGGTATACGTGGAAAGTGAACCGCGCCAGGCACTGGTGATCCCCGAGGGAGCACTGCTGCCGTTGGGCAAGCAACAATTTGTCATGGGGGTGACCGAGCGGGACGGCGAGACCGTCGCTGGGCGGTTGCAGGTACAGATTGGCGAGCGTACCGCGGGCATGGTCGAGGTGCTCGAAGGGTTGGTCAGGGATCAGCAGGTGATTACCCATGGCAACTTCCGAGTCAGTCCCGGCCAGCCGGTTGAGGTCAAGGTGGTCGAGGAAGTCCGCCCGTGATTCTTTCCGATGTCTCGGTAAAGCGCCCGGTCTTCGCCACGGTTTTGTCGTTGCTGCTGATCATCTTCGGGCTGGTGGCCTTCCAGACATTGCCGCTGCGTGAATACCCGGACATCGATCCCCCTATTGTCAGCATTGACACCACTTACCGCGGCGCATCAGCGAGCATCATCGACTCGCAGGTCACCCAGATCATCGAAGAAAATATCGCCGGTATCGAAGGTGTCGAGTTCATCGAATCGAGAAGTCAGGACGGGCGTTCACAGATCACCGTGCGCTTCTCCATAGACCGAGATGTCAGTGAGGCGGCCAACGATGTGCGTGATCGCGTCTCGAGAATCCTGCCCGATCTGCCGGTGGAAGCGGACCCACCCGAGATTGAGAAACAGGATGCCAACCAGGATGTGGTGGTCTGGTGGAACCTCAATAGCGACCGTCTCTCGGTTCCCGAACTGACCGACTACGCCGACCGCTATCTGGTCGACCGCTTCTCCAATATCACCGGTGTGGCCAGAGTCCGGGTTGGTGGGGCGCAGCCCTGGGCCATGCGTGTCTGGCTGGATGCAGAGCTGCTCGCCGCGCATAACCTCACGGTGGAGGACGTCGAACAGGCGTTGCGAGACGAGAACGTCGAATTGCCTGCCGGCAGTATCGAATCGTTTGATCGCCAGTTCACGGTACGTGTGCAGCGTGCTTTCAGTACGCCCGAGGATTTCTCCCGGCTGGTGGTGGCGCGGGGTGATGACAATTACCTGGTGCGCCTTGGTGATGTGGCGCGGGTTGAGCGCGGCACCGAGGAGCAGCGCAGCCTGTTTCGTGGCAATGGGGTGCCCATGGTCGGCGTCGGCCTGGAACGTCAATCCACTGCCAATACTCTGGAGATCTCCCGAGCGGCGGCCGAGCTGGTCGAACAGCTCAACCCGACACTACCCGACGGCATGCAATTGAGCCCCAGTTTTGACAGTTCGATCTTTATCGAAGGCGCGATCTCGGAGGTCTACCGCACCCTGGTGATCGCGCTGATGCTGGTAGTGTTGGCCATCTTCCTGTTTCTCGGCAGCCCTCGGGCCGTACTGGTCCCGGCGGTGACCTTACCGGTGTCGATGACGGCGACCTTTATCGCGCTGATGATGTTCGGTTTTACCATCAACCTGCTGACACTATTGGCCTTGGTGCTGGCGATCTCGCTGGTGGTGGATGATGCCATCATTGTTCTGGAAAACATCCGCAGACGTATGGACGAGGAGGGCGAGACGCCGTTGGTGGCCGCCTATCGCGGTGCGCGACAGGTTGGCTTTGCGGTGGTCTCCACCACCCTGGTGCTGATCGCGGTATTCGTACCTATTGCCTTCCTGCAAGGTGATGTTGGCAAGTTGTTTTCCGAGTTTGCCCTGACCATGGCGGCGGCCGTGGTATTTTCCAGCTTTGTCGCGTTGACATTGTCACCGGCACTGGCCTCCAAGATATTGCGCCCCAGCGACAGCAACAATCGGCTGATGCGTGCCGTTGAGTCGGTTCTGCGCCGCAGTCGGGCAGTCTACCGCACGGTGCTATTGCAGGCGCTGCGCCTGCGCTGGCTCACCGTGTTGCTGTTCGCTGGACTGTCCGTGCTGAGTATCTGGCTGATCACCTTGCTGCCCAACGAGTACACGCCCATCGAAGATCGCGGCGTGTTCATGATCATGGTCAATGGTCCGGAGGGCGCGACCTACGATTACATGGTCGATTACATGGATGAGATCGAATCACGGGTTCTGGATCTGGTTGAATCCGGCGAAGTGTCACGCATCATGGTAAGAGCTCCGCGCTCCTTCGGTGCCGTCACTACCTTCAATAGCGGCATGGTCAACGTGGTGCTGAACGATTGGGCCGACCGCCGTCCGGCAACCGAGATTATCGAGGAGCTGCGCGGTCGGATGGTGGACCTGAGCGGAGTGCGCATCATCCCGATCATGCGCCAGGGCTTCGGGGCCGGGCGCGACCAGCCCTTTCAGTTGGTGATCGGCGGCGCCGGCACCTACGATGAGTTGGCACAGTGGCGAGATATTCTGCTGGAGCAACTCGAGCAGGATAACCCTGGCCTGATCAATATCGACACCGACTATAAGGAAACCCAGCCACAGCTGGAGGTACATATCGACTATGACCGTGCCGCTGTGCTTGGCGTCAATGTCAGCACCATTGGTCGCACCCTGGAAACCATGCTTGGTTCGCGCCGCGTCACCACCTATCTGGATGAGGGTGAGGAGTACGATGTGATCCTCGAAGCCGAGAAACTCGACAAGCGAACGCCCTCCAGCATGGAGAATATCTACGTACGCGCGGCCACCAGCGGCGAGCTGATTCCACTGTCGAACCTGATCACCATCGAGGAGTATGCGGGCTCGACCAACCTCAACCGCTACAACCGCAACCGTGCCATCACCATTGATGCCTCCATGTTGCCCGGGTTGGCGCTGGGTGATGCGCTGGATCATGTCGAGCAACTGGCCCGGGACAATCTTCCGGAAACGCTGGTGATCGACTACAAGGGCCAATCGTTGGATCTGCGCAACGCCGGGGGCTCGATCATGTTCGTGTTCGCGCTGGGTGCGGTGGTGATTTTTCTGGTGCTGGCTGCTCTGTTCGAAAGCTTCGTGCATCCACTGGTCATCATGCTCGGGGTACCCATGGCCATCGGGGGAGGACTGATCGGCCTGTGGTTCGCCGGCCACAGTCTCAACTTGTACAGTCAGATTGCCTTGGTAATGCTGATCGGGCTGGCGGCCAAGAACGGGATTCTCATTGTCGAGTTCGCCAATCAGCTGCGTGACGCTGGTCGTTCCTTCGATGAGGCGCTGGTCGAGGCCAGCGTGCTGCGCCTGCGCCCGATTCTGATGACGGGAGTGACCACCATTGCCGGAGCATTGCCGCTGATCTTCTCAGCCGGGGCGGGGGCCGAAACCCGGGAAGTGATCGGCATAGTGGTGGTCTGGGGCGTCGGAGTATCGATGCCGGTCACCTTGATTCTGATTCCCGTGCTGTACAGTCTGCTGGCACGCAAGACAGGTTCGCCCAATGCTCTTCAGCGGCAACTGGAAGCAGAGGAGAGTGTCACCATAACAGGTGATATTCAGAGGGGTGATAGAAGGGCTGACGGCTAGAGATTCACCGGATGCCCGTCGATAATGAAAGTAGTCCACGCGAAGGCCAGGTAAGGCGCAATCGCGGCAAAACAAATAATAAATAACCATGGAGATGGATCTATGTCCCGACCTGAACTGCCCGGCTGGCGCTGGGGACCCTTTACCTTCCGTTTGCCGTTTTATCACACCCGGCTGTATTGGCCAGAGCTGTTTCAGGGGCTTTTCATCGCAGCTGCAACGGGTCTGTCGCTCGTGCCCCTGATGATCATGTTCTTCGGTCTGACTTTCGAAGAGGCCGTAGCCGCCTCGATGATCCATTCCATTCTCATCAGCACGGCGTTGATTGTGTTCGGCGAACCCTATGCGCCGGGCTGGCTCACACCGGCGCTGCCGTTGGCGCTGGCCTTTGCCATTGGTGCCGGGGATGATCCGGTGCTGCGCTTGCAGGCCATGACGGCCCTGTCGCTGAACTTTGCCTTGTTGCTGTTGCTGCTGGGTATTACCGGCCTGGGCAAGAAGTTTGTCATCTGGCTGCCGGATACACTCAAGGCCGGGATTATCCTGGGCGCAGCACTGGCGGCGCTCAAACGGGTTTTCATCGACGACGCGGAACGTTTTCTGCTGCAACAACCTATAGCTACCACACTGGCCTGCGCAGTCTGTCTGATCTTCGCTTTCTCGTTGCCAATGCAGAAGCTCAAGGAAAAGTATCGGTGGGTGGCCAGGGTTGCGGCGTTGGGACTGTTGCCGGGCTTTCTGATTGCCGCCATTGTCGGGCCCATGGTGGGCGAGGTCTCCTATGACATTCAATGGGGCTTCATGGTCCCGCCGGTAGGTGACATGTGGGTCAAGATGTCGCCGTTCTCCATTGGTTTCCCCAGCCTGAGCCTGATGATCCAGGCCATGCCGCTGGCCATCATCACCTACGTCATCCTGTTCGGTGATCTGGTCACTGGCAACGAGGTGATTCGTGAGGGTCTGAAAGAGCGCAACGATGAGCATATCGACATTAACCCGACCCGTTCGCACTTCGCGCTGGCCATCCGTAACGCGTTGATGGGCATCAGTGCGCCCTTTTTTCCGACACAGGGGCCGATGTGGACCGGCGTGCATGTGATCATCATCCAGCGTTGGAAGCAGGGCAAGCAGACCATGGACAGTCTGCACAGTGGCTTGATCTCCTATTACGGTATGGGCATTCCCTTCCTGTTTTTCACGCTACCGCTGGTGACCGGTCTACAACCGCTGTTGGGTATTGCCCTGTCGCTGACACTGGTGCTGACCGGCTTTGCTTGTGCCTATATCGCCATGGCTATTCCGACGAATAATGCGTCACGTGGCGCAGTGCTGATGATCGGTGCTGGCCTGGCGTTCTTCGAGCCCTGGGTTGGTCTGCTGTTCGGCGTATTGACGACCCTGCTGCTGGTGGGTTGGGATCGGAGCATCGAGCCGATTCCCAAGGAGCATGATGCCCCGGCGCCAGGTCCGGTGCCCGCTCCGGTGGCCACCAAGCTGGAGGCGGAAGGCTGAGCGAGGATCAGCGAGCCTCGGGGTGATAGACTGCCGCTTTGGCACATTCATCCCGAGGCTCTTGCATTGCGACCCAGAAGTGACAGTTCCTATGCCGGTGGTCCGGTCAATTGGCGGATCATCCGCAGTCTTGTTCCCTACCTGAGCGAATTTCGCGGCCGTGTAACCCTCGCGATGGCATGCCTGCTGCTGGCCAAGATCGCCGGCGTGGCTGTGCCCTGGGTGCTCAAACTGATCGTCGAGCATTATGAGTCGACGACAGACGTACTGATCCTGGTGCCGGTCGCCTTGCTCGCAGCCTATGGGTTGCTGCGTTTCTCCACAGTGCTGTTCTCGGAGCTGCGGGACGCGGTATTCGCCCGGGTGGCCGAGCGGGCCATGCGGCGCATATCACTCAAGGTATTCGAGCACCTGCACCGGCTGGATCTGGGCTTCCACCTGTCACGTCGCACCGGTGGGCTGGCACGGGATATCGAGCGTGGCACCAGCGGTATCAGTTTTCTGCTGCGCTTCATGGTCTTCAATATCCTGCCGACCTTGCTGGAAATCGGTCTGATCGCAGTCATCCTGCTGGCCAACTTCAGTCCGGTGTACGCATTGACGGTGCTGGGTGCGGTGATTGTCTATGGGCTGTTCACCATCGTCTTCACCGAATGGCGCAATCGCTTCGTACGGGAAAGCAATCAGCTGGATAACCGCTCCAATACCCGGGCGATAGACAGCCTGCTGAACTACGAAACGGTGAAATACTTCGGTAACGAAGAGTTTGAAGCTCGGCAATACGACGAGCATCTGGCGGGCTGGGAAGCAGCGCGAATGAAGACCCGGTTGTCATTGGCGGCGCTGAATTCAGGTCAGGCGCTGATTATTGCCGGCTCGGTGACGCTGATGATGGTACTGGCGGCGCGACAGGTCTCGGCGGGCAGCATGACCCTGGGTGAGCTGGTGATGATCAATGCCTACATGATCCAGCTGTTCATCCCGTTGAACTTCCTCGGCTTCATCTACCGGGAAATTCGTGAGGCGTTGATCAATATCGAGCGTCTGTTCGGCCTGCTGGAAGCACCGCTCAAGGTGGTGGATGCGGATGCAGCCCCAGCGCTGGAAATCAGCGGCGGTGCGGTGCGGTTCGACAAGGTCAGCCACGCTTATACTGCGGAGCGGCCGATCCTTGAGGATGTCAGCTTCACCATTGCTGCCGGTCAGACGTTGGCTGTGGTCGGCCCCAGCGGCGCCGGTAAATCCACGTTGGCGCGCTTGTTGTTTCGTTTCTATGACGTCAGCAGTGGCAGCATCAGTATCGACGGGCAGGATATCCGCAGCGTCAGCCAGCACAGTCTGCGCCAGGCTATTGGGGTGGTGCCGCAGGATACCGTGCTGTTCAATGACAGCATCGGTTACAACATCGCCTACGGCAAACCCGGTGCCAGCGACGAGGAGATCTGGAATGCACTGCGCATGGCGCAGTTGGAGGATTTCGTCGCACGGCTGCCCGAGGGGCTGGATACCCAGGTGGGTGAGCGGGGGCTGAAACTGTCCGGCGGCGAGAAGCAGCGTATAGCCATCGCGCGGGTATTGCTCAAGGATCCGCAATTGCTGATTCTGGACGAAGCCACATCATCTCTGGATACCCATTCCGAACGGCGAATTCTTGATTCAATCAACCTGGTAGCGCAGCGGCGCACCACACTGGCCATCGCCCACCGATTATCCACCATCACCCACGCCGAGCAGATTCTGGTGTTGGATCAGGGGCGGGTAGTGGAGCAAGGCAATCATCAGCAACTGCTGGCGGCAGGCGGAGCCTACGCCCGTTTGTGGGCAGAGCAACTGCGCAACAGTGAAGGGGAGTCCGAGGCTTAACGTAACAGGCTGCAGGTTCGGACGCAGGCTCCCAGACGGAGCATGGGAGCCATCTGCAATACGCGCCTCACTCCGGCCGCATTTCCTCCTGCGAGAAATCATCCACCTCGATAACCGCGCGGCGTGCCAGCCGGGCATCGCGGACCTTCTGCGCTTCGTCGGGGCTGATGACGCCGCTTTCGGCCGCGACGGCCAGGACGTCTGCGTCGCTGTCATGCTCCAGCTCCCCGGAGCGGATCGCTTTTCTCAGGCGCAGCTCGATGGGATCAGCCAGGATCACCTTGTCCAATGCCGTGTTGAGCAGCCCGGTAACATCTTCCGGGTCGTTGCTGCGATAACAGCCTGCCAACAGCCGGTCACGCGACGCACTGGGTGTCATCAGCTGGCGTGCAATCTCTCCGCTGGTAAGGTCGGATGGCGGCTTGAGGCGGCGGCCCAAGGGGAAGATCAGTACTCGCAGGGCAATACCCATGCAACGATCCGGGAAGTTGAGCAGGATCTCGTGCATGGCCTGCTCGGTCTTGGCCAACAGATCCTCGACGCCCCACCGCAGCAGCGGCAGATCCTCTTCCGGTGACCCCTGGTCGTGATAGTGCTTGAGCGTGGCGCTGGCCAGATAAATGAAGCTGAGTACATCACCGAGCCGGGCCGACAATCGCTCGCGGCGCTTCAGCTCGCCGCCGAGCATCAGCATCGTGGTATCGGTGAGCGCAGCGAAGGCGGCGCTGAGGCGTGACAGCTGTCGATAATAACCGCGTGTGTGAGCGTTGCCCGGTGTTCTGACCAGCGCCCCGGCGGTCAGCCCCAGCAGCAAGCTGCCAGCGGCATTACCCAGTGCATGCCCGATATGCTCGAACAGCAACCCATCGAAGCGCGCGATGGCACGATCCTGATCCGGGTCCTGGGTGGCCTGCATTTCTTTTAGTACGTACGGATGACAGCGAACCGCACCCTGGCCGAAGATCATCATGCTGCGGGTCAGGATGTTGGCACCTTCCACGGTGATGGAAATCGGCACTGACTGATAGCCGCGGCCCAGATAATTCTTCGGCCCCATGCAGATACCCTTGCCGCCATGCACATCCATGGCGTCGTTCATACATTGGCGCATGCGTTCGGTGAGGTGGTATTTGACCACGCCGGACAGCACTGCGGGTTTTTCGCCGAGGTCCACGGCGCCGGCGGTCATGGTGCGGGCGGCGTCCATGACATAGGTATTGCCGCCGATACGGGCGAGGGCTTCCTGTACGCCTTCGAACTCGCCGATGGGCAGGTTGAATTGTTGACGTATACGCGCATAGGCACCGGTGGCCATGCTGGCCATCTTGGCCGCACCAGTGCTGCCAGCGGGCAGGGAAATGGAGCGCCCGACGGCCAGGCAGTTCATCAGCATCTTCCAGCCATGGCCGATCATCGGTTGGCCGCCGATCAGATATTCCATCGGGATGAATACGTCCTTGCCGGAGTTGGGTCCGTTCATGAACGCCGCATTGAGTGGGAAGTGGCGGCGGCCGATTTCTACGCCCTCGGTATCCGTGGGAATCAATGCCAGGGTGATGCCCAAGTCTTCCTGATCACCCAACAGACCGTCGGGGTCGTAAACCTTGAACGCCAGGCCCAGCAACGTGGCTACCGGCCCGAGAGTGATGTAGCGTTTCTCCCAGGTGACACTCAGGCCCAACACCTCTTCACCTTGCCACTGACCGCGGCAGACAGTGCCTCGGTCGGGCATACCTCCGGCATCTGAGCCGGCTTCGGGAGAGGTCAGGGCGAAGCAGGGTACCTCTTGGCCGGCGGCCAGGCGCGGCAGATAATGCTGCTTCTGTTCATCGGTACCGTATTGCAGCAAAAGCTCAGCGGGGCCCAGGGAGTTGGGCACCATCACGGTAGAGCCCAGATCCCCGCTGCGACTGGCCAGTTTCATGGCGATCTGCGAGTGGGCATAAGCAGAAAACCCCTTGCCGCCGAAATCCTTTGGAATGATCAGGCCGAAAAAGCCGTTGTTCTTGATGAAGCTCCAGACCGGCTCCGGGAGGTCCTGCAATTGTGTGGTGACTTCCCATTCATTGGTCATACGGCAGAGTTCTTCCACCGGACCATCAAGAAATGCCTGTTCTTCCGCTGTCAGCGTCGGTTGGGGGTAGCTGTGCAGTGTGTCCCAATCGGGACGACCGCTGAAGATCTCGCCATCCCACCAGACGGTGCCGGCGTCCAGCGCTTCCTGTTCGGTGTCGGAAATCGGTGGCAACACCTTCTTGAACCAATGAAACAGCGGTGTAGTTATGTTTTTACGACGCCATTTGGTCATGTTCAGCGGGACGGCGATGCCGAGAAACAGGGCCCACAGGATGACATCGAGCAGCCAGTGGACTGGGCTCAGCAGGGTCATTGCCAGCAGATAGGCGCCGACAACCAGGCAACTGTTCAGCAGGCCGATGCGTACCCAGGCGAGAATGACAACGCAGAAAATAAGGCCCAGCAGCCAGAGCAGGGTCAGCATGAAGCACTCCTTGGTTAGGTGTATCCACTACTGAGCATAGCTGTTCTGCCGATGCACTGCGTCATGACCAGGTAGTGCGTGTACCGATCGAACTGTAACGGGATATCACTGCGAGAAGTGCAGCGGGGCAAAATGACCAGAGGGGATGGGGCGGGGTGAGAGCAGGGTAACTGCGGCATGCGCAGTACCCTGTCTCAGTACATCAGGATCAGTGGTCGATATGGGCTGTATCGTGTTTAATGGTCTTGCCCGCGAGGTAATAATGGAAACAGGCCCAGATATTAATGAGCGATGCGGCGATCAGCGCATAGCGCAGGCTGTCCGCACCATAGGAGCTGTTCATCAGGTCGCTGGCCAGACCGATCAGCTGCGGACCGAAACCGAGGCCGAACAGGTTGAGGATCAGCAGCATGACGGCCGAGGCCAGCGCGCGGCTGCGCAACGGTGTCAGGCTCTGGATCATGGCGAAGCTTGGCCCGAGATAGAAGGCACCCAGGAACACCGCTGGCATATAGGCGATCAGTGCCAGAGTGGTGTTTTCAATGGTATAGAAGGCGATGATGAACGGGATGGCCATGAGCTTGGCCAAACCGACAATCCACGCGTTCCAGCTCTGGTTGCGCGCTGTCAGCTTATCGGCGAGAAGGCCACCGATCCAAACGCCCAGGCCCCCGACGATGCCCATCAGCGGGCCGAGCAACATGCCGACTTCGCCTGCGGTCATACCGTGACTGCGCATGAGGAAGGCCGGGTTCCAGACGATGGTGCCATAGCCGACCAGTGCGGTCAGCGTAACGCCGGTCACCACGTGACGGGTAGTACGCACGCGCCACAGGACTGCCATGCCGGCCTTGACGCTGACCTTGCCGCGCGGTGGTGGCGGTACGCCGTCGGCGAAGCCGCGTGGCGGTTCGATCATGGTGAAGCGTACCAGCAATGCGATCAACAGACCGGGGATACCGACCACGAAGAAGGCCGCACGCCAGCCCCAGGCATCGGCGACGAATCCGCCGACAATGAAGCCGATCATGATGCCGAAGTACACCCCCAGGGAATACAGAGCCATGGCGCTGGAGCGCTGTTCCTTCGGATAGAGATCGGACAGCATCGAGTGTGATGGCGGGCTGGAGCCGGCTTCACCAATACCGACGCCGATACGGGCGGCAGCCAGTTGCCAGAAATTCTGGGCCAGACCACATACGGCGGTCATCAGACTCCAGATGGCAATAGCCCAGGCGATGATGTTACGGCGGTTGGAGCGATCGGCCCATACCGCGATCGGGATGCCCAGGGTGGCATAGAACAAGGCGAAGGCAATACCCGACAGGAAGCCGAGCTGGGTGTCCGACAATAGCAGATCGGCCTTGAGTGGCTCGATCAGAATGCCGACGATATTGCGGTCGACGTGGCTCGAGGTATAGGCCAGTACCAGAATGAACAACGCGTAACGACGATAGGCCGGGGTAATGCGGCTGACAAAGTCGTCCTTGGCATTTGCCGATGCTTCTGGCAATTGGGACATGGAAAATCTCCGTGATGTGTGATTATTTTTGTCAGACAGAAGCATACGGTCGGGCACTTCTGACCACAATCGACCGGGTAGTCACATTTGTAGCGGTTTTGTAATTCCTGGCGAAGGACCCGTGCCGCTTGAATCTGGCGATTTCATCCCCATATCGAGGGGCTGTTCCATGAATTAAAGGCGTATGCATGACGGCAGCAATCACGATTCGCGGGCTTGAAAAAACCTATCCCAATGGCATGCGTGCTCTCAGAGGTCTGGATCTTGATGTGGCGCAGGGCGATTTCTTTGCGCTGCTCGGCCCCAATGGCGCCGGCAAATCCACGACTATCGGCATTCTGTCATCGCTGATCAACAAGAGCGCCGGCAAGGTGAGCATCTTCGGCCATGATCTGGATACCGACCTCATGGCAGCCAAGCGCTGTATCGGTGTGGTGCCGCAGGAGTTCAACTTCAGCCAGTTCGAGAAGACTCAGGATATTCTGATCAACCAGGCCGGCTACTATGGCATTCCGGCCAAAGAGGCGCGGGAGCGGTCCGAACATTTCCTTCGCCGCTTGAGCTTGTGGGACAAGCGCGACGTAGCCTCGCGCATGCTGTCCGGTGGCATGAAGCGTCGGTTGATGATCGCTCGCGCATTGATTCACGAGCCGAAACTGCTGATTCTTGATGAGCCGACCGCTGGCGTGGATATCGAAATCCGCCGTTCCATGTGGCAGTTCCTGGAGGAGATCAATGCCCAGGGTGTCACCATTATCCTGACCACGCATTATCTGGAAGAGGCGGAGCAGCTGTGCCGCAACATCGCGATCATTGACGGTGGGCAGATCATTCACCACACCGGGATGCGTGAGTTGTTGAAGGAGCTGCACGTCGAAACCTTTCTGCTGGATTGTCGCAACGCAGTGGCAGTGGCGCCGGTATTGAATGGCTATCCCTGCACACTGGTGGACGACCACACCCTGGAAGTGCAGGTCGACAAGGAGCAGGGTATGAACGGCCTGTTTGTCGAGCTGGCCGGGCAGGGCATTGATGTGTTGAGTTTGCGCAACAAGAGCAACCGGCTTGAGGAATTGTTTCTCAACCTGGTGGATGGCAATGCGGATAAGGGAGTGGCATGAATATGCATTACTGGCGCAACGGCTGGATCGCCTTTCTGACCATCCTGTTCAAGGAGATACGTCGGTTCTCCCGGATTTGGCCGCAGACGCTGCTGCCGCCGGGTATCACCATGGCGCTGTACTTTGTTATTTTCGGCAACCTGATTGGCGGCCGTATCGGTGAAATGGATGGTTTTTCCTATATCGATTACATAGTGCCGGGGCTGATCATGATGTCGGTGATCACCAACAGCTATTCCAACGTGGTATCGAGCTTTTTCAGTACCAAGTTCCAGCGCTCCATTGAAGAGTTGATGGTGGCTCCCGTTTCGCCCCACGTGATTCTGCTGGGTTATACCTTGGGTGGCGTAGCGCGCGGGCTGGCGGTGGGGTTGATCGTGACCTTGATGTCGCTGTTCTTTACCCGGCTGCAGGTGCAGCACATCGGGCTGACTATTGGTGTGGTGTTTCTCACCTCGCTGGTATTTGCCCTTGGCGGTTTCATCAATGCGGTATTTGCCAGAAACTTTGATGACATATCCATAGTGCCGACCTTCGTGCTGACGCCGCTGACCTACCTTGGCGGGGTGTTCTACTCGATCAGTCTTTTGCCGGAGTTCTGGCAAAAGGTATCGCTGATCAATCCGATTCTGCATATGGTCAATGCGTTCCGCTATGGCATTCTCGGGGTATCGGACATCCATATAGGCACTGCCCTGATGTTGATGGTGCTGTTCGTGGTGATGCTCTATTTCTTCAGTTATCGACTGTTGGTACGCGGCACGGGCCTGCGCCAGTAGTTATTGATTATTGGCCTGTACTGCCCTCCACAGGTATGCTTGCGGGTCTCATTGAAGGAGACCCGCAGATGCATCCGGCAGAACAATCGCCCCTTGGAAAAACCACCAGCTACAACGGTATTTATACGCCGTCACTGTTGTATCCGATCCCGCGCCAACCTATCTGGCACGGGCTGGGACTGGACCCGGAAAAGTTGCCATTCCATGGTGTGGATGTGTGGAACAGTTATGAGGTTTCGTGGCTGACGCCCTCGGGCAAGCCGGAAGTCGCAGCGGTGGAGTTCATCTTCCCGGTGACTGCCAATGCGCGCATCGTCGAGTCAAAATCCTTCAAGCTGTATCTCAACTCGCTCAATCAGACCGTCTTCAGCGATCGTTCGGATGTGCTGCGTACCCTTGAATCCGACCTGAGTGTGACGGCTCAGGCGCCGGTTATGGTGCGGTTGTTGAATATGGGGCGCCTGCAGCAGGAAGGTATCGGACGACTGCCGGGCGAATGCCTGGATGATCTGGATGTGTCCGTCGATACTTACGAGTACTCGCCGTCGTTGCTGCAACAGGTTGCCGGTGGTGGCTGGGCGCGGGAGACATTGCACAGTCACCTGCTCAAATCCAATTGTCCAGTTACCGGTCAGCCTGACTGGGGCAGCGTGATGATCAGCTATGCCGGACCGGCGATCGACAAGGCCAGTCTGCTGCGCTATCTGGTGTCCTTTCGGCAACACGCAGATTTCCATGAGCAATGCGTCGAGAGGATATTTCTCGATCTGCATCGGCTGCTGGGTGACGATTGTGAATTGACGGTATATGCCCGGTATTTGCGCCGGGGCGGGCTGGATATCAATCCCTGGCGTTCGACCAAGGCAGGCGTGCCGGACAATCTGCGCCTGGCACGCCAGTAAGCGTTCAGATACCCATATTCGACAGGCTTTGCACGACGTTTTGCAAGGTGGCGGCCAGTGTTGGGTGGCGTTCTGAAAATTCTTCGATCATCAGGTTGACCCCATCTACCAGGCTGGGGTCGGCGAGCGATTCCTCATTGCTCTCGCTGACCAGCAAGCGTGCTTCGAGATTATCCGCCAGCGCCTGTAACGAAATACGCTCTTCTGCAGTCAGAATGATGTCCGGGTCGTTCAAGGTCTGCTGCAGGGATTCGAGCTGGGCTTGCAGTTGTTCTTCGGCCATGAGCCACTCCTTTATTAACGAAAAGGTCTTGGACACACTATAGCCCTGCGCGATGTCAGCGTCTCCCCGAGATCGACTTCTTGCAGAGTATTACGAAATTCACTGAGTTGCCTGTTGGTTTGAATTACAATGAGCCTCATACGCGCCGTCCGATGTCGGAGACGCCGCCATGAACGGCATGAATGGAGAGTAAGCACTGATGAACCTGATGAATGCCACTGCCTGCGGTCTGCTGGCCGGAGCGCTCTCATTGTCATTGATCGTCCCGGCTTCGGCGCAGGACGGTGATGGTGATTACGCTGCTGAATACCCCAATCCAGACCCGTGGGAACCTGTCAATCGCGTGGTTTTCCGGTTTAACGATACGCTGGATACCTATGCGCTGAAGCCGGTCGCCAAGGGCTATGACTGGGTCATGCCGACCCCGTTGAATGACGGTGTAACCAACGTCTTCAATAATCTCGGCGAACCGAAGAACCTGGTCAATAATCTGCTGCAGGGCAAATTTCATGACGCCAGCGTGGACCTGTCGCGGTTTCTGATGAATACCACTCTCGGGGTCGTTGGCGTGTTTGATGTGGCGACCCGCATGGGGCTGCGCCGCAATGATGAAGACTTCGGCCAGACCTTGGGTAGCTGGGGTGTGGAAAGCGGCCCTTATGTCATGTTGCCTTTCTTCGGTCCGAGCACCCTGCGTGACGGCAGCGCCTTTGCTGCTGAAGGGTTTGCCGGCTACAGCTATGGCAGTCAGATGGACCATGTGCCAAGCCGCAACACCGCGGTTGGGGTGGATATTGTCGATACGCGTGCAGGCCTGCTATCGCAGGAAAAGCTCATTCGCGGCGACAAATACCGTTTCATCCGCAATGCCTGGCTACAGAATCGTGAGTACAAGGTCATGGATGGGCAGGTGGAGGACGACTTCTAGTCGTCCCTCGGCTCTTGCCTATGGTTGCCTGCAAGGGCGGATGGGAGTAATGTCTGCCCCTTGATGGCGTCAGGCTCGTTCTGACTCGAATACACCCCTGTGGTTGAGAAGTTCTGCCTGGCTTCTTGGCAATGACGTAGGGAAAATATGCAGCTTCCTGGCATTACCTTGCTGGTTATTGATGATGACGACATGGTTCGTCAAAGCATCGCGATTCATCTTGAACAGTGTGGCTTCGAAGTACTGCAGGCCAGTTATGCCCGGGAAGGATTGGCACTTGTTGCCTCCCATGCTCCCGAACTGGTGCTGTGCGATCTGTTCATGTCAGACATGACTGGGTTCGAGCTTCTCGCGCAGATTGTCGAGCAGGCACCGGATACCCCCGTCGTGGTTATCTCCGATGACGGCGTCATGAGCGATGTGGTCGAGGCGCTGCGTCTGGGTGCCAGCGACTATCTGATCAAGCCTCAGGCTGATCTGGAAGTGCTGGAGCATGCGGTGCGCCGCTCCCTGGATCGCGCCCATCTACGTAATGAGAACCAGCGTATCCGCGAACGCCTCGAGCTGGCCAACCGTGAGCTGGAGAATCATCTTCGCGAGCTCCGGGACGACCAGACGGCAGGGCGCCAGGTTCAGCTCAATATGCTGCCGGCTACGCCCTGGGAAAGTAACGAATACCTGTTCGAACACCGCATCATCCCTTCGCTGTATCTCTCCGGTGACTTTGTCGATTACTTCCGTGTATCTGAAACCCAGTTGGCCTTCTACCTGGCCGATGTATCCGGACATGGTGCCTCATCGGCTTTTGTCACCGTACTACTCAAATTCATGACTGTCCGCCTGCTGTACGAACAACGTAAACAGCGCGGGCAGGGGGCGATTGACTTTCAGCCCTCCGATGTACTGGGGCATATCAATCGCAACCTGATCAGCTGCAACCTTGGCAAACATGTGACCATGCTTGGCGGGGTGATTGATGAGGCGCAACAGACGCTGACCTACAGTATCGGTGGTCATTTGCCGCTACCGGTCCTGTGCGTGGACGGCAAGGCGGAGTATCTGCAAGGCAAGGGGCGCCCGGTAGGGCTGTTTGTCGAGGCGGAATATGAAAACCACGAGATACCCTTGCCGCCCCAATTCTCTCTGACGCTGTGCTCCGATGGTGTGCTTGATTGCATCGAAGGGGCTACGCTGAAAGAAAAGGAAGACCGGTTGCCCATGCTGGTTGGGCAGGCAGGAGGTGATATGCAGACCTTTATGCAGTTACTTGGGCTTGAACAGGCCAAGGTAATGCCGGATGACATCTCTGTATTGTTGTTGAGCAGGACACCGGAATGATGACCACAGGCAGGATTCAGTTCGCTGAATCCGAAGGCACTTTTGTTCTCAAATTCATTGGCGATGTGCGCCTTACCCTGTGCGCGGCTCTTGATGCCTATATCGAAAAGATCTTCAGTGCTTTGACCTTTGAGTCCATCGTCATTGACTTGACCGAAACCCATGGAATCGACAGTACCTCACTGGGCCTGCTGGCCAAGCTGTCAATCCTTTCCAACAATCGGGTCGGGCTGTTGCCGACGCTGGTTTCAACCCATGACGACATGAACCGGCTGCTGCAGAGCATGGGTTTTGATCAGATTTTCAACATAGTGGCTGAATCCACGCCTACTGATACCGAGCTGCATGATCTGCCCGGACAGATGTTGTCCGAGGATCAGGTGAAGGACCGGGTGTTGGAGGCGCATCGTATTCTGATGGACCTCAACGAGCATAACCGCGCGGCCTTCACCGACCTGGTCGGCACCCTCGAATCAGGCTGTTGACGCCGCCCGGTCAGACAGTAATGCCTCCAGTTTGAGTTGGTCTGCGGCAAAAGCGTGAATGCCTTCGGCCAGCTTTTCCGTGGCCATGGCATCCTCATTGTGCGCCCAACGAAACGCAGGCTCATCCAGTACGTGCCGCGGATCTTCTGATGGGTTGGTCAGCAGGCCGGACGGGGTAAGTGTGCCGGACTCTTCAGATAACTGCTGCAGCAGCGCGAGGCTGATGGTCAGACGATCACAGCCGCACAGCGACTCGATCTGCCCAATATTGCGGAAGCTGGCTCCCATCACCACGGTGGCGTACATATGCTGCTTGTAGTAACGGAAAATGCGTGCCACTGATTGCACGCCAGGGTCGTCAGCACCTTGGTAATCTACGCCATCGCGTTGTTTGTGCCAGTCATAGATTCGGCCGACGAAGGGCGAAATGAGAAACACACCGGCATCGGCACAGGCCTGGGCTTGAGCAAAGGAGAACAGCAGTGTGAGGTTGCACTGGATACCTTCGCGCTCGAGCTCCGCGGCGGCCTGGATGCCCTCCCAGGTGGCAGCAATCTTGATCAATACTCGGTCACGGGTCACGCCAGCTTGCTCATAGAGTGTGATCAGTTTGCGCGCCTTGTCGAGGGTTGCGGCGCGATCGAAAGATAGACGTGCGTCGACTTCCGTGGATACCCGGCCTGGCACCAGTTTGATGATTTCGCTGCCGACGGCCACGGCAAAGTGGTCGCAGGCGTCAGGGATCTGCTGGTAGCTACCGGATGCTTGTTGCAAGGCCTGATCCAGTAAATGAGCGTAATCGGCCTGTTGCGCCGCCTTCAGCAGGAGCGAAGGGTTGGTGGTGGCATCCACCGGTTGCAGAGTGCGAATGGCATCGATATCGCCGGTGTCGGCAACAATCAGCGTGTGCTGACGAAGGCTGTCCAGTTTGCTTGTCATGATGGCCTGCGGAGGTTGCGAAGAAAGTGCCTTCGACCTTACCTCAAGCCTGTTGCGGTGAGCAATCCTGGGGTTGCATGCGAGCGGCCATCTCTATGACCAATCGGTCATACAGTTCAAGTGGCTGGTCGGTGCGGTGGATTTCGGTACTCAGTTGCCGGCGGAAATACCGCGCGCCCGGAAGGCCCTGAAACAGTCCGAGTATATGCCGGGTAACGTGGTGCATGACGCCGCCTTGCGCGATATGTGCAGCAATGTAGGGCCGCAGTGCTTCAAGCACCTGGATACGACTGAGTTCGGGCGCTTCATCCGCATAGAAGCGTCGATCCACTTCGGCCATCAAATAGGGGTTGTGATAGGCCTCGCGGCCCACCATCACGCCGTCCAGCACCTGCAAGTGCTCTTGCATGACATCCAGATCGGTCAGTCCGCCATTGAGAATGATCTCAAGCTGTGGGAAGTCGGCCTTCAACTGATGCACTACCTCGTAGCGTAACGGCGGGATGTCGCGGTTTTCCTTGGGTGACAAGCCTTCGAGAATGGCGATACGGGCATGCACGATAAAAGTATCACAGCCTGCTTCCTGAACCTGACCGATAAAATCACACAGCTCTCCATAGCTGTCGCGGCCATTGATACCGATCCGATGTTTTACTGTGACCGGCAGGCTGCAATGATCCAGCATCGCCTTGACCCCATCAGCTACCAGTTCGGGATGGCCCATCAGGCAAGCGCCGATCAGATTGTTCTGCACGCGGTCGCTGGGGCAGCCGACATTCAGATTCACCTCGGCAAAACCGGCCTGTTCAGCCAGCTGAGCGCACTCCGCGAGTTCCTGCACATTGCTGCCACCCAGTTGCAAGGCCAGCGGCTGCTCCTGGGCGCTGTAGCCGAGCAAGCGTGAGCGGTCGCCATGCAGCACCGCGCCGGTGGTCACCATCTCGGTGTACAACAAGGCATGCCGGCTGATGAGACGGGCAAAGTAGCGGTAGTGGGTATCAGTCCAATCCATCATCGGCGCGATGGAAAAGCGGCGGGATGGGCCGGGGCGGATGATTATTGCCATGGGGTTCCTGCGTATGCGTAAAGCCAGCCGAAGCTCGGAAGGGGAGCGATTCTATCATGAAAGCCGCAACGGGTTATGCCAGCTGATCTGGGGAAACTCCATACCGGAATTTCTCCCACGCAGTGGTACACTGGCGGGCATTTCGCATTGTTTTTTCCAGAAGGAAAGCCCGTGTTTACCGAATTGTCCCTGAATGAACGCCTGCTCAAGGCATTGACTGCACTGTCCTTCGAGAAGCCCACCGACGTTCAGGCTGCTGCGATTCCTCCGGCAGTTGCCGGTGATGATCTGTATGTCATCGCCCAGACCGGCAGTGGCAAGACGGCCGCCTACGTCCTGCCGATTCTTCAGCGCCTGCTGGATGACGAGAGTCAGCCGCTGTCACCGCGCGCATTGATTCTGTCTCCGACCCGCGAGCTGGCCCGTCAGATCCACAAGGATATCCAGGAGCTGGCGCGGTTCACCTTCCTCAAGGCCGAATTGGTCATCGGCGGCGAAGACTTCAAGGTTCAGGCAGCCAAGCTGCGCAAGAACCCCGATATCGTGGTGGCGACGCCCGGCCGGACCCTGGAGCAGCTGAGTGCCGCCGGACTTGACCTGTCGGCGGTTCAGACCTTGGTGATTGATGAAGCGGACCGCATGCTGGACATGGGCTTCAGCGAAGATGTGCTGGCCATTGCTGCGGCCTGTCCGAGTGAGCGCCAGACCATGTTGTTCTCTGCCACAACGGGTAATGCCGGGATCAAGCGCATTATCGCTGAGGTATTGAACGAGCCACGATGGCTGGAGCTGGACAGTGTACGCGACGACACCCCGGCGATCCGTCAGCAGGTGATTGCCGTTGATGACAACGCGCACCGCGAGGCACTGGTCAAATGGTTGCTGCTCAATGAGTGCCCGGGCAAGGCGATTGTCTTTACCAATACCCGGGTCATGGCAGACCGTCTGAATGGCGTGTTGCGGACGGTGGAAGCCTTGCGTGTGTACGTGCTGCACGGCGAAAAGGATCAGAAGGACCGCAAACTTGCCATCGAGCGTTTCAAGGAGGTCGGCAAGGGGGTGCTGGTGGCGACCGATGTTGCCGCGCGAGGACTGGACATCAGTGAACTCGATCTGGTGATCAACTTCGACATGCCGCGCAGTGGTGACGACTACCTGCACCGTGTGGGACGTACCGGCAGGGCGGGTGCGGAAGGTGTTGCCATATCCCTGGTGGCACCGCACGAATGGAGTTTGATGTCGAGCATCGAGCGCTACCTGCGCCGTCAGTTCGAGCGACGAGTGATCAAAGAGTTGGCAGGCAGCTTCAAGGGCCCGAAAAAGCTCAAGGCTTCCGGTAAGCCGGTTGGAGCGAAGAAGAAAAAGGAAGACAAGAAGAAGGTCAAACGCCCGAAAACGCCAAAGCCGGCGGCCAAGCGCAAACCGGCAGCGCCCAAAGGTCAGGTCATCGTCAGCCCGGACGGCCTGGCGCCACCGAAGCGTCGGAGTTAACCGGCGTACAACGTGGAAACAGCTCACGCGGAGTATTTCCATACTCCGCGTGAGCACGCCTGCGTAGTGCTGGTTCCATCAGTTCAGCGCACTACCAATACCGATACCTTTGACTGCTGCAGCACGCGCATGGCGTTGGTGCCGACCAGATAGTCCTCGATACGCTTGCGTTTATGCGTGGACATGACGATCAGGTCGGCATTGATTTTCTTGGCCACGCGCAGGATCCCTTCATAAGCTTTGCCATCCGCCACGATCAAATTCGCCTTCATGTCGGCAGGCACCTGCTTGGCAGCAAACTCCCGCAGCGCCTCCTTCATGGTCTTTTTTGCCGTAGCAGTGAATTCCTTGGGAAAGAACCCATCCACCATCGGCATGCCGATGACAGGCAGAATGCTGACCAGATGCAGTGATGCGCCATAGGTCTGGCACAGCTGTATCGCGGTGGGCAATGACTTGGCCCAAGATGCCTTGTGATTGATATCAACGGGTACCAATATCACCTTGTACATGACGAGCTCCTTTTCAGGCCAGAGTAGTGGTGACTGCAGGGCGGCGACGCCACTGTAGACACACAACCAGAGCGAATATCAGCAGGGCAGGAATCCACATCCATTCCTTGCGATAGCGATCAACCGGTGCCAGCACCTCGATGACTTCCTGATCAAAGTCAAAACCCAGCTCCGATGCCAGACTGCCATAGGTCACCAGGTCCACCAGCGTGCGATCGCCCTCATGCATCAGTGTGAGCCCCAGGTTCTCCAGTTTCTCTTCGCCGGTCGCACCATCCGGAATCGGCACGAGCAGGTAGAAGGTGGTTGGGTTGCCGATGTCATCCAGGCCACTGATCTGCATCCGAAGGTTGCTGTCGTCGTCCATCCGATCCAGCGCCTGGGTTATCTCGGTCGGCGGTATGGAGCGGTAAGGATCATGCACGATATCCATCCAGAACCCAGGGCGGAACAACGTGAAGGCTACCAGCAGGAGCAGTGCACTTTCATACCAGCGGCTGCGGGTGATCATCCAACCCTGGGTGGCTGCAGCGAAGATAAGCATGGCCAGGGTTGCCACCACGAAGATGATCAGCCCGTAGGTGAAACTCACATCGATCAGCAGCAGGTCGGTATTGAATATGAACAGGAAGGGCAGCGCAGCAGTACGCAGACTGTAATAGAACGCCTGGAAGCCGGTACGGATCGGGTCCCCGCCGGAGATAGCCGCGGCGGCAAACGAGGCCAGACCGACAGGCGGTGTGACGTCCGCCATGATGCCGAAATAGAACACGAACAGGTGGACGGCGATCAGCGGCACAATCAAGCCGTTTTGCTGGCCCAGGGTGACAATCACTGGGGCAAGCAGGGCGGATACCACGATATAGTTGGCCGTCGTGGGCAGTCCCATACCGAGTATCAGGCTGAGCACTGCGGTGAGCGCCAGCATCAACAGCAGGTTGCCCATGGACAGCACTTCCACCAGGTCTGCCAGAACCAGGCCGACGCCGGTCTGCGAAACGGCACCGACAATGATCCCCGCGGTGGCAGTCGCGATCCCAATGCCGATCATGTTACGCGCGCCGGCAACCAGACCCTCCCAGAAATCGCAGAAACCGCGACGGATGTTATGCCCCAGGTCCCGCTCCTTGCGAAACAAGGCAATGAGTGGGTGCTGAGTAAGCATGATGACAATCATGAGTACAGTGGCCCAGAACGCCGACAGACCGGGTGAAAGGCGCTCGACCATCAGGCACCAGACCAGCACGATCACCGGCAAGATGAAATGCAGCCCGGTCATCAAGGTTGGCCTGGTTTGGGGCATGGACATCACAGGTGAGTTCGGGTCATCCAAATCAAGATCCGGATAGCGTGAGCCCACCCGAAGCAGGGCGATGTAGGCGATAGCGAGCCCGGCGGCGATCACCCAGGAGGCATAAGCACCCAGTACGGGCTTCAGCCAACCAAGACCATAATACACGGCGAGGGACAAGCCCATGATCAGCAGCAGACCGGTAAGGAAGCCGAGCATCTTGCGTGCGAAGGGACGCTCTGGGTTGCTGCTCTCGAGTCCCTGCATACCGGCCTTCAATGCAGCCAGATGCACGATGTAGAACAAGGCAATATAGGAAATCATTGCCGGCAGGAAGGCATGCTTGATGACGTCAGTATAGGAAATACCGACATACTCAACCATCAGAAAGGCCGCAGCGCCCATCACCGGTGGCATGATCTGGCCATTCACCGATGCCGACACTTCTACTGCACCAGCCTGTTCAGCGGTATAACCGACGCGTTTCATCATCGGAATGGTGAAGGTGCCGGTGGTCACCGTATTGGCAATGGAGGAGCCGGAGATCAGGCCGGTCATGCCCGAAGCGGCGACGGCTGCCTTGGCTGGGCCGCCGCGATAGTGGCCGAGCAGAGAAAAGGCCAGCTTGATGAAATAATTACCCGCACCGGCCTTGTCCAGGAGTGAACCGAACAGCACGAACAGGAATACGAAGCTGGTGGACACACCCAGGGCAATGCCGAATACGCCCTGGGTGCTCAACCATTGATGGTTGGCCAGGGAAGTGAGGCTGACACCGCGGTGGGCAAGCATTCCCGGCATGTAAGGGCCAGCGACGGAATAGACCATGAATACCAACGCCACGATCATCAGCGGAGGGCCCAAGGCGCGGCGGGTCGCTTCCAGCAACAGCACCAGACCCACCAGGGCGACGACCACATCGATTGTGGTAGGGCTACCGGGGCGTTCGGCCAGCGCTGCATAGAATATGTAGATATAGGCGGCGCAGAAAGCACCAACCAGGGCCATCGCCCAGTCCGTCAGGGGCACGTGATCACGTGGCGAGCGACGAAAAGCCGGGAAGGCCATGAAACCCAGAAAAACCGCCAGCGCCAGGTGGATGGAGCGGGCTTCGGTACTGTTGAATACGCCGAATCCGGCTATATAAGGCAGTGGAGAAGCGATCCAGAGTTGAAACAGCGACCAGCAGGCAGCTACGGATAGCAGCAGTTTTCCGGTAAAACCTTGGGGTTTACGTGCACCGGTGTCGCTTGTGGCGACCAGATCATCCAGCTCGGTAAGCAGATCATCGCGTTTGGCAGAGTCGGTCATTGACTAGTCCCTGTGCTCTATATCGGCGAGAATTCCGGGCTTGCTGCAATAGGCAAACCCGGAATGGAGGATTACATCCAGCCACGCTCCTTGTAATAACGCACGGCGCCATCATGCAATGGAATGGACAGGCCTTCCTTGATCATTTCCTGTTCGTCCAGGGTAGCAAAGGCCGGGTGCAGGCGCTTGAACCGATCGAAGTTATCGAATACGGCCTTGACGGTCTGGTATACGGTTTCATCCGGCACCTTGGTGGAGGTCACCATGGTGGCGCGCACACCGAAGGTTTCAATATCTTCGTCATTGCCGCGATACATGCCGCCGGGGATGATGGCTTTTGCGTAATAAGGCTGTGCGGCAATGATGCCGTCGATTTCCTCGCCATTTACCGCAACGATCACCGAGTCCACGGTGGTAGTGGCCTCCTGGATCGAGCCGTTGGGGTGGCCAGCCACGTAGACCATGGCGTCAATATTATTGTCGCCGAGGGCGGCTGCCTGCTCCGAGGCGGACAGTTGGGATGCCAGAGCAAAGTCCTTGATGGTCCAGCCCAGTGCGTCCATGACCACATCCATGGTGTCGCGTTGGCCGGAGCCAGGGTTGCCGATATTGAAACGCTTACCCTTGAGATCCTTGACGTGCTCAATGTCCGCGTCGCGGCGGGCGACGATAGTCAGGGGCTCGCCATGCAGGGCGAATACTGCGCGCATCTCCTTGAATTCACCGGCATCGGCAAAGTTCTCGATGCCTTCATAGGCCTTATATTGAATGTCGGACTGCACCACGCCCATGTCCATCTCGCCACCACGAATGGCGTTGACGTTGGCTACCGAGCCGCCGCTGGAAGGTGCGTTGCAACGAATGCCATGGTCATTGCTGTTGCGGTTGACCAGACGGCACATCGACTGGCCGACAACATAATAGACACCAGTCTGACCACCTGTACCTATAGTGATGAAGTTCTGCTGGGCGACAGCGGGCGTAGCCGCTACAGCGGCGTAGCCTAATGCGGCGGAGAAGATATACGAGAGTGCTTTGATTTTCATTGGAATTATTCCTTATTCTTATGCCCACCAGTCTGCCTTGAAGGCGCCGGTTCCGGGGTTTGCAGAGCAGCCATTGGCCTGTCGCTCTAGAGTGTAGCCGACTGGAATGAAATTATCCGGCCGGCAGGTACAAGGACTTAGACCAGCGGCCAGCCACCCATGTCACGCCAGCGATTGACGATGGTGCAGAACAGTTCGGCGGTCTTTTCGGTGTCGTAACGTGCCGAATGGGCTTCGCGACCATCAAACTCTATATCGGCGGCACTGCACGCCTTGGCCAGCACGGTCTGGCCATAGGCAAGACCGCCGAGGGTTGCGGTGTCGAAACAGGAGAAAGGGTGGAAGGGGTTGCGTTTGATCTCGGTGCGCTCAACCGCAGCATTCAGGAAGCCAAGATCAAAAAAGGCATTGTGCCCGACCAGGACGGCGCGTTTGCAACCAGCGGATTTCACCGCCTTGCGCACATGCTTGAAGATTTCCGTCAGCGCATGGCTTTCGCTTACCGCCATGCGTAGCGGGTGATCAAGCTTGATGCCAGTGAACTCCAGGGCGGCCTGCTCGACATTGGCGCCTTCAAAAGGCTCAACGCGGAAAAAGTGCGTCTGGTCCGGATAAACCTGTCCATCGTCATCCATCAGAATCGGCGTGGCGGCAATCTCCAGCAGGGCGTCGGTCGCCGAGTTGAAACCACCGGTTTCCACATCTACCACTACTGGCAGAAAGCCGCGAAACCGATAGGCCATTGGCGGCTTGTTGCTGCCGGCATAAGGCGCATCGTCCATTGCATCGTTGTCGTAATCAAACTCGCTCACACAGCGTCCTTAATTCGAAAGGGGGTCAAACGACCCGCCATTGGATGGTTTCACCCGCACGCAGCGGTACCAGCTCCTGCTCGCCGAGCTGCAGGGTGGCAGGTACGGTCCAAGGCTCACGCGCCAGGGTAATACTGTCGGTATTGCGCGGCAGACCATAGAAGTCCGGGCCGTGCAGACTGGCGAAGCCTTCCAGCTTGTCCAGCGCCCCCAGGTCATCGAAGGCATCAGCGTACAGCTCGACTGCCGCATGGGCACTGTAGCAGCCAGCGCAGCCGCAAGCGGCTTCTTTGGCGTGGCGGGCATGGGGGGCCGAATCGGTACCGAGGAAGAACTTGCTGGAGCCGGACACAACGGCATCGCCCAACGCTTGCTGATGGCGCTGGCGCTTGAGAATCGGCAGGCAATAAAAATGCGGACGAATACCACCAACCAGCATGTGGTTGCGGTTATACAGCAGGTGATGGGCAGTAATGGTTGCGCCGACGTGGTCGGAGGCGCTGCGCACGAAATCCACGGCATCGGCGGTGGTGATGTGCTCGAACACGACTTTCAGTGTCGGGAAGCGCTCGGTCAGGGCCACCAGCTGCTGGTCGATAAAAGCCTTTTCCCGATCGAAGATGTCCACCTCGGCATGGGTCACCTCACCGTGCACCAGCAGCGGCATGCCTACCTCGGCCATGATCTCCAGAGCGGGATAGATCTTTTCCAGCGCAGTCACGCCGGAATCCGAGTTGGTCGTGGCACCGGCGGGATACAATTTGGCGGCAATCGCCTGGCGCTGCTGCCATGCCTGCCGAATGATATCGGGTGATGTCTGATCGGTCAGATACAGCACCATCAGTGGATCAAACTGACTGTCCTGGGGGCGGGCGGCAAGAATGCGTGACTTGTACTCATCGGCCTGCTGTCCATCGCGCACCGGCGGTACCAGGTTGGGCATGATGATGGCGCGAGCAAAGTGCCGGGCAGCATCGGCAACCGTGTGCGGCAAAGCCGCGCCGTCACGAAGGTGAATGTGCCAGTCGTCAGGCCGGATCAGGGTAATGCGATCGGTCATGGGGATGAATTCCAGGCTATTGCAATAGCCGCTATGCTACCGGAAAAGGGCATGGGGTACACGCTGGATAGGTGGCTGACTGGTAAAGTGCTGGAGCATGGGTGGTTTCAAACGTCAGCGCATTCCGCAGACAAGACGTTGCCGCCACGCTGTTGAGATCAGGCTAGACTCTCTGCCATGCTTGCCTTGTTACAGAAGGCTTTTTGATGCACCACCGGGGAGACCGTCATGTCGCGTAATATCACTGTTCTTGGCGCCGGTATGATCGGCGTTTCCGTAGCCTGGCATCTGGTGCGTCGCGGCCATACCGTGACGCTGGTGGATCGCCGTGAGCCGGGGCGTGAGACCTCCTTCGGCAACGCTGGCATCATCCAGCGCGAGGCGGTGCGCCCTTATGCTTTTCCGCGCGATTTAGGAACTCTGCTGCGCGTGCTGCCCAACCGTGAGGTGGATATCCGCTATCGGCCAACGGGCATGGCCAATGCGGCTGGTCCACTGTTGCAGTATTGGCTCAATTCCGGTGGGGCGCGTTATGAGCGTATCGTGAAGGAGTGGGCGTCGCTGATCATGCGTTGCCAGGACGCCCATGCGCCGATGATCGAAGCCGCCGGGGCCGAGGCGTTGGTGCGCAAGGGTGGTTGGCTGGAGCTGTATCGAACGCAGAAGGCACTGGATGAGCGGCTTGCCCAGGCAGATGAGGATCGGGGGCGCTTCGGGGTGGAATATCAGGTGCTCAACGCCGCAGAGTTGCGTGCCGTGGAACCGCATCTAGGAGAGGGTCTGGTGGGGGCCATTCACTGGACTCAGCCGTGGATGGTGTCGGATCCGGGCGCGCTGGTGCAAGCCTATGCGCGTAACTTCGAAGAGCAGGGTGGCCGTCTGTTGCGGGCCAGTATCGAGGAGGTGATTCAGGCGGATGACGGCTGGCGTGTGATGACCAGCGAAGAAACACTGGAAACGGAGCAGGTGGTGGTGGCGATGGGCCCCTGGTCGGCGAAGCTGATGTCGAGCCTCGGCATCAAGGTACCGCTGTTCGTCAAACGTGGTTATCACATGCACTATTCGACGGAACAGGGAGCCGTGCTCAACCATTGGGTGATGGATGCCGAGAAGGGTTTTCTGCTCGAGCCCATGCGTGCCGGGATTCGCCTGACGACTGGCGCGGAGCTGGCCGATCTGGATGCACCTCCCAAGTATAAGCAGCTGGCGGCAGCCGAGCGTGCCGCGCGCCAGCTGTTCCCGCTGGGCAAACGGCGCGATGCTGAACCCTGGAAGGGCGCACGGCCGTGCATGCCGGATATGAAGCCAGTCATTGGGCCGGCACCGGGAAAACCAGGGCTGTGGCTGGCGTTCGGGCATGGTCATCAGGGCTTTACTCTGGGGCCGGCGACCGGTGAGTTGCTGGCGCAGATGATGGAAGGAGAGGCGCCGGCGATCGACATGGCGCCATTTTCCGTAACACGATTTTCAGGCTGATTGATTCAGCCTGGCCCTTAAAGTTTTCTCGCCTCCCGCCGATTCAGTTTCCTGTAACTGTTGAATCGGGGAGAACTTCCTTTGCCGCGCCTGCCTCTTGCCTTGCTTCTGGGTCTCGCTTTGCCTGCCCAGGCCATGACGTTCCAGACCCGCATGGAGAGTGTGCAGTGGGCGGTGGACGGAGATCAGTTTGAATGCCGTCTCAGTCAGCAGGTTGACGGCTATGGTGAGGCCATGTTTGTACGGCGGGCAGGCGAGCGGCCGGTGTTTCAGCTGTCGGCGTGGAGCGATCTGATGCGGCCGGGACCCGCACGACTGTTCAATGATGCGCCACCGTGGCGTCCCGGTACCGCAGCGCAGGTGCTTGGGTCGGGCACGGTAAGCGCCGGTCCCACGGTGCTCCAGCTACCTCACCAGCAAGCGGGGCAGATGCTGGCTGGTCTCTCGGCCGGATTGCAGCCCACCATTCAGCGCAGCAGCATCAGTGATGCCGGGCAGATCACCGTGGTGGTCTCCAGCGTCGGTTACCGACAGGCCTGGGATGACTTTCAGGCCTGTGCCAGCGGGTTGTTGCCGATGAATATCGATCAGATATCCCGCAGTGCCATCGGCTTCCCCACAGGTGGTTCGAAGCTGGATGCAGAGGCGCGGCGGAGGCTGGATGTTGCATTGGCCTATATCGAGGCCGATTCGGATATCAGCAGGATTCAGCTGGATGGCCACTCGGACAATGTTGGTGACCGCCTGAGCAACCGTGAACTGTCCCGTCAGCGCGTACTGGCGATACAGGCTTATCTGATTGAGCGTGGAGTGGACGAAAGCCTGATCAACACCCGTTTTCATGGAGAGCGCTATCCGGTGGCGGCGAATAACAGCGCTGATGGCCGATCCATGAACCGCCGCGTCACCTTGCGTCTGGAAAAGAACTGAGGGCTGTCGACGCAGCAGCTATTCGCCCAGTTTCTCCCTCAGCCCCTGTAATTACTCATCTCCGAGCGGTAGAATGGCGCCTTTGGCTGGTGCCTATAGTCGCGCCGGTAACCTTCATCAATGGAGCGCGTAATGACTGATGTGAAAAAAGTCGTCCTGGCCTATTCCGGCGGTCTGGATACCTCGGTAATCCTCAAGTGGCTGGAAGATACCTACGGCTGCGAAGTGGTCACCTTCACTGCTGACCTGGGTCAGGGTGAGGAAGTCGAGCCAGCACGTGCCAAGGCTCAGGCCATGGGCGTAAAGGAAATTTACATCGACGATCTGCGCGAAGAGTTCGTGCGTGACTTCGTATTCCCCATGTTTCGCGCCAATACCGTCTATGAAGGCGAATACCTGCTCGGTACCTCCATTGCCCGTCCGTTGATCGCCAAGCGCCTGATCGAGATCGCCAATGAAACCGGTGCCGATGCCATTTCCCATGGCGCCACCGGCAAGGGTAACGACCAGGTGCGTTTTGAACTGGGTGCTTATGCGCTCAAGCCCGGTGTGAAAGTGATTGCGCCCTGGCGCGAGTGGGACCTGCTGTCCCGCGAGAAGCTGATGGATTATGCCGCCAAGCATGACATTCCGATCGAGCGTCACGGCAAGAAGAAGTCGCCGTATTCCATGGACGCCAACCTGCTGCACATTTCCTATGAAGGCGGTGTGCTGGAAGATACCTGGGCCGAGCATGAAGAAGACATGTGGCGCTGGACCAAGTCGCCGGAAACCGCTCCAGACGTGGCCACCTACATCGAGCTGAGCTATCGCAACGGTGACATCGTTGCCATCGATGGTCAGGACATGTCGCCTGCAACGGTACTGGCCTATCTCAACAAGGTGGGTGGCGAGAATGGCATCGGTCGCACCGATATCGTCGAGAACCGCTTTGTCGGCATGAAGTCCCGTGGCTGCTACGAAACCCCCGGTGGGACCATCATGCTCAAAGGTCACCGCGCCATCGAGTCGATTACCCTGGACCGTGAAGTGGCCCACCTGAAAGACAGCTTGATGCCGAAATACGCCGAGCTGATCTACAACGGCTTCTGGTGGAGCCCTGAGCGCGCCATGCTGCAGGAAATGATCAACGCGTCTCAGCTGAATGTGAACGGTGTGGTGCGGCTGAAGCTGTACAAGGGCAATGTGATTGTTGTCGGCCGCAAGTCGGATGACTCGCTGTTCGATGCCAACATCGCTACCTTCGAAGATGATGCCGGTGCCTATGATCAGGCCGATGCGGCTGGCTTCATCAAGCTCAATGCGCTGCGGTTGCGCATTGCTGCCAACAAGGGTCGCACGCTGATCTGATTGGCTGCCAGCCTATCTGACCCGCGATAGAGTGCCCGTTCGGTTTGATGTGATACATCGGCCGACCGGGCACTGTCGTATTACAACCTGAGGAGAACCATCATGCGTTTACTGCATACCATGCTCCGTGTGGGCGATCTGGAGAAATCCATTGCGTTCTATACCGAAGTGCTGGGCATGACCCTGCTGCGTCGCAAGGATTATCCCGATGGGCGTTTCACCCTGGCCTTCGTCGGTTACGGTAATGAGGCGGAGAACTCGGTGCTGGAGCTGACGCATAACTGGGATACGCCCAGCTATGATCTGGGCAATGGTTACGGTCACATCGCCATCGAAGTGAACGACGTGTACAAAGCCTGCGAGCAGATCAAGTCCAGCGGTGGCAAGGTGGTAAGAGAGGCCGGTCCGATGATGCACGGATCCAGTATTCTGGCTTTCGTCGAAGATCCGGATGGTTACAAGATCGAGCTGCTGTCGCCCAGCCGCGGGGATTGAGTCAGTCTCTCAACGATAGATAGTCGCCGCTCCCACAGGTGGGTTACTACCTGTGGGAGCGGGCTTGTCCGCGAATGGGGGAGGCTGATCAGCTGGGATGGATGCCCCGAATCCGGGCAGACATATCCGCCGCATACAAATCTGTCATGCCGGCAATGAAGTCGGTTACGCGCATATAGCTGGAATACAGATCCCACTCTTCCCGTGGTGCATTATTGCCCAGCAGATCCAGAATGCGCCTATGTTTGAAGCTTAGATTCTGTCCTGCCTGTTGTTCATTGATTGCACCGCAGAATGCTTCCAGCAGGGTTTCCAGGGTGCTGTAGGCGCCAATCTCATGCAGTGTCTTGCGCTTGTCCTGAAAAATGCGTTGCCGGGCAATGCTTTTTGCTTCCAGTACACAACGTTGCGCTGCGTCCGGCATATGGCTGACCAGATCGCCCGGTAGAGTACCGGCGAGCAGGGCGGGTTGCTGGCTGATGAATGTTTCGGCGGCGGCGTTGACCAGGTGTTCGATGGCCTTGCCGCGCAGGATCGCCAATTTGCGTCGGGTGGAGTCACGTGGGCCGAGTTGGCGGTAGGTTTCCGGCAGATCATCCCCCACCAGATCCAACAGCAGCCGCTCGATCTCACTGTAGCTGAGCAACTCCATCTCCATGCCGTCTTCAAGGTCAATCAGCGCATAGCAGATGTCGTCTGCAGCCTCGACCAGATATACCAGCGGACTGCGGGCCCAGCATTGGTCGCTTTGCAATGGCAGGCCGAGCTTATCGGTGATCTGTGCCAGCAACGGGTACTCGGCCTGATAGCAGCCGAACTTGTGTTTCTTGTAACCGATGCTGTCGGCGTGCTGCGATGTCCAGGGGTATTTCAGGTAGGCACCGAGTGTGGCGTAGGTCAGGCGCATGCCGCCGTCGAACTGGTGATATTCGAGCTGGGTCAGCACCCGGAAACCCTGGGCGTTGCCCTCGAAATTGAGAAAATCATGCCGCTGAGCATCGCTCATGCCGTCGAGCCATCCAGCATTGGCAGCCTTGTGGAACCAGTGACGAATGGCGTCTTCGCCGGAATGCCCGTAAGGCGGGTTACCGATGTCATGGGCCAGACAGGCGGCCTGTACGATGACGCCGAGGTCGGCCGGTTCGCACCAGCTCGGCAGTTCGTCGCGCAGCATCTCGCCGACGCGCATGCCCAGCGAGCGACCAACACAGCCAACCTCCAGACTGTGGGTCAGACGTGTATGGATATGGTCGTTGCTGGACACCGGGTGCACCTGGGTTTTCTTGCCCAGGCGACGAAAGGCGCCGGAGAATATCACCCGGTCGTGGTCCTTGTGAAAGGGCGTGCGGCCAAGTTCTTCGGTGCTGGCGATGGGTTTACCCAGCCTTTCGCGACACAACAGTGTTTGCCAATCCATATATCCTCCGATCAGATCGTTCGAGTATGTGGCAATGCCGTCAGGCTGCCAAGCGTCGCGGCCTCTACCTGATTTCCGGTTCCGAGGTAGAATAGACGCTGTCTCGCACGTTTCGGAATATTAATGACTGCCTCACTGACGTTGACCCTGTTTGGAACCACCGCCTGCCATCTGTGTGAAGAATGCCTGCATCTGACCCGACCGCTGGAAGGGAATGGCATTGTTGTACGGCAAGTAGACATTGTTGACTCTCCCGAGTTGCTGGAGCGCTATCAGCTGCGGATACCTGTACTGCGCCGCGACGACACGGGAGCCGAGCTGGATTGGCCTTTTGATCTCGGCCAGTTGCTGGACTGGCTGGCCGACGCTACTGGCGAGGAGGGTTGAGCATGGCGCAGAGAGTAACGGAATTCTGGAAGCGCAAGACGCTGGACCAGATGGATCAGCAGGAGTGGGAGTCGCTGTGTGATGGCTGCGGCTTGTGTTGCCTGCAGAAACTGGAAGATGAAGATGATGCAAAATCCATCTATTACACCCGGGTGGCCTGCAAGCTGCTGGATCTGAAGACTTGTCGTTGCAGCGACTACCCCAACCGCCGCAAGCAGGTACCCGACTGCGTGCAACTGACCCCGGCCACGGCCGAGGAGTTTGCCTGGTTGCCACCCACCTGCGGCTATCGGTTGGTAGCCGAGGGTGAGGATCTGCCACCATGGCATCACCTGATGTGTGGTGATCCCCAGGCGGTCCACAAATCCGGTATTTCCCAGGCCGGGCGTATGCTGGCTGAGGGCAGTGTGGCTGAGGATGACTGGGAAGAACACATCATCTTTCGGGTGTGATGTTATTGGCGAATCTGCAACTCCCGCAATTTGATGTAGAAGTAGCGGATCTGATCATATTCGAACGGGCTGTCCAGTGAGCCGTAGCGGAAGTCGTTGATGTAGCGCAGGTTGATGGCGTAGAGGCCGTAGGACCAGGGGTTCTGGTTCATGTAGTGACGGTTGTCGAGAAACTCTGCAGCATCCTCAATGGACCAATCCACTGCTTTGCCAGACGCATCTCGTAGGGTTGAAGGGCCGAGCAGAGGCAGGACTAGGTAAGGCCCGGTGGGTACCCCATAAAAGCCCAGGGTCTGGCCGAAGTCTTCCGGCTCCTGGGGCAGACCCATGGCCTTGGCCACGTCGAACAGGCCGAGCACACCAAGGGTGGTATTGAACAGCAGCCGGGCGGTAGTTCGTGCGCCTTTCTGCAGTTTGCCCTGGGCCAGACTGTTGGCCAGGTTCGGCACGTCGGCTAGGTTGGCGAAGACGTTGGAGACCCCGGTGCGTACGAAACGCGGGGTCGCCCACTCATAAGCGTCCACCACCGGCAGGTAGACATAATCGTCGAACTGACCATTGAAACGATAGACCCGCCGGTTGAAACCTTCAATTGGGTCGTGGATTTTCAATGCCTCCAGGCTGGAGCGTTCGAACTGGTAGTTGGTGCCTTCGGTGCTGAGGGTCAGGTTCTCCAGCGCGTCGTGATATTCAGGTATCGGATCGGTGGGCTGGGCGTGAGTTGCTGCGTTGGCCAGCAGCGTGCAGGCGGCAAACAGGCCGGTGCTGAGTCGGGTCATTGTGCGTTCCCTCCCATGAATGTCAGTATCTGCGTGACCACATCCCGGTGCTGCAGGTTGCCGCCATGGCCGCCGCGGGGATACAGGAAGGCGCGTTCACCGAAGGTATCGGCGATGAACTGATAGTTTTCCTCGGTGAGAATGAAATCGTCAGCATTGGTCAGGGCAGCGATATTCGGATCGTTTTTGAGAAAGGAACCGATGCTGTAAAGACTGGTGTCCCAAGCCATGTCTTCCATGGTTTTACCTTCGTTATTGCTACTCCATACCGGCCACAGCTGGGTTTTCAGATAGCAACCGAAGTCACAGAACAGCGCGCGGCGCAGATAAGGCGTGAGCGAAGTGCTGACCTTGAGCTCTTTACCCACAGGTGCATAGCGTCCGCCCTCGGTGATGACATCGGCCATGAAGTTGAGATCGGCTGCGGCGAAGCGAAATACCGCGCCGATCAACATGGCCAGTTCCGGATCGGTCAGCGCATTGTCAGAATGCTGGATATCTGCGAAAAGACTGCTCTCGATGTCGGTCACGCCGCTCTCGAAGTGGCGAGCCAACTTCTGGAATATATGCTCATAGAAGCTGTTACCACTGCTGACGCCATCGATTTGAGTGCGTGACAATGCGTCCAGGCGTCTGACCGATGCGTAGAGGTCCACGGGGGGGTTGAGCAGCAGAGTGCGGGTGAAATCGAATTGCTGCAGGTCCTGATCCAGATGAGCGACGAAGGCTGCGTTGAGTGCGCCGAGACTGAAGCCGGCGAGGCGATATTCGGTGATAGCCAGGTTCTTGCTGTCTTGGGCATGTTCCGCCGCAATCGACATGGCGCTATGCAGGTCTCGAGCATCACTGAGGCCCAGACCTGGCAAGCCGCTGCGCGAGGCAGCAGCGATGAAGTCGTGGTTGGTTGGTGAAGACAGCACGATGACATGCATACCCGCCTGCCAGAACACCCGCTTCAGGTAGTTCAGGTTGGGGCTGTCATAGCCCGACCCTGTCCCGGCGATGAGAAACACCAGCGGCGCGGGCTCGTTCTGCCAGGCCAGGCGGTAATGCAGCTGGCGATAGCGCGATAGTACCGGCGGCAGTTTGCGTTCGGGTATAACAGTGACTGCAAGATCGGTTTGACGAACATCGACCTCAGCGGGCACCGGCGCTGCGAGAGCGGCAGGCGTACCGGCAATGGTCGCCAGGAAAGCATTCTCTATGGGGTAGACGAAATCATCCGCATGGGCGATGTTACCCAGCAGGGGAAACATCATAAGGCAGTACAGCAGGCATCGATTCATGAGCACATTCCCGGTTGGCTTCATGAACTATACCCAAGTCGGCGGTGTTTAGTTCCTCGCAGCACGGCATTGTGCCAGTTTATGCTCGAAATACCGGTGGCAGATTGAGACCGGGCTGAACTACCCGGCGCCGTTCCAGGCGTTTCCAGAATTTTTCATGGAAGTGAAATGCGATGGTGTTTACGGCTGGTTCGATCAGCGCCACGGCACCACCGAGCAGCATGCTGCCGGTCATGGCATAGACCACACCGAAAGCGATGGCGAAATGCATTACTGCGAAGGTGAAGGTTTTGGTCATGGCGCACTCCAGACGGGACTCATTGCTGTTCCGCTATCCTACGTGCGCCATGCCTTACTCTGAACCAAACCCTGTCAATTGGCCTGATCAGAAGTTTCAATCAGTCAATCGAGGTCGAAATCATATTCCGACAACTGCTTCTGCAGCCGTCGTTCTTCGAGCATGTTGTCGATTTGTCGGCGCCTGGTAAGGCTGGCTTTATTATTCGATGTTTCGGTTTCAGGCGCGTCATCATCTTCAGCGACGAAATCATCATCAAGTTCAATATCGGTTTTTGCTTTGGCCATAACTCCACTCCACTATTGAAGATGCCATGGGCGCACCTTATAGCGGGAGTAGAGGATAAGCGGAAATAGATTTTTTATATCAGTCTGATGTTTTGTGCCGGTATTCACAGAGGTCTTCTATTCTGCAGCTACCGCACTGCGGGGTTCTGGCTCGACATACATAACGCCCATGCAGGATCAGCCAGTGGTGCGCATCAACCAGAAACTCCCGGGGCACATGGCGCATCAGCTTTTTCTCAACCTCCAGTACCGTCTTGCCTGGCGCGATACCAGTGCGGTTGCTGACGCGGAAGATATGCGTGTCCACGGCCATGACCGGATGGCCGAACGCGGTGTTGAGCACCACGTTGGCGGTCTTGCGGCCGACGCCGGGCAATGCCTCGAGTGCTTCGCGGCTATCGGGTACCTGGCTGCCATGCAGTTCGACCAGCATGCGACAGGTTTCGATGACGTTTCTGGCCTTGCTATTGAATAGGCCGATGGTCTTGATGTAGCCCGACAGGCCCTCGACACCCAGCGCGTAGATCGCCTCGGGGGTATTGGCCACCGGGAACAGCTTGTCGGTGGCCTTGTTGACGCCGACATCGGTGGACTGGGCCGAGAGGATGACGGCGATCAGCAATTCGAACGGCGAGTTGAAATTCAGCTCGGTGGTCGGGTGCGGATTATCCTCGCGCAGGCGGCGGAAGATTTCGTAGCGTTTTTCTTTGTTCATGATCAGTTGATGGTTCCGGTAACGCGCACGCGCTTGCTGCCGGCGGCCACGGGTGTGTCGTCCCGGGTGGCGGCGCGGGCCTTGATCTGCGCATCGATGACATTCTTCAGGGCAATCAGCAGCCCCATGACCAGGAAGGCGCCGGGCGGCAGGATGACGAACAGCACTTCCTTGTAATTGGGGAAGACCACCAGGGTCCAGTCGGCGGCAATCGGGCCGAGCAGCAGGTGCATGTCGGCGAACAAGGTGCCCTGGCCGATCAGCTCGCGCAGCATGCCCAGTACCAGCAGCACCAGGGCGAAGCCCAGGCCCATCATGAAACCGTCGACCGCTGAGGGCAGGACCGGGTTCTTCGCGGCGAAGCCGTCGGCGCGGCCCAGGATGACGCAGTTGGTGACGATCAGCGGAATGAAGATGCCGAGAATCAGGAACAGTTCATAGGTGTAGGCCTGCATCAGCAGCTCGATGCAGGTGGTGACCGAGGCGATGATCATGACGAAGGCGGGCAGGCGCACGGCGTCGGTCACCGCGCTGCGGATCAGTGATACGGCGACGTTGGAGCTGACCAGTACCAGAATGGTGGCGATGCCGAGGCCCAGGGCGTTGACTGCAGTGCTGCTGACGCCGAGCAAAGGGCAGAGCCCGAGCAGCTGTACCAGCCCGGGGTTGTTGTGCCAGAGGCCATCGGCGGTCAGTTCGGAGAGCTTCTTGTCAGCCATGGGCAGGCTCCTCTGGCGTCAGTTGCAGCAAGGTGTCGCGGTGCTCGCTGAAATAAATGAGCGCCTTGTGTACCGCCTGCACCACGGCGCGCGGGGTGATGGTGGCGCCAGTGAACTGGTCGAAGTCGCCGCCATCCTTGCGCACCGCCCAGCCCTCAGGCGCGGGCAAGGTCAGGCTCTTGCCGTTGAAGCTGAGAATCCAGTCGGTCTTGGCCAGTTCCAGCTTGTCGCCCAAGCCGGGGGTTTCCCGGTGATTGACCACCCGCACGCCGGCCAGCTCGCCATCGGCGCGAATGCCCACCAGCAGGTCGATGCGGCCGCTGTAGCCGTCCATGGTCACCACTGGCAGGATTACCGCCGACACCTGGCCAGCCTGTCGAGCACGCCAGGCAGTAGTGGGGCCGGGCAGGCCCAGATGGGTGCGATCATCGAGACTGAAAGCATCGTCCAGCAGTTCGTTGTCATGCTGGTCGTCCGGCAGTATCTCATTCAGGGCGCGCATCTGCATGCGCTGTTGCTCGGCGATGATCCGTTGCTCGGTGCTCTGCTGGATCACGGCGATCAGGCCGACGGTGAAGATGGCGAACAGGCCGAGAATTAAGCTGTTGCGCAGTACCGAGCGACTGGGCGTCGTTACAGAATCCATGTCATTCCGCTCCCTTGCCCAGGCCGCGCTTGGCCTTGCGGTGGCCGTAGGTGCGCGGCGTGGTGTAGTAATCGATGGTCGGCGCGCAGAGGTTCATCAGCAGCACGGCGAAGGCCACCGCATCGGGATAGTTGCCCCACACGCGGATCACGTAGACCAGCACGCCGATGCCGATGCCGAATATCAGACGCCCGCGGTTGCTGGTGGCGCTGGAGACCGGATCAGTGGCGATGAAGAATGCGCCGAGCATGGTCGCGCCGCCCAGCAGGTGAAACAGCGGCGAGCCATTGGAGCCGGAGCCGGAGCCGTTCCAGAACAGCAGACTCATTACTGCCAGCCCACTGAGCATACCCACCGGTGCGTGCCAACTGTAGATGCGCTTGTAGAGCAGATACAGGCCGCCGGCCAGATAGGCGAGGGCGACCCATTCCCAGGCGCGACCGGCCATGCTGCCGAAGGCCGGCTGTGCTTGCTGCAGCTCGGCCATGGTCAGTGCAGTATTGTTCTTCAGCAGGTCGAGCGCGGTGGCGGTGGCCCAGCCATCTGCCGGCACACTGCCGGGTGTGAATACGCGCTGCAGCCCTTCGATCAGACCCAGGGTGGGGGAGAACGCCGGTTGCAGTTGTTCGACGCCGCGCCATACTGGCCAGCTGGTCATCTCCATGGGGAAGGACACCAGTACCATGGCGTAGCCGAGCATGGCCGGATTGAACGGGTTCTGGCCGAGACCGCCATACAGGTGCTTGCCGAAGGTGATGGCAAAACCGGTGGCGACCAGTACCAGCCACCAGGGCGAGTAGGGCGGCAGGGCCAGGGCCAGCAGCCAGGCGGTGACCAGAGCGCTGCCGTCGTTGAGGTAGAAGCCGACCGGACGGCGACGCAACCGCAGTATGGCGGCCTCGAAGCCGATGGCGCAGGCGCTGGCCAGCAGGATATTGATCAGCGTGCCCCAGCCGAAGAACCAGGTCATCAGTGCGATACCCGGCAGGGTCGCACCCAGTACCTGGAGCATGATGGTCCGGGTGCGGTTGCTGCCCTGGGCGTGAGGCGAACTCATGGGGGTCGCCATTACTGTTTCTCCTGGTCGGACATCTGCTCATCGAACGCCTGTTGCGCCTGGGCGAAGGCCTGCTCCAAGGCTGGGATCTGCGCCTGCAGATCGGCGTTGTCCGGGTTGGCGGCCAACTGCTTCTGCGCCCGTTGCAATGCCATACGGGCGGTGGCAGCAGCGATTTTCAGCTGTTTCTGCTCGGCGCTCAGGGTGCTGACCTTGCGCGACTGGATGCGTGCCAGATCCGGCTCGGCGGGCTTGGGTTCGGTGGTTTGCTCGTTCTGTTCGGTCTGCTGCTGAGCTGCCTGTGCTTCCCGGGCGGCTTTTGCGCGGGCGGCCTTCTCGGCGCGTGCCTGGCGCTCCAGTTCCCTCTGTTCAGCCTCACGTTCCAGTCGCTCATGACGCTGCTCGAAGCGTTGCCGGGAGTGTTCTGCGCGGGTCTGTTGCAGTTCGATGGTGCGAATATCCGACTTGCCGGCGCGGAAATACTGTACCAACGGGATGCTGCTGGGACAGACATAGGCGCAGGCACCGCATTCGATGCAGTCGAACAGATTCTGGCGCTGCAGCTGCTCGTAATCCTTGCCTATGGCGAACCAGTGCAGTTGCTGGGGCAGCAGCTCCGCTGGACAGGCTTCGGCACACAGACCGCAGCGGATGCAGGGTAGCGCTGGCGGCGGTGGGGGCAGCTCGTCGATGGTGCCGGCCAGCAGGCAGTTGCTGGTCCTGATGATGGGCGCGCTGCTGTCGAGCAGGGCAAAGCCCATCATCGGGCCGCCGATGACCAGGCGGTACAGCCGCTCCTGACGCAGGCCGGCAAAGGCCAACAGCTCCGCTATGGGGGTGCCGATCAGCGCTTCAACGTTGGTCTGGCGCTCCAGTGCATCGCCAGTCAGGGTGGTGATGCGGCTGATCATGGGCTGGCCGAGCAACACGGCATCATGCACGGCCAGGGCGGTGCCGATGTTCTGGCAGAGGATGCCGATTTCCGCCGGCAGGCCGCCGCTGGGTACTTCCTTGCCGGTGAGGATCTGGATCAACTGCTTTTCGCCGCCCGATGGGTATTTGGTGGGGAACACCACCACCTGCATCGGCCGATCGCCCACCGCCTCGCGCATGGCGGCGATGGCCTCGGGCTTGTTGTCCTCGATACCGATCAGCACCTGATCCGGCTTGATGATGTGCATCAGTACGTCGATACCAGCCACGACTTGTGGCGCCCGGTGGCGCATGGTCATGTCGTCGGCGGTGATATAGGGCTCGCACTCGGTGCCGTTGATGATCAGGGTGTCGATGTGGTGATCCGGGCGCGAGGCGAGTTTGGCTGCCGTGGGGAAACCCGCACCGCCGAGGCCGCTGATGCCGGCCGCGCGGATACGCTCGAGCAGTTCGAGGGGCTGCAGCTTGCGGTAATCGGGCAGCGGCTGTAATTCGGTCCACTCATCCTGCCCGTCGCTTTCCAGCATGATCGCCAGTTCGGCCAGCCCTGAGGCGTGCGGGTAGGGTGCGGGCTCGATGGCGCGGACGATGCCGGAGGTCGGCGCATGCACCGGGCAACTGATCGGCCCGTTGGCCTCGGCGATCAGTTGGCCCTTGAGCACTCGCTCACCGACCTGCACCACGGGGACGGCCCGGTTGCCGATGTGCTGCAGTAGCGGCAGTATCAGTCGGGCTGGCAACGGCATGTGCTCCAGTCCGCGGGCGGTGGATTGCGCCTTGTTCTGCGGCGGGTGAATGCCGCCGGGGATATCCCAGGTGCGCGGTTGGGCAGTCATCAGGCAGCGCCTCGCTGAGCATCGGTGGCAATCAGCTGGTGCGCCGGGTGCGGGAAGTCCCAGCCCCAGTTCTGCGGGGTGACGGCGACGGGCAGCATGTCGATGCAATCCACCGGGCAGGGCTCCACACACAGATCGCAACCGGTGCATTCATCAACGATAACGGTGTGCATATGCTTGGCCGAGCCCAGGATGGCATCCACCGGGCAGGCCTGGATGCACTTGGTGCAGCCGATGCATTCGGCCTCGCGGATGAACGCCACAGTGCGTGGCTTTTCTTCGCCGTGTTCGCCATCCAGTGGCAGGGCTTCCACATCGAGCAGGTCGGCCAGGGCCTGGATGGTGGTTTCACCGCCCGGCGGGCATTTGTTGATCGGTTCGCCGTTGGCGATGGCTTCGGCGTAGGGTTTGCAACCGGGGTGGCCGCATTGGCCGCATTGGGTCTGGGGCAGCAGGGCGTTGATCTGCTCGACAATGGGATCGCCCTCGACCCGGAAGCGGATCGCGGCATAGCCCAGCAGCGCGCCGAAGATCAGCGCGAGTACCAGCAGGATAAGCACAGCGGTAAGGATGATCGACATGCTCAGATCCTGATCAGCCCGGTGAAACCCATGAAGGCCAGGGACATGAGTCCGGCAGTGATCATGCCGATGGCCGCGCCACGGAAGGGAGCGGGTACATCGGCAATGGCCAGCCGCTCACGCAGCCCGGCGAACAGGATCAGCACCATGGAAAAGCCCAGCGCCGCGCCCAGGCCGTAGGTGGCAGCCTTGAGGAAGGTCTGCTCGGTACGGTTGGTGTTCAGCAAGGCGACACCCAGCACCGCGCAGTTGGTGGTGATCAGTGGCAGAAAGATGCCCAGCACCCGGTACAGTAGCGGGCTGGTCTTGTGCACCACCATCTCAGTGAACTGCACCACCACGGCGATCACCAGGATGAAGGAAATGGTGCGCAGGAATTCCAGCTCGAAGGGCAGCAGGATGTACTGGTAGGTCAGATAGCTGAGGATTGAGGCCAGGGTCAGCACGAAGGTGGTGGCCATGGACATGCCGATGGCGGTTTCCAGCTTGCCGGAAACACCCATGAAGGGACACAGCCCGAGGAACTGCACCAGCACGAAGTTGTTTACCAGGATGGTGCTGAGCAGGATCAGGATGAATTCAGTCATGGGTGGTCCCGTTCTAGCGTACCCGCTGGCCCGGCTTGGCCCCTTCGTCCGGGCTCAGCAGATAGATCTCTTTCCCGCCCGGTCCGGCCGCCAACACCATGCCCTCGGATACCCCGAATTTCATCTTGCGCGCCGCCAGGTTGGCCACATACAAGGTCAGCCGACCTTCGAGCTTGCTCGGATCAGGGTAGGCGCTCTTGATGCCGGAGAACACGTTGCGGGTAGCATCGCCGATGTTCAACGTCAGGCGCAGCAGTTTGTCCGCCCCTTCCACGAATTCGGCCTTCTCGATCAATGCCACGCGCAGGTCGACCGCAGCGAAGGTGTTGAAGTCGATCTCGTCAGCCAGCGGGTCTTTTTCCAGCTCGCCATTGCCAGTGGGGGCAGTGCCGGTATCGGTGGCAGCTGCCGCCAGATCTTCCTTGGACGACTCGACCATGGCCTCGATCTTGGCCGGCTCGATGCGGGTCAGCAGGGGCTTGAAGGCGTTGAGCTGATGGTCGGCAAGCATGCTGCCCAAGTCATCCCAGCACAGCGGCTCGACATTCAGGAAGGCTTCGGCATCGGCGGCGAGGGTCGGCAACACCGGTTTGAGCAGGATGACCAGCTGGCGGAACAGGTTGATGCCCAGCGAGCAGATCGCCTGCACTTCGTCCTGCTTGCCGTCCTGCTTGTTCAGCGCCCAGGGGGCCTTGTCGGCGATCCAGGCGTTGGCCTTGTCGGCCAGGGCCATGATTTCTCGCATGGCACGGGAGAAGTCGCGTTTTTCGTAGGCCTCGGCAATGGACGGGGTGGCGCTGATGAAAGCGTCAGTCAGTTCCGGTGCGGGGTTGGCCGCGACCATCACGCCGACGTTGCCCTTGTGGATGAAGCCCGCGCAGCGGCTGGCGATGTTGACCACCTTGCCGACCAGATCGGAATTGACCTTCTGCACGAAGTCTTCCAGGTTCAGGTCCAGATCTTCGACGCCGCGGCCCAGTTTGGCAGCGTAGTAGTAGCGCAGGTATTCCGGCGACAGGTGATCCAGGTAGGTGCGCGCCTTGATGAAGGTGCCGCGGGATTTGGACATCTTCTGGCCATTGACGGTGAGATAGCCATGCACGTTGACCGCAGTCGGCTTGCGGAAACCGGCGCCTTCGAGCATCGCGGGCCAGAACAGCGTATGGAAGTTGATGATGTCCTTGCCGATGAAGTGATACAGCTCGGCGGTGGAATCCTTGCCCCAGAAGGTATCGAAATCCAGTTCCGGGCGACGGGCGCAGAGGTTCTTGAAGCTGGCCATGTAGCCGACCGGCGCATCCAGCCAGACGTAGAAATACTTGCCCGGCTCACCGGGAATCTCGAAGCCGAAGTAGGGCGCATCACGGCTGATGTCCCACTCTTGCAGCCCCGAGTCCAGCCATTCGGCGATCTTGTTGGCCACGGCGTCCTGCAAGGTGCCGCTGCGGGTCCATTCCTTGAGCATGTCCTGGAAGGCGGGCAGGGCGAAGAAGAAGTGCTTGGAGTCCTTCAGGATCGGCGTGGCGCCGGAGATGGCCGAGCGCGGGTTCTTCAGCTCGGTGGGCTCGTAGGTGGCGCCGCACTTTTCGCAGTTGTCGCCGTACTGATCTTCTGCCGCGCACTTGGGGCAGGTGCCCTTGATGAAGCGGTCGGCCAGGAACATGCCCTTTTCCGGGTCGAAGTACTGAGTGACTGAACGGGTATTGATGTGGCCGGCGGCATTGAGTCGGTTGTAGATCAGCTCGGACAGTTCGCGGTTCTCATCCGAGTGAGTCGAATGATAGTTGTCGAAGTCCACCATGAAGTCGGCGAAGTCGGCGGTATGTTCCGCCTTGACGTTGTCGATCAACTGCTCGGGGGTAATGCCTTCCTTCTCGGCCCGCAACATGATCGCCGAGCCATGGGCATCGTCCGCGCAGACATACACGCACTGGTTACCGCGCAGCTTCTGGAAGCGTACCCAGATGTCGGTCTGAATATATTCAAGCATGTGCCCCAGATGGATCGAACCGTTGGCATAGGGCAGGGCGCTGGTAACGAGGATCTGGCGGGAATTGGCGTTGCTGGACATGGGACTCGGCTTCTATTGGTAAACGGGTCAAAGCCGGTAATTGTACCTGTTTGGCGGGGGTAGGTCATCAGATGGGATGGGTTGGGTTGTCGCGGGGCCACAGGCGGGCCCGATTGCGGACCAGGGCGCTACACCCCGAAAGGCGAGCGCGGGCTGGGTGTTATGCCAAGCCCGCGTGTGAGTTGGGAGTCAGGCTCGTTTGAAGAAGCCAAGCGCCCTGAGGATGAAGATCAGCAGCACCGCGCCGGCGATGCCGATGATGAGCCGGATGATCAAGCCGTCTCCGGCCAGGCCCAGCAGGCCGGCGATCCAGAAGCCGAGCCAGGAGCCGACGATACCCACCAGCACGTTGGCAATGATGCCCATCTGGGCATTGGTTTTCATGATGATGCTGGCCAGCCAGCCAACGATACCGCCAATGATCAGAGAAATTATCCAACCCATTGTCATGCTCCTCGTATAACGGATGTTTATCAGTTCAGCAATTCAGCCGGAATATTTCCGCCATTTGCGGCAATTTTTTTCAATACTTCCTTATGTAGCCACATGTTCATCTGCGCCGAGTCGCCCATCAGCTCCGCCGGGCAACCCAGTTCGGCAGCTAACTCCTTGCGTGCGGCAAGGCTGCTGTCGATATCCAGCAGTTTCAGCAGGTCGACAATGGAAGTTTTCCAGTTCAGCTTCTGTGGGTTGGCGGCGGCCTGCTGCTCCAGTTTAGCCATTACATCCACCTGTGAGACGGGTTGAACGCTGGCCGATGCTGGCGCGGTTGCCGGTACCTCTGCTGCCTGTGCTTGCGCAGCGGTGGAGTCGGCCGGTGCTGCCTCGGCAGAGCCCATGCCCAACTTGTTCAGGATCTTGCTGAAAAAACCCATGTGTATCTCCTTGCGCATTATGGTTGTACTGCTTCGACAGATTAGCAGCTTCTGCGCAGAGTCGAGCATGGATTGCTGGGTATGCCTACACTTGCAGGGCGAGTTCAGTTGGAGTGCAGCATGAAATATATTTTCGAAGTTCACATCAAGGAGGGCTATCGGGCCGAGGACTACGCCGATGCCTGGGTGCGGGCGAGTGAAATCATCCAGCAGGCACCGGGCGCGCGCGGGACCGAGCTGCATCGCAAGATCGACGATTCTGATACCCTGATTGCGATCGCCAGCTGGGACAGCAAAGCGCAGCGGGATGCGATGGAAGGGCGGCATGATCCGACAGTCGCGGCGATCATCAAGAGCGCGGCCCCCTTCTGCGAAATCCGCCCCATCGGTGAGTTTGAAGATCCGGAGTGGGTGGTGAAACCGGGTTGAGGCGGTACTGAACTCCCGTATCGCCTGCATGTCACTTGTACAACGTCAATGGATGGAAAAGAACATGGTTTCTACATCATTTCGCGGTATCTGGCAGGTAGCTGTTCTGGTGCTGCTCAGCAGCCTGGTGGCCGGTTGTGGCATCAACAATATCCCCCGTTATGACGAACAGGTGAAGTCCGCCTGGGCGCAGGTGGAGAACCAGTATCAGCGCCGTGCCGACCTGATCCCCAACCTGGTGGAAACGGTGAAGGGCTTTGCCCGGCAGGAACAGGAGACGCTAACCGCCGTAGTCGAGGCGCGGGCGCGCGCAACGTCAATTCAGGTGTCGGTGGATGACCTGGATGACCCGGCCAAGATGCAAGCCTTCGAACAGGCTCAGGCGCAGCTGACCGGTGCACTGAGCCGGTTGATGGCGGTATCCGAGCGCTACCCTGATCTCAAATCCAACCAGAACTTTCTGGCGCTGCAGTCGCAGCTCGAAGGCACGGAAAACCGCATCGCCGTGGCCCGCCGCGATTACATCGGTGCCGTGCAGCAATACAACACCGAGATCCGCACTTTCCCGGGCAGAATCTGGCATAGCCTGATGTACAGCGATATGCCGATCCGGGAAAACTTCGAAGCCACCACGGAGAACGCCGAGCAGGCGCCGCAGGTGCAGTTCGAATGAGGTGGTTCCGGCTGCTGGCGCTGGGGGCGCTGTGCTGGGCTGCGGGTGCATCGGCTCAGCAGGCATCCGCGGAACTGACACTGCCGACCTTGACTGGCCGGGTGGTTGACCAGGCGGAGCTGCTCAGCGCGCCGGTGGAAGCGCAATTGACCCAGATGCTGGCCGGCCATGAACAGGCCACCACCGAGCAGGTGGTGGTGGTCACGGTGCCCGATCTGCAGGGGCGCAGCATTGAGGAGTTCGGTGTACAACTGGGCCGCGAGTGGGGCATAGGTCAGCAGGGCGAGGACAATGGCGCGCTGCTGATTGTCGCCCGGGATGACCGGCGCATGCGGATCGAGGTCGGTTATGGGCTGGAAGGGCGCCTGACTGATGCCCAGTCCTCGATCATCATCAATCAGATTCTGACTCCGGCGTTTCGCCGGGGTGACTTCGAGGGTGGGATCGTTGCCGGCACCCAAGCCATGATTCAGGTGCTGGGCGGCGACCCATTGCGCTCGTCGACCGGGGCGACGGGTGATCGTCCTCCGGCGCCCCTGATCGGTGGCCTGACTTTCTTTTTCATGATCATCCTGTTTCTCATCGGTGGTGGTCGTGGCGGCCGGGGACGTTTCGGTCGCGCAGTGCTGGCCGGCGCCCTGCTCGGTGGTATGGGCCGCGGTGGCGGCATGGGCGGTGGCGGGGGTGGTTTCGGCGGCGGTGGTGGCGGTTTTGGTGGCGGCGGCGCTTCGGGTGGCTGGTGATGCAGACAAGGGACAGGCAATGACACTTCTCACGCAGGAACAACAGCAACAGGTCGCGGAAGCCATCGACCGCATCGAGCAGCATACCGATGCCGAGGTGGTGACGGTGCTGGCCGCGCAAGCGGATGACTACCATTACATTCCACTGCTGTGGGCCGGGCTGGCGGCGTTATTGCTGCCGGGTATTGTGGTGGTGCTGACCGGCTGGTTGAGCAGCGGCTGGCTGTTGCTGGCCCAGTGGCTGACCTTCATCGTGCTGGCGCTGGTGTTTCGCAGTCCGGGTGTTACTACCCGGTTGATTCCGCGCGCGGTGCGGCACTGGCGGGCCAGCAACCTGGCGCACCGGCAGTTCATCGAGTTGGGGCTGCACCACACCAGCGATGCGACGGGCATGCTGATCTTCGTTTCCGAAGCTGAGCGCTATGTGGAAATCATCGTGGACCGGGGCATCTCCCAACGGATCGATGACAGCGTCTGGGAGTCGATCATCGCCGACTTCACCACCCATGTGCGCCAGGGAAAAACGCTGGAGGGCTTTCTGGTCTGCATTGAGGCCTGTGGTGCGGAGCTGCGTCAGGTGGTGCCGGCCACCCATGAGCGCAATGAGTTGCCCAACCGGCTGGTCATCCTGTCGTAGAATGGCCGTTCGACAGCAAAGGAACCGATTCATGAAAGGTCTACTGCAGATTCTGGGCGCGTCCGTCATGGTTGCCGGAGTGCTGGGTTCGACTCAGGCGCTGGCGCAGCCGGTTGGGTTATGGAATACCGAAGACAACCAGGGGCAGGTGCAAGTCAGCCCCTGTGGCGACAAGCTGTGTGGCGAGCTGGTGTGGCTGGCCGAGCCCATGGACAGCAGCGGACAACCCAAGTTGGATCAGCACAACCCCGACGAGACCCTGCGTGATCGCCCGGTGCAGGGTTTGCGCATTCTGTGGGATATGGAGCCGACCGGCGACGGCAAGACCTGGGACAACGGCAAGGTATACGATCCGGAAAGCGGTAAGACCTATCAGGGCAAGATCACCCTGGATGGGGTTGACGTGCTCAAGCTGCGCGGCTTTGTCGGCGCGCCCATTTTTGGCCGTACCTCTACCTGGACCCGCGCCGAAACGCCTGGCGCAGCGGACTGACTGGGGTCAGAGGGTGCGGCCCAGCCTGAGCATTTTCACCGCCAGGGCCAGATAGGCCAGCGTCCAGCTGGCCGCGGCCAGGCTCAGTAACAGCGGCTGGGCAAAGGCCGCCGGGCCGCTGATATAACGCAGTATTGCGGCGGTGGCGATCAACCCGGTAATGCTCCAGATCCAGCCGGTACTTGGCGGTGTTTTGCTGCTGCGCTGGAAATACAGCCGCAGCATCACCCCGGTAGACAGGGTGCCCAGCCCGCCGATGGTGATCAGGTGCAGAGCTGGCGCGGTGGCACTCTGACCGATGAAAACGACCCCGCTGGCAACACTGCCGAGCGCCAGCCAGGCGTAACCAATGCCGAAGGCCAGCAGGTCGGGCCGCTCGATGCAGCGCCATAACTCCCACCGCAGACACCGCACCGCCAGCACCGCGCCAGCGGCAATCAGGCAGAGACCGGACCAGCGATAGCTGACCGCGCCGCTCAGCCATGGCAGCAACAACGGCAAAATGGCCAGCGCCAAGAGAATGATCAGCGCCGATTCCAGATGCGGTTGCAGCCGGGCCCGGGGCTCATGCCCCTGGCGCTCCAGGGTGACGGCTGCCGCCGGCGAGATGATGCGCCCGCCCATGAACATCATCAGCAGCAACAGGCAGAGTGCGCCGGCGTGCAGCAGACGGCGGGTATCCAGCGGCAACTGACGCGCCAGCTCGGGCCAGTAACGCCAGGTAATGAGCAGCCCCAGCCAGGCTATGGGCAGCAGGCAGATCGTCAGGATCAGCGGGCCAGTGATCTTGTTGCGCCACTTCTTCGCGGCGTTAAAACGCGGCACCACGTGCCAGGCCAGGAGCAGGGCGAAGGCCGGGGACAGCAGCAGGGCGAGCCAGCTCTCCGGCAGCAACAACCAGGCCAGGCGGGCGGCCAGCCACAGGCCGATCAGCGGGTAGAGGACCTGTCGTGGCTGGTTGCCGAGGGTGTAGCCGGCGATCAATGCCAGGGCGAAGCCGAAGATCAACTCGTGCCCATGACCGTTACCCAGCAGCCCCGGTGGCCAGCCAGTGCCCGATAGCACCGCCCAGACCGACAACGGCACGACGATAGCCGCGAGGAAAGCGGCCAGGGGGAAGAACAGCAGGAAGGCCGGGCGTTTGGCGGGGGCTTTCATCTTGATCCGGGAGGCGAGGATGATGTTGTGATGTTAGGGGGTGCGGTTGTTGCATCGCAAGCCGCACCTGGGGTTATTCGCGGCCAAGGCCGCTCCCACAAGGGGTGAACTGGATGGATGAATTGGATGGGTCAGTTCAGCACATTTTCCACGATGGTGTAGATCAGCCCGGTGGTGACGGCTACCAGGACCAGGTTGCTGTCTGAGCGGTGCCATTCGTAGCCGGGGTAGTGGGGTAGGTGCCGTACATGTTGATGGGGCAAGCGTTGGCCCCAGCCGTGGGGGATGGGGCGGCCGGTAATCAGGCGGGCGCGGGGCGGTAGTGCGGGGCCGCGGCCGATATGGTGCCGGTGTTGACGGATCTCGCGGCGCAGCTGACTGCGGTCGGGTGCCCGATACTGGTGGCGTTGTTCGTAGATCTGCCGATGGCTGGGCGGCCGGGCATGGTCCCGGGGCCGGTAGCCGGAGCCCGGGTGTTGCTGGCCGTAGCGGTTATGGTCACGTCGCAGCATCTGGTCGCGGTGATGGTCCCGCTGTTGCTGATGGTGTTTGAGCGCTTTGCGATGTTCATGGGATTTGCCGGGGGCATAAGGTCCTTCAGCGGCTTGGGCCACGGAGCCCAGCAAGGCCGCTGCGGCGAACAGGCTGATGAAAAGGTGACGTAATTTCATGGCGATACCCTCATTCTGATAAAGCTTAGAGCAGTGCCGGCGGCTGGAATTCCTCGGTGGGCAAACTTTGTGGGAGCAGTCTTGGTCCCACTGCTCCAACTCTCACCGATCCAGCCCCGACTCTCGCTGAATAACGAACAAGCTCAGCATATGGCATTGCCAGGGGCAGAGGTGGTTTGTAAAGGAGGGTTTACCTGACTTTACGCAAGGCCGCCATTGAACGCGGCACAGGTGAGTAAGGTAATCAGGGTAATAGAATCGATTGATTTTAGTTATTTTCTTGGACTGCCTAGGATAGTGCCATCCAATTCAGTGCAAGGAGCGTTTCACGATGGATATTCTCAAGCGAATCTTTATAAATGCCCGTACCAAGCCCAAGGCGGCGATGGTCGAGGATCATCCCAACTTCTGGATGTACCACTAAGAAACTCTTTGTGAAAGCCGGCCTCAGGCCGGCTCCTCTTCTTCCAATAACGCCGACAGCACATCAGGCGAACTCTTGAAGGCTTTGGCGAACAGATCGCGGTGTCTGGCCATGTAGATGCCGGCTTCTTCCGATTGCGCTTCGTTGATCGACGGTACGGCCTTGCGCAGGACGTCGCTCAGCAGCTCGGCCAGTTCCAGCATTTTGTCGTGACGGTCGGCTTCGGCTTTATCCATGAACAGGCGCTCCGGGTCTCTGCTGCTTCGGTAGACTATTTCAACGGCCATTTTTTACCCCTGGCTTGAATGTGATTCGGTGGGCCTGCGGCGCTGCATGCCGCGTGGCGGTTGACAGTATACTGGTTTTTTATCCAGTTTTGGGTTTCGCTTACGGCATATGTGTCGGGCTTTGCTAGAATCGCTCATCACTTGCATCGAATCGAGACAATTTCATGAGCATTGAAACCTGGCTGGCCTTCTTCGTGGCGTGCTGGCTGATCAGCCTGTCGCCCGGCGCCGGAGCGGTGGCCTCTATGGCCAGCGGTATGAACTACGGGTTTGCCCGGGGCTATTGGAATGCGCTGGGGCTGCAGCTGGCGCTGATACTGCAGATCGTGATTGTCGCTGCGGGGGTGGGCGCATTACTGGCGACGTCGGCCCTGGCGTTTGCGCTGATCAAGTGGTTCGGGGTGGTCTACCTGCTGTACCTGGCTATCCGGCAGTGGCGGGCACCGGCGCAGGCGATGACCCTGGAGCATCGACCCATCGGTCGGCCCCTGAGTCTGGTGTTGCGCGGCTTCGTGATCAATTTCAGTAACCCCAAGGCGATCATCTTCATCCTGGCGGTACTGCCGCAGTTCCTCGATCCGGGACGGCCCATGCTGATGCAGTATGTGCTCATGGCGCTGACCATGGTGGCGGTGGATCTGGTCGTCATGGCCGGCTATACCGGGTTGGCGGCGAAGGCGCTGCGGCTGTTGAATTCACCGCGGCAGCAACGCCTGCTCAATCGCAGCTTTGGCGTCATGTTTGGCGTTGCCGCCGGCCTGCTCGCTACGGTGCGCCGGGTGTAAGCATAAGCCGGCACCCGCCGGGTTATGTCCAGTCGGCCGACTCGATGTAACGACTGGTGATGATCCAGCCAATGCCGAAACGATCGGTGAGCATGCCGAAACCCTCGGCCCAGAAGCTGGGGCCAAAGGGCATGCGGGTGGTGCCGCCATCGGACAGCCGGTTGTAGGCCTGCTCGGCGATCAGCACATCATCGTAGTACAGCTGGACAAACACGCCCTGGGCCTGCTGATAGGTACCCGGCGGTGCGTCAGAGCCCATGATCACCTGATTGGCCACGGTGACCTCGCCATGCATGACCTGATCCAGCCAGTCTTCGGGTACGCCGGTTCCTTCCGGAGCATCGCGGTGACTGTGGATTTCGCCCAGAGTGCCGCCCAGTTCCCGGGCATAGAACTGTAGAGCCTCCCGGCAGTTACCGGGGAAGGTGAGATAGATAGCCAGGCTGGCCGGGGTTTTCGGAGTCTGTGCCATGGATGCCTCCTGGGGAGCAGTAATGAGGACTGGTGGCGCCGTGATGCTGTGGCGGGCCATTGGTTGCCGTTCTTTACTGTGATAGGAGGCTGTGCGGGGAGTTCAGGCGGGTGGATGAGTGGTAGGGCAGGCCAAGTTGGCCTGCCCTGTATGTTCAATGGGCGGAATGATCGGCTGCGGGCTGAAAAGTCATGATCCCGGCGCCGTTGCGCAGGGTCAGCCGCGTGGCGTCGTCGTTCAGCTGCACCTGCAAGGGTTTTTCCAGGCGTTGCTTGATGGCCTTTTCGCGGGCCATCAACGGTGGTTCGCAAGCCATCATGGTCTGCATCAGCATACCTACTTCCAGGGTATCGCCCTTGAGTGTGTAGTTCCCGCCCATGCCATTGCAGGCATTGCTTACGCCGATACGGTCGGGCTGGAAGCGCAGTTCGATGGGCGCGCTATTGCCGCCAGTGAGGGACGTGTCGAGGTGGCCATCGGCGTCAGTGGCTTCGACCAGGGCCCAGCTGTGAGCGGTGAGGGCATCCGGGGAAGTGGACGAGGTGGTGCTGGCGCAGCCAGAAAAAAGCAGGGTGGCTGCCAGGGTGGCGGGCAGCAGCGTGCGGAAAGTGCTCATGGTATCTCCATTAAACGGGATCGCGCACATCCTGCCCGATCCTGCGGTTGTCGTCGAGTCTACCGTCAGGGTACGCCGCCGTAAGGCGAAGTATTGGCTGAAGCGGCTTTATCGGGCATGCCGGCGACTTTGATTTCCGGCAGCTCGCCACCGATGAATTCTACGCGACGGATGGGGAAGGCGAACTCCACTTCCATGTCACGCAGCGCTTGCAACAATTGCAGATTGATCTCTTGCTGAATATCCATGTACTGGTTGTAATCGGCAGTCTGGACGATATGCACCACCTCGAACGTCAGCTGGCTTTCGTTGAAGGCGAAGAAGTGTGCGCGGTCGAACTGGGTCTGTTTGGTGCCCTCGATGATGCGCTTGATCTGCGCCCCAACCTCACGCACCTGGTCCGCCGGGGTGTGGTAGCTGATGCCGAAGCTGAACACGATCCGCCGGGTACTCATGCGTTTATAATTGTGCACGGTCTGGCTGAGCAGGTCGGCGTTGGCGATCACGATCTGCTCGCCACTCAGGGCGCGGATGCGGGTGGTCTTGAGGCCGATGTGCTCGATGGTGCCGGCTACCTCGCCGAAAACCACGAAGTCGCCGATCTCGAAGGGCTTGTCGATACCGATGGACATGGAGGCAAACATGTCGCTGAGCAGGGTCTGCACGGCCAGGGCGATGGCGATACCGCCGACACCGAGGCTGGCGATCATGGCGGTGATGTCGATGCCCAGATTGGCGAGAATCGACAGCAGCATCATGGTCCAGATCACTAGGCGTATGATGATGCCCAGCAGGGCCGTGGTTACCGGATTGCGCGCCTTGCCATCGCGGGTCAGGCTGTCGGTCCAGAGCTTGACGGCATGATCCAGCCAGAGGGCGATCTGAATGGCCAGGGCAATGAACCAGCCATGGGACATAGTCGATTCCCAGCGGGGTGACAGCTCGACGGTCTTCAGGCCGATCATCAACGCGAAGGCGAAGATCAGCAGCTTGCTGGTTGAGCGCAACAGCTCCGAGGCAAAATGGAAAACCCGGGATTGGGTGCCTTTGTCGCGCTGGGCCAGCTGCCGGCTCACTACCCGCAGCGCGATTGATAGCAGCAGGTAGGTGGCAAGCGTGACGGCAACCAGAATCCCCAGTTGCAGCCAGAGTGCACGGTCGGTGAGGAGTTCCCAATAGGGCATGCTGAACCTCCAGGCAGAGAATGAACGAGGGCAGACCTTATTTCTGTCGTTGACGAGATGGATTAGTTCCGGCAGTTTCGACGCTCTACTCCAACGCCTCAGCCTTGCGCAGAGGGATGCCAGCCTTTCTTCGAGATTATTGATGAACGCCTTTCTGTATGCGGCAACCGTTCTGATCTGGGGTACCACCTGGATCGCTATCAGTATGCAGACCGGTCCCGTGCCGGTGCTGGTATCGGTGTTCTACCGCTTTGCCATTGCCGCCTCCCTGATGTTGCTGGTGCTCGGTGTAAGCGGGCGCCTGCAAAAGCTGCAGCGAGGTGATCACCTGTTCTGCCTGTTGCAGGGCATGTGCGTCTTCGGCTTCAATTTCGTCTGTTTCTATACAGCCAACGCCTATATCAACAGCGGCCTGGAGTCGGTGCTGTTTTCCCTGGCGATCCTGTTCAATGCGCTCAATGGGGTGTTGTTCTTCGGGCGGCGGATCACCCGGCGGCTGATGCTGGCCAATCTGCTGGGGTTCGCCGGCATTGTCAGTCTGTTCTGGCATGACCTTACCGGCGGGGCAATGTCCAGCGGCACCTTGCTGGGGATCGGCTTGAGTCTGCTGGGCACCTACGGCTTCTCGCTGGGCAACATGATCAGCGTGCGCTTCCAGCAACGTAAGCTGGATCTGCTGACCACCAATGCCTGGGCCATGGGGTATGGCGCGCTGACCATGCTGGGGCTGGCGCTGGCCACCGGCGCGTCCTTCGCCATCGAACAGACGGCGGCCTATATCGGCTCGCTGCTGTATCTGGCATTGATCGGCTCGGTCATCGGTTTTGCCACCTACTTCTCGCTGATCGGCCGCATCGGCGCCGGCCCGGCGGCCTACACCACGGTCATGTTTCCGCTGATCGCGTTGGGTATGTCCACGCTGTTCGAGGGTTACCAGTGGACCGGCGCCGCGGTGTTCGGGCTGGTCCTGATCCTGGTGGGCAATGTGGTCATGTTCTATCAGCCACGGGCGGTTGCAGTGGTCCCTCAGCGGGATTGACCGTGTTGCCTGCCTGGTCTTGATCAGGCGTCAAATCTTCTCGGAAGTGCAACAGGGATGACACGCGGCGCTGCCATGCTGGCGCGTCATCACAACCCTACCGAGAACAAGTGCATGAAAAAGACTGCTCTGGCGAGTTTGATCGTCGCCGCATCCACCCTGTGGCTGGCAGGCTGCCTGGATGGTTCCAGCTCCTCCAATAACAATGCCGCCCCGGCACCGGGGGAGACTGCACCGGATACCCGCGTTCTGGTGTTGCCCTACCTGCAGAACCCGACTGACACCGCGATCAGCGTCATCTGGTTCACTGATACTGACGTGGCCGGCGAGCTGGTGGTCGATGGGGTTGGTAGCTTTACCTCCGAACCGGAGCTGGTGGAGGCCCTGGGCTATGGCGACAGCGAGGTCGAATATATCCATGGCGAGCGTAATTTCGGGGGGATTCATGCCGACGTGGCGGCGGGGCAGGCGCCGGCGTTGCCGTACCGGCACCTGGTCCGGGTAGAGGGCCTCAGTGCAGCGACCACCTATGAATACCAGGTTCGGCAACCGGGCAGCGAAACCTTGATGGAGGCGCAGTTCACCACCGCGCCGGCTGTGGGCGAGCGCGCGAGTATCCGCTTCCTGGCGATGTCGGATATGGAAACCGAGCCGGAGTCCACCGAGAAGACCGTGGCCTGGGGTGCCAGCGCTTTGCCGGTTGGTGGCGACAAGCTGGGGACCGACCCCGGCACCTACGATCGTATGTACCCGGTCGATCAGACCACCGGCTACCGCGCCAATATCCGGTACGCGATGGAACGTCAGCCGGATTTCTGGGTGATTGCCGGGGACTTGGTGGAGAAGGGCGGCCGTCAGCTGGACTGGGATGAGTTCTGGCGCCACGCCGCGGGCGAGTGGAGCGACTTTGCTTCCAGCACGCCGATCTTCCCGGCGCTGGGTAACCATGAAAACTACTGGCACCCGGAGGGCGGCTCCTATTCACCGCCGGCGGTGATGCGTTCCTATGACAAGTGGAGCAGCTACTGGGAATTGCCACGTAACTACGGCACCGATGAGCGCTACGAAAAACGCTTCTATCGAGTCGATTACGGCCCGGTCACCCTGATCACCCTCGACTCGTCGAACGGCGATGACAGTGATCCACTGAAGGACACCAACCTGGCCATCGATGGCGTGCAGTCGCGGGTGCCGGATTTCAACCGTGGCAGTGAGCAGTGGAACTGGGCAGTGAGCGAACTGGCTGATGCCAAGGCCCAGGGGCAGGTGATCTTCGTGCAGTTCCACCACACGCCTTTCGGTACCGGCGTGCATAGCCTGCCATCGGGCAGCGCCGGCATTCCGAACAACGAAGACAGCCAGTCCGGCCAGCCAATGCGTATCTACCATGAGCTGTTCGATCGTTATGGTGTGACTGCGGTACTCGCCGGGCATGATGAGCTGCTTGAATACGTGCAGATGGATGGCGTGCATTACTGGGATGTGGGTTTTGCCGGGGACGGTCTGCGTGGCCCAGGTTATGCGCCGACTACCGACTATGTGCCCTTCGACCAGTTGCCGGCAGAGGCACAGGAGACGCATTGGAGCGCCCACGGCGATGCGCCGGAAATCTGGAGCGGCAACCAGTTGGTTGACGGCGGCAAGCACTATGGCTTTCTCGAAGTCGAAGTGCGGCCTGCGGGAAGCCATGACTACGAGGTGATCATGACACCGCGCTATGCGTTTCCGCTGATGGACGAACAGGGTGTGGTTACCGGCGAGTTTGCCCATCGTCAGTACAACAAGGTGGTGAGGGTTCAGGTCGAGCGGTAATCAAGGCAGCAGGTTGAGTGCTGGTGTCTGTCGGTATCTGGCTTGGCTGTTGTGGGAGCGGCCTTGGCCGCGAAGGGGGGGAGCCGGCTGCAAGTCCTTTCGCGGGCGAGCCCGCTCCCACAGGTCCGGTGCTGGATGTTCGATGAAGGCAAGAGCTAAAATTGGCGGTCCTCTCGAACTGGTACTGGATAATCATGGAATATTTCATTATCGCTTTCGCGGTGCTCAGCGGTCTGTATTTTCACTGGTGGCTGATGGTGCGCATTCGGCGCTGGAGCAACCGGGATCTGGCGCTGTCCATGGCGGGCGAGAATCAGGCCAAGCGCGATTACATGCTTGAACAATTGGCTGAGGCCCAGCAGCGCAAGGTCGGCCGCAAGGAACTGGAGCCCTGGTTGCAGCGCGCGGCCGATGCCTACCCGGGAAACAGCGACTGAATGGTGCCGGGTTCGGGCTGGTGTTCCAGACGGTGACGCTCCAGCTGCCACCAGCGCGGCAGTAATTGCCGTACCGCCAGTTGGCCGAAGCGATCATCCAGCAGCCAGACCATGCCCTGATCCTCGGTGGTGCGAATCACCCGACCGGCCGCCTGCACCACCTTCTGCAATCCCGGATACAGATAGGCGTAGTCATAGCCCTTGCCGAACATCGTCTGCATGCGACTTTTCACTTCTTCGGTTACCGGGTTGACCTGGGGCAGACCCAGGGTGGCGATAAAGGCGCCGACCAGCCGCTTGCCCGGCAGGTCGATCCCTTCACTGAAGGCACCACCGAGCACGGCGAAGCCGACGCAGCGGGTGTCATCGGTGAACCCCTGGAGAAAGGCTTCGCGCTGCGCTTCATCCATTTGCCGTGACTGTTCCCGCACCGGTATCTCGGGCGCCATCGTACGCATGACGTCCAGCACTTGCTGCAGATAGGCATAGCTGCTGAAAAAGGCCAGATAGTTACCCGGGTGTTCACGAAACTGCCGAGCGATCAACTGCGCGATCGGCCGCAGGCTGTCGGCGCGGTGCTGATAGCGGGTTGACAGGTTGCCGACAAAACGTACCTGCAGCTGTTCGGCGGCGAAGGGCGATTCCACTTCCAGCCACTGAGTATCTGCCGGCAGGCCCAGTAGATCGGCGTGGTAGTGCTGTGGGCTCAGGGTGGCCGAGAACAGCGTGCTGCTGTGCGCAACGGTGAAGCGGTCGCGCAGAAAGGGCGCCGGGACGATATTGCGCAGGCAGAGGGTCGACAGGGTGCGCCGGCCCAGCTGGCGGCGGGTGATATCGAACAGGGAATGGGGCCCATGTTGTTCGGCGAGCCGGCAGAACGACATGGCGTCCAGATAGAAACGTAGCAGCGCCGCATCGTTGCTCTCGGGCTGGTCGCTGAGGTGGTCGGTTATGGCGCTGACCGCTTTCTGCAGGCTGAGGATGAACAGGTCGGCGATGGCCGGATAGATCTGGTATTCGGCCTGTTGGTCCCGGTGTAATTGATTCCAATGGCGATTGACCCGATCCAGCGGTGTTTTCAGGGCACTGGGGGCGGTTTTGCGCAGGGCATTGAAATTGCCCTGATCGAGTTCGGCGGTGTACATGCCGCGGGCGCGGTCGATGAGGTTATGGGCTTCGTCCACCAGCAGGGTCACCCGCCAGTCGTTCACCACCGTCAGGCTGTAGAGCAGGGCGGTCATGTCGAAGTAGTAGTTGTAGTCAGCGACCACAATATCAGTCCAGCGGCACAGTTCCTGGCTGAGGTAGTAGGGGCAGATGCCATGGGCCAGCGCGGTCTCGCGCACTGCCTGGCGAGTCAACCAGCGGCGTTCCAGGGCGGCCTGCCGGGCCGCCGGCAGACGGTCGTAGAATCCCCGGGCGAGTGGGCAGGATTCTCCATGGCAGGCGCGGTCGGGATATTCGCAGGCCTTGTCCCGGGCGACATGCTCCAGCACCCGCAGCGGCATGTCCGGTTGCTGCGTGCGCAGGCTGGCCAGGGCATCCAGGGCCAGCTGGCGGCCGGGCGTCTTGGCGGTAAGAAAGAACAGCCGGTCGAGCTGCTGCTCAGGAAACGCCTTGAGCTGGGGAAAGAGGGTGCCCAGGGTCTTGCCGATCCCGGTGGTGGCCTGCGCCATCAGGGTCTGGCCATCGCGGGCGGCCCGGTAGACCGCATTGGCGAGTTGGCGCTGGCCCCGGCGAAAGCTGGGCCAGGGAAACTGCAACTGGGTCAGGCTCTGATCCCGGGCGGCGCGGTGAGCGGTTTCCTGCTCGGCCCAGGCGAGGAAACGGCAACACTGCAGCTCGAAGAATTCCCGCAGGCTGTCGGCGCCGAAGCGTTCGCGCAATACCGTTTCCTGCTGGCTGAGCACGTTGTAATAGACCACCGCCAGATCAATCTCGTCGAGCTGGTACTCGGCGCACAGCAGCCAGCCATACACCTTTACCTGGGCCCAGTGCAGCAGCCGGTGATTGTCCGGGATGCGCTTGACGTCGCCACGGTGTGTCTTGATTTCCTCCAGAAGATTGAGCGCCGGGTCGTAGCCATCAGCGCGACCGGCGACCAGCAAACCCTGGTAACTGCCGGCCAGGGTTACCTCGCTCAGGTAGTTCGGGCCGCGTCGGGATACCACCGTTCTATGCCCGGCCATGCCTTCCTGAGCGCTGGGGGCCGGAGTGAAGCGCAGATCCAGATCGCCTTCGCGCGCGGTGAATTCGCACAGCGCTCGCACTGCGATGCGGTAGTTCATGGGTTGGTCCACTGCACATGGCAGACCGCAACCGGCATGCCATGACGGTTGCAGAATTCCAGCCAGCGACGCTGATTATCCTGCAGGCGGTCGCCGGGACCTTTCACCTCGATCATCCGGTAGCGGCGCTGCTCGGGCCAGAACTGGATCAGGTCGGGCATGCCGGCGCGGTTGGCGCGGATATCCTGCAACATGCGCTGGAACCACACCCGCAGGTGCGCGGCCGGCAGGCAATGCAACGCCTGCTCCAGCAGCGTTTGGCTGAGCAGCGGCCAGTGGACGAAGGCGGTCTGGATACCCTGCTTGGCCTGCCAGGTACGCCGGATGCTGTGTTGCCAGGCGTCAGTATCGAGGCGCGCCAGGCAATTATCGAACAGGTCACGGCGCCGGCCGTGGAAATCCGGGCTGTGCAGGTCAGCCGGGGCGCTCTGGAACGGGTGGAAGAAAGCGCCGGGCAGCGGCGCGAAGATCGCGTCCCAGCACAGCAGACCGAACAGACCGGTGATCAGGTTGTTCTCCACGTAATACACCGGCGTTTTCAGGGTATCGAGCTGCTCGCGCACGGCGACTTCCACACCCAGTGGGTGCGGGCCAGGGAGGATCAGATCGATGCGCTCAGTTCCCGTGTCGCCCATCGGTGGGTGGGCCGGTTGACCGAGTTTGCGCGCCAGACGCCGGTGGGCACGCAGGGCCAACTGCAATTCCGCTTCGTTCTCCGGCGCGTTGATCGAAGTCTGCACCAGTTCCCAGGCTTGTTGGTACTGCTGCAGCTTCTCCAGAATACGAATCTGCCGTTGCCGAGCGCCGCTCCAGCCACTGCGTTCATAGAGCGCCAATGCCCGTTCTGGCTCGGATTCCCGTTCCAGCTGCCGGGCGAGGGCGAACAGCAACCGGGCGTGGCGGCTGCGTAGCCAGGGATTGCGGCATTGCGGCTCACCGAGCAACTCGATGACCTCTGCGCAGGGCCGGCCCTCGGCCAATTGACTGCGGCACTGGTGCAGGTGGCGGTACAGCTCGATATCCCGACGACAGGAGAAGCCCCTGGACTCGGGGGTGAAATCGACATTTTCGTAACGGAAGATGCCCAGCTCCGAGAGCACGAACGCTTCCCAGCCCTGAGACAGATTGCCAAAGAACATCAGCCGCAGCCGTTCGCACAGCTCGCCGACCCGCAAGGTCAACAGGCGCTCGGGGCTGCCTGGGCACCATTGCTGAAAGCTATGCATCTCTGGTGTGCTGAGTTGCAGACGTGCAACCAGCTCGGGTTTGCGCAGAGTGCGCAGATCCGCGGAGGTGGGCAGCAGACTGATGATCTCGTCCTTGCGCAGCAGCCCGCCCAGCTCGTCGGCAGCCAATGGCTGCTGGTCACAGAGCCAGCCCAGTTCCAGCAGCGGCGCGGCAGCGGTGTTGATGTCGCCGATTTCCGGATAATTCAGGCGGCTGAGGCGAAAGTGCGGCCCCTTGCGCATGATCAGTCGCACCAGCAGCGCCTGTGATGATGAGGGCAGGGCAGCGAAGCCGATGAGGAAACGCTGCTCCTCGTCATCGAACAGATCGGCGTAGCGCTGTTGCAGCCAGTCCATCGCCTGCTGGAAGTTGTGCAGGTAGTAGAGTGGCGGCGGCTGGTCGACAGCGGCTGAGTTTTTCGGCTGGTTGGGCATACAGTATTCTGCCCGTATAGCCGCTGGGGCTTCAAGCTCGGGGTGACGGGTGGAAGTGTCAGCTATGTTCCAGATGGGCGATGGCGTCGTTGGCGCCCATGGCGCGAGCCAGATCCAGGGCGGTCTTGCCTTCGCTATCGGTGGCGTTCGGGTCGGCGCCCGCTTGTAACAGTCGCTCGAGCATGTCGGTGCGGTTGAACATGGCCGCATACATCAATGGTGGTTTTCCGCCGGCTGGGCAACCGTTGGCATCGGCGCCCTTGGCCAATAGCAGATCCAGCATGGGCATGTCACCCTTGAATACAACCCCAGCCAGTGGCGTCTGACAGCGGTCGTTCGCCAACTCCGGGTCGCTACCGTGGGTGAGCAGGGCCTCAGCTGCTTCGAGATGGCCGTTGTAACTGGCCAGCATCAGCAGGCTGTCGCCTTTGCTATTGCGCAGATTGGCAGGCAGGCCAGCGTCCAGCATTGTTTTCAACTGCGCGGCATCGCCCTGGCGGGCCAGGTCGAACATGCGCTCGGCAAATGCCAGTGTTTCATCATCAAGGGTGGGTTTGTCAGCCATGGTGGTGCTCCTGGAGAAAACCCCCATTGTGCATCTGTCGCGCAGTCAGGTCATCTTCTGCAAGGTGTCTCCCCGGCGCTCAGCCAACTAAAGCGGAACGATGACCGGGCCCAAACCGTATCTTCTGCTTTAATTAGTACAGTGACCCGCAACGAGGAGTTATCTATGGAATTGTCGAACCATGACTTAGGTGCTTTGTTCGATCAGCTTGGTCTGTCTTCCAAACCGGAAGATATCGACGTTTTTTTTGCCAGCCACTCCTTGCCGCCTGAGGTGAAACTGATTGATGCGCCTTTTTGGACACCGGCCCAGGCCCGGTTTCTCAAGGAGGAAATGCGTGAAGATGCCGAGTGGGCTCCGGTTGTCGATCAGCTGAATGTGCGTTTGCACGAGAGTTAGTTGCATCGCATGCGCTTTCTAAGGTTTATCTAATTCGGCGCGATCTGGCATGATGATGGATTGCGCCGACCGTCACATCGTTCGGCCCCCGCTTCTGGACGTTACATGACCTTACGCTTGCTACTCATTCTGGGTGGCCTGAGCGCCTTCGGGCCTCTGGCGATTGACCTCTACCTGCCTGCATTTCCCGCCATCGCGCAGTTCTTCGACACCGATACCGAACATGTTCAGTTGAGCCTGTCGGCCTATTTCATCGGCCTGGCGCTGGGGCAGCTGTTCTACGGCCCGTTGGCGGACCGTTTCGGTCGGCGCAAGCCGCTGCTGTTCGGCATTGGCCTGTTTACCGTGGCCTCAATCGGCTGCGCGCTGGCCCCGACCCTGGAATGGCTTATTGTTGCGCGCTTCGCCCAGGCATTGGGTGGTTGTGCGGGTATGGTGGTGAACCGCGCGGTGGTGCGTGACATATGCACGCCGATTGAAGCGGCCAGGGCATTCTCGCAGTTGATGTTGGTGATGGGCGTGGCGCCAATCCTCGCCCCGCTGGCCGGCGGCTGGTTGATGCTGTTCGGTGGCTGGCAACTGATCTTTGCGTTCCTCGCGGCATTCGCCGGCGTATTCGGTTTCCTGGTGTTCTTTCGTCTGCCGGAAACCTTGTCCAAAGATATTCCACCGAGCCCGTTGTCCAGCGCCCTGGGGCGCTACGGTCGGCTGTTGAGAGAACCGCAGTTCATGTTCCATGCGCTGACCGGCGGTATCGCCATGGCCGGCATGTTTGCCTATATCGCCGGCTCGCCCTTCGTATTCATCGAGCTCTATGGCGTACCGGTCGAGCACTATGGCTGGTTTTTTGGCATGAACTCGGCAGGATTCGTGCTGGCGGCGCAACTGAATGGCCGCCTGCTGCGCTGGCGTACTCCGCTCAAGGTATTAAAGACAACCACCGTATTGTTCATGTGCAGCACGGTCGCGCTGTCCGTGGTGGCGCTGTTCGAGCCATCTACGTTGTGGCCGCTGCTGGTGCCCTTGTTTCTGTGCATGGCTCTGCTGGCGTTGGTATTGCCCAATTCGTCGGCCTGCGCGTTGGCCGGACACGGGCATCAGGCTGGCGTTGCTTCGGCACTGATGGGCACGCTGCAGTTCGCCATCGCCGGCATAGTATCCGCCGTGGTCGGCCTGCTGCATGACGGCACGGCATTGCCCATGACCGGTATGATCACGCTCTGTGGTCTTGGCGCGGCAACCATGGCGCTGCTGGCGCGGCGGGTGACTCCGCGCGAAGTAATCTGACAGGCTATTTGCGCAGCAACCGCAGGCCGTTGAAGATGACCAGTAGGCTCACGCCCATATCGGCAAATACTGCCATCCACATGGTTGCGTGACCGGTCACCGTGAGCGCCAGAAATACCGCCTTGATGCCCAGTGCCAGGCTGATGTTCTGCACCAGCACGGCATGGGTCTGCCGGGATAGCCGGATAAACGCTGGAATCTTGCGCAGATCATCATCCATGATTGCCACATCGGCGGTCTCGATGGCGGTGTCTGTGCCGATGGAGCCCATGGCAAAGCCGATGTCCGCCCGGGCCAGCGCTGGCGCATCGTTGATACCATCGCCAACCATGCCTACCCGGGCTTGCTGATGCAGTAATGCCTCGATATGCGCGAGCTTGTCGGTTGGTAACAGGTTGCCCCTGGCTTCGTCGATGCCGAGCAGAGTGCCGATAGCGGTGGCAGTGTGTTGATTGTCGCCACTCAGCATCAGGGTTCTGACGCCCAGTTTGTGCAGCTCACGTATGGCTTCAATGCTGCTGGCCTTGACCGTATCGGCGACAGCAAACAGTGCCAGCGCGCGGGTTTCATCGCTGAGAATGATCACGCTCTTGCCCTGACGCTCCAGTTGTTCGAGGCGGGCTTCAATGGCTGGCGTACAGAGTCCCAATTCTTCCAGTAGTCGATGGTTGCCCAGATGGTAGTCTCGTCCGTTGATTTTCCCGCGGCTGCCACGGCCGAGCAGGATGCTGAAGTCATCCACTTCCGACAGAGCGACTGCCTGCCTAGCAGCGTGAGTGGCGAGAGCGATGGATACCGGGTGGTCAGAGCGCTGGGCAAGACTGGCAGCAGTGGCCTGAAGCGGGTCGACCTGTTGCTCGACCAGCGGCTGGAAGTCGGTCTGCACGGGCTTGCCGTGGGTCAGCGTTCCGGTCTTGTCCAGTGCCAGGTGAGTGAGTTTTCGGCCATCCTCCAGATAGATACCGCCCTTGATCAGGATGCCTTTGCGAGCGGCGGCGGCCAGCCCGCTGACGATGCTCACCGGGGTCGAGATCACCAATGCGCAGGGACAGGAAACTACCAGCAATACCAGCGCTCGATAGACCCACTCCTGCCATTCGCCGCCAATGATCAAGGGCGGTAACAGTGCCACCGCCAGGGCTAGCGCAAATACGGCGGGAGTGTAAATGCGTGCGAAGCGATCGACGAAGCGCTGGGTTGGCGCCTGGGAGCCCTGTGCCTCCTCGACCGCATGGATGATCCGGTCGAGGGTGGTGTTTCCGGCAAGAGCGGTGACCTGGTATTCCAGTTCGTGGCTCTGGTTGATGGTGCCGGCGAACAGGGTATCCCCCATGCGCTTGTCCACCGGCAGACTTTCTCCGGTAATTGGCGATTGGTCGACGCTGGAATGTCCCTTTAGCACTTCGCCATCCAGCCCTATGCGCTCACCCGGGCGTACCCGGACACGACAGTTCAGTGTGATCTCGGCAAGCCTGCGCTCTTGCCAGCTGCCGTCCGCCTGTTGCGCCGTGACTGTCTCGGGCGTCAGGCTGAGCAAGTCATGAATAGCATTTCTGGCTCGATCCAGTGAGCGGGTTTCAATGCGCTCGGCAACCGCAAACAGAAACATGACCATGGCTGCCTCGGGCCATTGACCAATGAAGGCCGCCCCGGTCACCGCGATACTCATCAGCGCATTGATATTCAGGTTGAGGTTTTTCAGTGCGACCCAGCCCTTGGTATAGGTGTTGAGGCCGCACAGAGCAACGGCGACGATGGCCATGAGTGGGATCATCCAGTCTGGACCCCAGTGAGCGAAGTGCAGCACTTCCGCCGCCAGAGCCAGGCTACCGGCCAGTAACAGGCGCCACCAGCGTGGCTGCATGGAGTCCGGCTGCGACGCGGACTGGTCGGCGGATAATGGCAGAGGCGAGAAACCCAAGCTGCGGATTGCCTGCAGGGCAGGGGGCATTGCTGCGGGGGCATGCTGAATGGTCAGGGTCCGATCCAGCAGATTGAAGCGTAACTGATCGATGCCAGCCATACCGGATAGACGGTCGGTGATCATGCGTTGCTCGGTTGGACAGTCCATCTGGGCAATATGAAAGATACTGATATCACTGCCATCCGGGCGTAGACCGGGCGCCTGAGGACGCTCGGAAGCCGGTTGATGAGAGGTGGGTTGTTCAGTGCCGCAGCAGTTGGTCATGGCTTTTCTCCTTTGCTGGGCGATAGTAAGCACCCTATAGTCACTATAGAGTCAATGGCAGGAGTGGAATTGATGAGAATTGGTGAGCTGGCCCGAAAGACGGGCTGCAAGACAGTAACCATCCGCTATTACGAGCAGGCCGGCTTGTTGCCGGTGCCGCAGCGCAGTGAGGGGAATTACCGGGTGTATACTCAGTCCCATGCCGCACGCCTGCTGTTCATCCGTAATTGCCGTGCGTTGGACATGACGCTGGATGAGGTGCGTCGGCTGCTGGATTATCGCGACAATCCAGACCAGGATTGTGGTGGAGTGAATGTGCTGGTGGATGAGCACATCGAGCATGTTGCTGCCCGTATTGAAGAGCTGAAAGCCCTGAGTCGTCAGCTGATCGAGTTGCGCAGTCACTGTGCTGCAGCCAGAGAGGCAGCTGATTGCCAGATTCTGCAGCAATTGACTGCCAGCGAGCAGCAGGCGGATGTTGAGCCGACCTCACATGTGGGGCGTAGCCACGGCGGGATATTTCAGCGCGATTGACATTTGCAGCAGGGGGATACTTGGGGGGAGGATAAAGCAAGGCGGCGGGCAGAGAGTTCTGCCCGCCGTCAGTCTCAGGCGCCGGTCCAGCGCTTGAGGATCAAGGTGGCGTTGGTGCCACCGAAGCCGAAGCTATTGGACATGATCAGGTCAACTGCCTGGTCCAGACGCTCGCGCAGGATCGGCAGATCCGCTGCGTTTTCGTCCAGCTCCTCGATGTTGGCCGAAGCGGTGAGGAAGTTGTCGCGCATCATCAGCATGCAGTAGATGGCCTCCTGCACACCAGCGGCACCCAGCGAGTGACCCGACAGGCTCTTGGTCGAGCTGATCTTTGGAGCTTTGTCGCCGAATACTTCACGGATAGCCTTGAGTTCAGCTACGTCGCCCACCGGCGTAGAGGTGCCGTGGGTGTTGAGGTACTCGATGGTACCTTCAACGGTGGCCATGGCCTGCTGCATGCAGCGGACTGCGCCTTCACCGCTGGGTGCGACCATGTCGTAACCATCGGAGGTGGCGCCGTAGCCGACGACTTCGGCGTAGATCTTCGCGCCGCGGGCCAGAGCATGCTCCAGTTCCTCGACCACGACCATGCCGCCACCACCGGCGATAACGAAACCGTCACGCTTGGCATCGTAGGCGCGGGAAGCCTTTTCCGGAGTATCGTTGTACTGGGTGGACAGTGCACCCATGGCGTCGAACAGCATGGATTGGCTCCAGTGCTCTTCTTCACCACCGCCGGCAAAAACCACGTCCTGCTTGCCCAACTGGATCTGCTCCATGGCGCTGCCGATGCAATGGGCACTGGTGGCGCAGGCGGAGGAGATCGAGTAGTTGATACCCTTGATCTTGAACGGGGTGGCCAGACAGGCGGAAACGGTGCTGCCCATGGTGCGCGGTACGCGGTATGGGCCGATCTTCTTTACGCCTTTTTCGCGCAGAATATCGATGGATTCCATCTGGTTCAGCGTGGAGGCGCCACCGCTGCCGGCAATCAGGCCGGTGCGCGGGTTGCTGATCTGCTCTTCGCTCAGACCGGCATCGGCAATCGCCTGTTGCATGGACAGGTAGGCAAAGGCTGCGGCATCGCCCATGAAGCGCTTGACCTTGCGGTCGATGGCAGCATCCAGGTCAATCTTTACACTGCCCGACACATGGCTGCGCAGGCCCTTTTCTGCATATTCAGGATTGTGGGTAATGCCTGACTTGCCTTCTTTCAGGCTGGTAGCCACGCTTTCCAGGTCCTGGCCGAGGCAGGAGACAATGCCCATACCGGTAATCACGACGCGACGCATAGTGATGATCCTCAGAAGCTATCAGTAGAAGTGAACAGACCTACTCGCAGGCCTTCAGCAGAGTAGATCTCACGCCCGTCGACCGCCATGGTGCCATCGGCAATGCCCAGAGTCAGGGCGCGGTTGATGGTGCGTTTGATATGTATGGTATAGGTGATTTTCTTCGCGGTCGGCAGGACCTGCCCGAAAAACTTCACTTCGCCGGAACCCAGTGCGCGGCCCCGGCCTTCAAAGCCGAGCCAGCCAAGGTGGAAACCAACCAGTTGCCACATGGCGTCGAGACCCAGACAGCCTGGCATCACCGGATCACCTTCAAAGTGACAGGCGAAAAACCACAGGTCGGGATTGATATCCAGTTCGGCAACGATTTCGCCCTTGCCGAAGCGGCCGCCCGTTTCGCTGATATGGGTGATGCGATCGATCATCAGCATGTTGGGGGCTGGCAACTGTGCGTTACCGGGGCCGAACAACTCGCCACGACTGCATTTAAGCAGATCTTCCCGGCTGAACGCATTTTGTTTTGACATAGAGGCTCCTGCTCTTCCCCGTTCGGTGGGGCGCTATTGTATCGGCATGGCGGGGGTTGATGAACGATGAATCCGCCAGCGTAAGCTCAGACTGCTGAAACGAGGTGAAAGTCACACCCGGTCAGACTCGAGGCGTTGAGGATACCCGTGATGCCAGCCGAGGACAAAAAATTATGCGTCCTCGGCTGGCTATTGGGACAGGTATTCAGTCCAGAGTGCCGAGTTCACTGTGGAACTGGTCACGCAGTTCACGCTTGAGGACTTTGCCAATGGCGCTACGGGGCAGCTCGTCGGTGAGAATCAGGCGGTTCAGACGTTGGGTCTTGCCTACTTGATCATTGAACCATTGCAGGATGTGTTCTGCAGAGGTGTTGAGTCCCGGCCGGAGCACGGCATAACCAACCGGAGTTTCGCCCCAGCTGGTGGAAGAGACGCCAATAACGGTGACCTCCAGCAGATCCGGATGCTGGCGCAGAACTGCCTCCAGATCGCTGGGATAGATATTGAATCCGCCGCTGATGATCATGTCCTTGCGCCGGTCCATGAGCGTGAGGAAGCCGTCTTCATCGAACCGGCCGACATCACCGGTACGGATGAAGCGCTTGCCGGTATGGTCATACCATTCGGCTTCGGCGGTTTTTTCCGGCTTGTTCAGATAACAGCTCATCATGGCGACGGAATGGCCCACTACCTCGCCTATCTCGCCGGTGGGCAGTTCATTGCCTTCCTCATCAATGACCCGCATATCATGGCCGTCCAGCGGTGTGCCCACGGTATTCAATTTGTCGGGAAATTGATGGGCCAGCAGCATGCATGAGCCACCGCCCTCGGTCATGCCATAGAACTCCACCAGCCCGCCGGGCCAGCGCGACAGGATGTCAGCCTTGAGCTCGCCATGAAAGGGCGCGCTGGTGCTGAACTTGAGTTTGAAGCTGGATAGATCGTAGTTGTCGAAATCGGCTCGAGCCATGATGCGTTGATACTGTACCGGCACCAGCATGCTGTGAGTGGCGCGATGCTCCTGGGCCAACGCCAGGTATTTCTGCGCATCAAACTTGCTCATCAGCACCAGGGTCCCGCCCAGGCCGAGGGTCGGCAGAAAAGACACCAGCGTGGTGTTCGAATACAGCGGAGTGGACATCAGGGTGACGCAATCGGGCCCGTAGCCGAAGGCAATGCCGCGCTGAATATGTGACCAGCGCATGAGGTGGTCATGGACAATGCCTTTAGGCTCGCCGGTGGTGCCCGATGAATAAATGATGTTGAACAGAGTCTCGGGCTTGAGTTCCACCGGGGTGGGCATGCTGTCAGCCAGCCACTGGCTGAAACCGGTCTTTGGTTGGCTATCATCCAGGCTCAGCAGAGGAATCTGGATTCGCTCCGCAACGGGGTGCAGCGTCTCGGCCACCGACTGATCAGTAAAGAGTATTCTGGCTGCCGAGTCGCGCAGCATGGTGATCAGGCTGTCGGCGGTGGAAGAGGGGGCCAGCGGTGCGATGACCATACCAGCGCGCAGTGCGGCCAGGAACAGCACAGTGTAGGGAATCGAGTTGGCAGCGCAGATGGCGATAGCGTCGCCCGGCTGCAATCCATCACGTTGCAGCGCTGCGGCGGCGCGATTCACTTGGGTATCCAGCTCGGCATAGTTGAGCTGCTGCCCATCCTGAATAACGGCAGGGTGATTCGCCCTATGACGGGCATTCAGTGCCAGCAGTTCGGGGAGGGTGGTGAAGGGTGATTCCAGTGTGACCGGGTAGCTGACGACTGCGCTCATGCTTATGGGATTCCTGAAATGGTGGGGACGCTCCAGTGTCGCTGTTTGATCCGGGTGAATCCATCATCCGGATACTGCAAAATGCCAGTCGATCAATCGCACTGATGCAGGCCCTGTTCAGGCCCACTGTTCGAGAACCTCACGCAGGGCTTTGCGAGTTACCGGTTTGCTGAGAACGCCCTGCATGCCGGCCTCCTCGCTGCGCCGGCGATCGTCGTCAGAGGCGCTGGCGGTGAGGGCGATGCAAGGCCGGGGCGGGGTTTGCGTCTCGCTGCAATGGCGCAGATACCAATGGTAGGCATCGAAGCCATTCATGTCCGGCAATTGAATGTCCATGAAGATCATCGAGAACGCCTGGGCAGGGTCTTTGAGAAGTTGCAATGCCCGCTGGGCATCGGCGGCAAGAACGACCGAGTAGGAGAGGCTGCGCAACATGCCTTCCATGACCATCTGGTTTACCGGGTTGTCTTCCACCAGCAGCACCGGCAGGGAACCAGGACGAGGGATGTCGGCGAGGTGGCTTTCATCGGCCGTCGACGCCCGGTCAGCCAGCTCGAGGGGGAGGGTCAGGGTGAAACAGGAGCCTGCTTCGGGCTGGCTGGTGGCTTCCAGCTCGCCGCCCATCTTGCGGGCCAGGTCGCGGGCGATCGACAGCCCGAGCCCGGTTCCGCCGAAACGCCGTGAAGTACTGCTGTCGCCCTGCTGGAAGGCTTCGAACATATGCTCCAAGCGTTCTGGGGCAATACCGATGCCGCTGTCAGTGACCTTGCAGGTGAGCTGCAAAGCGCCACCGGTATCGACCTGCCAATGGGCGCGCATCTGAATCAGCCCATGCTCGGTGAATTTCAGTGCATTGCCCAGCAGATTCACCAGAATCTGGCGCAGACGCGTCGGATCACCCAGTACCCGCGGTGCCGGGGGCTGGCCGCTCCATCCGCTATTCAGCGTCAGGCCCTTTTTGCTGCTGGCATATTCAAAGGCGACGGCGGTTCTGTCGAACAGGGCAGGGAGGTCGAAGGGGATGTGTTCCAGCTCGAAGGCTTCGCGCTCGACGCGCGACAGATCGAGAATGTCGTTGATGACCTTGAGCAGATGTTCGGTGGATTCGCTGGCGATACGACAATATTCGATTTGCTCGCTGGTCAGGTCGGTTGTTTCCAGCAACTGCAGCATGCCCATGACACCGTTCATTGGAGTGCGCAGTTCATGGCTCATCATCGCCAGGAAGTCCGACTTCGCCCGGCTGGCCTGCTCAGCCTGCTCACGTGCGTTGATGAGTTCAGACATGGCGTTCTGCTGCTGTATCTCAGCCTGTTGCAAGGTGGTTGCCAAACGGTTGATATTGCTCATCAACTCGCCGATCTGGTTGTGTTCTTGCACTTCGAGACGGGTGTCCAGGCGTCCGTCCTGCAAGGCCTGAACCGCTTTGCGCATGTCCACCAGCGGTCGAGCAAAAGCGCGGGCCAGGCGGGTCGATAATAACAGGGCAGCGAGCAGTACCAGGGTGCCCAGCAAGAAGGTGCGGAACAGGATGCCACGCTGACGTTCGACGAAGGGTTGATAACGGAGACTGATCCGAACCTGCCCCAGTTGTTGGAGATCATGTCTTTCGAGGGCTTCGGTACCGAGCATGAACAGATCATAGTGCAGAGGGATACGCTGACGCTCGATCGGGGCGCTGAACAGGCGTAACGGGCCAGAAGTGGCCGGGCTTTTCTGCTCCATCGCCAGCATCTTGCCGTTCTGGTCAAGTACTTCTACCTTGTGCACATGGGGCATTTTCAGTGAGCCCTTGATCAGGCTTTCCAGTAGCTCCAGATTCCCGGTTATGACGCCGTATTCGGTAGCAGGCGCGAGCTGGTCGGCGAGCAACTGGCCGGTGGTTTCCAGTTCCCGGTCGAGTGTCTCCAGCCTGACGAGGGTGAAATAAGTGAGCAGGATGACGCCGAGCAGGGTCGCGGGGAGCAGGGCTATAGTGATCAGGCGGCGGTTGATGCTGCCGCGTCGAAAGACATTCAACGGCTCTGCTCCTGTGCATGAATGCGGCGCATCAGTTCTGCGTCATCCGGCGGTGGCAAACCAAGTGATTGTGCGGCCAACGGATTGCTGAGTACTGAGAAGTGATCAGGATAACGGATTGCGGCCGGTTGCCAAGGGCTCTGCCACATGTTGACGATACTGGCGGCCATGTCCTCTGGCGAACTGTAGGTGGTGCTCAAGCTCCCCGCCGCAATGAAAGGCGTGAGGGCCCGATCAATACGCGGTTGCGGGCATAGCTGGTCAACAAGAGAGTCTTGAGATTGTCCGCGTTATAGATGGTTGGGTCATCGAAGCCAACCAGTACCTTGCTTTCATTGAGGACATCGGTCAGGCGGTGTGGCAGAGATTCCTGGTTGGGTACCGCCTGGGCATAGAGATTGACGCGTCGCTGTATGGCAGCATATTGCCAGAAGGGTTTCTGCCAACGCTGCTGATCGCTGAAGAGCATACCTATGGTATCCAGTCGGGGGACCAGTAGCTGGGCCAGCTGGATTTGCCGTTCAGGTTTGGCACTGGCCAGCAGTATCTGCACCGAGGATGGACGAATCTTCGTGTGCTGCTCTTGCAGACTGTCCAGTGTGACGTAGGCCGCAATTGTCGGTGTCGCAAATGGCTGCTGCAGGCGCCATTGCAATGCTTCGTGCCCCAAGGTGATATACAGCGAGGCGGAATCGGAGACTGAGGTGCTGGCCAGCAGGTGAACGTCGAGAGTGTCCATTGGCACGCGGCGGGCGAGAGCCTCGACAAAGGTGCGCGTGAGCTCTGTTTCACGTGGCATGATCACGACTATGCTATCTGCCCATGCACCCATTGGCAGCAGATACGCCAGCGCCCAGATTATCAGGCGAAGCGGGGGGCATGGCCTGGTCCGGCTCTTGGTTTGGGGCATGATGACTATCCTTGTCAATCTGGTTCAGCTCAGAATTCTAGCTCAGCGCTGAGGTAATAGTGACTGGGCTATCATGAGTTTTTCGTCCCAAGTAAGCGCTTCGTCGTCGAGTCGGTATCGCCAGGTCGGCGTCAAGGTCAGACTCCTGTTCTGCCTGAAGTTCATTTTTTCTCGATACGCGAGTCCACCCGATCGTACCTCCGGCCAGGTTTTTTCATCAACGTTTCGCTGTTATTGTTCGCGGACATATACTGACGGCTGTTCTCAGTCACAAGGATTTTGCATGACCGACCTCAAGGTCCCCGTCACCGTACTGGGCGGCGGCAGTTTTGGCACCACCCTCGCTAACCTGTTGGCGAGCAATGGCGTTCCGACCACGCTGTGGCTGCGCAATGAAGAGCAGGCTGCCGAAATGCGTCGCCAAGGCGAAAACAGTCGATACCTGCCGGGTATCAAGCTTGACCCTCGCTTGACTATCACCACGGATATTGCCGCTGCCCTGAAGGCGGCCGAACTGGTGTTTCTGGCTATCCCCAGCGGCGCTTTTCGCAGCGTGTTGCAACAGATTGGTCCCGGGCTTTCCGGCAAGGGATTGATCAGCACGACCAAAGGGATCGAGCAGCCGGGCTTTCTGATGATGAGTCAGATTATCGAGCAGGAAGTTCCCGGTGCCCGCGTGGCGGTTCTCTCCGGGCCCAACCTGGCACGGGAAATAGCCGCTGGCGCGCTGACCGCTACCGTGGTGGCCAGTGATGATGAAGCCTTGAACGCGCAAGTGCAGGATGTGCTGGGTTGCCAGAGTCTGCGGGTATACGCCAGCCAGGACCGCTACGGTGTTGAACTGGGCGGCGCGCTGAAGAACGTCTACGCAATCATTTCCGGCATGGCTGCGGCTATGGGTGTGGGCGAGAATACCAAGAGCATGCTGATCACCCGAGCACTGGCGGAAATGACCCGCTTTGCGGTACATATGGGTGCCAATCCCATGACGTTCCTCGGTCTGGCTGGTGTTGGGGATCTCATCGTGACCTGTACCTCGCCGATGTCACGTAACTACCAGGTGGGTCATGCGTTGGGCAACGGGCTGACTCTGGAGGAGAGCGTTGCTCGATTGGGGCAGGTTGCTGAGGGTGTGAATACGCTCAAGGTACTGCGGCAGAAGTCTGAGGAAGAAGGCATCTACATGCCGTTGGTGGCCGGACTGCATGCGATCATCTTCGAACAGCAGCCTCTGGCTGATGTGATTGGCCGACTGATGGGTGCCGAGCAGAAGCATGACGTCGAGTTTTCCGCCTTTATGGCGAGCACACCACTGAACAAGGAACAGAAATGAACGCATTCAAAGAAAACATCACTTCAGCCGACTTCTGGCTTCGGTTGGTCTACACGCTGTTGTTCGCCCTGGCCTGGCAGGTGGTTGAGATACTGTTGGCGGCGATTCTGGTATTGCAGATCGTGCTTCGTCTGTTCACCGGTGAACCCAATGCGCAGTTGGCGGGCTTTGGCAACAGCCTGTCGCAATACGCCTGGCAGATGGGCCGCTATGTCAGCGGTGCTGCTGAAGAAAAGCCCTGGCCGTTCATGGAATGGCCGGATGAACACGCCGAGTGGCAGCCGCGTCCGGCCCAGGAGCCGGTAACGGTGGACCCGGCGCATGCCGCTCCGGTACCGCCAGCGGCGCCGGTAGTGCCTGATACCCATGCGCCGGTGGCCGATGTGACGCCGACTGTGGTGGATCCTGTGGAGCCCGTGCCTGAAGCTGAACCTGAGGTGCCGGTGGTGACACCCGTAGATGACGTCATCGTACCGGAGCCGCCGGTACTGGGGCCTGAAGATGAAATCAATGACCCGGACGCTACTTCGGGTGACGGCAGCGGGCTGAAACCATGAGGGTATGGATTCTGCGCCACGGGCAGGCCGAGCCCTCGGCAGCCAGTGATGCCGAACGACGGCTGACGGACGCCGGGCGCGGGGAAGTGGCTGGCATGGCGGAGCAATTGGCGGGCCATGCCTTGGAGGCGATCATCGCCAGTCCCTATCGCCGGGCCCAGCAGACCGCGGAGTTGATGCGTCAACAGCTGGGGGTTCGCCGCAGCATCATTACGGTGGACTGGTTGACGCCGGACAGCGATCCTCTCGCTGTGCTGGATGAGCTGGCCGACCGGGTCGAGGGAGAAGTGTTGCTGGTCAGCCACCAACCCCTGGTCGGCCAGCTGCTGAGCCTGCTGGTGGACGGACATCGTCAGGGGCATTATCCGATGCCCACCGCCGGGCTGGCCTGCCTGGAAATGCCACTGCCGGCAGCCGGCGTAGCTGGGCTGATCAGTCTGTCCGACCCGGCCAACGTGCGGGAGCGCAGCTGAGGAAAGTGGCTGGAGTTCGCTGGCGGGTCATTTAACAATCGCAACTCATCGGTACAGCGGAGTGGTCATGGACAATCAGGCGGGACCGGGAGAAGTCCGGGTACTGGACGCATTTTTCCAGCGGGCGCAGCTGCATCCGAAGCGGATCTGGCTGGTCCAGCCGCTGGCTGACAACCTGCTGCAGGAGATCAGCTGGGGGCAGGCCGCTGATCAGGCGCTCCGACTCGCTGGCTGGCTGCAGAAGTTGGACCTGCCCGAGCGCAGTACCATCGCCATCCTCTCGAAGAATTGTGCGCACTGGATCATCTGTGATCTGGCCATCTGGATGGCCGGTCATGTCTCCGTACCCCTGCCGCCGGCCACGCCGGATGACGCCGTCCGGCGGATGCTGGAGCATGCCGAGGTCAAGGTGGTCATCGTCGGCAAGCTGGACGATTGGCAGAGCGTGCGTCCGGGCCTGCCCAGCGGCATTCCCTGGGTCGGCATGCCACTGGCCGAGCCTGACGAGCAAGTGCTGGACTGGTCAAGCCTGCAGCAGTCCAGCGAGCCCCTGGCGCAGGTCGTGACGCGCGATCCAGCCGATCTGGCCACCATCATGTATACCGCCGGTACCACCGGGGTGCCCAAGGGCTGCATGCTCAGTTTCGCCAGCATGCAGTTCGCCGCCAACAATTTCCTGCGTCTGTTCCTGGTGAGTGATCAGGATCGGGTACTTTCCTGGCTGCCATTGTCGCAGGTGATGGAGCGTCAGTTCATTGAAATGCAATCCCTGCTGTCGGGCATGACGGTGTATTTCGCCCATAGCCGCGAGACCTTCATCGAGGATCTGCGGCGGGCCCGGCCGACTCTGTTTCTCGGTACCTCAACGACATGGCACCAGATTCGTCAGGGCGTCATGCGCCGGGCACAACATCGGGTGCTCGATGCGGCGCTGAAGATTCCCCTGCTGGGTAAGCACCTGGCCACCGGTATGCTCGAACAGCTGGGGCTGGATCAGCTGCGTTTCGGTGTGGCCGGCGGCGATGTGGCGCCGGCTGAACTGCTCGAGTGGTATCACCGCATCGGCGTGCATCTATTCCAGCTATATGGGCTGACCGAGAACTGCGGCTATTCCCATGTCGGGCGCCCGGAGCGGTTGCGCCCGGGCTGGTGTGGGCTGCCCAACCCCGGAGTTGAATGCCGTCAGGGCGAGCAGCAGGAGGTGCTGGTACGCAGCCGGGCTACCATGCTCGGCTATCACCGTGACCTGGAACGCACGGCGCAGATGATTGATGCCGAGGGTTTTTTGCATACCGGGGATCGGGGCGAAATCGACACCGACGGCTTCCTGCGCCTGACCGGGCGCATAAACGACCTGTTCCACACTGCCGAAGGTCGGATGATCGTGCCGCAGCCCCTGGAGCATCGCCTGTTGGCCCACGGCTTCGTACTGCAGGTCTGCGTCGCAGGGGACGGTTTGCCGCAGCCCCTTGGCCTACTGACGCTCACGGAGCGGGCCCGAGCAGCCCCGCGGCACGAAGTCGAACGGGAGCTGGAAGCATTGCTGCGGGCAACGAACGAAGCCCTGCCACGGGCGGAGCAACTGGGTTGCCTGGTAGTCCTCGATGAGGATTGGAATCCGGCCAATGGCATGCTCACCGGCACCCAGCAGCTAAGGCGCAGCGTCATCTATGCCCGCTATCATGATCGGCTCGGCGATTGGTCGGTACGAGGCAGACCTGTCGTCTGGGCTGATTGAAGAACTTCTTATGTGGCTGCATTCAGGCCCCGGCACCTGCTTGCCCGGGCGCAGTCCCATCTTTACATTCCACTTATCTCGAACATTCATAGCAATCCATTACGGGACATCCATGAGCGATAGTCATGAGATACGTTTTACCCTGCCGTCGATCGAAGTCGCCGGCAAGGTTTGGGGGGAACCGGGCGGTTTGCCGGTCATTGGGCTGCACGGTTGGCTGGACAACGCCGCCACTTTCGATCTGATCGGCCCTGCCTTGGATAATGTCCATCTGGTGGCCCTGGACCTGCCCGGTCATGGCCTGTCAGACCACCTGCCGGCGGGCGGTTACAGCCTCTGGCAGCAGGCGGCGACCGTACTGCAAGTAGCTGACGATCTGGGGTGGGAGCGGTTCGCCCTGTTAGGGCATTCCATGGGCGGCATCATCAGTTGCATCCTGTCCGGGGCAGTTCCGGAGCGCCTGCTGGGCGCGGCCATGATCGATGGCATCCTGCCGGTTACCGGTGAGGCGGCCGATGCACCGCAGCAGATGGCGCGCTTTCTCAAGGCCACCCAAGCGCTGACGACCAAGCGAAAGCCCGTCTATGACAGCGCATCCAAGGCGGTCACCGCGCGGATAATGGGCAGCGCTTTCAGTATCTCCCGCGATGCGGCCAGCAGACTGGTGGAGCGCGGACTGATGCCGGAGCAGGGCGGCTGGACCTGGCGGTCCGACCCACAACTGATGCTGCCCTCGCCGATGCGGCTGACGTTCGAGCATGCGGTGGCCTTCGCCGAAGCGATAAGCACGCCGACCTGTCTGGTGCTGGCCAATCAGGGCGTGATGGCCAAGCGGCCGCCATTGCGCGAACGTATCGAAGGTTTCGAACACATCCAGACCCACCACCTGGACGGCGGCCATCACCTGCATCTGGAAGAGCAAGCGCCCGCTGTTGCAACAATTATCAACAGCTTTTTCCGAACCCTTGCTTGACCCGGGGAGGTGGCTGGGCAAAGCTGCCATGACACCCGCTCTGAAAAAGGCGGCCGTCGGTACCGGGCGCTGCCGCCATACGCGCGCAGGGGCTGTCTGTTCATAGGAGTATTGATGCAATTGCAATCGAAGGTTCGCCGGGATTGGCGGCCGCTGTTGTTGACTTTGGCATTCTGCGGCCTCGTATCGCCCAGCATGGCCGCAACCCCCGTCATCGAGCCTCTGCCGCGTTCCGAAGTGGCCCGGGAACGTACTCAGGAAGATATCGAGCATACCGTGGTCATTGGTAATATCCGCCGAATCAACAACCAGGTACGGGCCGAGCGGGAGGTGTTGGCCGAAGGCGAGCTGCTCCGCATATCCTGGTTGATTCCCGAAGGCCACACCGCCAGAGAAGCCATGGCGCACGCTGTCAAGCAATTGCAGGAGCATCCGCACACCACGCTGTTCTTCTGCGAGGGGCGTGAATGCGGCAGCAGCAGCCTGTGGGCCAATCAGGTGTTGGGCTATTCCCGCCTGTATGGCCCCGAGGAAAACCAGTCGTATCTCGCCCTGCGCCTGGATGACGAGCCACAGCGCTTCATCAGCCTCTATGCCATTACCCGCGGTAACCGCCAGGTCTATCTGCATATGGACCAGATGACTCCGGAACAGGCCGTTACCGATATGCTCTACCCAACCCCCGCCACTCTGGGCAAGATACTGCGTGCTGACGGTGAGCTGAAGATATCCGGCATTACGCCCGAAGACAGCGACAGCGCTATCACCGAAGCCTGGCTCGACTTGACCGCTCGCATGCTGCGCTCGGACAACCGCCTGCGTATCCAGGTCAACGGCGCCCAGGCCCCGGCCTTCGTGCAAAGCCTCCTTGATCGCGGCATCAACCAGCAGCGCCTGGAAATCGGCGAACCAGAACCGGAGAACGGTGTGCGACTGGAAAAGCGCTGATTCATCAGCGCCCCAGTCCATTTCGGATTCAGGCATACCTCTGTTCGTGGCCCGCGCGGCTCCATTGTAGGAGCGGCGCCTAGCTGCAGTGGCACCCCCTTGGGCGCCTCAACCCACGTCCCTGGCTGGGGGCAAGTCACCCGGCTTTGAACAAAGGCTCGCTTGATTGTGTTTTCCCCTACCCAGTCTTTATCAGCAGGCTCAGGTAATCTTTCAAGGAAAAGAACAAAATGATGAGCGGCCAGAACAATAGTGCGACGGCCCACAAAGGCTGGCGAGCTGGGGGCGGTCCATAGCGGTTATCTTGTGTTTGCCCGGGTATCAAAAGTAACAGGGGCCACAGCAGATTGATGAGAACACAGAACCCACCGTTTCGCCCCAGATCATGCAAGCGCCTCGCAGCGGCCCCCAAGGTACCAGCTATCCAGTAAAGCACCGAGAATGTATAAGCCAGAAATTCCAGGGGTTCGGGTAGTTCTATCGCGTCGGCGATGATTGCGGTGAGCAATAGTGGCCAGACTATCAACAACTCGATCGCCAGAAATTTCAAACGACCGATGCGGCCACGAAAGCTGAGCAGTTCCGAAAACAGAAACATGCCTATGTTAACGAAAATGGTTCGGAATAATATTGATGCGCCCCCTGAGGAAATATGGGTATTCATAGTGGATACTCAACATACTGCGCCATCAAGTTGGGGCGGCGTAGGGTGTCGATATTGCGAATACCGGCCAGCACCTCTTTGACCTTGGCTTTGAAGGTGTCATCGTCCATATCCACCCAATAACGAGGATCGCGCCCGGTATGGCGGTCGTGCTCGACGGTAGTAGGGTCGAGGTGGCGGAACTGTTCCAGGTAGGGGATGTCGGGAAGCGGGCGGCTGACGTCCATGTAGTTCTGCAGATAGTCCCACAGCGCAAAATGCTCGTGGGCATCATCGCTCTGGTGCAGGATAGGGGCCAGGTTGAAGCGGATATCTCGATAACGGTGCGTCAGTTCCAGTACGTTCAGGGGTAAGCCCTGTCGATCAGGACTGCTGATGACATAGGCGTCGAACTCATGAAAAGGTGCGGTCAGCTCACCGATGGTGCCGTTCTTCTTGTACTCACCGTTATTGTCATAATCGAACAGCGTGACCATGCCAGTCTGGCGGTTGAACTCCCATAGTGGGCCGCGTGCGGGGCGCGCCCAGAGTTGAGGGAGTTTGTGGATAACTAAGGAGCCCAGTAGCCAGCTCAGATAGAGGGGAGAAAATATATATACGCCACTAATAGCGCTATCCATAATCTCGTCCACGAATCCTATATCTGAATCAAGCGCAAATACAATGCAAACCACGCTATACACAGAAGCTATAAAAATAGTGCATCCCTTCCCAAAGATATATAAGTTCATCCAGAAACGTCCACCAACAGATAATTGAGCAAAGCGGTACCGCTGATGATCATGGATATAATGGAAATCCTGTGTCTCGGTAATTCTCGGCTGATAGGTGCCGTTGTCTTTCTTCTCTGCATCCTCTCGTTCAGCCTGCTCACGCAGGCGTAGCCTTTCCGGATTATCTTTGTGAAAGAATTTGGCTGGAGCCAGTTCCTGGGTATTACCCCAGGACAAATGCACTCTAGAGGCGCGTCGGAACCATGAGCGTTCAGTCGGCGGCGGCTGTGGCGGGATACGATCCGGGCGATAGGCGGTGGTTCCGTAGTGCATTTCATTTGTCATTGGTGGTCAGTCTTGTCAATAATTTCCCAGCCTTGGGCGTGGCGCCGCTAGCTTCGCCGCCGGCGAAAATAATATCCAAGCCCGAGCTCTGTTGGTTCTGATAGCTTCTTCACCTGCTGCAGTCATAACGGATATTCCACATACCGTGCCATTAAATTCGGCCGGCTGAAGGTATCAATCATATCCACTCTGGCGCGCATCTTGACCTGCTCTTCCTTGAAAGTCGCATCGTCCATATCGATCCAGTGCCGAGGGTTACGCCCGGTGGTTCGATCATACTCGGCCGTGGTTGGATCGTTTTTGCGATGCTCTTCGAACAGAGGAGCGTCGGGTAATGGATGGCTGGTATCTATATAGTTCTGAATGAAATCCCACAGGGCACACAGCTGCTGGGTGTTGCGGTCCGGTGGTTGAATATCACCAAAAAAGATACGGATATCCGAATATCGGTGCTCCAGACTCAGCACGTTCATCGGCAGGCCCTGGCGATCCGGGGTGGTGTTGATATAGGCGTCGAACTCGTGGAAGGGCGCGCGTTCTTCAACGACTTGTTTTCGGCGATATTTAAACAGGGTGATCATGCCGGTACGGCGGTTGAGTTCCCATTTGGGGCCTTTGGCGGGTTTGGCCCAGAGGCGGGGGAGACGGTGAATTACCAAAGAAGCTATCAGCCATATTCCTAGGGAGGGGAGAGTTACAGCGAAGAAAACTGCGTTAAATGATTCGATGAAAGCCTGCGTATAGTTTTGTGTGGCTCTCATCGCTCCCGCCAGTGCTCCCCAAGCCCCAAAAAAAAGAAAAACAAAAAATATTCCTTTCCCAAAGGTGGCTAGGTAAATCCAGAAATGAGCCCTGCCTGCCCATGGCGCATGGCGATAATGCTCATGGTCGCAGCGGTCATGGAAGTCGATATGTTCAAGAGGAGCTGGTTTGTAGGTGCCCTTGGCTTTCCCCTCATCTCTGTGTTTGTATCCCTGCTCCCAGAAACGCAGACTTTCTGGTTCGGGGCGCATAAAGGTGTCCGGCACCAGCTCCCGAGTATTGCCCCAGGGTAAGCGCCTGCCGGTCAGGCGTCTGAAACCTAGGCGGGACTTGGCTGCTGATTGACGTGGTAGCTTCTCGGGCGAATAAGCTGTGGCTGTATAGTTGGAGCAGGTCATCAAGCATCTCTTGGTCTGGTCTGGTCTGGCTGCCGTTGGCGTTGCGGGGCACACATGCTCACGGGGAATGCAAAACCGGCGAATGGCGTTGCGGTTGGAAAAGCATTGATCATGTAGCTTCTTCACCTGCTGCAGTCATAACGGGTATTCCACATATTGCGCCATCAGGTTGGGGCGACGCAGGGTGTCGATATTGCGAATACCGGCCAGCACCTCTTTGACCTTGGCTTTGAAGGTGTCATCGTCCATATCCACCCAGTAACGAGGATCGCGCCCGGTATGGCGGTCGTGCTCGACGGTAGTAGGGTCGAGGTGGCGGAACTGTTCCAGATAGGGGATATCGGGGAGCGGGCGGCTAACGTCCATGTAGTTCTGCAGATAATCCCACAGCGCAAAATGCTCGTTGGCATCATCGCTCTGGTGCAGGATAGGGGCCAGGTTGAAGCGGATGTCTCGATAACGGTGCGTCAGTTCCAGTACGTTCAGGGGTAAGCCCTGTCGATCAGGACTGCTGATGACATAGGCGTCGAATTCATGAAAAGGTGCGGTCAGCTCACCGATAGAGCCGTTCTTCTTGTACTCACCGTTGTTGTCATAATCGAACAGCGTGACCATGCCAGTCTGGCGGTTGAACTCCCATAGTGGGCCGCGTGCGGGGCGAACCCAGAGACGGGGGAGTTTGTGGATGACCAGGCTGCCTATTGCCCACATGACCAAGGGGATTCCCAAAGCTATAAACAGTATATTTATAAGGTCACCGATATCTTCATTTGAAAGTGGATCCCCTAGAGGAAAGACACTGAAAATACCTATCAGGGTGGGGAGGATCATTACAAAAAAAAATCCTTTCCCAAACAGATATAAGTTTGTCCAGAATCGGCCACCCAGCGACAACTGCGCAAAGCGGTATCGCTGGTGATCATGAACATAATGGAAATCCTGAGTCTCGGTAATTCTCGGCTGATAGGTGCCGTTGGCTTTCTTCTCGGCATCCTCTCGTTCAGCCTGCTCACGCAGGCGTAGCCTTTCCGGGCTGTCCTTGTGAAAGAATTTGGCTGGAGCCAGTTCTTGGGTATTACCCCAGGACAAATGCACTCTGGAGGCGCGTCGGAACCATGAGCGTTCAGCCGGCGGCGGCTGTAGCGGGATACGATCCGGGCGATAGGCGGTGGGGGCGTAAGTATCCGTAGTCATAGTTCAAGGACGGCTGTAACTGGGTAGTGGATTGCCGGCTGGGCAGAGAAGGCCTGGCTGGCGGCATTGCGTTGTGGCGCTTTTGGCGACGGGGCAGGAAATATCCAAGTGTCATCGGGCAATTCAAGTCTGGCCTGAAAGCGTACGTGCCATTCATAGCTCACACTGGTGCCCGTATATTCGCCGTTTGGAGTACGTGTAGCCGGTGTAGTGACAAAAAGCTGCAGAGAGCCTGGCCACGTGATCTGTGCGGAAGGCTCTATGGTCTGAATATCTCTCCTGGGTGCGTAGCCTCTGATATGGGGGATTTCTATGCGGTGAAGAAAACATTCTGCACGAACACTGCCGCCTTCCTTTGAACCCAGCAGGCCTGGTAGATGGGTGTCGATGCAGATTACTGTGTTGGCACTTTTCACCACATATGGCACCGGATCGTTTGCAAGCAGCTTGGCATTGGGATCATACAGGGGGTTGGTTTCAATCCTGACCGTAGGGCCGGCAAACAACCCCAGCAGGCGATAGAAAGCCTCGTCCGGGTTCTGCAGATGCGGGTACTTGGTGTTGTCACCAAAGGGGCCGTTGCCAAGCCAGTCTTCCAAGGGCGTGCTGCTGAGCCAATAGACGATGCCGGCACCGGTACCTATCAGCAGTAACGCGGCCCAGCCCGCTGGACCAAGCAGTGCGCTGCCCCCAATAAAAAAACCGCCAACCACACCCACAGCTGCCCCGCTGGCCATCAACAGATAACCCCACATGGCATCGTCGTTCCAGCGCCAGGCGTACCAGACGTCGTACAGACAGATCCCAATCATGAGCAGAGCAGCCGCAGCCTGCCCAATCAGACGCGCCGTGACGTCGCGGACTACTTCAACACCCAGCTTCGCACCGAGCCAGCGAATCGCGCTAAGTTCCGGCATGATAAACAGCGGAGCCCGGGTGATAGCCAGAACTGAATTATTTCCGGCCATTTTATAAGTCAGAGCTTCCATCGCGATAATTAGGTCTAAGGAAGCTCCCATCATTCCAAACGCAGCCCGGCCCTTCCCTTTCTCTTGCAGAGTTCTATCATTCCCCTCTCGCTCCAGCGCCAAGTTATACAACTCCAATATCATCACCGAAGCCGGAAACACTTTGCCATTAAGCGCACGGAACAAAAGGTTGCCTTGTTGTTTCTGGAGGCTGTCAGCCGCTTCCTGAAGGCCACTTCTTGCCTGCACCAGATTCTGTTGGGCTGTATTTGCCGCGCTTTGCGTCGTTTGAACATTGCGCCAGTGTGCCGCTTCTTGCAGGCGAGCTCTGAGGGTGTCCGCCATCGACCTTCTTGTCACTGCGCTGGCGCGGCCCAGCTCGTTTTGGGCTAGCTTGTTACTCTGTTCTGCCTGCATCACTTCGATAACGGCCTGATTGAGCTGTCGCACCGCCTTCGCTGTCTTGTGGGTGCGTGGTAATGCCAGTACCAGGTAGTCTCCGGCCACGGGTGACAGTCCGGCGCGGCTTGCCATCCGCTGATTGGTTGAAGCGAGCGGGTTGCCTTGACCGTCGAGGTATTCTCCATACATACGTACGGGGCGCTGTTGATCTACCGGGAGGTCATCCAGGCCGAAAAGATAATGCGTCCCTGCACTGGCGGCGGCGCGACGGATGAACACGGCCTCACCAAAGCTCTCACGCAACATGCCCCGCAGTTGCTCAACACCCATACCATGCAGGCGCAGGCTTGCCGTCCGTGCGTCGCTGGCCAGCGCGCTGCGTTGAGACTGTTCCGCCTGCTGGGCCTGGCCTAACTGCTGCGTCCGTTGCTGAGCCTGTTCAGCGCTGCGCTGTTGAGTATTCTGTGCCTGCCGGTGTGCCTGTTCTGCGGCCTGACGGTCACGACCGGCCCGCGCTAGCTCGTCTTGACTGTCGGTATGTTGTTGACGGGCTCGATTGACTTCCTGACTGGCAACGCTTGACGTGTCTCTCGCCTGATTCAGTACCCGTTGCGCGGCGTCAACGGCACCGATGAGGTTGGCATGGATCTGATGCAAGGCATTGGCTCCGGCCTTGGCGTTGGCAACCAAGGCATTGCTCAGACTCCCGCTGCGCAACAGGCCCGCCATGATGGCTGCATTAAGAGTTTCGGGTTCGCTTTCAGGCGCTTCGGTGTTTTCGAACTGTGCCAATTCATCGGGGCGGAATCGTCCATCGCCGCGATTGGGTTCGGCCGGCTTCTGGTAGGCAACCATCATGCTGTCCAGCTCCACATCCGGCCAAAGCATGTTGTGCAGAGGATGTGTCGCTTCGTTGGCCATCCGGCTGACTAGCCGTTGCCCTGGCGTTTCCTGTGGTGCAAATACTACTTGATTGCTCACCGCGTCTGTCAGGCGACCATTGGTGGCCAGAGTATCCAGTTGAGTGGGTGAAGCAACCAGCAAAGGGATCAGCTGGCTGACAAAGTGGAGCTCGGCAAGGTATTCAAAGTTGTCCAGGCTGAGGTGATCCGCGAGCGCTTGCTGGACGCATGTGCTGTCGAGGCAAGCACTGAGCAACTGTTGCGCCGCTGAAAGATGTTGCCATACCAGCATTCTTTCCGGAATCGCGGTAAAGTGATTGATATCCGCCTTACCTTTTTCGTTGATTTTGGCCAGGCTGGCATGCAGCGGATTACGCTGGCCACCGATGCTCTGCGGTACCACCATCTGCTGTATCAACAAAGCACTGCCATGATGTGGGTGCTGTGATGTGCGCTGTATGCACTTTCGGAGTAATTCCTGCTGTTCTTCTATGCGCTGCTTGAGATGACGCAGCCGATAAGCCGGATCCTCCAGCAGAACCGCGGTCAATTGGCGGTCACGGACCTTCAGTAACGCATCCGCTTCGCTGGGTTGGGCAGACCAGAGTGATGTGGGGTTCTCGCTGGGTTCACGATCAGTTCCTGTTTCGGTATTGGCCAGGTGTTCATCCAGGCAGGAAGCAAGGGCGCTGGTTTCCAGCAGAGAATCCGGAGTCGCGGGGGTAGAGTTTTCACAACTGTTCAAGAATGCTTTGGCTAGATCCAGCGCTGTAGCAGGCATGGCGCCGGACAGATCGCAGATATATCTTGCCGGATGGTCCAGGAGCCATTCGTATCCAGGCTCCCGTGTGCGTTGGGGGGCGGCCAACGTTACTGGGAAAGCATGCAGGGCAATGTTCAAGCGCGTTGCGGTTGGCGCCAGAGCGGCCGTTCTTCTCGCGGCATCGTGAAAGTCGTATCGAGAGAAGGCCTCCAGCATGGCCAGGCCATCGGGTTTGTCCTTGTATAGTTTCTCGAGCTTATCCTTTGAGGTTCGCAGATCCGGTCTGTGGCAGCGGCTACGGCGCAGGCTGTTATCCTGCTCCAGACGCTGTAGGCGGACCGCATTGAGTTGCACTTCCGAGAAGCACATTTGTACACTTGCTTCGTGGAAGTTATTCCATTGTGCGGGAAGCCAGATATCTTCCAGTGCTACGCCGGTAGCCCGACGCACCCCATTGCGGAAGCCGTCTGCCCGGCGATACCGACTGACGTCAATATCATGATAGGTGGTGCTGTCTTCCGTAACGCGTACTTCCAGTTCGCGCCAGAGTTTGTCTTGATAGAACACATACAGATAGCCGCTGCGTAACAGTACCGGTGCGCCCAGATCCTGCTCGCTTTTGCTGCCAGGCAAGGCTGTCATGGGTACAATCGGTACTATCTGATTCCACTGCATGTGATGCTCACGCTGCCGCGGAGTCTGAAGCAGGGCATCCAGCAAGGGGACACGAATTGTCATTCCGTCAACAGCGGCAATCTCCAACCAGAGGTTACGTTTGGGCTGGTCTTCCCAGTCCCAGACATGCAGCACACTGCTGAAGGTGTCGTTGGTTTGGATTTCCGGTTTGTCCTGTTGGGTTAACCATTCCTGTTCCTGCAAGTTCTGTTCGTCATAGATGACAAGACGTTGGCTATCGGGATGGTCCTTGCCGACTACCTGAATGATCAACTTTGCCGGCTCACAGGCTGCTCCTCCGCCAAGAGAGAAGAGGTTGCTCATGAAAAACGTTCCTTGTCGTTATGTCGCTGAAAGTGAGCTCGTAAATACGTGATCTTTTCTATGTCACTTGCTTCAGAGCGACCGGTGGGGAGAGGGTGATGTGGATATCGGCGGCGTATATCCAGATAATCTGTCAACGCGTTGGTAGAGTGCAGATCAAGCTGCTGTCCTTCTTCCAGCCATATCCATGCTTGGCTGGAAGGCACTGGTGGTTGTTGCCCCAGCCACCATTGATAGAGAAAGTTCTCTGCCTGCTGGCATTGGAGGGCTTGCTCCTGCTCATGGGTGAGGCGAAGTGGTTCTTGGGTCGTCGATGGCTGCCAGGTATCAGCTACAGGATTCGTGGTGGTATGTAGCCCCGTAGTTTCTTCAGCCTCATCCCGCCATGTACCGCCATACCAGCTCAGTTTCTCAATCGGGCCGAGCCAGGTAGCTAGACCGGTACGCTGACCCACAAAAAAATAACTGGCGGTACGTGGGTTGTAATAACGCAGCACGCCCTTGCGCTCGCCTTCGAAGTTGACGATCAGGATATGCCGGAGGTGTTGTAGCAATTCAGCAGAGCACTGGGATGTTTGTAACAACAAACCAGGCCAGTGTTTGGGTTCCTCATGGAAAGCCATGAGGAGTCCAGGACTGCACTCAATGTTAACCAAGACCGGACTTTGAGCTGAGTAGCTCGCTAGTTCAGTGTTGTCGAACAGGCGGTAAAGATCCAGCTCTCCATCTTGCTGATACAAGCGTTTAAGCAGGTCGTCCCTGAAGTCGAGAAGTAACCACTGCATCTGCCCGGTCATGGCTGGCTCTCAATAGCATTTCGACAGGGACAGTCACTCAGTGGACACTGCGCCGAAGTGCCGCCCTGAGGTTTCTGGCACAGCTCGACAATAGGTACGTCTTCACGCAGACGCTGTTCCAGCAGAGCGCCGGGCGCAGTTACATCGGCTGGCATAACATCTCCTGGCAATAGCGGGCGCGCTCCCGCTCCACTTCCCGCACTGCCGCCCGAATTTATCCGCACCTGCGGCCCGACCAGCGTGACTCCGCTCGGGTCGATCTTGAGAAAGCTGCCGCCGGCTTTGGCGGTCAATTCCATACCGGCGTCAATGACCAATTTGTTGCCGGCGTAGTAGTGGATTTCATTGCCGGCTTCGATGAACTGGCCGGTGCCGATCTTGACGTGCTGAGTGTTGGCGACGGTCAGGTGATCGTCGGCCTTGAGCTCGGTTTTGCGATCGGCGTGGGTGGTGTGGTGTTCTTCGGTCAGTAATTCGGTGTAGCTGTTGGCTTCGACGCGGTCGTGGCGTTCGTTACCGATGCGGATGGTCTGGTCGTGCTGGATGCTCTGGTCCCAGTCGCGCTGGGCGTGGATGAAGATCTGTTCTTCGCCGGCCTTGTCTTCGATGCGCAGTTCGTTGAAGCCGTCGCCGCCGGGGCTGCTGAGGGTTTTGAAGACACTTCTGGTTTTGTGTTCCGGCAGGTTGTACGGGACCTGGTGGGTCTTGTGGTACAGGCAGCCGGTGATCAGGGGTTGGTCGGGATCGCCTTCGAGGAAGCTGACCAGCACTTCCATGCCTACCCTGGGGATGGCGATGCCGCCGTAGCGGTCGCCGGCCCAGTTGCTGGCCACTCTTAGCCAGCAGCTGGTCTTGGCGTCAGCCTGGCCGTGGCGGTCCCAGTGGAACTGGACTTTGACGCGGCCGTATTCGTCGCAGTGGATTTCTTCGGTTTCGGGGCCGCTGACGACGGCGGATTGGCTGCCGGCGATGGTTTGTTTCTTGTGGTCTGTTTGGGGACGGAAATTCACATCCCACGGGGTGGCGGTGAAGGTGTTGCGGTAGCCTTGGGTAAAATCCTCTTCAGAATTTGCACTGGTGACGGACTCTTCCAGCACTTGCGGTTGCTTGCCTTCGTGAATTACCGAGGTCAATAACCAGAGGTCGTTCCAGTCTTCTCGTGGGTGTTCAGCCAGAGCCAGAAAATGCCCACTGATCAATAAGGGCTGGTCGCTTTCGCCGTGAACCAGTCGGTAGTCGGCACGGTGGGTTTCCAGGGCTCTTGTGGCGAGGTGTGCGCCTCGGTCGCGGTGCATGAAGCGGCCGGGGTAGGCGTAGTCTTCCAGAGCGGGCATAGCTTCGCTTTGCGCTGCGCTTTCCATCAGCAGGCGCGGCTTCTCGAAGTTGTAGTCGCGGCGGGTGACGTGACTGGGGCGAGTTTGCAGGCGCAGGTTGAAGCGCTTGATGACCGGTTCGTCGGCGACCATGCCGCTGCCCTGGTTGAACTTGGTTGCCGGCAATGTGGGGAAGAGGGTCTGGTCTTCGCCGAACACCAGTTGGTGTCCGTCTGGGCTGTGCTGGAAGTGGTAGTGGATGCCTTCTTCTTCACATAAGCGTTGAATGAAATGCAGGTCGGTTTCGCCGTACTGGGTGCAATAGATCCGCTCGGGGCCTTCTTCGCGCAGCTGGAAACGGAAGGAATTGGTAAAGATACCGTGACCCTTGAGTACCTCGGTGATGATCTGCGGCACGGTCTTGTGCTGGAAGATTCGCTGGTTGGTGGCGTGCTGCAGATAGGCCAGCCGGGGAACCAGGGTGATGCGGTAGCGGGTCAGGCGCTTGCCGGATTCGCCCTGGGCGATGCTGTGAATGAGGCCGTGAACGCCTTTGTCCGGGCCGGCATACGAAAGAAACACCGGCTGGTGCAGCAGGCTTTCGATATCCAGATCGGGACGTTCGCTGACCAGGTCCAGTTCGAAGCAATAGGGCTGGCTGATGGCTTCGGTGCCTTGGAACGTCAGCACCTTGAAGTCATGTTCCAGGTGGGGCATAGCGAGGGCGAAGTGAGCAGTATTGGCCGGGGCGAACATCCTGTATTCCCTTGTCTGACGAACAAAGTCGCCGTTATATCAGACCGGGGCCGGCAAGGCTTCTCTGGGCAAGCAGGGTTGTGAGTCAGTTGGCAAAACTGCGGTCTCAAGGCCGGAACAGAGCTGTTCCGGCCTTATCTACGAGTCGCTTTATTTACGCCGTGGGCGCAGGGTGAGGTGGTCGGGCAGGGCGCGAATACCCAGCCAGTCGAACAGGTGGGCGCGATAGTTGCCCTGGGCGAACAGCTGGGCCTGATCGTCGTAATGGGGATCGAAGGGGTTACCGGATTGGCCCAGGGGGTTGATGCCCAGTGCCGATTCGAGATTGCCCAGGTCGATCAGCCGGCGGGTCGAGGGACCGGCTTCCACCTCGTAATGGTCGCCACCCCGCTTGAATGCCATGTTGTTCATGCTGCCATCGGTACCGGTGACCGTTACCCGAGCGCTGTTGAGTCGCCCGGCAAAGGGAATCCTGTCTGCCAGCGGGTGCTTGTGCTGCAGACTTGCGACGGTGCCCCAGGTCCATTCCTCGGGTGCCATGCCCAATTGCTCGGTCAGCCCCTCGATGGTGCGGATCCAGGCTTGCTCGATGGCAGACTGGCGGCCGTCCATGATCGGCTGCTGGCGGTTGTCCCACCAGGGCGAGGCGGGTTTCCAGAACAGGCTGGCTAGGGTTTTGCGGGCCATGAAGGTGTCGCGGAAATGCAGGTAGCGGTCGCCGAGCTCATCGGCGAACAGCGCTTCCATCAGGTTGTCCTCCCAGCGCTGAAACAGCACGGCGCCGATGCTATCGGGTGTGAAGCGGCCGTCCCAGTCGGCGAGGATCTGCCGGGCCTGCTCGGCTGTGGGGCGCAGATTTTGCTCCAACAACTGGCTGTCGAATAATGGCAGGGCGTCCTGAACCATCGCGACGGCGTGGGGCCGCTGGCTGTCCAGCTGCATGGCCTTGAAAACGGAAAAGTCGAGACTGTCCCGGCTTTTCAACAGTTCAGCCAGGCGCTCGGCCCGTTCCGCTGGGGCGTAATAACCCGGCAGGATGCGGCGTACGCTGCTCTCCGGATAGGGGTTGTTGGCGCTGTAGATGAAGCCGGAGGCAGGATTGATCAGCCTGGGGTTGGCGCTGAAGGGCTGATAGCCAAGGAAGTCGTCACGGCGATTGCTGCCATCGAGCAAGCTGAAACTGTTGTTGCTGTTGGGCCAGCGTTTCAGGCGACCGGTCGCCCACATGGCGATGTTATCGTCGACATCGGCATAGATGACATTCAGCCCCGGCGACCAGTGCAACGCGGCAGCGGCCTCGAACTCAGCCATATTGGTGGCGCGGGAGTAGCGATAGAAGGCCTCGGTGGAATCGCTGCCGGGGGTCAGGAATGTCCACAACAGGCTGACCGGCTGGGGTGGCGTACTGCTATCTTCCGTCGCGCTGGCCAGATGATCATTGATGATGGGGCCGTGGCGTGAACTGCGCAGGCGCACCAGGCGATCTTCCTGGCCGCGCACCTTGATCACTTCTTCATGCACGGTCAGCTTCTGCCAGCGATCGCCGGCCCGTACCTGCTCCGGGTTGTCCGGATTCACCCGTTCGCGGTAGAAGTCGATTTCATCGTTCATCAGCATGGTCAACCCCCAAGCGTGATGACGGGTCTGGCCCAGCAGTGGAAAAGGCAGACCGGCGAGGAAGTGGCCATAGACCTCATGTTGTGGTGTGCGGATATGTGCTTCGTACCATACTGCCGGCACGGCAAAGCCGATATGCGGGTCGTTGGCCAGCAGGGGCCGGCCGCTGGCGCTCAGGGCGCCTCTGATGGCCCAGGCGTTGCTACCCTGAAACTGCCCGGCCGGCAACTGCCGCTGTACCTCGGCGACCTGATCGAGCAGCGGCTGGAGCACATCGACGCTCATGGGGTTGCCGGAGGGGCGCGGCGGCAAGCTCTGGGGAGCACCCGGCACCAGATCCTGAACATGGCGCTCGCCAAGTGTGCCGCGCACATGATCCACGAGGGCATCGGTGCGGAAGGCTTCGGCCAATGAATAGGCCGTGTAGCCCATGATGTGGGCGATATCCGCAGTAGAGAAATAATCCGGTTGCGTCAGCAGCGCACGGTACTCCACGGGAGTGCGGCCCTGATCAATATATTGGTTGATACCGTCCTGGTAAGCCTTGATCAGCTTCACGTGGGGTTGATCGGCGTTCTGCTCCAGCTGCGCGGCATACTGGCGGGCATGACGGCTGATACCCAGGCCGCGGAAGAATCTGTCGGTGGCGTAACTTTCCTGGCCGAACAGTTCGGACAGGCGACCACCGCCGATACGTCGCAGAATGTCCATCTGGAACAAGCGATCCTGCGCATGCAGGTAGCCGAGAGCGCGATAAGCATCGTCATCGTTCTGGGCATCGATGTGTGGCACACCCCAGGCATCGAAATAAACCGACACTTCCTGTTGCAGGCCTTTCAGGCGTAAGGTGCCGCTGCGCTGTGCTTCGGCGCTGTGCAGAACCCAATGGCCGAGAGCCGCCAGAGCAATGGCGATAACGAGCAGGGCGGCAATAATTTTCAAGCGAAAAAGGGTGCGAGGCTGGATCACGGTTGGCCTTGTAACGGAGAATGGTTCTTGAGCGAAGCATCATGCTGAGAGCGCAGCCCGGCGTCAATCGGGATTCAATATGGAGAAGCAAATATGGCGCAAAGTGTAGCGCTGGTCCTCGGTAGCGGGGGCGCAAGGGGTTATGCCCATATCGGTGTGATCGAGGAAATCGAGCGGCGCGGTTACTCAATCGAATGCGTGGCCGGCTGTTCGATGGGAGCGGTGATCGGTGGTGTCTACGCCGCAGGTGGCTTGCAGGCCTACCGGGACTGGGTTTCTGGACTGGCCTATCTTGATGTGTTGCGCCTGCTGGATTTCGGCTTCGGCAATCTCGGCGCCATCCGCGGCGAGCGGATTTTCTCGCGGATACATGAAATTGTCGGTGACGTGAATATCGAAGACCTGCGCATTCCCTTCACGGCGGTGGCCACCGACCTGACCAACCAGCAGGAAGTGTGGTTCCAGCAGGGCAGCCTGCAGCAGGCCATGCGCGCTTCGGCCGCGATTCCCAGTCTGTTTTCCCCGGTGCGTCAGGGTAGCAGGGTGCTCGTGGATGGCGGGTTGCTGAATCCGCTGCCGATCATCCCGGTGGTCTCGGCACACTGCGACCTGATCATGGCCGTCAACCTCAACTCCAATCACACCAATGGCTATGCGTTACCTGTCATCGAGCGCCCCGCGCCGATCCGCCAGCAATGGGATCAATGGATGGAAACACTGAGCTGGCGCAATCTGCTGCATAAGGGCAATGAAGAGGAAGAGGGTGACCCCCAGGGCCAACTGGAATACCTGACCGAGGAAATATCACCCGCAGAGGCAGCAGCGAACCGCCAGGAAGATGAGGCACAGCCAGTGCAGGCTGATATCCAGATCGGGCCGGCAAGCATGCTGGAGCTGGTCAACCTGTCCTTTGAAACCATGCAGGCATCACTGACCAAGTACAAGATTGCGGGCTACCCACCGGATGTGATCTTTGATGTGCCCAAAAAATTGTGTCGCTTTTTCGAGTTTCAGCGTGCGCCCGAGTTGATCGAGCTGGGCCGTATGGTGGCCAGCGATACACTTGATCGGTTCGAGAAGAACAAGCCGATGGTTTGACCAGCGTAGCGAAGATCAGACTGTTAGAATGCCGCCCTGAGTTTCACAGCGGAGACCCTCATGACCGATGCAGTGCGTTTGACCGAGTACAGCCACGGAGCGGGCTGTGGTTGCAAAATTTCCCCCCAGGTACTGGATGAGATCCTCGCCTGCAACCTGCCGACGCCCGACTATCCGCAGCTCTGGGTCGGTAACGGCAGCCGCGATGACGCCGCCGTGTTCGGGCTGGATGACGAACGGGGTATTGTCAGCACCACTGATTTCTTCATGCCCATCGTCGATGATGCCTATGACTTCGGCCGAATCGCCGCCACCAATGCCATCAGCGATATCTATGCCATGGGTGGCACGCCCTTGATGGCCATCGCCATTCTCGGCTGGCCTGTAAACCTGCTGCCTGCGTCAGTCGCGGCTCAGGTCATGGCGGGTGCCCGTGCGGTGTGCGCCGACGCCGGCATGCCATTGGCTGGCGGTCATTCCATCGATGCGCCTGAACCCATATTCGGGCTGGCGGTGACCGGACAGGTTACCCGCAGCCAACTGAAGCGTAACGATACTGCCAAAGCCGGGGCACGCCTGTATCTGACCAAGCCACTGGGCATCGGTATTTTCACCACCGCCGAAAAGCAGAAAAAACTACGTCCCGAGGATGCCGGCGTTGCTCGCGACCTGATGTGTCAGCTCAACCGAGTCGGCGCTCGCTTCGCACAGCTGGATGCGGTGCAGGCGATGACCGATGTCACCGGCTTTGGTCTGCTTGGTCACCTGGCGGAGATGGCCGAAGGTTCGGGAGTCCTGGCGCGAGTGAGCGAATCTGCCGTGCCGCGACTGCCCGGTGTCGAACATTACCTGGCGGCCGGCTGCATCCCCGGCGGCACTGCTCGAAACTTTGCCAGCTACGGTCATAAATTGGCAGACATGCCGGAACACTGGCGCAGTTTGCTGTGCGATCCGCAGACCAGTGGTGGCCTGCTGGTCGCGGTTGATCCGGCCAGCGAGCAGGCATTCCTCAAGGTTGCGCAAGAAGAAGGTCTGGCCCTGCAGCCGATCGGTGAATTACTCGAACATCAGGGCGGCCCTTGGGTCGAAGCTGTCTGATGCGCGAAAACACTGACGACTACCGCAGCCTGTTTCTGAGGGGTGTGCCGATGATGGATGTGCGGGCACCGATCGAATTCAGCAAGGGTGCCTTCCCGGAGGTCGTCAATCATCCGTTGATGGATGACGAGGAGCGCCGCAAGGTCGGTACCTGTTACAAGGAACAGGGGCAGGCGGCTGCAATCACGCTGGGTCATGAATTGGTCAATGGCGACCTGAAAGACGCCCGTGTAGCCGCCTGGAAAGCCTTCGTCGAAGCCAATCCGAACGGCTACCTGTATTGCTTTCGCGGTGGCCTGCGCTCGCAGCTGGTGCAGCAATGGCTGGCCGAAGTCGGTGTGCAATATCCGCGGGTGATTGGTGGCTACAAGGCCATGCGCCGCTTCCTCATCGATAGCCTTGAAGAAATCGTGCGTGACTGCCCGTTACGTCTGGTCGCGGGTCTGACCGGCACCGGCAAGACCGAAGTTATTGCAGCACTGGATAGCAGCCTTGATCTGGAAGGTCACGCGCACCATCGTGGCTCCAGCTTCGGGCGTCACGCCACACCTCAACCTGGCCAGATCGACTTCGAGAACCGCCTGGCAATCGAAGCGCTCAAGGTCCGGAGGCAGGGTGCAAATGCGCTGGTGCTGGAAGACGAAGGCCGTATGGTGGGCAGTTGCACTGTGCCGCTGGAATTGTTCCGGGCCATGCAGGACGCGCCTTTGATCTGGTTGGATGACACGCTGGAAAACCGCGTGACACGCATCCTTGAAGATTACGTGATCGACATGCGCGCCGAGTTCGCCGTGCAACACGCTGAAGACCCCGAGCTGGCATTCCAGGCGTTTTCGCAATACCTCCAAGGCAGCCTGTTGCGTATCCGCAAGCGGCTGGGAGGAGAGCGGTTCCAGGAGCTTGACGAGCTTATGCGCCAGGCGCTGGACTTCCAGCAGCACAGCGGTGATGTACAGACGCACCGGGGGTGGATCGAGGGACTGCTGCGTGATTACTACGATCCCATGTACGCCTATCAGCGCGAAGCCAAGGAAGAGCGGATTGTGTTTGCAGGGGACAAAGAGGCGGTGATTGGGTATTTGAGTGAGACACGCCGGCAATAAGGTTACCGGTTTTCCATCAGAGACTCGGAACCACAGGGTAGGGTTGGCCGTCAGGGTCAGACCGACCGTTTGATGCCAGGGATGGCATCAATGAGCTTACATGGATGTATTCACAGCGTGTCGGTCTGACCCTGGCGGCCAGCGCTGCCCTACGCAAATAGCGAAAGCACTCGTATCACGCTCTTCAGCACGAAAGCCCTAATCATCCCGCCCCTCGAGCATCTCCCGCCGCAATAACACATACACCGACCCGGTACCCCCGTGGCGCGGTATGCAGGAGGTGAAACCCAGCACCTTCGGATGCTGACGCAGCCAGGTGTTGACGTGGCTCTTGAGGATGGGTGTGCGACCATCCTTGCGTTGCGCCTTGCCGTGGGTGACGCGCACACAGCGCACCTCCAGCGAGGTGGCCTCGGCAAGGAATTCCCACAACAGCTCGCGGGCTTTTTCCACGGTCATGCCATGCAGATCGATGCTGCCATCAAAGGGAATCTGACCGGTTTTCAGCTTGCGCAGCTGGCCTTCCTGCACGCCGTTGGCAGTCCAGGCGAGCTCCTCTTCGGGAGCCACATCAATAACGAAATGATCAGAGAGACCATCTACTCGCGTGCGATGTTGCGGCTGAACCGCGCGCTGGCGCAGGGTCTGCAATTGTGCGCGGTCGCTGCGCGGCTTGCCGGTATCGGCGCGATCAGTGGTGATCGGCCGGGCGCCCTTGATGGCCTGGCGGAACAGCTCCAGATCATCCGGTTCGTTGGTGTCCTGGGTCATGGTCGGAGCTTGATTCGGATTTGATTGAACAGGCGGGCAGTCTACCAGATAGCGCAGTGCCGATCAGCGCAACACCACCCACAGCAGCATCAACGCCTGGAAAATGGAAAATACGATCAGGCAGCCAATGGCGAAGCGATGGCCGACATCATTACGTCTGTACTCGTCCAATCTGGCCTGCAATGACGTAAGCTGGGCCTGTTGCTGACGATTCAGTGTTTCCTGCTCGCGCAGTTGTCGCAGGGTATCAGCGATATGCAGCGGTTGTACCTGCTCAACGTTCCAGCTGGCAACAAGATCGCTGACGCGGTTGGCCTGAGCCTTGCCCTCGGTTCGCCCTTCGTCGCTGTAAGACTGATGAAAGCCGGCGCGCTTGAGCAGACGTTCGCGTATCTGCCGAGCTTCTTCGCTGGGCACCTCGGCGCGGTGCAGCATGATCGGCGTCACCGCATAATCACCGCAATGGCGCTGACACCATTCGATCAGCTGAGCCAGCATGAAGCCCGCAAGCCCGCGCTGCGGCGGAAATATCCGCACGCCCTGCAGCGGCCCGAATCGCACCCGTTGGTTGCGGTGATCGATCAGCACTTCCATGAAATTGGTATCGGGAGGGACGGTTTCGTCTTCAATTCTGACTTGCAGACGAACCAGCTCCAACTGCGCCACGCGCTCGCGGGTCACCGCTATCTGCACCAGACGCTCGCCATGCAGCATCAGCCTGCCCTTGAACACCGGCTTGAGCTGAATCCAGTAGAACTCCGAAGGCCGAGCATGGGCAAAGGGGTCGCGCCCGGAGGGCGACTCGGGTACCTCTGGATGAATATGCTCTTCGTTCATGGGAGTGTCATTTCCTGCCTGTATATTCCGTTATCGGCAGACTATCGACGATCTTGAGCTGTCTTCGCCGGCTCTTCCTAGAGATTGCCGGCAGCCTGCCAGATCAGGCGAAGCGCTAACAGCGTCAGCAGCGTATTGAAAACCAGCGTGAACCTGCTGTCAGTCAGACGTCTGAGCAGCCTCAGGCCCAGCCAGGTGCCCGCTGCGCCAGCGGTGATCATCATCAGTATCAACCCGAGCCAATCAGCAAATACAAATCCCGCCGCGCCATAGATCACAGCTTTCGGGGCATGCTGCAGGCACATGGCGGTGGCGAAGGTGGCGACTGTCGAAAAACGTTCACCTTTCTGCTGCTGTTTGACGAAGGCCGCTACCAGCGGGCCGGTAGCGCCCACGAACAAACTGATAAAGGTGGTTATCCCAGCCGCGAGCAATGTGCCGACAGGTCCGGTGGCGATCGCCGGAATCGGCGGCCCCCAGCACAACAGCAAGATGAAGCCGGCAATGCACAGTTGCACCAGCGACAACGGCAGATCGACCAGAAACAGGCTGCCGAGCCAGGCGCCAAGCAGGACGCCGGGCGTAAACCAGAGAATCAGACGCAAGTTGATATGGCGGATAGTCATGGCCGCACGGCCGAGGTTCGAGCCCAGCTGCACCATGCCGTGCACCGGAATGATGGCGGTTGGTGGCATGACGGTGGCCATGATCGCCAGCAGAAGCACGCCACCACCAATACCCAGCGATGCGGTAATCGCCGAAGTGATCGCCGAAATGGCTATCAGCGCAGCGCTGGTCAGCGGCGGCAGTGCCGCGGGCAGCAGAAGGTCCAGCAATGCTTGCATCAAACGGCTTCGCTTTATGGGGTTTTCGATCGCCAAGACTACCGTCACCATCTCAGGCTGTCACCCGTACCGGTCGGGCGTTATACTGCTGGCCTTTCATTTATCTGAAATTGGATAGCGCGCATGGCCGGAAATACCCTTGGCACTCTGTTTACCGTCACTACCGCCGGCGAAAGCCACGGTCCGGCCCTGGTTGCCATCGTTGACGGGTGTCCACCGGGTCTGGCGCTGGCGGCCGCTGATCTGCAGCGGGACCTGGATCGCCGCAAACCCGGCACCAGCCGACATACCACCCAGCGTCAGGAGCCGGATGAGGTGGAGATTCTCTCCGGGGTGTTCGAAGGGCGCACTACCGGCTGCCCCATCGGGCTGCTGATCCGCAATACCGATCAAAAGTCCAAGGATTATTCCGCGATCAAGGACCTGTTTCGTCCGGCCCATGCCGACTACACCTACCATCATAAATATGGCATTCGCGATTACCGTGGTGGCGGACGCTCGTCGGCGCGGGAAACGGCGATGCGTGTGGCGGCGGGAGCGATTGCGCGCAAGTATCTGGCCAGCCAGGGCATTACCGTGCGCGGTTACATGAGTCAGCTGGGGCCGATCGAGATTCCATTCAAGAGCTGGGAGGCGGTCAGCCAGAACGCCTTTTTCAGCCCTGATCCCGACAAGGTGCCGGAGCTTGAAACCTATATGGATCAACTGCGGCGGGATCAGGATTCGGTGGGTGCCAAAATCACCGTGATTGCCGAAGGCGTGCCGCCGGGGTTGGGCGAGCCGGTGTTTGATCGTCTGGATGCTGAGTTGGCCTATGCGCTGATGAATATCAACGCGGTCAAGGGCGTCGAGATTGGCGCGGGCTTCGCCTCGGTGAGACAACGTGGCACCGAACATCGGGATGAGCTCACCCCTGAAGGGTTTGTCAGTAATCACGCGGGCGGTGTACTGGGTGGAATTTCCTCCGGTCAGCCGATTGTCGCTCATCTGGCACTCAAACCGACCTCCAGCATCACTACGCCGGGCCGCTCCATCGATGTTGCGGGCAACCCGGTCGAGGTGATTACCAAAGGCCGTCATGACCCTTGTGTCGGCATTCGTGCCACGCCGATCGCTGAGGCGATGATGGCCATGGTGCTGATGGATCATCTGCTGCGCCACCGGGCACAGAACGCTGATGTGCAGGTTGATACGCCGGTACTGGGTCAGCTTTGAACTGATCCGCCACGGGCCAGCGTTCATTATGCAGCCCGACCATGTTCTATAGTGGTGGGCAGTTGGAATGGAGGGGGCATGAATACCAATTTCATTGTCGTCATGGGCGCAATTGCGCTGCTGCTCATCGCGCTGTCAGCCATCAGCAGTATTGCTCAGAGCACCGAATCGCGTAGCGGCAAAACACGCTGGATTGCCTTGGTGGCCCTGTTGCCCCTGGCTGGCTGGGCTATCTGGTGGCACAAGGGACCGAAGCGCCCATGAGCGAGCTGCATGAAGTACGCGTGGCGCTGGTAACCGGGGCTGCACGTGGCATAGGAAAAGGTATTGCTGCCAGCCTGCTGCGTGCTGGCTGGTCAGTGGTGCTGGGTGATGTGGATGAGGCGCAAGGGCTTCTCACAGCCGAGGAGCTGGCGCGCCTGGGCACGGTGGAATTCGTACCGCTGGATGTGGCTGATGAAGCTAGCGTGCAGGCAGCTGTCGAGTTGATTGAGGAGGATTTCGGGCGACTGGACGGTATCGTCAATAATGCTGGTCTTGCCGATCCGGATAGCGGCCCATTGGAGCAGTTGAGTCTTGAATACTGGAATCGACTGCTGGCGGTCAACCTGACCGGAGCGTTTCTGGTCTCCCGGCAATGTATCGAACTACTGCGTGCCAGCGGAGGTGCCATCGTCAATATAGCCTCGACGCGAGCCCTGCAGTCGGAGCCGCACACCGAAGTCTATGCGGCGAGCAAAGGTGGGCTGGTAGCGCTGACCCATGCGATGGCGGTGAGTCTTGGCCCTGAAGTGCGGGTCAATGCGGTAAGCCCTGGCTGGATTGATACCCGCGCCGAAACCTTTCAAGCCAGTGACCCGCTGCGGCAAGTCGACCACGAGCAGCATGCCGTCGGCAGGGTGGGGCAGCCGGAAGATGTGGGCGAATTAGTGGCGTTTTTATTGAGTCCCGCAGCGGCTTTCATCACTGGGCAGAATATCGTTGCAGATGGTGGTATGACCCGGCAGATGATCTACCGAGAGTAGGCTGCAGATCTAAAGTCATCGGCAGACTTGATATGGCGGAAACGCTTTGGCTTTGCCATCCCGGGCTGCTCGCTCATGTTGTGTAATCGAGCAGCCCGAGATGACGGTCGTGCAGGGCTTATTTCTCGACGAAAGCTCGCTCAATGGCGTAATGCGCCTGCACACCCTGACGGGATTCCTCGAAGCCCCAGTTATCCAGAATGGCGGTCAGGTCCTTGAGCATGGCCGGGCTGCCGCAAAGCATGAAGCGGTCATCTTCCAGGTTCGGCTTGGGCAGGCCGATATCCTCGAACAGCTTGCCGCTGGTCATCAGATCCGACAGGCGGCCTTCGTTGCGATAGGGTTCGCGGGTCACGGTCGGATAGTAGATCAGTTGCTCGCTTACCTGCTCGCCGAAATACTCATGGTTCGGCAGATCTTCGGTGATCAGCTTCTGATAGGCCAGTTCGCGTACCCAGCGGCAGCCATGGGTGAGAATGACCTTGTCGAAACGCTCATAGGTTTCCGGGTCCTGGATAATGCTGATGAAGGGCGCCAGGCCGGTGCCGGTGCTCAGCAGATACAGGTTGCGCCCGGACAGTACGTTGTCCAGTACCAGCGTGCCGGTGGGCTTGCTGCTGATAATAATGTTGTCGCCTTCCTTGATATGCTGCAGGCGCGAGGTCAGCGGGCCGTCCGGCACCTTGATGCTGTAGAACTCCATTGTGTCTTCGTAGTTCGGGCTGGCGATACTGTAGGCGCGCATCAGCGGGCGACTGTCCACTTCCAGACCGATCATGATGAAGTGCCCGTTTTTGAAGCGCAGCCCGGGATCACGGGTGGTCTTGAACGAGAACAAAGTGTCGGTCCAGTGATGCACACTGAGGACACGCTCGGTCTTGAATTTGGACATCATTCCCTCCCTAGGGATCTTTGATATTTGAATTGCGTGCATTCTACCCTTTGACTAACCTACCGGTTAAGTGACTTATTTTTCTAACTATAAACGGTAAAACCGATAATGAAATATACCCTCCGGCAGTTGGAAGTCTTCTTGGCTGCAGCCTTTCATGAAAACCTGACGCGTGCTGCGGAAAGCCTGGCGATGTCGCAATCTGCCGCGAGCAGTGCGCTGCGCGATCTGGAGGGCCAGTTCAACATCCAGCTGTTCGACAGGGTTGGCAAGCGTTTGCAGCTCAATGAACTCGGCAAGAGCGTTCGTCCCAAGGCCGAGGCGCTGCTGGAGCAGGCGCGGGGCCTGGAGGCGGCAATGGGAGGGCACCGGGAGATTGGTCATTTGCGGGTGGGAGCGACCATGAGTGTCGGCAACTATCTGGCGGTCGGGATTATGGCGCGCTATATGCTGGAGCAATCCGGAGCGCGGGTCGAGCTTGAGGTGGCCAATACCTCGACCATCATCCGCAAGCTGGCAAACTTTGAACTGGATCTGGGCCTGATTGAAGGTGAAACGCGCCATCCGGATCTGAAGATGCTGCATTGGCGGGACGATGAGCTGGTGGTGTTCTGCGCGCCGGACCATGAACTGGCGGGCAAGCCCTGGCTGACTGACGAGGATCTGCTACAGGCTGAGTGGATAGTCCGCGAGCAGGGGTCCGGTACCCGGCAGAACTTTGAATGGGCCTTGCATGGTTTGTTGCCTCAACTGAACATCAAGTTGGAGCTGCAGCATACCGAGGCGATCAAGCGGGCAGTGGAGGCAGGGCTGGGCGTGGGTTGTCTGTCGGCGATCACGCTGGATGATGCCTTTCGTCGTGGCAGTCTGGTGCCGCTGCCGGTACCTCATAGGGACTTCCAGCGCGGTTTGTATTTTGTGCGCCACCGCAACAAGTTTCTCAGCGCGGGCATGCGCCGCTGGCTGGAATTGTGTCAGGAAGAGGAGCAATAGGAGGCGGAGGAAGCGGAGAGGGGTTTGAAAAGGCCGGGCAGGGCGCCCGGCCTGAGAGGTGAGCGAGGCTGTTACTGCCCAGCCAGCACCAGTTGGCCATCCTGCAGCGGGATCTTGTCGCCGGGATGGTTGTTCATGCGCACGGTACCGGTCTCGTCACCGATGCTGTATTCGACCTGGTAGCCAACAAGGTTTTCCTTGTTGTCGTACACGGTTTCGCAGCGCTGTTCGGTGGTGGTATAGGTATTGCCGGACTGGATGCGTTCCTGAGTCTTGTTGCCGGCATAGCCTCCGGCAGCCGCGCCCGCCACGGTAGCGATCTTCTTGCCGGTACCGCCGCCCACCTGATTACCCAGCACGCCGCCAATCACCGCGCCGGCCACGCTGCCCAATACCTGATGCTGGTCCTTGACCGGTTTCTGGCGGGTCACGGTTACCTGCTGGCATACCTCGCGAGGAATGCGCTCGTTTTCCTTTATTTCGACAACGTTGAGTACCTGAGCATGGGTCGGCGTCTTGTCGGAAAACGCGTTGTACCCGGCAAAGGCTCCTCCTGCAGTGACTACTACAGCGCCGATAACGATACCTGACAACATTGATTTATTCATGGTGAAATCCCTGTGTACTGCGTTTGTCTGATGCGGTTATCCGCAAATCTACTTCTGAGACCTTATAGTGGTCTGCAAGTTCAGCTTTGGTTTTCCGCCGCGTTGCCGAGAGCCTGTGCTGCTTCCACTCGCAGCAGTTCGATGAGCGCCTGGCCGGCATTGGATAGTGTCCGCCCGCTGTGGTGAATGCAGCCGAGTTGCCGTACCAGTCCTGCGTTGGGGATATCGAGTGCCCGCACCTGTGAATCGACCATGGTCCGCGGCAGCACGCTCCAGGCGAGGCCGATGGAGACCATCATCTTTATGGTTTCCATATAGTTGGTGCTCATGCTGACCTGCGGTTTGATATGGTGTTGGTCAAAGAGTTGAGCCACCACGCGGTGAGTAAAGGTGTTGATGCCTGGAAACACCGCCGGATACGCGGCCAGCTCTTGCAGCTGCACCGGGTTCTTCTCGGCCAGTGGGTGTTCGGGTGCAACGACGAACTCCAGATGATCATCCCAGATGTGCGTGGCAATGATCGGCGCTTCGACTGCGGGGGCCAGGGTAATTACGGCCAGCTCTATTTCGCCATGCAAGACCTTTTCGTAGGCGACTTCGGAATCGAGAAATTCAATATCCAGCACCACGCCGGGATAGGCCTTGGTGAAACGCCGCAGTATCGGAGGCAATCGGTGCAGGCCAATATGGTGGCTGGTGGCCAGGCTTAGCCGACCCTTGATGCTGGATGACAGGTTATCCAGCGCGCGCCGCGTGTCGTTCAGAGTGTGGATGATGAGTTCGGCGCGGGGTTTCAGTGCTCGTCCTGCCTCGGTCAGGCCGATGTGCTTGCCGATACGGTCGAACAGACGTGCATCGAGCTGCTGCTCCAGGGTGGCGATGCGTTTGCTGATGGCCGGTTGGGTCAGATGCAGCTGCTCCGCCGCGCGCGAAAAGGAGCCTGTGGCGGCGACAGCAAGAAAGGCGATAAGGTTGCCAGTATCCATGACGGATTCCGTTTGGTTATCCAATGCATGAATATAATGAATTTGTGTTATTGATTGCCAGCTTTTACCATCATCTCGTCAATAAAGAGCTGCCGCCGGGTTTTCCGTGACCGCAGTCATCAGCCGATTCAGGAGATAAGCATGTCCGCCAAGACGCTTTACGACAAGCTTTGGGACAGTCATCTGGTCAAGCAGCGCGACGATGGGTCAGCGTTGTTGTATATCGACCGCCATCTGCTCCATGAAGTTACCTCACCTCAGGCCTTCGAGGGGTTGCGTCTGGCCGCCCGGAAGCCATGGCGCATCGACGCCAACCTGGCGACGCCCGACCACAACGTACCCACGATCAACCGTGCCGCAGGTACTGCCGGTATCGAAGATCAGGTCTCCAAGTTGCAGGTCACTACACTGGATGACAACTGTCGCGATTTCGGCATCATGGAATTCCATATGACCGACCGGCGCCAGGGTATCGTGCATGTGGTGGGGCCTGAACAGGGTGCCACTCTGCCCGGCATGACCATCGTCTGCGGCGACTCGCATACTGCCACCCACGGTGCCTTTGGTGCCCTGGCTCATGGTATCGGCACGTCCGAGGTTGAGCACGTATTGGCCACCCAGTGTCTGGTCGCCAAGAAAATGAAGAATATGCTGGTCAAGGTCGAAGGCGAGCTGGGCTTTGGCGTGACGGCCAAGGACATAGTGTTGGCCGTGATCGGCAAGATAGGAACGGCTGGTGGTAACGGGCATGCCATCGAATTCGCCGGCTCGGCAATTCGCAGCCTGTCAATGGAAGGGCGCATGACCGTCTGCAACATGGCTATCGAGGCCGGCGCTCGCGTAGGCTTGGTTGCCTGCGACGAGAAAACCGTCGCCTACGTCAAGGACCGTCCTTACTCGCCCAAAGGCGAGGATTGGAATAATGCCGTGATCGCCTGGCAGGATCTGGTATCCGACGCCGATGCCGAGTTCGATACTGTGGTCGAGCTGGATGCTGCGCAGATTCAGCCCCAGGTATCCTGGGGTACTTCACCGGAAATGGTCGTGGCGGTGGATGCCAACGTGCCGGATCCGGCAGAAGAAACCGATCCAGTCAAGCGCAGTGGTTATCAGCGTGCGCTGCAATACATGGGGCTGGAAGCCAATCAGCCGATCACCTCCATTGCTCTTGATCGCGTGTTCATCGGTTCTTGCACCAACTCGCGGATCGAAGATCTGCGTGCCGCCTCGATCGTGGTCAAGGGTCGCAAGGTGGCCAACACCATCAAGCAGGCGATGGTGGTTCCGGGCTCGGGGTTGGTCAAGGAACAGGCTGAGCGCGAAGGACTGGATGTGATCTTCAAGGCCGCGGGTTTTGAGTGGCGTGATCCCGGGTGCTCCATGTGCCTGGCGATGAATCCCGACCGACTGCAGGCGGGAGAGCATTGCGCGTCGACCTCCAACCGTAACTTTGAAGGTCGGCAGGGTAATGGCGGACGCACGCACCTGGTCAGTCCGGCCATGGCAGCAGCGGCAGCGATTGCTGGCCATTTCGTTGATGTACGAGAGATGCTCAGAGAGGAGGCGACGGCATGAAGGCCTTTACCAAACACACCGGGCTGGTTGCACCATTGGATCGCGCCAACGTGGATACCGATCAGATCATTCCGAAGCAGTTTCTCAAATCGATCAAGCGCACCGGTTTTGGCGCCAATCTGTTCGACGAGTGGCGCTACCTGGATGAAGGCTACCCGGGGCAGGACAATTCCACCCGTCCGCTGAATCCGAATTTCGTCCTCAACCAGCCGCGTTACCAAGGTGCCAGTGTATTGCTGGCGCGGGAAAACTTCGGCTGCGGCTCCAGCCGTGAACATGCGCCCTGGGCCCTCGATGAGTATGGTTTTCGTGCGGTGCTGGCATCGAGCTTTGCGGATATCTTCTTTAATAACAGCTTTAAAAATGGCTTGTTACCTATTGTTTTGGCAGAAGAAGATATCGATGAGCTCTTTGCTCAGGCCGAGGCGGAAGAAGGCTATCAGCTGACCGTCGACCTGGAAGCGCAAGCGGTGGTCCGCCCCGACGGCAAAAGCTACGGTTTCGAGATCGACGCTTTCCGCAAGCACTGTCTGTTGAATGGCCTGGATGATATCGGCCTGACGCTGCAGGACGCCGACGCCGTTCGCATATTCGAAGAGAAGCACCGCCAGGCGCAGCCGTGGCTGTTCGGTGCGATCAAGTGAATTGACTCGGAAGCCGGAGTCGCCGACCGTTTCGGTTTCGCGTACTCCGGCTTCAGATATAAGAAATCAAAGGCTTACGAAAATATGTCAAAGAACATTCTGATTCTTCCCGGCGACGGTATCGGCCCGGAAATTGTTGCTGAAGCGGTCAAGGTACTGGACGCCGCCAGTGAAAAATACAACCTGGGCGTCGAGCTAAGCTATGACGATCTGGGCGGTGCGGCCTATGATCGCTACGGCACGCCGCTGGCAGACGAGACACTGGAGCGTGCGCGCCAGGCTGATGCCATTCTGCTGGGTGCCGTTGGTGGTCCTAAGTGGGACACTATTGATCCTGCGCTGCGCCCCGAGCGCGGGCTGCTGAAGATACGTTCGCAGTTGCAGCTGTTCGGCAACCTGCGTCCGGCGCTGCTGTATCCGCAACTGGCCGAGGCGTCCACCCTCAAACCCGAGGTGGTTTCCGGCCTCGATATCCTTATCGTTCGTGAGCTGACCGGTGGTATCTACTTTGGTCAGCCGCGTGAGCGCCGGGTGTTGGATAATGGCGAGCGTCAGGCCTATGACACCTTGCCCTACAGCGAAAGCGAGATCCGCCGCATCGCCACTGTCGGTTTCGACATGGCCCGCCTGCGCAGCAAGAAGCTGTGCTCGGTGGACAAGGCCAACGTGCTGGCGTCCAGTCAGCTGTGGCGCGAAGTGGTGGAGGAAGTGGCCAAGGACTACCCGGATGTCGAGCTGTCGCACATGTATGTCGACAACGCCGCCATGCAGCTGGTCCGTGCGCCCAAACAGTTCGATGTGATCGTTACCGACAACATGTTCGGGGACATTCTGTCGGATCAGGCATCCATGCTCACTGGCTCCATCGGCATGCTGCCATCGGCCTCCTTGAATGCGCAGAGCAAGGGTATGTACGAGCCCTGTCACGGCAGTGCGCCGGATATCGCCGGGCAAGGCATTGCCAACCCGCTGGCCACCATTCTCTCGGTATCAATGATGCTGCGTTACAGTTTTGCTGAAGCCGTTGCAGCCGATGCCATCGAGAAAGCGGTCAGTCAGGTGCTGGACCAGGGCCTGCGCACCGGTGACATCATGGCCGCTGGCTGCCGTCAGGTTGGCACTCGGGAAATGGGTGACGCCGTGGTCTCGGCGTTGAAAAACCTGTAACCTGTCGCATTGCTTAATTTGTACCCGGCACTGGCCGGGTACAACTGTCAGGAATTTTCACCCCACGGGGGGTTGTAGTTATGAAACAAGTTGGTTTGATCGGCTGGCGGGGCATGGTGGGTTCCGTGCTCATGCAGCGCATGCGTGAAGAGAATGATTTTGCATCCATTGATCCGGTGTTTTTCACCACATCCAACGTGGGTGGCACCGGACCGGACATCGGCAAGGGGATTCCCGAGCTGAAGGATGCTTACGACATCGAAGCCCTCAAGCCCATGGACATCATCATCACCTGTCAGGGTGGCGATTACACCAACGCTGTCTACCCCAAGCTGCGCGCTGAAGGCTGGAAAGGCTACTGGATCGACGCTGCCTCCGCGCTGCGCATGGAAGATGAGTCGATCATCGTGCTGGATCCGGTCAACCGTCGGAACATCGATCAGGCCGTGCGTGACGGTATCAAGACCTTCGTCGGAGGCAACTGCACCGTCAGTCTGATGCTGATGGGGCTTGGCGGTCTGTTCGAGAATGGCTTGGTCGAATGGATGACTGCCATGACTTATCAGGCAGCCAGTGGCTCCGGTGCGCAGAATATGCGCGAGTTGATCAATCAGATGGGTGTGATCAACGGTTCGGTTGCCGACAAGCTGGCTGATCCGGCCAGTGCCATCCTGGATATCGATCGTCAGGTTGCTGCAACCCTGCGTGATGACAGCTTCCCAGCCGAGCACTTCGGTGTTCCCCTGGCCGGCAGCTTGATCCCCTGGATCGACAAGCAGCTGCCCAGTGGTCAGAGCCGCGAAGAGTGGAAGGCCCAGGCAGAAACCAACAAGATCATCGGTCGCAGTGCTCGTCCGATTCCGGTCGACGGGATCTGTGTGCGTATTGGCGCCATGCGCTGTCATAGTCAGGCGCTGACCATCAAGTTGAACAAGGATGTGCCGCTGGCGGATATCGAAGCCATGCTGGATGCGCACAACCCCTGGTCGAAAGTGATTCCGAACGAAAAAGAGGCCACTATGCGTGACCTCACTCCGACTGCCGTGACCGGAACGCTGAAAGTGCCGGTCGGCCGCCTGCGCAAGCTCAACATGGGGGCGCAGTACCTGTCGGCCTTTACCGTGGGTGACCAGCTGCTCTGGGGCGCTGCCGAGCCGCTGCGGCGCATGCTGCGGATTCTGCTCGAGGGTTGACTCTCTCTCCGGGCAGGAACCAATAATTGGGGCACCCCCGTTTGGCGGGGGTGCCCTTTGTGTTTTCAGGATTCATTCGAGAAAAGAGTATTTATGAGCAAGACCGGTGATGTGGCGATTGTAGGTGTGAGCGGCCTGGCAGGTGAAGCACTGCTGAATGTGCTGGATGATCATGACTTTTCCTTCGCTCGGATTCATCTGCTGGATATCGAAGATCGTGCCGGTAGCCGGCCCATGCTCAAGGGGCAGAGTCAGCGTGTCGAGCCGCTGGAGCGATTTGATTTTTCACAGGTGGCGCTGGTGTTGTTCGTCGACCCCGAGCTGGCGACGGGCTGGGCAGCGCAGGCGGTTGCGGCCGGCTGTCTGGTGGTGGATGCCGGCGGTGCGTTCCGGCATGACACATCCGTCCCGCTGGTAGTGGCCGATGTAAACCCTGCGGCGCTGCAGGGTGTGCGTGCGCGTGGCGGTATTGTTGCCTGCCCGGATGCTCAGGTAGTACAGACAGTGACTGCCTTGCAGCCCTTGGTTGCTCAGGCGGGTTTGCAGGCCGTTACCCTGGCTACCTATCAGTCCATGTCGACTCTGGGTGGTGACGAGGTCGAAGCTCTGGCGCTGCAGACTGGTCGTCTGCTCAATGGTCAGCCGGCGGAGAAGGGCAAGCTGGAGAAGCAGGCCGCATTCAATCTGATACCGCGGATCGGTGAGGTGGACGAAAACGGCAATAGTCAGGTAGAGCTGCAGTTGGCTGAGGATGTTCGCCGCATACTGGAATTGCCTCAGTTGCCGGTATCCGCTACCTGTGTTCTGGTGCCGACGTTCTTTGGCAGCGCCCAGGTGATGCAGATCCGCACACGCGAAGAGCTGACTGCCAAGCGTGCCGCGACCCTGCTGCGCAAGGCTCCCGGCATCAAATTGCTCGATAAACCCGCTGCCGGCGGTTATCCCACACCGGTAGCCGACGCCACCGGCACCGATCAGGTCTGGGTGGGTCGGCTACGGCAGGATTCTTTTGATCCGATCAGTATCAGTATGTGGCTTGTGTCTGATAATCTTCGCAAAGGTGTCGCACTTAACAGCCTTGCTGTCGCAGAGTTATTGATAAAAGACCATTTGTAATCGATACTTGCTGCGGATTTGTAACAATCACTCAAGGATTGTCCGGGCAGACACTGATTTGGTTTGACTGATGTCAGATTGCCGGTTGCCGGTGGGAGGAGAACCGGTAGTGCGGTGATGGAGTTCATGGACGCGTGTAAAACGATAAAGCAAAGGATCTTCGCTATGGTTCGCAAACTGGTTTTGGCTGTCGCCGCAGCTAGTGCCCTGATGTCATCCAATATGGTCCAGGCGCTGGGGGTTGGAGAGATTAACCTGCGGTCAGCCTTGAATCAGCCATTGGATGCCGAAATTGAGCTGCTGCAGGTCCGCGATCTCAGCAGCAGTGAAATTCGCTCGGTACTGGCGTCGCCCGATGACTTCGGCAAGGCCGGCATCGATCGTTCGTTCTTCCTCACCGACCTGACGTTTACTCCAGTTGTCAGGCAAGACGGCAAAGCCGTCATCAGGGTGACTTCGACCCGCCCGGTCAAGGAGCCCTACCTGAACTTCCTGATGGAAGTGCGCTGGCCCTCCGGACGGGTGTTGCGTGAATTCACCTTGCTGCTGGATCCGCCTCTGTATCAGCCGGCGCCTGTCGCCGCCAGTGCCCCTATAGCCCGTCCGACGAGTTCAGCTTCCGGCAATATAACCCGTCCAGCTCCAGTATCATCCGCATCCCAGCCGGCCGCCAGCGCGGCGTCTGGCGTTGCTGCTTCGGCGAACGCGTCTGCCGGCCCGGCTTCCGGTGAGTGGAAGACCTCGCGTGCCGATACCCTGTGGGATATCGCCCTGAAGAGTCGCCCGGAAGGTGCCAGTGTGCACCAGACCATGCTGGCGATTCAGGATCTGAATCCCACCGCCTTTATCGGTAGTAATATCAACAGTCTCAGAGCTGACCAGACGCTGACCTTGCCGACTGCAGAGCAGGCCGCTACGCGCAGCAGCGCTGATGCAGTGGCGCAGGTCGCCAGCCAGACGGCTGCCTGGCAGAATCGTCGGCCAGCTACCGAGCCGGCGCCACGGCAGCTGGATGCGCGTGAGCGGGACGTGGCTGGTGCGGCACCTGCACAAACGCGCAACGAAGACTCCCTGCGTCTGGTTTCCGGTACTGACGAGGCCAGTGAGAACAACACCGACTCGGCAGCAGATGGCGAGAACGGTGGCCTGCGTGATGCCCTGGACCGTACCGAGGAACAGTTGGATTCCACCGAGCGGGAAAAGAATGAGCTCAATGAGCGGTTGGCCGATATTCAGGGCCAGCTGGAAACGTTGCAGCGCCTGCTTGAACTCAAGGATGCGCAACTGGCTGCGCTCCAGAGCGAGCTGAGCGGTAATGGCGAGCTACCCGATATCCTGCCGGTTCCGGAAGAAAATGCCCAGATTGACACTGCGCTGGTAGACACCCCGGCGCTGGCCGACGAGCCGGTTGAAGCCGATCTCTCGGTGGAGTCAGAGGCTGCAGCGGAGACTGACGCCGAATCCGGTGAGACTGAAGATGCCGGGGAGACGAATGCTGACGAAGAACAGGTAGCCGTAGCGCCGCTGGCTACTCCAGCCGAACAATCACCTGCGCAGCCCGACAGCGCCATTACTCCGGTGCAACCAGCACCGATTGTACCGGCTGGCGAGGAGGCGCGAATGGACAGTAAATCACCGGAAGCCCTGCTGCAGCGGTTCATGCAGAACCAGAGCCTGTTGCTGGGCGCCGGTGTTGTAGCCCTGTTGCTATTGCTGTTGATTCTGATGGCAGTTGCCCGCCGCAATGCCCGTCGTGAAGCCGAGCTGGCTGACAACTTCATCGCTCAGTCCGTATCCAGCGACGAGAGCAGCGAAAGCGACGAAAGTGATTTCAATGTGGCGTTGGCCAATGCGCAGAATGAGCAGGAGAATGTGGGCATCGCCGAGGACCCGCTGGTCGAAGCAGATGCTCTGATCGCCTATGGCAAGCTGGATCAGGCTGCCGATGCTCTGCAGTCAGCCATCTATGAGGAGCCGGAACGTACCGACCTGCGCCTGAAGATGATGGAGGTTGAAGCGCTGCGGGAAAATCCACAGGGCTACTCCGCTCAGGCTGAAGCTTTGCGCCGCATGGGTGTGGCGGATGCCTCGGTGGAAATGATGAATGCCCGTTATCCTCTGATGGCGGCTGGCCTGATGACAGGGGCAGCGTTGATGATTGATGGCAGTGAAGCGGCGGAAGAGGAGTCTCCGGTAGAGTTCCTGGACGAGGCTCCTGCGATCGAGAACGATGGCGAAGCCATTGCACTGGATACAGGTGCAGACGAATTCGACTTCAGTGATTTCGGCTTGGAAAAGGACGCAGCGGCTTCACTGGCGGATTCGGCCGATGAGCAGGAAGTCGGCTTCGATCTGGACTTCGATCTGGATGAAGAGCTGTCAGGCCCTGCATCGGCAAGCACGGATATGGACATGTTCGAGAGCACCCCGGACTCCGTGGAGCCGCTCGAAACTCAAATGGCGACACCGAACGATGACTTCGAGCTGGATCTGAATGACGAGCTGCAGGCGGATAACCTGTTGGCCGAGTTCGAGGCGATGAATCTGGCTGCACGGAACGACGCGGAAACAGCGGAAGGCGATGACAACTTCACGCTCACCGATGAAGATCTGGCTGGTTTCGAGGTCGAGTTGCAATCGGTCATGCATGCAGAGGAAGCCGCCGGCGACGATAATGCCGACCAGGCGTCTGTGCAGGATGACGCGAGCGCGGGATCTGGAACTGCCTTCAATGAGGAACGCATGCCAGCCGACAGCCTGGATGATGATGACTTCGACTTCCTGTCGGATACCGATGAGTGCGCCACCAAACTGGATCTTGCCCGAGCCTATATCGACATGGGCGACGAAGAAGGTGCGCGTGATATCCTCGCCGAAGTGGTTGAAGAAGGGAACGAACAACAGCAGCAGGACGCTCGCGAAATGATAGGGCAGATTGGCTGATAGATGAGTAGTACAACTGTAGATGCGGCCGCCTCCGAGGCGGCCGCTGTTGTTTCAAGGGTGGCTGCCTGCGTTGAATACAGCGGCACAGCCTATCGCGGATGGCAGCGTCAGCAGTCCGGCGTACGGAGTGTTCAGGAGGCCGTCGAGAAGGCCCTGTCGCGGGTCGCCAACCATCCGATCCAGCTGTTCTGTGCGGGGCGTACCGACGCCGGAGTGCATGCATCCTGTCAGATCATCCACTTCGACAGCACGGCCAAGCGTGAGCCGATGAACTGGTTCCATGGCGCCAATGCCAATCTTCCTCACGATATCAGCTTGGTCTGGGCCAAGCCGGTGGGCATGGATTTCCATGCACGCTTTTCGGCTAAGGCACGGCGCTACCGGTATGTGATATACAACGATCCGGTGCGTCCGGCGCAGCTTGGACGTGAAGTTACCTGGAACTATCGGCCGCTGGATATCGAGCGCATGCAGGAAGCCGCGCAGGTGCTGGTGGGGGAGCACGACTTCACGTCATATCGGGCTGTCGCCTGTCAGGCCAAATCTCCGGTAAAGACCATTCACCATCTCAAGCTGGTACGTTTCGGCAAGTTCATTGTGCTGGATATCCGTGCCAGTGCCTTTCTACACCATATGGTGCGTAACATTGCCGGCGTGCTGATGCAGATAGGCTGTGGCGAGCGACCGATCGATTGGGCCGGTGAGATATTGCATGCGCGCAATCGTCGGACCGGCGGGCTGACCGCGCCGGCGTATGGTTTATATCTGGTCGATGTCACCTATGCCGAGCATTTCGACCTGCCCAAACGCTATCTGGGCCCGCATTTTCTATCGGCACTCAATGAATCGGACTGACTGACGCCCTCTGGGCTGATCTGCTACTATCGTCTGCCTTACCCATTCAGAGTCTGTGATTTGCCTATGGCGCGTATCAAAATCTGTGGCATTACCCGGGTGGAGGATGCTCTGGCGGCAGCTCAGGCCGGAGCTGATGCCATTGGTCTGGTATTTCATGCCGCCAGCCCGCGTGCAGTCAGCATCGATCAGGCCAGGGCCATCGCTCAGGCGCTGCCGCCCTTTGTCACTGTGGTCGGTCTGTTCGTCGATGCGTCTGAAACTGCCATTCATGCCGTACTGGAGCAGGTGCCACTGGATCTGTTGCAGTTTCATGGCGATGAACCTGATTCTTTCTGCCAGCGCTTTGCCCGGCCCTACCTCAAGGCGGTGCGGGTGCGCCCTGGGGATGACCTGAATGCGCTGGCCGCCAATTGGCCAGGCGCCAGCGGCATTTTGCTGGACAGTTACAAGCCCGGCGTGCCGGGTGGTACCGGAGAGACCTTTGACTGGTCGATGATTCCTTCACAACGTTCCTGGACGCTGGTGCTGGCGGGAGGCCTGCAGGCGGACAATGTGCGCCAGGCCATCGACATGACAGCGCCATGGGCAGTGGATGTCAGTGGTGGCGTCGAAGCTGCCAAGGGAATCAAGGATGTCGACAAAATCAACGCTTTTATTCATGAGGTGAAGCGTGTCTGATTCAACCCCTATCGATTATGCAAGCGTGCCCGATCAGCGTGGCCACTTTGGTCCCTACGGCGGCCGCTTTGTTTCCGAGACGCTGATGGATGCTCTCGAAGAACTCGAAGTTCTGTATGAAAAGCTGTCAAAAGATCCCGACTTCCAGGCCGAGTTCGATCGCGATCTGGCTCACTATGTAGGTCGGCCATCACCGCTTTACTTCGCCGAACGGCTGACCGAAAAAGTTGGTGGTGCGCAGATATGGCTCAAGCGTGAAGACCTGAACCACACCGGCGCGCATAAGGTGAACAACACTATTGGTCAGGCCCTGCTGGCCAAGCATATGGGCAAGCCCCGGGTGATTGCCGAGACCGGCGCTGGCCAGCACGGCGTGGCTACGGCTACGGTTGCTGCGCGCCTGGGCCTGAAGTGCCAGGTGTACATGGGCGCTGAGGACGTCAAGCGACAGGCACTGAACGTGTATCGCATGAAGCTGCTGGGCGCCGAGGTGATTCCGGTCACCTCCGGTTCCAAGACGCTCAAAGATGCGATGAACGAAGCCATGCGCGACTGGGTGACCAACATCGATGACACTTTCTACATCATAGGCACCGTTGCCGGCCCACACCCTTATCCCAAGCTGGTCCGTGACTTCCAGTGTGTGATCGGCCGCGAGGCTCGTGAACAGTGCTTGGCGCAGGCCGGCCGTCTGCCTGATGCGCTGGTTGCCTGCGTGGGCGGTGGCTCCAACGCCATCGGCCTGTTCCATCCGTTCCTGGAAGACCAGAGCGTCGCCATGTATGGCGTCGAAGCCGCCGGTGACGGGCTCGATACCGGACGCCACGCGGCGCCCTTGAATGGCGGTCTGCCTGGCGTGTTGCATGGCAATCGTACTTATCTGATGTCGGATGAGAACGGGCAGATCATCGAGACTCATTCGGTATCCGCTGGCCTCGATTACCCTGGTGTGGGACCAGAGCACAGTTGGTTGAAGGATATCGGGCGAGTTGATTACGTTGACGCCACCGACACTGAGGCGTTGGCTGCATTCCGCGAGTTGACCCAGGTTGAAGGCATCATGCCGGCACTGGAATCCAGTCACGCCGTTGCCTATGCGATGAAGCTGGCTGCAACAATGCGGCCTGACCAGATCATCGTGGTGAACCTGTCCGGTCGCGGCGACAAGGACATCCATACTGTCGCCGGTATCGACGGCATCAGCATTTGAAGGTATGACATGAGCCGAATTAAACAGTGTTTTGATACCTTGCGCGCCAATGGCCGCAAGGCGCTGATCCCGTATTTCACCGCCGGTGACCCGAACCCGGAAATGACCCTGCCGTTGATGCATGAGCTGGTCGAGGCTGGGGTTGATGTGATTGAACTGGGGATTCCCTTTTCCGATCCTATGGCTGATGGCCCGGTTATCCAGCTGGCCATGGAGCGGGCGTTGGCGCACAACGTCAGCCTGCGTGATGTACTGGATATGGTCCGTGCGTTTCGCACCACCAACCAGACCACCCCGGTGGTACTGATGGGCTATCTGAACCCGATGGAGCGCATGGGCTATCAGGCCTTTGCCAAGCAGGCAGCGGAAGCGGGAATTGATGGTGTGCTGACTGTGGATCTGCCGCCGGAAGAAGCTGAAGAGGTCGTGCCGCTGTTCCGTGAGTACGGTCTGGACTGCATTTTCCTGCTGGCACCGACCACTACCCTGGCCCGTGCACGTAAAATCTGTGAGCTGGCAAGCGGTTATGTCTATTATGTTTCATTGAAAGGTGTGACCGGATCGGCTGCGCTGAACGTCACCGAAGTAGCAGAAAAGCTGGAGCAGCTGCGAACTGTTACCGATCTGCCGATCGGTGTCGGTTTCGGTATTGCCGATGGCGCCGCTGCCGCTGCCGTTGGCGCTGTAGCGGACGGCGTGGTGGTCGGCTCAGTCTTGGTCAAACAGATTGCCGCGCATGTGGGTGATCCTGTACAGGCCCGGGCCGGCATCACAGCAGTCATCCGCGAGATGCGGACAGCCATGGATCGCTGAGCGACAGCGAATTCGACTATTTTGGTGAAGCAGACAACAGATAAGGATTGGCAATGAGCAACTGGTTGGTGGATAAACTGATTCCTTCCATCGTGCGTTCCGAAGCGCAGAAGAGCAGCGTGCCCGAAGGGCTGTGGCGCAAGTGCCCGTCCTGTGACGCGGTGCTGTACCGCCCCGAGCTGGAAAAGAATCTGGAGGTCTGCCCCAAATGCAGCCATCACCTGCGGATCAATGCGCGGCGCCGTCTCGATATTTTCCTTGATGCCGATGGTCGTACTGAAATAGCCGCTGAGCTGGAGCCGGTCGACAAGCTCAAGTTCCGCGATACCAAGAAGTACAAGGATCGCCTGGTTGCAGCCCAGAAGCAGACCGGTGAGAAGGATGCACTGGTCGTCATGCAAGGCTCTCTCAAGGGCATGCCGCTGGTAGCCAGTGCCTTCGAGTTCAACTTCATGGGCGGCTCCATGGGCAGCGTGGTTGGTGCGCGATTCGTCCGCGGTGCCGAAATCGCTCTGCGTGAACGTATTCCCTATGTCTGCTTCCCTGCCTCCGGCGGTGCGCGGATGCAGGAAGCGTTGTTTTCACTGATGCAGATGGCCAAGACCAGTGCTGCTTTGGCGCGTCTGAAAGAGGAAGGTATTCCCTTCATCTCGGTCATGACCGACCCAGTCTATGGTGGCGTGTCTGCCAGTCTGGCCATGCTGGGCGACCTCAACGTGGCTGAGCCCAATGCATTGATCGGCTTTGCCGGACCGCGCGTCATCGAGCAGACCGTGCGCGAGAAATTGCCTGCGGGCTTCCAGCGCAGCGAGTTTCTGTTGGCCCACGGCGCGCTGGACATGATCGTTCCGCGCCATGAGATGCGCGACCGGTTGGCAAGCATCCTGGCATTGCTGACCAACCAGCCGGCCCCGGTAACGAGTGAACCCGAGCTGCCGATAGCAGACGCGGAAGTGACTGGCGAAGCCTGATGCCGGCCTTGGGGCTGGCCGACTGGCTGGCGCGACTGGAGCGACTGCATCCGGCAGAAATCGATATGGGGCTGGAACGGGTGGCCGAAGTGGCTTCCCGCCTTGCGGTGCTGGAACCAGCGTCGTTGGTCTTCACCGTTACCGGTACCAATGGCAAGGGCTCGACCTGCGCTGCACTGGATAGCCTGTTGCGGTACGCCGGCTTGCGCAGTGGCTGCTATGCATCACCGCACCTGGTGCAATACAACGAACGTGTCAGTATTGACGGCCAGCCGGTCAGCGATGCAGATCTGTGTGCCGCCTTTGTGGCTATCGACCAGGCGCGTGGCGCCATTTCCCTGACCTACTTCGAATTTGGCACCCTGGCTGCGCTCTGGTTGTTCAAGCGTGCCGGGCTGGATGCCGTGGTGCTGGAAGTTGGATTGGGCGGCCGTCTGGATGCGGTCAATGTGGTGGATGCCGATGTGGCCGTGGTCACCAGCATTGGTCTGGACCACAGTGACTATCTGGGCGACGACCGTGACTCGGTAGGCTATGAGAAGGCCGGCATCCTGCGTCAGGGGCGTCCGCTGGTCTGCTCGGAAACCGATCTGCCGCCGCGCTTTCTACAGCAGGTCAATGCGTTGCAGGTGAACATGTTGCAGCGAGGCCGCGAGTATGGCTGGACACCGGGCAGAGAAGGGCATTGGGCACTGTTCGGCAAGAGCGCAGAGCAGTCCGGACGGCATATCGATGTGCCGCCGGTCCGTCTGCCTCGCGATAATCTGTGTTCAGCTGTCCAGACTTTCTGGGCTGCTGGCCTGGATATGTCTGACGAGAACATCGCTGCGGCCCTGGTCGATGCCTTCGTTCCGGGTCGTCTGGATCAACGTGAGTTGCTCTGGAAGGGGCAGTCGCGTGAGCTATGTCTGGATGTGGGACATAACCCTCAGGCTGCTGCCTTTCTTGCGGCGCATCTGGCAACCAGACCGGTTCGCCGCCTTGCGGTATTCGGTTTGCTGGCAGACAAGAATCTCGACGGTATTCTGGAGCAACTGCGTGGTCAGTTCGACTCCTGGGCAGTGGCGCCTTTACCTAGCCCGCGCTCGTATGTTGCGCAGGATCTCGCTGAACAGTTAAGCGCGGCCGGCGAAACGGCTGCTGCCTTCGCCTCTATCGGTGAGGCAATTGCGTACCAGCTGGATAACACGACGGCTGAAACGGAAATCGTGATTTTCGGGTCGTTTTTCTGTGTTTCCGAGGCCATACTCTGGCTTAACGATCAGACCGGCGGAGATAGATAATGGACGAAGGCCTCAAGCAGCGCATCATAGGTGCCTTGGTGTTGGTGGTGGCAGCGGTAGTATTTCTACCCATGCTGCTGTCCGGACAGGATGAGACCGAACAGGTCGAAGTGGAAGTGCCTGAAGCACCGGTGCTGAATGAGCGGGAGATCACGGCCGCGGTGCCGCCGGCGCTGCCCGAGCCCGCCCAGGTGCCGGACATTCCACAGCCTGCGGTGGATGAGAGTGAGGCAATGCCGCTACCGCAAACCGCATCCATCGAGCCGGCTGCGCCGGTGATTGTCGAACCAGAGCCATCGGCGGCAGAGCCCGAACCAGCCAAGACACCTGCCCAGCCGCCGGCGGCGGCAGCCGCCACAGCGGGCGGCTGGGTGATTCAGCAGGCCAGTTTCTCCAGTGCCGAGAACGCGAACAGCTTCCGGCAGACGCTGGCTGGCCAGGGTTACAACGCCTACACCCGCTCCGCTCAGTCGGACGGCAAAACTATCGTGCGGGTCTTCATCGGTCCGCTGGAAAGCCGAGAGGCTGCTGCCAAAGTGCGCGATGAGCTGCAGCGTCGTCATCAGAGCAAGGGCCTGATCCTGGCCCAGGACGATAGCAACCGCGTCCGCTGAAACCCACCGGCGTGAGTAATGCTGAGCATGCCGGTGGAGCTTTTGTAGCGCTGTTTTCGATTGCCTGTTTCGATGCGATGCATGGCTCTGGTAGAATACTTTTTTCGTTATTGGATGCCTTACCGTGACACTAGCCGGCGTTGACTGGGCCATAATCGCTGTAATTGCCGTCTCCGCTCTGATCAGTCTGACCCGTGGCTTCGTCAAGGAAGCGTTGTCGCTGTTGACCTGGGTCATCGCCGGACTGGTTGCCTGGATGTTTGGCGGGGCACTGGCTGATCTGTTGACAGGCTATATTGATACGCCGTCCATCCGGGTGATCACGGCCTGTGCCATTCTTTTTGTATTGACCTTGATTCTCGGTGGTCTGATCAATTATCTGATCGGCCAACTGGTGTTGGTGACCGGGCTGACCGGTACTGATCGCTTTCTCGGCATGGTATTCGGCGCCGCGCGCGGTGTGTTGCTGGTTGTGGTGGTTGTCGGCTTGCTGAGCCTTGCACCGGTTCAGGCGGATGTCTGGTGGCGGGAGTCGGCTCTTATTCCTCATTTTCTGCTGGTGGCTGATTGGTCGAAGAATTTAATTCTCGGTCTGGTCGGTCGCTGATACCGGGCGTGGACGACAGCTGCTGCCGGTGTTTTTTATTTTCAACGAAAAAGGTGGTAAGGCATGTGTGGCATTGTTGGCATAGTGGGCAAGTCGAACGTCAATCAGGCGCTCTATGATGCCTTGACCGTCCTGCAGCATCGCGGCCAGGACGCCGCCGGCATCGTGACGTGTGATAAAGAGCGACTGTTCCTGCGCAAGGACAATGGCCTGGTGCGGGATGTGTTCCATCAGCGACACATGCAGCGGCTGGTTGGCACCATGGGTCTGGGACATGTGCGTTATCCCACGGCGGGCTCATCCACCTCAGCCGAGGCGCAGCCGTTCTATGTGAACTCGCCCTACGGCATTACCCTGGCGCACAATGGCAACCTGACCAACGTCGAGCAGTTGTCCAAGGAACTCTACGAATCGGATCTGCGCCACGTCAACACCAATTCCGACTCGGAGGTGCTGCTCAATGTGTTCGCCCATGAGCTGGCCCGCGAGCGCAAGTTGAATCCGACCGAAGAAGATATCTTCAACGCAGTGCGTACGGTGCATGATCGTTGTCGAGGTGGTTATGCCGCGGTGGCGATGATTACCGGCCACGGTATCGTAGGCTTCCGGGACCCCAACGGGATCCGTCCGATCGTCTATGGCAAGCGTGAAACCGAGCTGGGTGTCGAGTACATGGTCGCCTCGGAAAGTGTCGCTCTGGATGTGCTCGGCTTCGAGATCATCCGCGATCTGGCTCCCGGCGAAGCAGTCTTCATCACGGTGAACGGCGAGATATTCACCCGCCAGTGCGCGACCAATCCGAAGTATGCACCCTGCATCTTTGAACATGTCTATCTGGCCCGTCCCGACTCCATCATCGATGGTGTGCTGGTCTACAAGGCGCGCTTGCGCATGGGTGAGAAGCTGGCCGAGAAGATTCTGCGTGAACGTCCGGAGCATGGCATCGATGTGGTCATTCCGATCCCTGATACCAGCCGCACGTCGGCGGTCGAGCTGGCAAACCGTCTGGGCGTGAAGTTCCGCGAGGGCTTCGTCAAGAACCGTTATATCGGTCGTACCTTCATCATGCCTGGCCAGGCCGCACGCAAGAAGTCGGTGCGCCAGAAGCTCAATGCCATGGAGCTGGAATTCCGCGGCAAGAACGTGCTGCTGGTGGATGACTCCATCGTCCGTGGCACCACCTGCCGGCAGATCATTCAGATGGCCCGCGAAGCCGGAGCGAAGAATGTGTATTTCTGCTCGGCCGCCCCGGCGGTGCGCTACCCGAACGTTTATGGAATTGACATGCCATCGGCCCATGAGCTGATTGCCCACAACCGTACCACCGAGGAAGTAGCCGAGCTGATCGGCGCTGACTGGCTGGTCTATCAGGATCTGGAAGATCTGGTTGAGGCGGTGAGGGAAGGCAATCCGGTGATCGGTGAGTTCGACTGCTCGGTGTTCAATGGCGAGTATGTCACCGGCGACATCAATGAAGCCTATCTGGGCAAAATCGAGCAATCACGCAACGACGCGGTGATGGCCATGACCGATGTCGAAAACGCCAATATCGGCCTGCACAACAACTGATTTAGTGGAGGCAAAGATGATTTCCGATTGGCAGCCCGGGCGTCTGGACAGCGATCTTGAAGAGGCAGGCTTTGATACCCTGGCGGTGCGTGCCGGCCAGCATCGCAGCCCTGAGGCGGAGCATGGCGAGGCGCTGTTCCTGACCTCCAGCTATGTGTTCCGCAGCGCCGGTGACGCCGCTGCGTGCTTTTCCGGCGAACGCGCCGGCAACGTTTATTCACGTTACATGAATCCAACCGTCCGCACCTTCGAGCAGCGCATTGCTGCGCTGGAGAATGCGGAGCAGGCGGTAGCCACCGCCTCCGGCATGGCAGCGATTCTGGCTACCGTGATGAGCCTGTGCAGTGCCGGGGATCATATTCTGGTGTCGCGCAGTGTTTTCGGTGCCACCGTCAGTCTGTTCGACAAGTACTTCAAGCGTTTCGGTGTGGAAGTGGACTATGTCACCCTGGCCGACCTGGCTGGTTGGCGTGCTGCCTGCAAACCCAATACCCGTCTGTTTTTTGTTGAGTCCCCATCCAATCCATTGGCCGAGCTGGTGGACATCCGCGGGCTGGCAGCAGTAGCAAAAGAGCAGGGCGCGTTGCTCGCCGTGGATAACTGTTTCTGCACGCCTGCCTTGCAGAAGCCGCTGGACCTGGGTGCCGATATCGTCATCCATTCTGCCACCAAGTATATCGACGGGCAGGGTCGTTGCCTGGGCGGCATCGTTGCCGGTCGCAAGGAGCATATGCAGGAGGTGGTTGGCTTCCTGCGTACCGCGGGCCCGACATTGAGCCCGTTCAATGCCTGGGTGTTCCTCAAGGGGTTGGAAACTCTTCGTCTGCGCATGGCTGCCCATTGTGCTGCCGCTCAGGAGCTGGCCGAGTGGCTGGATAAACAGCCGGACATCGAGCATGTTTACTATGCCGGGCTGCCCAGTCACCCACAGCATGCCCTGGCCAAGTCGCAGCAGGCCGCTTTTGGTGCTGTGGTCAGTTTTGAAGTTCGTGGTGGTCGCGAGGCCGCATGGCGGTTCATCGACGCCACACGCTTGATCTCCATCACCGCCAATCTGGGTGATGCCAAGAGCACCATTACCCATCCGGCGAGTACCACCCACGGTCGACTGAGTGTCGAAACGCGGGAGGCGGCAGGTATCCGTGAAGGGCTGATTCGTCTGGCGGTCGGCCTGGAAGAGGTCGCTGACCTGCGTGCGGATCTGCAGCGCGGATTGGATGCAGCCCGCAGCTAGGGGGCTTGGGGAGTGAGCCTTAATCTGTAGGGCTACAGGGCAAGCTCCCCGGTTTCACTCAAGGTAGTGCGGTTGCGGCCTTTGGCCTTGGACCGATACAGCGCGCGGTCCGCTGCCTCTATCAGCATGCCGTACCCTGGCATGTTCTCTTGAATGCTGGCCACGCCCATACTGACGGTACAAGTCAGGATCAGACCTTCATAATCGATATACAACTGTTCGATACTGCAGCGTAGCCGCTCGGCAAACTGACTGGCACCTTCCAGACTGGTATCGGGCAGCAGAACGACGAACTCTTCACCACCGTAGCGGCCCGCATAGTCGCTCTCCCGCGCCAGCTGACGGGTCACTCTGGCGACCTGCCGGATGACTTCATCCCCCGCCCGGTGGCCGTGACTGTCATTCAGCTTCTTGAAGTGGTCGATATCAAACAGCACCAGGCTGGCCGGACTGTTATGGCGAGTGTGGCGGGCGAATTCACGCTCCAGGCAGTTCTCCCAGTGCCGGCGATTGAGCAACCCGCTCAGGCCATCGTGCAGAGCCAGTTCCTGAAGCTGGACGTTGGCGGTCTCCAGCTGACGCTTGTTGGTTGCCACATTGGTTACGTCATAGATGATCAGGCACACGTGGTCGGATGCTGCGCTGACCGTACTCAGGGGCAGGATGGTGACGTTCTGGTACATCTCATCGGCCAGGCCGGTGATCGGCTGATAGCTCTTGAAACGCACCAGATAGGGGCGTTGTTCCCAGATCGTGAAAGTGCGGATGCCAAGCATGATGGCAGTTTCGACCTTGTGGATGAACCAGGGGCGGTCGATTTCCGGAAACAGGTCGAGCAGCGACTGCTGCGACACCCGGCTGGCGGACATACCGGAGTGGTTTTCCATAAAGCTGTTCCATGCCTGTACCCGATAATCCCGGTCCAGGACAACCACACCGACATCGATGCTCTGGACTATATCCAGCATCCAGTGCAGTTCGCTGATATCGAGTGACGTCGTCATGACTGTTTCTTCCTGTGCATAGTGAACATCAGGCCAGCAGCTCGACTTTCCGCTGCAGTCTGGGCACCGAGTCCTCGGTGAACAGCAATATCAGATCGAACTGGATATCGTGGTTCTCCAGGGCATAGCTGATCTCGACCGCCAGGGTCTGCTTCCAGCGCGGACGATTGAGACGAATCAGCTCATCAATGGCGCAGTGTTGGCCGAGCAGCAACGGGTGTCCCACTGACAGCTGGATGCCGAGTTGTTCAGAGAGTCCGTTGAGGCAGGCGCCGGTAATGATGGCTGCGAGGTCGAGCAACAGCTCCAGATGGGATGTGGCGTCCATCTGACTGTTCAGCAGGCCGGCCACGTCACTGATTTCCGAGTCATGGAAGATCAGCAGAGCCTCACCGGCAATACCGCCGCCAATATAGCCCTGACAGATAGCCGAGACCTGCTGGGTGCCCTGAGCATCAGCCAGGGCCATCTGCAATTCGCCCACTTCCAGGATATTGACGTTGGGAATTGGCAGGCGGATGAAGACATTCAGAACGCGCCCAAGCAACTCTGCAGCGCGGCCCATGGCAATGTTGGCCAGTTCGCGAAAGGCATCACGAAAGTTGACCGAGGGCAGGCAGCGCGGCGCGAAATCCGGAGGCTGAGATGCCAGAGCTGGGAACTCCAGGCCCAAGGCAAGCAGCGCCGCTTCCAGCTCCATCGGGTTGACCGGTTTGCGCAGGAAGGCCAGGGCTCCAAGGGTTTTGGCCCGGCGTATGGCTTCTTGCTGAACATCGCCGGAGATGACGATGACATCGGCCTGCAAACCTTCGTCGCGTATGCGTGCAAGTACATCGAAACCATTCAGCTCGGGCATGGTGAGATCGAGCAGCACGATACGCCCCTTGCCACTGCGAATCGCTTCCAGGCCGAGGAGGCCATTTTCTGCCTGGGTGATCTGTAATGGCCAGCTGGGTGGCAGGTTGCGGATCAGCTGCTTGCGGGCCATGCTCGAATCGTCGCATACCAGCAGAGGTATGGCGTCGTCCACGTGGCTATCCTTTTCCGATGAGTAGCGATGAAGGCATAATGCCATCTTTGGCGTTAACCTGTCATCATCTGGATGACAAACGGCGTTGTTGTGAGAGATTCTTCACACATTCGCCTTTAAGCACTGTTGCTGCCCCGCTATTGGAGCTAGTTTGACCGGGTGCCGCAGGGAAGCGTTATCGTTTGATTGTTGTTCGGGTTTCTCCCTTGATGTGCGGTTCCCCTCAATTCAATGGAGAAATATCATGAAAAGTATTCTTGCTGCTGTCATCCTCAGTTTGTCCGCCTGGCTTGCCATGCCGGTATTCGCCGAAACCGTTACTGAACCCATGATAACGGTCAATATCAACAATGCCAGCGCGGCCGAGATCGCCGAAAGCCTGACAGGTATCGGCATGGCCAAGGCCGAAGCCATCGTTGCCCATCGCCAGGAAAATGGCCAGTTCGAGTCGGTGGAGCAGCTTGCTGTGGTCAAGGGCATCGGCCCGGCGACTATCGAAAACAATCGTGCACGCATTGCTCTGCAGTAATTAGCAGAGCTCCCCCTCAGCTTTTTCTGAGGGGAAGCTCTGACTCAGGTCTTCAGTCGTCCCACGGCGGCATTCAACTGATGAGCCAGCGCTGCCAGCTGTTCGCTGGTAGCAGCACTCTGCACGGTCTGCATCACAGTCTGCTCGGTTACATCTCGAATCTGGATAATGCTCTGGGTAATGGACTCGGCCACTTCGCTCTGCTGCTCGACGGCGGAGGCAATTTCGCTGTTGCCGTTACTGATCTGGCTCACCGATGCAGTGATTTCCGCTAGTGCAGAGCCTGCCTGCTCCACCTGTTCGACCGATTCGTGGGTCAGGCGGGCGCTGTCCTGCATATCCGTTACGGCATCATGGGTACCGCCCTGCAGAGCCTCGATCATGCGTTGAATTTCGTCTGTGGAGCTTTGTACACGTTGCGCCAGGGCACGCACTTCGTCAGCAACCACACTGAAGCCGCGGCCGGATTCGCCGGCTCGGGCAGCTTCGATGGCGGCATTGAGAGCGAGCAGGTTGGTCTGTTCGGCGATCTCGCGGATCACCCGTACGACGCCACTGATCTCCTGGCTGTGCCCTTCGAGTGTCTGCATATGCAGTGTGCAGCGCTCGATGCTGGCGGCCAAGCCGGTAATGGTCTGGCTGACACGCAGCACCTGATTCTGTCCTTCACGCGCCAGGGTATCCGCCTGGGTGGATTGGTCACGGGTGACAGCTGTGTTGCCGGCAATGTCCTGGACTGTGGCGCTCATCTCATTGACCGCGGCAGCCACCATGTCAGTTTCGCCTTGCTGGGTCACCATGCCGTCTTTTACCCCAGTCATCAGCCGAGCCATTTCATCGGTACCCTGTTCCAGTTGGCTGGCGGCCTGGCGCACGGTGCCAACCACGTCTTGCTGGGCGGTCTGCATGGCGTTGAAAGCCTGCGCCATGGCACCGACTTCATCCCGTGAGTCAACGGAAGCCCGTAAGGTCAGATCACCTGTTTGCTGAACCGTGAGCATGACATCGCGGAGGGTGAGAATGTTGCGGGTGATGAAGGATATGAGTAGCTGGGATACGCCCAGCACGCCGAGCATCAACAGCAGTACGACGATGGCATACAGCGATGCGCGGTCCTGCAGCAGGCTCAGATAATCCTGTCGCTCGACGCCGAGCAGCTGTGCTTTGCCGTCACGACTGGCCAGCCAGGCGCCATGCAGGGTAGCTGCCGCTGGCGCATTCAGCTGGCTGGCTGGAATCCACTGCGCCGCCCCCCTTGCAGTGCCTGCGGAGGAGGCTGGGTTCAGCCAGCGCAGCCCGGTGGGGGCGGTGTCCGTGGTGCTGGACAGAATCATCTCGCGGGCCATGTCCTGACGCACCGTATGAATGCGGTCCTGCTCCACCCAGAGCGCTGCGAGTACCAGCAATAGAGTGCTGGTAAAGGTCACGCTGTTGACCGCCCAAAATTTGTATTTGAGCTGTAGGTGCTGAAAAAACGCCATGCTGACTCCTTGGTGGATACTGCCTCCGACTGACCTTCTGGCAGCGCATACTATAAGGCCATGGCTCTATATCGGTTGATGTGCGTCAACCTTGACCCCTGGTCAAAGAAAATAGCTGGTTATGCATATCCACTGAAAGTTGCCGTCCGCGCGAAGGAACGGGTCGGTTATACTGTGCGCCTAAGCCAAGGAACCAATATTTTATGACCTCAACCGAGGCTCGTCCTCTCATGATCGACCAGAACGCCGAGCTGGCCGACTGGTGCAAACAGTGGCTGCAGTTACCATTTGTGGCAGTGGATACCGAGTTTGTCCGCACGGAAACCTTCTTCCCGATCCCGGGGCTGATTCAGATTGGCGACGGCGAGCGTGCCTTTCTGATCGATCCGTTGGCAATTACCGACTGGTCGCCGTTGGTCGCGTTGCTGGAAAGCCCCACGGTAGTCAAAGTGCTGCACGCCTGTGGTGAGGATCTGGAAGTTTTCCTACATCTTTGTGGCGCTCTGCCTGCCCCTTTGTTCGATACGCAGCTGGCTGCCGCTTTTCTGGGTATGGATTTTTCCATGGGCTATTCGCGACTGGTGCATGCGCTGCTGGATATCGAACTGCCCAAGGATGTGACCCGCTCCGACTGGCTGCAGCGGCCGTTGAGCGATCGGCAGCTGCAGTATGCTGCCGACGATACGGTGCACCTTGCAGCAGTCTACAAGTTGCTGGCGCCGCGCATCGAGGCTGCAGGTCTCACCGGCTGGCTGCTGGAAGACAGCGCCGACATGGTAGCCAATGCCCGGGTGATGGTAGAGCCCGCCGAAGCCTATCACCGGATCAAGCAGGCCTGGCGGCTGAAGCCCGCCGAGCTGGCTATTCTGCAGGTGTTGTGTGACTGGCGTGAGCGTCAGGCGCGGCAGCGCGACCAGGCGCGTAATAGACTGGTGAGGGAGGCTACGCTGTGTCCACTGGCGCAGCGGCAACCCGATTCACTGCAGGCGTTGGCGCGCATGGAAGATATGCATCCGCGCACGGTTCGCCAGGATGGTCAGACTATTCTGGATCTGATTCGTCAGGGGCAGACGGTGCCGCAGGAACAATGGCCACAGCCGGTACCGGAACCTCTGCCTGCGGATGCCAATCGGCTGTTGAAGACGCTGCGCAAGGTCGGCCAGCAGCATGCCGAGCGCCTGGGTATAGCGAGTGAGATCGTATTGCGCAAGAAAGTGCTCGAAGCCATGGTACGCACCGGCTATCCGTGCGGCCCCTATTCGTTGCCGGAGGAGCTGACTGGCTGGCGACGTGAGCTGATGGGCGAAGAGCTGTTGGCATTGGCAAATCAATTCTCCACCAAGGGGCAATCCGCATGAAGGTGCTGTGTTCCATCTATCGAAGCACGCGCAAGGACGGCATGTATTTGTACGTGCCGAGAGAGAAAGGCATAACTGAGGTGCCGGAGCCATTGTTGAAACTGTTTGGCAAGCCTGAGCATGCCATGGACATGGTGCTCACTGAGGAGCGCAAGCTGGCGCGCGAAGACATTCTGCAAGTGCTCGCCAATCTGAAAGAGCAAGGCTATCACCTGCAGATGCCACCGCAGCAGGAAGGCTGGATCGTGCACCTTCCCGATGAGCTGCTGACCCGCAACGATCCGTTATAAAGAAGGGCCTGGTATTACCAGGCCTTTTCCATATTCTTCACTGAAATCTGCTCGTTGAGCGTCCAGTAATCATACAACACGCCTATCAGAAACAGGCCGCCGGTGAAGAAGTAGATGATGGCGGTGATCCATTTGCCCATGTACAGACGATGGGCGCCAAAGATCCCGAGAAACGTCAGCAGTATCCAGGTCAGATTGAAATTGACCCGACCGCTGCGAAAACGCTGGTCAGCATGATCATCCATGGACGGGATCAGGAACAGGTCGACGATCCAGCCGATGAAGAACAGTCCCAGAGTGAAGAAATACAGGGTGCCGGTCCAGGGTTTGCCATAGTAAAAACGGTGCGCGCCCATGAATCCGAAAATCCACAGCAGGTAACCTACGGCCTTGCTGTGCGTGTCTGCGTGTGCCATTGAATTTTTCCCTAGCCTTGTTGTGCGATACTGCCCATAGACCATAAATCATTCCGGGAGTGCCTGCATGCCAGGAATAAAACAACCGCAGTGGCTGGAAAACGTTCGTCAGCAAGCCGCCAGTCTGGGTAGCCCGCACCTGCGCATCGGGGTGACCGGGCTCAGTCGGGCGGGCAAGACGACTTTCATTACCAGTCTGATCAACCAGCTGGAGAATCATCAGCGCGGGCTGCTGTCGCGGCGCGCACCATTTGACCGATTGGAAGCGGTGCGTTGGCAGCGCGATGGCGTGGAGCAACCCTTCGCCTACCTGCAGGCGCTGGAAGCCCTCGCTGGCGAGCCGGCGCGCTGGCCAGAATCCACTCGAGATCTGTCGCGGGTGGTGATAGATCTGCGCTTTCGCCAGACCGGTCTGCTCAAGCGAGTACAGAGTAGCCGCTCGTTGCGTGTCGAAATTCTCGATTATCCCGGAGAATGGCTGCTTGACCTGCCATTGCTGGCTATGGACTACGGGCAGTGGTGTGAGCAAATGCGCGATTGGCTGGATGCCGAGCCGCGGCGCAGTATTGCCGGCCCGCTGCGTGAGGCTCTTGCAGCGATTGATCCGCAGGCCCCGCAGGATGCAGCGCAACTCGCCGAGTTGGCCGCTGCCTGGACCGACTTCCTGCAACGTAGCCGCAGCGAGGCGGGGTTGTCCCGTAACCAGCCGGGACGTTTTCTGTTGCCGGGTAGCGGCATCGCTGCCGAGATGCTGCTGTTTATTCCGTTGCTCAGTGCCAATCGCCACACTCAGGGCGCAGCGGATAGCTGGTGGTCGGCCTGCGAAGCGCGCTTCCGCTACTATCGCGACTATGTGGTGAAGGGCTTTTATGACGAACATTTCAGCCGGCTGGACCGACAGATTCTGCTGGTCGACATGCTCGGACCTATGGATGCCGGACAGCCTGCTCTCGCGGACCTGAAAGCGGGGCTGGAGTCGGTGCTGCAGAGCTTCCGCTATGGCAGGGACAGCTTACTGAGCCGGTTGTTTCGACCGCGTATCAGTCAGCTGGCGGTGTGCGCTACCAAGGTGGATCAGGTCGCGCCGAGCCAGCAGCGCGCAGTGCAGCAATGTCTGGAGGATCTGTTGACCGACAGTCTGGCGGATGTACGCCACGGTGGTGTGCAGGTACGCGGATTTCCGCTGGCGGCGGTACGCGCCACGCGACAGGAAGGTGATGCGCTGGTCGCGGGGCTGGAGGGGCAGAGTGGCTGGGTACGTTATCAGCCGGGTGGGGTTCCCGAGCATCTTCCGCTGGATCTGCAAATCGGTGGCCCGGAACTGCTGCAACTACGCCCGCCCGCCGGGCTGCACCGTAATGAGCCGTTCCCGCATTATCGTATGGACGAGCTGATCGGTTGGATGGTGGAGGGACACGCGCTGTGAATGATCAACCCAAGACCCGGATTCTGGAAACCCTGAGTGAGCCTGTTGTCACTGAAGATACTCTGCGTACGCGGATACTCGGTGACGTCATCCTGACGCCTCGGGAGCAGGCGGTTGCGGCTGAGCTGCCCGAACCGGGATTGCTGAACGCACCGCCACGCAGCCGCTGGCCGAGCCGTCTGGCCAAACTGGTCGGTGCAGTGGTGCTGGGTGGCGTTGCACTCGAGTGGAGTCAATGGGCGCTCGCAGCGTGGCAGTGGCAGCCACTGGCGGGAACGCTGGTCGGTCTGCTGGGGTTGGCGTTGGCCGGGACTGGCCTCAAGGCTTGGCTGGATGTGCGCCGCCAACGGGCGCGGCTGACCGACCTGGAGCAGTTGCGCCTGGAAATGCAGGCGGCCCTGGCGGACCCGCGCGAACGCTTGAGCGTGGATTGGCTTGATCGACTGCAGGCGTTGTATCAGGGCACACCATTACAGGCGCGTATGACGGCTGCCTGTGCGGATCTGGATACTTCGCACAGCGCCGAGGAAGTCAGCCGTCGGTTGAACCTGTTGTTCTATCAACCACTGGATGCTCAGGCCCGGCGTATGCTGCGCCGGGAAGCTGTGGGCACCGGCCTGCTGGTGGCAACCAGCCCCTGGGTGACAGTCGATCTGCTGCTGGTGGTATGGCGTAACGTACGCATGATGCAACGTGTCGCCATATGCTACGGGTTACCCATGACCCAACTGAGCAGCTGGCGTTTGGCACGGCATGTCCTGAGAAACATCGCCCTGGCGGGAGGCAGCGAAATGGCCATCGGGGCGCTCAGCGACAGTTTGCTGTCGGGAGTGTTGGAAAAACTCGCCGCACGGGTGGGGCAGGGTGTCGGCGTGGGGCTCTATAGTGCGCGGCTCGGGCATTTTACGTTGGACTTATGTCGTGCTACTCCATTATCGAACCGGGACATGCTTGCCGAAGACAATCGTGGCATTATCCAGGGCATCAGGGAAAGATTGGGCAAGGTAACGGATGACAAAGTATAAATCACGCCGGCGCATGCAGGCAGAGCGCTGGCTGGGCCGGCAGAAAGACACTTTAACCGAGCACTGGTCGCAATTGCGAGCGCAACTGCAGCCAGCTACCTGGCCGGCGCGCTGCGCTCGTGCGGGTGGACTGCTTGATGCTGGACTGGGTAACTGGCAACCGGAGCCGGGGTCGAGCAGCGCCGAGCTTGCTCTGCTGCTGCAATCGCTGCCGCTGCAGAAACGGCAATTGCTGGGCAGTCTGCTGGATGCGCCTGCGGCTGGCGCCTTGGCGCTGGTTGAAGCCGTGGAACGGCTTGAGCTGGATTGGCGACAGCGGTTGGACCCGCTGCACAGTCATCGGCAATATGCCGCGCAACTCGAGACGCTGGCTCGGCTGCTGGAGCTGGCTCCGGCAGCGCGTTCCGCCTACCTGGACAATGAGCGCAAGATATTTCCGGCCATCGACAGTCTGCTGTTCGAGTCGCTACCCATACGTTTACGGGCTGATATGGCCAATCGGCATGTCATGGGTGACGGCGCCTGTCTGCAATGGTGGCTGGAACGGCTGCTGGCGCGTTCGGGGGTGGCGGGCTACGATCTAGCGGGTCTGGGTGACAATGACTGGCCGGATATTCCACCGGCATGGCTGGCCCTGGGCTGGATCAGCAGCCTGCGCGGTGCTGCAGGCTGCTGCGGAGCTTGACGGATATCAGGGGCGGGTGGCCAACAGGGTGGCGCGCAGTGGTGCTGGATAGCCTTCACAGGTGAGCAGTGGATTGCCGGGGTCGAGAAAATCCGGCAGTGACTGAAAACGCATCCACTCGGTACTGCGCTGTTCTTCCTGGCTGGTGCGGTTCACGTCGACACAGCGCACATCCGTGTATCCACAGCGGCGCAGAAAGCGTTCCAGCATGGCTACCGACGGCAGGAACCATACATTGCGCATCTGTGCATAACGGTCTTCGGGTATCAGGCACTGCTGCTCGTCACCTTCGATCACCAGGGTTTCCAGCACCAGCTCGCCACCGGGGCGCAAACAGGCCTTCAGCTGCAACAGATGATCCAATGGCGAGCGACGGTGATACAGCACGCCCATGGAAAAAACCGTATCGAAACCGCCGGTGGGTTCGGGCAGCTCTTCCAGGGTAAACGGCAGCTGCCATACCGGCGCGTCGGGCAGGTAGCGACGGATGGCTTCGAACTGGGTGAGAAACAGCAAGTTCGGGTCGACTCCGATGACCATGCTCGCGCCGTCCTGCCACATACGCCACATGTGATAACCGTTGCCGCAACCCACATCCAGAACGCGCTTGCCCTGAAGATCGAGATGCGGTGCGACGCGGTCCCATTTCCAGTCCGAACGCCACTCGGTATCGATGTGCACACCAAACAGCTCGAACGGCCCCTTGCGCCAGGGGTGCAGTCCCCGAAGCGCGTCGCCCAGGGTCTGGCGCTGAACGCTGGTCAGTTCATCAGCCAGGCCGATGCGTACTGCCTGCTGCAGATCCAGGGTGCTGGGCAGCAGGTCCGGTAGCTGCTCCAGGCAGGCCTGCCAGCGCGGTAGGTCGCCATGCCGGCGCGCATCCGCCAGTCGGCGTTCCAATGCGGCTGGCAGGTCGGCCAGCCAATCTTTCAGAGGGGTATTGTTGAGGTCGCGGTATAAGGGTGAGTAATCGATCACGCGTAAGCCATTATTGAACCGAAATTGAGACATTGAAACCAACTGCAGGCATGACTGAAGCCGGCGCTTTGCAGGCGTTCCAGATGCGCTTCCTGGGTGTCCAGCAGCATGATGTTCTCAATGGCGCTGCGCTTCTGGGCAATTTCCAGCTCGCTGTAACCATTGGCACGCTTGAAGGCGTAATGCACTTGCTCCAGGTGCTGCTGCGTAGCTGGATCGGAAAAACGGAATTTTTCCGAGAGAATCAGGACGCCACCGGGCAGCAAGGCCTGACGAATGCGGGTGAGCATTTCAAGGCGATGTTCGGGGGCGATGAACTGTAGCGTGAAGTTCAGCACCACCACCGAACAGGGTTCCAGTGGCAGCTGCAGAATATCGTCATGCACGACGGTCGTCGGTACCAGCTCTTCCATCATTGAATCCTGCGCGGCGAGATACTCGCGGCAGCGTACGGTCATGGCTTCGGCATTGTCGACTGCGATGATCCGGCTGTCCCCGCCGGCCAGATGCCGACGCATGGACTGGGTGGCGGCACCGAGCGAGCAACCCAGATCGTAGATCAGGGTGCTGGGCTGGGCGTACTGGGCTGCAATCACTCCGATGTTTTCCACTATGGTGGGATATCCGGGGATGGAGCGTTTGATCATGTCAGGGAATACCCGCGCCACGTTGTGATCAAAAACAAAATCACTGACCTGCGGCAGCGGGGCTGCAAACAGCTTGTCTACATCGCTCATGGAAGGGTCCAGCTGGGTCGGCAAAGTCGACAGTTTACCTCAACTTGTGACTGTCTTGGCAGGGCACAACCGATTTTGCAATCAACCTCCGTGGCTGAGTCTCGCGTCGCTGATTCGCTGGAAGAAAGTTCACATCTCGAACACGCCATGCTGGGTCTGGATGGGTGCGAAATCGGTGCGCCCGGCTTTGGCGAGCTGAATGAAGACTTCACCAGTCATTTCGAGCTGCCTGGGAGTGCCCTGCGCAAGGCTGATTGAACGGGGTAGCGGATAGATTCTGGCGGATCAGAGGGCAGGGTTGTTGGCCGCCGCTGCAGTGAGTCGCCCTTCACAAAAACCGAAACCCAGGACGTCCGGAGGACGCCTTGGGTTCAAGGGCTCTCCATCAGGCAAATAATACCTTGGCGACATCGCTATAACGTGCCGCGAAATGGATGGCCATGCCTGCCCGCAGATAGTCGGGAAGCTCTTCATAATCGCCCCGGTTGGCTTCCGGCAATATCAGTTCGAAGATGGACTGCCTGCGCGCCGCAATGACTTTCTCGCGGATGCCGCCCACCGGCAGTACCTGCCCGGTTAGAGTTATTTCCCCGGTCATGGCGATGCCCGTTCTGGGTGCCTTGTTGCGAGCCAGGGAGAGCAGGGAGCTGGCCATGGTGACCCCGGCACTGGGGCCATCCTTGGGCGTCGCGCCCTCGGGCACGTGCATGTGTACGAAGGCTTCGTCAAAGAACGCCGTGTCCGCCTGATACTCCCGCAGGTTGGCGCAGAGATAGCTGTAGGCAATCTCCGCCGATTCCTTCATCACCTCACCCAGCTTGCCGGTGAGTTTGAATCCCCGATTCAGGGTGTGTACCCGGTTGGCTTCGATCGGCAGGGTAGCTCCGCCCATGGAGGTCCAGGCCAACCCGGTTACCACGCCGACTCCCTTGAGCGTTTTCTCGGTGCGGAAGGCCGGCGTGCCGAGCAGCTCTTGCAGGTTCTCCGGCTTGATACTCAGCTTCTGGTCAGGCTCCTCAAGCAGCTTCATGACCGACTTGCGTACCACTTTTGCCAGCTGTTTCTCCAGGTTGCGCACCCCGGCTTCCCGGGCGTACCCTTCAATCACCTGACGCAGCGCCTTGTCGGTGATACGTAGCTGACTCTTACGCAGGCCCGCACGTTCCAGCTGGCGCGGCCATAGATGATTCTTGGCAATGGCCAGCTTTTCCTCGGCGATATAGCCGGACAGACGAATGACATCCATGCGGTCGAGCAGCGGCCCGGGAATGCTGTCCAGAGTATTGGCAGTACAGACGAACAGCACCTTGGACAGATCCAGGCGCAGATCCAGATAGTGGTCGAGGAACTGGTTGTTCTGTTCTGGGTCCAGTGTTTCCAGCAGGGCCGAAGCTGGATCGCCCTGATGGCTGCTGCCGAGCTTGTCGATCTCGTCCAGCATGATCACTGGGTTCATCACTTTGACGTCCTTCAGCGCCTGCACGAATTTACCCGGCATGGCACCGATATAGGTCCTCCGGTGGCCCTTGATCTCGGCCTCGTCACGCATACCGCCAACACTGAAGCGGTAGAAGGGGCGACCCAGGCTCTCGGCGATGGAGTGACCAATACTGGTTTTGCCCACCCCGGGCGGGCCGACCAGCAGAATGATCGAGCCGCCCACAGAACCCTTGAAGGTACCTAACGCGAGGAACTCGAGGATGCGCTGCTTGACGTCCTCCAGGCCATCATGGTCGCGGTCCAGAATGCGTCGAGCGCGCTTGATATCCAGCTTGTCGGCATGCGTAATGCCCCACGGCATGGCGGTGGCCCAGTCCAGGTAGTTGCGCGTGACGGCGTATTCCGGAGAGCCGGTTTCCAGGATCGACAGTTTGTTGAGCTCTTCGTCGATCTTGCTCTGCGCCCCCTCAGGCAGCTGTTTGCCGACCAGGCGCTCGCGGAACTGTTCGATATCGGCGGTGCGGTCGTCCTTGGACAGCCCCAGCTCCTTTTGAATGACCTTGAGTTGCTCTTTGAGGAAGAACTTGCGCTGCTGATCACTGATGGTGCGGTTGACCTCAGCGCTGATCTCGCCTTGCAGACGGGCCACATCGATTTCCTGCTTGAGCAGTACCAGCACCTTCTGCATGCGTCGCAACACGGGAACAGTATCGAGTACATCCTGCAGTTCGCTGCCCTTGGCCGAGGTCAGTGCCGCGGCAAAGTCGGACAAGGGTGAGGGTTGATTCGGGCTGAACCGATTCAGGTAGTGCTTCAGTTCCTCACTGTACAGTGGGTTCAACGGTAGCAATTCCTTGATCGAGTTGATCAGGGCCATGGCATAGGCGCGCACTTCATCGCGCTCATCGCTGGGAGAGTCAGCGTACTCAACTTCCACCAGATAGGGCGGCTTGCGGCTCAGCCACCGGGTGATCCGCACCCGGGTCAGCCCCTGGGCAATGAACTGGATCTTGCCGTCCTCCTTAACGGCCTGGTGGATTTTTACCGCGCAACCGGTCTTGGGCAGCAGTTCCGGATCGAGCGCACCGTCAGCCGGCAGCGGCTGATCCACCCAGAACAGTGAAAGCGCGTGATGGGGAGTGCTGGCGACTCGCTCGATGGTCTCTGCCCATGGATTCTCATTTATCACCACCGGCATGACCTGCGCTGGAAAGAACGGCCGGTTGGTGATGGGGAGCAGATACAGTTTGTTTGGCAGGCGTTGGTCTGGCACTGCCAACCCGGTTCCGGGATGGTCGGCCTGCTCCTGCTCGATGTAGTCCGGCACGGCGTCCTGATCAGTCATGAAGCACCCTTATTTCAAATGTTGTTATACAGAGGTGGTGACTGCGACGGGGTATTTCAATGGTTGCCTGAGGTGTCGGCCGCTTGTTGCCGGTATCAATAGGTTGGTTGGTGGTGCGAAGGGGCGCACCTGGAGGAAGTGCGCCCCGCGGACTCAACGGGCTTCAATGACCGCCAGCAGGAAACTGTACTCCTCGGCCAGCTCCTTCATTGATTGATAGCGTCCACTGGCACCGCCATGGCCCGCGGTCATTTGGGTACGCAATAACAGTGGCCGGTCATCGGTCTTGCTGTGCCGCAGTTTGGCTACCCATTTTGCGGCTTCCCAATATTGCACACGCATATCGTGATAGCCGGCGGTAACGAACATGGCCGGGTAGGCTTGTTCCGTGACTTGCTCATAAGGCGCGTAAGACTTGATTCGCTCTGCCACTGCTGGTTCATTCGGGTCGCCCCACTCTTCGTATTCGCCGATGGTCAGCGGCAAGGCGGGGTTGTTCATGGTGTTCCATACATCGACGAAGGGCACATCGGCAACCGCTGCGGCGAACAGCTCCGGGCGCTGGTTGACGACATTGCCGATCAGTAGCCCACCGGCGCTGCCGCCAGCGATGACCAGCTTGTTGCTGTCGGTGTACTGTTTGGCGGTCAGGTGCTCGGCGCAGGCGATGAAGTCGCTGAAGGTATTGTTCTTGTGCTCGAGCTTACCCTGTTGGTACCAGGCTTCGCCCATATCGGCACCGCCACGCACGTGGGCGATGGCGAATACCCAGCCGCGGTCGAGCAATGACAGGCGCGCATGCGAGAACCACGGATCCATGCTGGCGCCGTAGGCGCCATAGCCATATAGATAGAGTGGGGTCGGCGCGGCCAGCCTGCTGGGCCGGCCCACCAGGCTGATCGGTATCTGCCTGCCATCCGGCGCGGTTGCCCATTCGCGGCGCACCTCATAGTCATCGGCGTTGAAGAGGCCTTCGACCGGCGTTTCCTTCAGGGTGCTCTGGCTACCGCTGGGCAGATGCAGTGCGCGCACCTGGGCGGGGCGATTCAGTGATTCATAGCGTAACCGTATATGCTCGCTGGCGTATTCCTCGCCGCCTTGCACATGCAGGCTGTAGACCGCGTCCGGCATGCTGACATCATAGTGGTCGCCGGTTGCCGGGCGGACTTCCAGGCGGGTAAGGCCCGCTTCACGGTAATGCAGCAACAGTCCATGTTGTTGGACGCTGAAATCTTCCAGTGTGCGCGCTGGGTCGACATCTACCAGCAGCTCCCAATTGCGCCGCAGCGGGTGATGAGGGTCGGTGCGATAGAGGGCAAAGTTCTCGCCGCGGTCATTACTGCGGATCAGCAGCCCATCGGGGCCATGGTCGACATGGTATTCATGCCCGGTGGTGCGTCGATCAAGCAGTTGCCAGTCCCCGGCAGGTTGCTCGGCTGATACCACGCGCACTTCACTGGTATTCTTGCTGTCGCTGGCAAGCACCAGCCATTGCTCTGAGCTGCTGCGGTAGGCGTGCAGATAGAAGCGTTGATCCGCTTCGTGATAGACGCGGACCGCGGGGGTTCCCAGCTGCAGCCGCCAGAGCGTGGCTGGGCGGGAAGCTTCATCCATGCTGACGGCAAACAGAGTGACGCTGTCATTGGCCCAGACCAGGCTGCCGTCGGCCTGATCCAGCGGCAGCTCGCTGATGTTGCCGCTGGTCAGGTGCTTGAGGTACAAGCAGTAGGTTTCGTCACCCTGGCGGTCGAGGCTGTAGGCAAGCCATTGGTGATCGGGGCTGATGGCGAAGTCGCCGAGCTGCAGAAAGCCTTCTCCGGCCAGTTCATTCAGATCCAGCAGCAGTTCTTCCTGCGCCGGGTCGGTTTTCAGGCCGTTATCGGCCGGACGAGGGCAGCGGAAATAGCGTGGATATTCGGCTCCGGCTTCGGTGCGCTGATAATACAGCCACGGCCCCCAGACGGCAGGCAGGGACAGGTCGGTTTCGCGGATACGCCCGCGGATTTCCTCAAACAAGGTTGTCCGTTGATCGTTATGGGTGCTCAGCCACTGTTCGGTGTGGCTGTTTTCCTCATTCAGATGATTGATCACTTCGTCGAGGTCGCGCTGTTCCAGCCAGGCATAGGGGTCAGGCGTCGCATCACGGCGAGTTGATAACGGCATGGTTGTAGGACTCCAGGGACAAAAAAGCTATTATAGACGCTCGTTCATTCCCAACCGGTCAAACAACATGTTCAACGAGTCGGAATACCAGACAGTGTGGATGATTTATCTTGCCGCTGCAGCCTGTTGTTGGCTGGTCTGGACCCAATTGACCCGCTGGATAGGGTGGTGGTTTGTGCGCGAGCCGCTGTGGTTGGTGATGGCGGTGATTCTGTTTACCCCCTCGAGGGTAGAGCCGTTGGAGCCATGGCTGGCTCCTGCCGCCATCGGTTTGGCGCTGGACGTACTGCTGGACACCGGTGATCTGGCGTCGAAACTGCTGGGGGATCTGGCGTTGGCAATGGCGCTGGCCGCACTGGCTTATATCGGCTTTGTTTGCCTGCGCCTGGCCTGGCGGTATTGGCGGAGCACGGCAGAGCGCTCCGCCGCCTGATTACTCTTCGTTGTTCTGTTCGTACATGATGCGCGCCAGGCGCATGATCTGTTCCTGAAACTCGGTGCGCTGACTATCGGTCATGGGGCAGATGCCGACCTGTTCGAACAGGCGGTATCCGCGTACCGAGAAAAACAGCACGGCCGCCTGAGCCAGCCCCAGCGGTGACTTCTCGAGGATATCGAACAACCCTTGAACATCGTCCGAGGTGGTCTGCAACAGTGCCGGGTTACTGGCCGCTGCGGCAAAGATGGCCGAGTCGAGGTTCTTTTCTTCGGTGGATTCGCTCATGTTGCTCAGTAGCAGCGCCTTAAGTTCGCGCATGGGCTCATCGGGCAGCACGCTTTCATAAGCGCCCCAGCGTACACGGAAGCGTTCAAGGCGGTGCTCGATCATGGCGGCGAGCAGGGCTTCGCGGTCCGGAAAGAGAGTGCTCAGTGTGGCTTCGTCGACACCGGTACGCTCACTCAATGTAGTGAAGGTCAGCTGGGATGCGCCAAGCTCACTGACGATGGCCTCTGCGGCGCGGAATAAACTCAGGTGAAGTGAGTCGGTCTGTTTCTGGTTGCTGCTGTCCACTGCGAGAACCTCTTTATCTGGACGCCTGAAAGGGGGTTGCGAGCAGAATGGGTGCTACATCTGTCGCCCTCGGATCATGGGGCATAGGGTACGATGTCGGGGCGGTGCAGGCGAGTGATTTTTCAGTCCAGGTCTGTTGCTGGAATGACAGGCATTAAAAAACCCGGCCGGAGCCGGGTTTTTCTATTCAGGTTTCTAAAAAATTAGATAACCTGAATGTTCGCAGCTTGCTTGCCCTTAGGACCAGTAGTGATGTCGAAAGACACCTTCTGGTTTTCGGCAAGGGATTTGAAGCCTTGAACCTTGATCTCGGAGAAGTGGGCGAACAGGTCGTCACCGCCGCCGTCCGGAGTAATGAAGCCGAAGCCTTTAGTGTCGTTGAACCACTTAACTGTACCAGTTGCCATTTCAGATAATTCCTATCAAATTGAAATACTTGAGCAAAGCTCAATTAAAGCGTGGGAATCAAAGATTGCGAGAATGACAAACTTACGAACTAAAAGTGCGCTTGCAGCCTACTACTCTATCTCTTGAAAACCTACGCGCTCACTTTGCCCCGTAATGTTGGCCAAGTCAAGTTATACTTGCAGGCCTTACTGGAACAAAACGAACGAAATTCAGTATACGTCAGTTTGGGGAAATAGCACGCCTTTCGTCGGATAATTTTCCAAAGGTTGTTTTCAGCTCTGTTCGTCCCTGTCCTGCAGGCGGTGATAGGGGTAGACGTCAATCACCTTGCCATCAAGAATCTGCTGTTGCAGGCCTTTCCAGAAAGCCGCATCAAACAGCTCGCCATGCAGCTGGAAGAACAGTTTGCGCTGACGCACATCGGCAAACAGGAACACTGGAAACTCTTCGGGAAACACATCATGCGGCCCGACGGAGTACCAGGGTTCCGAGGCCATCTCCTGTTCCGGATAGAGGGCCTCAGGGATATACCGGAAGTTGACCTCGGTCAGGTAGCTGATTTCGTCGTAATCATAAAAGACCACTCGGCCATGCCGGGTGACGCCGAAGTTTTTCAGCAGCATGTCGCCGGGAAAGATGTTGGCGGCCGCCAGCTCCTTGATAGCCTGGCCGTAATCGATCAACGCTTCGCGGGTCTGGGACTCGCTGGCGGTCTCCAGATAGATGTTGAGCGGCGTCATGCGTCGCTCCGTCCAGCATTGACGGATCAGGATGGTGTCCCCTCGGTCGATCACTGTAGAGGGGGCGACTTCCAGGAGTTCTTTAAGGCACTCAGGTTCAAAGCTGTCCCGGGCGAAGCGGAAATCGGCGAAATCCTGGGTGTCGGCCATGCGGCCGACACGGTCATGGCGTTTCACCAGTCGGTATTTCTCGATGACAGTGGAGCGACTGATATTCTTCGAGGGCGAGAACTTGTCCTTGATGATCTTGAATACCGTATTGAAGCCATGGAGGGTGAATACGGTCATGACCATACCCCGGACCCCAGCGGCCATGACGAACTTGTCTTCGGGTGTGCGGGCCATGTAGTCGATCAGCGCGCGGTAGAATTCCGACTTGCCCTGCTTGTAGAAGCCGAGGGCGGTATAGAGTTCGGCGATCTGTTTGCCCGGCAGCAGGCGCTTGAGAAAGCCGATCATTTCTTCGGGCACCGTCACATCGACCATGAAATAGGAGCGGGTGAAGGAGAATATGATGGAGACCTCTGATTCGTCGGTGATCAATGTATCCACGCTGATACCTTCATTCTCTCGATGCACCAGCGCCAACACGAAGGGCCATTGTTCGCCCTGGCTCAGGACACGTCCGACCAGATAGGCCCCCTTGTTGCGATAGAACACCGGCTGGATCAGCTCCACGGTCAGGCCATGATCCAGCTGCGCCCAGTCCGGCAGGCCCTGCTTCATGCAGCGGATGATCAGCTGGCAGTCACGCTCGAAGTCTGCCCAGGGCGCATCGAAGGCATATTCGTCGAGAATCTGTCTGGCCAGACTGCTCAAACAGCCGCCGGAAATAAAGCCGCGCGTCAGCTGTATGCGTGAAGGTTTGCGCACCGGCGGGCGGGTGCTGTGTACAAACATGGTTCGGTCGCTGATCTGATCGTGGCGGTGCATCTTGAAGAACACCGAGTTGAACCAGGTCTCGGCCAGATCATCATCAAACCGGTCTTCAATCAGTTCTATATAGGCCTGCTTGATGGCGGGCCAGCAGTCTGCATCGAGAATGTCGCGACATAGCGGGTCGGCCGACAAGGTGTCCCTGGTCGCGTAGATACGGTCATCGTACAGGTTGATGCGCGCAGTGGACGCTTCTTGTATCTCGGTCCATTGGGCCAATTCGAAACGGGTGCGAGCCCCTTCGGTCAGATCGCGGAATGCGGCTCGATAATCATCGAATGCATCCAGCAGGCGTTGGGCAATGTGCGTGGCGGTGTCTGACATGAGGGAAGGCCTGTAACGTATCGGATGCGTTCAGGATAGCCATTCGACGGAGCCGGCGGAAGTATCGCAGCTGGAATCGATACCGGCGCGAACCTCCGGTATCGCAACTCAGGATATCAGGGCAGCATTTCCTGATCGGTGAACAGCTCGCTGAACAGCATGGTGGACAGATAGCGCTCGCCGGAGTCGGGCAGAATGACGACAATTGTCTGGTTCTGCATTTCCGGCTCCTGGGCCATGCGCACTGCGGCGGCCATGGCGGCTCCGGATGAGATGCCGCACAGGATACCTTCTTCGCGCATGATGCGCAGGGCCATGTCCTTGGCTTCCTCATCGGTGGTGAGTTCCACTCGATCGACCAGACTCAGGTCAAGGTTGCCGGGGATGAATCCGACACCGATTCCTTGGATCTTGTGCGGTGCGGGCTTTATTTCCTCACCGGCCATGGCCTGGGTAATTACCGGCGAACTTACCGGCTCCACCGCGACAACGGTGATGGCCTTGCCGCGGGTGTGCTTGATATGGCGAGCCACGCCAGTCAGGGTGCCGCCGGTACCTACACCGGATACCAGTACATCAATACCGCCTTCGGTATCGTTCCATATCTCCGGGCCGGTGGTTTTTTCATGGATCTCCGGGTTGGCCGGGTTCTCGAATTGCTGCAGCAGAATGTGGGTGTCGGGGGCCGCCTGGGTTATTTCAGTGGCCTTTTCGATTGCGCCTTTCATACCCTTGGCTGGCTCGGTCAACACCAGTTCTGCACCCAGCGCCTTGAGCACCTTGCGACGCTCCAGGCTCATGGAAGAAGGCATGGTCAGAATCAACCGATAGCCCCGCGCGGCAGCTACAAAGGCCAAACCGATGCCGGTGTTGCCGGATGTCGGCTCGACTATGGTCATGCCTTCTTTCAGCAGCCCTCTGGATTCGGCGTTCCAGATCATGTTGGCGCCAATGCGACATTTCACCGAGTGCGAGGGGTTACGCCCTTCGACCTTGGCCAGAATGGTGACGTCCTGGGGTCCGAGACGATTGATTCGAACCAGTGGCGTGTTGCCGATGGACTGGGAATAATCTGCGAAAACATGACTCATGGCGCTTCTCCTTGTGATGTGGGGCGGATTCAGCCTATGCCCGACACGCGAGGGCGTCAATCGGTGGAACTCCAGCCGGGTGCACCAGTCCCTTTAAATATGAACAAGACCCTGCATATTTCCATGGTAACGGTAGCTGTGCTGGCATTGCTGCTGATCATCCTGCACTTGATGCTGCCATATCTGGTGCGTAACTTCCTGAACGACAAGCTTGCCGATATGGGCGAGTACCAAGGTCATATAGAAGATGTGGATATGACCTGGTGGAATGGTGCCTATCGGATCAACGAGCTGGTGATCGCCAAGACCGAGGGCGAAAACCAAGTGCCCTTCGTCACTCTGCCGGTCACGGACATCAAGATACGCATGCGCGCGCTCTGGAAGGAAGGCATCTTGATCGGCGTGGTCGATCTTCATGAACCGGAGCTAAACTTCGTCGATGGCGAGTCGGAAGCGCAGAAACAGACCGGTGAGGGTGTCGACTGGCGCGCCCAGTTGGAAGAGATGGTGCCGGTGCGTCTTAATGAGGTGAATGTGCATGACGGCGCCGTGTTCTTCCGCAACTTCTCCAGTGATCCGCCGGTCAACATCAACGCCAATGACATCCAGCTGACTGTGCGAAATTTGACCAATGCTCCGGACGCACAAGGTCAGCGCAGCGCGAGCATGGAGGGGACGGCCAACTTTCTCGACCATGCGGCAGTTGAAGCTGCGGCGCATTTCGACCCGCTGGGCAGGGTCGATAACCTGGACCTGCAGTTGCGAATGCTCGGCCTGGATCTAACCCGTATCAATGATTTTTCCAGCGCTTATGGCAAGTTCGATTTCCGCGCGGGGGAGGGCGACCTGACGATGGAGATTGATGTGGAAGAGCGCCAGTTGACCGGTTATGTGAAGCCGCTCATGCGCAACGTGGATGTGTTCGATATGGATCAGGATATACGCAATGAGGACAAGGGCTTCTTCCGCGGTTTATGGGAGGCCATCGTTCACGGCGGCCAAGAAGTGCTGCAGAACCAGAGCAAGGATCAATTCGCCACCCGCATCGAGTTGACCGGTAGTCTGGATAACGCTGAAATGAGCGCATTCCAGGCGTTCATCCAGATACTGCGCAACGCCTTCGTCGAGGCATTCTCCCCCCGATTTGAGCGCGCTCTGGAGGAAGATCAGGAGTGATTCTGCTCGCCATTCACTAAGTGAATCCCGCTTGTGCGTTTACACCCATTCGAGGGGCGGGCTATAGTCCGGGGCTGTGAAAATAACGTGAATACCCGGCGTGTCCGGGCCTGTCCCCAAGGAATTCCCCCATGAAGTTCGAAGGTACTCAGTCGTACGTCGCCACAGACGACCTCAAGCTTGCCGTTAATGCCGCCATCACTCTCGAGCGCCCACTGTTGATCAAGGGCGAGCCGGGCACCGGCAAGACCATGCTCGCTGAACAACTGGCTGAATCCATGGGTGCCAAGCTGATCACCTGGCATATCAAGTCCACCACCAAGGCGCATCAGGGGCTGTACGAGTACGACGCGGTAAGCCGTCTGCGAGACTCCCAACTGGGTGTCGACAAGGTGCACGACGTGCGCAACTACATCAAGAAGGGCAAGCTGTGGGAAGCGTTCGAGTCCGAAGAGCGTGCCATTCTGCTGATTGATGAGATCGACAAGGCCGATATCGAGTTTCCCAACGACCTGCTGCAGGAACTCGACAAGATGGAGTTCTACGTCTACGAGACCAACGAAACCATCAAGGCCAAACAGCGCCCGATCATCATCATCACCTCGAACAACGAGAAGGAGCTGCCCGATGCCTTCCTGCGTCGCTGCTTCTTTCATTACATCGCCTTCCCTGACCGCGAGACCATGCAGCGCATCGTCGACGTACATTACCCGAACATCAAGAAGGATATGCTGAGCGAAGCGATGGATATCTTCTTCGACGTGCGCAAGGTGCCGGGCTTGAAGAAGAAACCGTCCACCTCCGAGCTGGTCGACTGGCTCAAGCTGCTGATGGCCGACGAGATTCCCGAGGCTGTACTGCGTGACCGCGACCCGACCAAGGCCATCCCGCCGCTGTACGGGGCATTGGTGAAAAATGAGCAGGATGTGCAATTGCTTGAGCGTCTGGCCTTCATGACGCGCCGACAGAACCGCTAACGGGGGAAGCCCTATGTTATTGGGTCTGTTCAATGAGATGCGCGCAGCCAAGGTGCCGGTATCGGTACGCGAGCTGCTGGATCTGATTAATGCGCTGAAAAAACACGTCGTGTTTGCTGACATGGACGAGTTCTACTATCTGGCGCGCACGGTAATGGTCAAGGACGAGCGCCACTTCGACAAGTTCGATCGGGCCTTTGGCGCATACTTCAATGGTCTGCAGGATCTGAACGAGCTGCTGGAAGCGCTGATACCGGAGGATTGGTTGCGCAAGGAGTTCGAGCGCCTGCTGACCGACGAGGAGCGCGAGCAGATCAAGTCGCTGGGCGGTCTGGACAAGCTGATCGAGGAGTTCAAGAAGCGCCTCGAAGAGCAGAAGGAGCGTCACGCTGGCGGCAACAAGTGGGTCGGTACCGGTGGTACCAGTCCCTTCGGCTCCGGCGGCTATAACCCTATGGGTGTCCGGGTCGGTGATGCGGGCAAGCGTCAGGGGCGTGCGGCCAAAGTGTGGGAGCAGCGCGAGTACAAGAATCTGGACGATCAGGTTGAGCTGGGCACGCGTAACATCAAGGTGGCCTTGCGTCGCCTGCGCAAGTTCGCTCGTACCGGTGCAGCAGAAGAGTTGGATATCGACGGCACCATCGACCACACGGCACGTGACGGCGGTCTGCTGAATATCCAGATGCGTCCGGAGCGGCGCAATGCGGTGAAGTTGCTGTTGTTGTTCGATATCGGTGGCTCGATGGATGCGCACATCAAGGTCTGCGAGGAGTTGTTCTCGGCCTGCCGTACCGAGTTCAAGCATCTGGAGTACTTCTATTTTCACAACTGTCTCTATGAGTCAGTCTGGAAGGACAATATGCGGCGTACCAATGAGCGCATATCGACCATGGATGTGCTGCACAAGTACGGTGCGGACTATAAGGTGGTGATTGTCGGTGATGCGGCCATGGCGCCCTACGAGATCACCCAGCCCGGTGGCAGCGTGGAGCACTGGAACGAGGAGGCCGGCCACGTCTGGATCACGCGCCTGCGCGAGAAATATCCGAAGATGATCTGGATCAACCCTTATCCGAAAGACGCCTGGGGTTACACCACCTCAACCCGCATCATTCAGGATCTGATGGAGGAGCATATGTATCCTCTGACGTTGGCGGGTCTTGAGGAGGGGATGCGGTATTTGAGTAAATAACGCTCCGTGGCTGTGGGTTTGTGCAAGGACTGCATTTGCCGACTGGCCATGGCGGACACGCTGCAAGTACGTCCCTGTAAGCTCGTTGATGGCGTCCCTGCCATCAAACGGTCCGCCAGGGCCAGTCGGCAAACGCCGCCTGGGACGTATTTACGGCGCCTCTGCCTGACCCGGACCGGCAAATGCTGTCCTGCACGTAAGCCCCCAGCCCCCAAAGAAACAGAGATCAACCATGACAATAAAGCCAGGCCGCTACCGCCACTATAAAGGCAAGGACTATCAGGTAATCGACGTTGCGCGACATTCCGAAACCGAAGAGCTGTTGGTGGTCTATCGTACTCTGTATGGCGAATTCGACATCTGGGTGCGACCGCTGGGGATGTTCATTGAAGAGGTGATCGTGGATGGCAAAACACTTCCACGCTTTACCTTTATCAGCGAAGACGTGTAGGCTCTGGCCCTCCAGACAGCCTGTGCGCCCTAGCCAGGCACTGTTGGCGCCTCGCCCCCGTCGGGCGCAGGCCGATTTGATTGATTGAGGAATATTGTTACCCATGGGAAAAGCACTGGTCATTGTGGAGTCACCAGCCAAGGCCAAGACGATCAACAAGTATCTTGGCAATGACTTCGTGGTGAAGTCGAGTATCGGACACATCCGCGATCTGCCCACCAGCGGCAGCAGCAAGACCGAGAGCAAGCCCAAGGGGACGCGCAAAGCTGCCTCTGCATCGGAAGTCGACAAACAGACCAAGGCCAGAATGCAGCTGGTCAATCGTATGGGTGTCGATCCCGAAAACGACTGGAAGGCGCATTACGAAATTCTGCCCGGCAAGGAAAAGGTCATCGACGAACTGCGTCGTCTGGCCAAGGAAGCCGACACCATCTATCTCGCAACGGATTTGGACCGCGAAGGGGAGGCCATCGCCTGGCACCTGCGCGAATCCATTGGTGGCGACGATAGCCGCTACCGCCGGGTGGTGTTCAACGAGATTACCAAGAAGGCCATTCAGGAAGCTTTCGCCAAACCGGGCGAGCTGGACATGAACCGGGTCAATGCGCAACAGGCGCGTCGCTTTCTGGACCGTGTCGTGGGCTACATGGTGTCACCGCTGCTGTGGCAGAAGGTTGCCCGTGGATTGTCTGCCGGACGGGTACAATCGGTTGCGGTTAAATTGATCGTCGATCGTGAGCGCGAGATCCGTGCATTCATTCCAGAAGAGTTCTGGGAAGTTCATGCCAACCTGAATACCCCGAAAAGCGAGTCCGTGCGCTTTGAGGTGGTCAAGGAAAATGGCGAGACCTTCCGCCCGCTGAACAAGCAGCAGACCGACAAGGCGCTGGAGCAGCTGCAAGGTGCCGGCTACAAGGTGGTCAAGCGTGATGCGCGGCCAACCAGCACCAAGCCTGGCGCACCCTTCATTACCTCCACGCTGCAGCAGGCTGCGAGTACGCGCCTGGGCTTCAGCGTGAAGAAGACCATGATGATGGCTCAGCGATTGTATGAGGCTGGCTATATCACCTACATGCGGACCGACTCGACTTTTCTGTCGGCCGACGCCGTCAACATGGCGCGGGAATATATTGAAAAGAGCTTTGGCACGCAGTATCTGCCTGAAACGCCAAACGTCTATGGCAGCAAAGCCAATGCCCAAGAAGCTCACGAAGCTATTCGTCCTTCCGATGCGAAGCTCAAATCCACCGAGCTCAAGGGTATGGAGCGCGATGCCGAGCGTCTGTATGAGCTGATCTGGCGCCAGTTTGTGGCATGTCAGATGCCACCGGCCAAGTACCTGTCGACCACCATCACAGTGCAGTCTGGCGATTTCGAGCTGCGTGCGCGTGGGCGTATTCTGCAGTTTGACGGCTTCACCAAAGTGTTGCCGCCGCTGGGCAAGGGTGGCGAGGACGAAGTGCTGCCTGACATGCAGGTCGACAATGTCCTGGAGCTGGTCAAGCTGGATCCCAAGCAGCACTTTACCAAGCCGCCGGCGCGCTATTCCGAGGCGAGCCTGGTCAAGGAGCTGGAGAAGCGCGGTATCGGCCGTCCTTCCACCTACGCGTCGATCATCTCCACCATCCAGGAGCGCGGCTACGTTGCGCTGAACAATCGGCGTTTCTATGCCGAAAAGATGGGCGATATTGTCATTGAGCGGCTGAATGAAAGCTTCCCCAACCTGATGGATTACAGCTTCACTGCGCGCATGGAAGAGTCGCTCGATGATGTTGCTCATGGTGAGGTGGTATGGAAGAAGGTGCTGGATAAGTTCTACGCGGATTTCAGTCTCAAGCTCAAGGCGGCCAGTGCCGCGGAGCCGGGGCAGGGTATGCGTAGCAATCTGCCGACACCAACAGATATTCCCTGTGTTGAATGCGGTCGCCCGATGATGATCCGCACCGCCTCCACCGGCGTTTTCCTGGGATGCTCGGGCTATGCTCTGCCGCCCAAGGAGCGTTGCAAGTCCACGGTGAATCTGGTGCCTGGTAACGAAGTGGCAGCGGATGATGATGAAGGTGAGTCGCGCATTCTGCGTGCCAAGCGCCGGTGCCCGATCTGCTCCACCGCAATGGACAGCTATCTGGTTGACGAACAGCGCAAGCTGCATGTGTGCGGTAACAATCCGGACTGCAGCGGTTTCGAAGTCGAGCAGGGACAGTTCAAGATCAAGGGCTACGACGGTCCGGTGATTGAATGTGACAAATGTGGCAGTGAGATGCAGCTCAAGACGGGCCGTTTCGGCAAGTACTTCGGCTGTACCAACAGTGCTTGCAAGAACACCCGCAAGCTGCTGAAGAGTGGTGAAGCGGCGCCGCCGAAGATGGATCCGGTATTGATGCCGGAGCTGCGCTGCGACAAGGTGGATGATGTCTATGTGCTGCGTGATGGCGCGTCCGGACTGTTCCTGGCTGCCAGCCAGTTCCCGAAAAACCGGGAGACCCGTGCGCCACTGGTCAAGGAGCTGTTGTCGCATCGCGATGCCATTGACCCCAAATACCACTTCCTGCTGGATGCGCCGGTTGCTGATCCGGACGGCAACCCGACGGTGATTCGTTACAGTCGCAAGAGCAAGGAGCAGTATGTGCAGAGCGAAATTGAAGGTAAGCCCAGCGGCTGGCGAGCATTCCACGATGGCAAGAAATGGAATATCGATGACGCACGCAAGGGCAAGGCCAAGACTAAAAGCTGAGCGACGCCCGCATGGCAAATGAAGCCTATATCCGCACCAACCAAGCGCTGACCTTCGCTCGGCTGGCGCTGGCGTCCTGGGAGGCGTCCAGCGCCTCCACGGCGCTGGACGCCGTGACCATGGCCCGTTATCACCGGGAACACACCCTGTTCCACGCCTATCGCGCGACGCAGTCGCTGATCGTTGAAGTGTCCGGGCGTTATAACCTGGCGCCCTGGGATACGAGCACGGTTGAACAAATGCTGAGTGCCATCGGCGATGGCGAGTTTCTCAGTCCCGAGCTGAGCGAGCTGGCACTGCAAAGCGGCGACAGCAGCAGTTGGCTTGCGGGTATGTTACTGGCATGGCGCCAATTACATGCGCCGCCAGGCGCTGCTGTGACTGAGCCGCTCAAGGCCGGCACCCTGATTGCCAGCACAGCAGCTGCTGGTGGTGAATGGGGTTTGGCTGAGGCGCGCGTAGCGATTGAGGTGCTGTCGAAACTGCTCGACCGCTACCGGGAAAGCATGCGGGAATGGTGAGCAGCGCTCGGGCTGGAACTGTCACTGTGGTACACTGCGCCGCTTGACTGACAGGAGACAAAAATGCCTTCACCCTTTCTCGAGATCATAGAGCTTGCCGACGGTACGGTTGCCTTGCGCCGTCCGGACGAGGAGGGCAAGCCGTTGTTGACCATTGAGTTCTCCGAGGAAGCCAGGGATTTCCTGCAGGGCAACTACGTGGAAGTGGCCAAGGCGATGATCGGTGCTGGCATGCAGATGGCGGGTCAGATCATGGAAGAAGATCCGGATCTGGATTTTGACGAGCATCGCGTGTTGCACTGAGCGCCCCCTGATAGAGCCGGGCAGTCCAGCCCGGCTACCATCTCCAGGTAGATCCTGAACAGCTACTACAGGCGGCCATGTTGTGCCGGAGTGGCTTCTGCATTCCCCATGCGGATATTCAGGCTCGCGCAATGACCTGAGCGCGCGGCCATTTCCAGTCGATGAGCAATGCCAGGCGAGGTCGGTAGCCAGCTTACTACCGCATGGCTGTGGCCCAGTTGCAGAATCTCACAACACAGATCCACAACGTCCATGCCATGCGTGGGGCGAATGATGAGTATGCGCTGCGGGTCCAGTCCAGCTGCTCGCAACCACTTCTGGCTGACCGGCAATGGCGGATCAATCAGTGTCAGCCAGCCTGGCATGTTGGCCTGACTGAGGTCGCGCAGTACCGGCGCCAGCCATTGCAGGCATTGACGCGGTGCGCCATTCAGGCAGATTTCGCTGAAGCCGACGTTGTCGGGCTCGCAGTCGGGCATGGCGGCTGTTGTCAGGCTTTGCGCCTTCAGGCGCGAGGACATCAGCGCGTGATGCAATAAGTCGGGCTGTGCCGCTGAATTTCTATTTCGCGCATACTGCATGGCCTGCTCCTTCAGTGGCGTATAACACCCACGCTCAACCCTTCGATGATCAGTTCCTGTTCGCGCAGATCCACTTCGATGGGTGCGAAATCAGGGTTCTCTGCAATCAGTGATACCTTGCGTCCCTGTTTGTGGAAGCGCTTGACCGTCACTTCATCGCCAATCCGAGCGACTACCACCTGGCCATTTCTGGCTTCGCTGGTACGATGCACTGCCAACAGGTCGCCATCAAAAATGCCGATGTCCTTCATGCTCATGCCGCGTACGCGCAGCAGATAGTCGGCGCGTGGGCTGAAGAAAGAGGGGTTGATACGGCAATGATCTTCGATGTTTTCCACTGCCAGGATGGGGGCGCCAGCCGCCACCTGACCGATGATCGGCAGTGCATCTTCGGCTGCCTGCATATCGCTGTCGGCGGGCAGGCGAATACCGCGGGAGGCTCCTGGAATCATTTCAATGGCGCCTTTTCGTGCAAGTGCCTTCAGGTGATCTTCTGCCGCGTTGGGGGAACGAAAGCCCAGTTCCTTGGCGATATCAACGCGTGTAGGCGGATAACCATTGCTGCTCATGTGCGCTTTGATAAAATCCAGTACCTGCTGTTGCCGTGCCGTCAGTTTTTGCATTTCTTATAGCCTGTGTTTTTATACAGTCCCTGTGATTATATACAGTTCGGGGGGGAGGGCAAGTTCGTTTCCGTATTTGCAGCAGGGTACGGCTGTGGTGAAATGACAGAGTTGACAGTGATGTCGTTTGAAACGTATGTTTCAAACATATGACCCCAAGCGTCGGAGTAGTCAGTGGCCCAGTCTGAAACAGTTGAGCGCATCCTCGATGCTGCGGAGCAGTTATTTGCCGAGAAAGGTTTTGCCGAAACCTCGTTGCGCCTGATCACCAGCAAGGCGGGAGTCAACCTGGCTGCGGTGAACTATCATTTCGGCTCCAAGAAGTCGCTGATCCAGGCCGTGTTCACCCGCTTTCTCGATCCCTTTGTCAGCAGCCTGGAGCAGGAACTCGATCGCAATGAGCAGGCCGGCAGCCCCGAGCTGGGCCTGGAGTCGCTGCTGGACATGCTGGTGCGCCTGGTGTTGGCGGTGAAACCACGCAGCGGACATGATCTGTCCACCTTCATGCGCCTGTTGGGTCTGGCATTCAGCCAGAGCCAGGGGCATCTTCGTAAGTACCTCGGCGAGGTCTATGGCAAGGTGTTCAGGCGCTATATGGGGTTGGTGGTGCACAGCTCACCGGAGCTGCCGGTCGATGTATTGTTCTGGCGGGTTCACTTCATGCTGGGCAGCGCTGCCTTTACCTTGTCGAGCATGAAGGCGCTGAAGGCCATCGCTGAGTCCGAGCACGGCGAACGGGCTGGGACTGAAGAGGTGTTGCGCCAGATGGTGCCTTTCCTTGCCGCCGGTATGCGTGCCGGCAGCGCTCTGCCGGATGAAGCTGGAAAGCTTCCACGTAATACCCTGAAATCCGTATAGCTGGGCTTGGCCAGCCCCAGCCCGGGGGCTTACCTAAGGGCGTGTGATCCGTTATCGTGTGCCCTTTGCAGCGGAGCTGATCATGCGGCTTGACCTGATCCATATATCCCTTGAACGACAGATGCTGACCGGCTTCCATGCGGGCCGGCAATTGTGCAGCTATCCGGTGTCCACAGCGAAGAATGGCGCGGGTGAGATGAATGGTAGCGGCTGCACGCCGCGTGGACAACATCGGGTGCGGGCGCGCATTGGTGCGGAGCAGCCGCTGGGCGCGGTATTCATTGGGCGGCGGCCGACCGGTGAAGTCTGGTCGGCCGAGCTTGCTGAGGCGCAACCGCAGCGGGACTGGATACTGACTCGCATACTCTGGCTATGTGGTGAAGAATCTGGCGTCAATCGTGGCGCTGATCGTGATTCGCAGCGCCGCTATATCTACCTGCATGGCACAGGTGACGATCAGCCGATGGGTATTCCTCTGTCCCATGGCTGCATACGTCTGCGCAATTCCGACATGTTGACACTTTTTGATATGACGCCGGCAGGTTGCCCGGTAGTCATCGAATAACCTTACTCAGGAGCATTTCATTGAAGCAAGGCACATTGATGCTGGATCTGGCCGGCACCTGGCTGACCCCGGAAGATCGCCAGTTGTTGAGGCAGCCGGAAGTGGGCGGGATGATTCTGTTTGCTCGTAATACCGAGGCGCCAGCTCAGGTGCGCGAGCTGGTGCGCAGCATTCGTGCGGTACGCCCGGAGATGCTGATTGCGATCGATCAGGAAGGCGGGCGCGTGCAACGGCTGCGGCGCGATGTATTGCGCTTGCCGGCGCTTGGCCGTATCGCCGAGAGTGCCTCGGCGGACAGGGGGGAGCTGGCTGAGGCGGCCGCCTGGTTGATGGCAACCGAGATGCTCGCCTGCGGTATCGACATCAGTTTTGCGCCGGTGCTGGATCTTGATCATGGGCGCAGCCAGGTGATTGGTGATCGCTCGCTGGGCGGTGATCCGCAGGAGGTCATCCAGCTCGCTGTAGCCTATGTGCGCGGCTTACATCAAGCCGGCATGGCGGCGACCGGCAAGCATTTCCCGGGGCATGGCTGGGCAGAGGCGGATTCGCATACCGATCTGCCGGTGGACTCACGCAGCGAGGCGAGCATTCGTGAGTCTGATCTCAAACCCTTTGCGGCGCTGGCAAGCGTACTGGATGGCATCATGCCGGCGCATGTGGTCTATCCCGCGGTCGACAGTCTGCCGGCCGGTTTCTCGCATCGCTGGCTGCAGGATATCCTGCGCGCCGAGCTGGGTTTCCGGGGGGTGATCTTCAGTGATGATCTGACCATGGCGGGAGCTCATGCAGTGGGCGGTATGGCTCAACGGGTAGATGCTGCGCTGGCGTCAGGTTGCGACATGCTGCTGGTATGCAATGATCGCGCGGCTGCCGAACAGGCGTTGGTACATGCGCAGCGCAGCGGCATGCAGCCATCGGCGCGGGCGCAGGAGTTGCTTGCGCGCTGCGCGCAAGGTGTCGATTACAAGGCGCAGCCGCGTTGGCAGAAGTTGGTTGCTTCGTTGCAGAGTGCTGGCCTGTTGTGAGACTCAGGGCTTGCTGATACGAATCAGCAAGCCCATGCTCTTGTGATCCAGGTAGTAAATCTCATTGGCTCGCAGTCGGCGAGTCGACTGCAGTCGCTCGCTGATCGGCTCAGCCATGCCCTCACTGGCATGGTTGAGCCAGAAGGTGACTTTCGCGGTAAGCGGATCGCCATCCAGGCTGATCACCCCCTGCACCGGATACAGCGAGCCTCCATTCGGCGCGGCCAGGTTGCCGCCCTCATGAAGAGCAACCGTCAGGTCGCTATCCGCCGGTTGAGTCCAGGCACGATGCAATCTGATGGTGTAGCCCTTGGCCGCCAGTTTGCTCGTCTGGCTATCCAGGCTGTATCGGGTGCGGTCGATGCTGCGTACGTCGCTGCGGGTTGTTGCATCCAGCGAGACGGCCTGCCAATCCCAATCATGCTCCGGCGAGGCTCCCGGCACGATCTGCGCGCCGGGCTGGCTGAAAACCACCACTTCCACCAGATACTGCGCCTGCGCCAGTGCGCTGCAGCTCAGTAAGGTCAGGGCCGCCAGAAGGCGGAATGCATATCGAGTCGGGTTCATCGGCGTTTTCCTTTGCCTGGTTTCTCGGGCGACTGTTGCAGGCGCTCGATCAATGCTTCCACCGTATTCAGACGCAAGGCAGGTGCGGCCATGGGCGCGCTGAAACGGAATACGCTGCCGCCATCCAGGCGATAGCGTTGCGGATTGTCCTGGATCAGCCGGATCAACACCAGTGGATCCACCGTTGTGTCAGCCGCAAACTCGACGCGGCCATGCTCCGCTCCTACATCTATCTTGCTGATGCCCAGCGGGGCGCAGCGCAGTTTCAGCGCGGTGATCAGAAACAGGGTCTTGGCCTGTTCCGGCAGCAGGCCGAAGCGATCAATCATCTCAACCTGCAGATCCTTGAGGTCTTCGTCGTTCTGCGCGTTGGCAATACGCTTGTACAGCGTCAGGCGGGCATGTACGTCCGGCAAATAATCGTCCGGGATCAGCGCCGGCAGGCGCAGGTTGATATCCGGGCCGCCGTTGAGTGGGTTCTCCAGATCCGGCTCCTTGCCTTGCTGGATGGCCTTGATCGCCCGTTCGAGCATATCCATGTACATGCTGAAGCCGACCGCCTGGATCTGGCCGCTCTGGCCTTCGCCGAGCAGTTCACCGGCGCCGCGGATTTCCAGGTCGTGGGTGGCGAGGGTAAAGCCGGCTCCCAGATCCTGCGCTGCAGCGATGGCTTCGAGGCGTTTCTCCGCGTCACCGGTCAGCTTGCGGCCTGCCGGCGTCAGCAGATAGGCATAGGCCTGATGATGGCTGCGGCCGACACGGCCGCGCAGCTGATGCAGTTGCGCCAGGCCGAACTTGTCGGCCCGCTCAATGATGATGGTGTTGGCGCTGGGTACGTCGATACCGGTTTCGATGATGGTCGAGGTCACCAGGATGTTGAAGCGGCGATGATAGAAGTCGCGCATCACCTGTTCCAGTGCACGTTCGGGCATCTGTCCGTGACTGATGCCGATGCGTGCTTCGGGCACCAGTTCCGCGAGGTCGGCTGCGCACTTCTCGATGGTCTCCACCTCGTTGTGCAGGAAGTACACCTGACCGCCGCGCAGCAATTCGCGCAATATCGCTTCCTTGATCACCGCCGGTTGCTGCTGCATGACAAAAGTCTTGACCGAGAGGCGGCGCGCCGGCGGGGTGGCGATGATCGACAGGTCGCGCATGCCGGTCATGGCCATGTTCAGGGTACGCGGGATAGGCGTGGCGGTGAGGTTGAGAATATCCACCTCGCTGCGCAAGGTCTTGAGGCGCTCCTTCTGACGCACACCGAAGCGGTGTTCCTCGTCGATGATGACCAGCCCCAGATCCTTGAACTGAACATCACCCTGCAGCAGCTTGTGGGTACCTATCAAAATGTCGATCTTGCCGTCGGCCAGTTCCTGGATGGCGGCCTTGACCTCCTTGGCGGATTTGAAGCGGGAGATGACTTCGACCTTCACCGGCCAGTCGGCAAAGCGATCCTTGAAACTGTTGTAATGCTGTTGGGCGAGGAGGGTGGTGGGTACCAACACCGCCACTTGCTTGCCGCCGTGCACGGCGAGAAATGCCGCGCGCATGGCGACTTCGGTCTTGCCGAAGCCGACATCGCCACAGACCAGACGGTCCATTGGCTGCGGGCCGGTCATGTCCTTTACCACAGCGTCGATGGCAGCCTGCTGATCGGCGGTTTCCTCGAAAGGGAAGGCCTCGGCAAAGGTCTGATAATCCTGTTCCGGCTGGCTGAAGCTGAAACCCTTGCGCGCGGCGCGCCGGGCATAGACATCCAGCAGCTCGGCGGCGACGTCGCGGACCTTCTCGGCGGCCTTGCGTCTGGCTTTCTGCCATTGCTCGGAACCCAGCCGGTGCAGCGGGGCGCTGTCATCATCGGCACCGGTATAGCGAGCAATCATGTGCAGGTTGGATACCGGCACGTAGAGTGTGGCCTCCTCGGCGTATTCCAGCTTGAGGAATTCGGCCTCCTGACCCTCGATACTCAGATTGACCAGGCCGCGATAGCGGCCCACGCCATGGTCGATATGCACCACCGGCGCGCCTTCGCGCAGTTCGGTCAGGTTGCGGATGATGGTGTCGCCGAGATCAGTGGCCTTGCCGCGCCGCCGGCGCTGCATTACCCGCTGGCCGAACAGCTGACTTTCGGCAATCAGCGCGACAGCAGGGTCATTGCACAGTAGGCCTGCATCGACAGGCGCAATAATGATCCCACAGCCGATATCGCTATCGACGAACTCGCGCCAGTTGTCCACCGGCTCGGGTTTGAGCTTGATGCGTGCCAGCAGCTCCAGTAGAGCTTCCCGGCGGCCGGCGGTTTCAACAACGAATAGCGAACGCCCGGCGAAGCTCTCGAGAAAATCTTCCAGCTCACGCAGCGGCCGTTCCTGCTTGTTGTCCAGCGGCAGTTCAGGTGGCGGGCGGCAATCGAAGTTGGTGACGCCGGCGCCGGCGGGCAGCGGTGCGTCGTGGCAGATGATGCGCGGGTAGTTCTTGATCCGGGCGAAGCATTCTTCCACCGGCAGAAAAAGTTCTGCCGGGGCAAGCAGCGGCCTGGTTGGGTCTATGCTCTGTTCTTCGAAGCGGGTGCGTACGTCTGTCCAGAATTGGGAGGCCGCGTCTTCGATACCAGGCAGGCTGAACAGCAGTGTGTTGTCTGGCAGATAGTCGAACAGCGTGCCGAGTTCTTCAAAGAACAGGGGCAGGTAATATTCGATGCCGGGCGGGACCACGCCACCGCTCAGATCCTGATAAATCGGGCAGCGGCGGTGATCAATCTCGAACCGCTCGCGAAAGCGTGCGCGAAATCCGGTCAGCGCGCTCTTGTCCAACGGAAATTCACGTGCCGGCAGCAGGTGGATCTGTTCAACCTTGTCGATCGAGCGCTGGCTTTCCGGGTCAAAGGTGCGCAGGGTCTCGATTTCCTCATCGAACAGATCGATACGGAAGGGCAGGCGGCTACCCATGGGGAACAGGTCCAGCAGCGCACCGCGCACCGCATAATCACCATGTTCATAAACAGTGTCCACGCAGCGATAGCCGGCGGCATCCAGGTTCTGACGCATCTGATCGATGTCGAGTCGCTGACCGATCTTCAGCATCAACACCGAGCCACCGAGGAAGGGGCGTGGCGCAATGCGGTGCAGCAGGGTAGTCATGGGCACGACAAGAATACCGTGACCCACCTGGGGCAGACGGTACAGCGTCTGCAATCGCTGGGAAATGATGTCCTGATGCGGTGAGAACCGGTCGTAGGGTAAGGTTTCCCAGTCGGGGAAGCTGGCAACCGGCAGATCCGGAGCGAAGAACCGCAGCTCCTGCTCCAGGCGGTCGGCCATGGCGGTATCCCGGGTGATGACCAGGCTCAGCCCGGGGTGTTTGACCGCCGCCTCGGCGATGGCCAGAGCGCGCGCTGCTGCTGGGAGGTTGCCCCAGGCAGCTTTGCTGCCGAGGTTGGTGTGCAGCGGTGCAGCGAACAGAAATGATGTATCAGGCATGCTGGTGGGCTTGTCTTGTTCCGCGAAACGAACAGTTTAACCTCCCGCGCCGATCCTTGCTGGGATTGCCGGTGTTTTATGGCTGATTTGAGCGCTGCTTGTCGAACTTGCAGCGCAGTTATATCATGCCCGTTGCATGACGCCGGGCCCCTCTGGCGGTGGTTGGTCCCACCGTGATGTCGGAGTCATAAGTTTATCAAACTTTGACAGGAGGGCCCCTATGGAGCCACTGATCTCGTTTTTGACCACCCCCTTCCTCGGTACTGCTGCCTGGCAGTGGCTGCTCTTTCTCTCCATCGTGTTTGCTGTCCTGGCGTTCGACCTGGGTGTATTGCACCGGGAAGAACGTGAAATTGAAGTGCGCGAAAGCCTTCTGCTGTATGGCGGCTATTTCTGCGTCGGCCTGCTGTTCGGACTGTGGGTGTGGTTCCAGATGGGCTCGGCCAGTGCGCTGGAGTTCTATACCGGCTTTCTGATCGAGCAGTCATTGTCCATGGACAACGTATTCGTCATGGCGATGATTCTCGGCTTTTTCGGTATTCCGCGGCTATATCAGCACCGTGTATTGTTCTGGGGCATTCTCGGGGTGATTTTCCTGCGGGCGATCATGATCGGATTGGGCGCTGCGTTGGTTCAGGAATTTGAATGGATTCTTTATTTGTTCGGCGTGTTCCTGCTGTTCTCCGGTATCAAGATGTTCTTCAGCAAGGACGAGGAGTCGCATCCCGATCTGTCGCAGAATCGCATGGTCAATTTCATTCGCCGGCACTTCCGCGTTACCGATGATCTGCATGGCTCGAAGTTCTTCGTGCGTATGCCCGATAAGGCCGGCAAGGTGGTGTTGTTTGCGACACCGCTGTTTCTGGCGTTGGTACTGATTGAGCTTGCGGACCTGGTGTTTGCTGTGGACAGCGTTCCGGCGATCTTCGCCATCACTCAGGATCCGTTCATCGTCTACACCTCGAATATCTTCGCCATTCTGGGCCTGCGCTCGCTGTACTTTGCTCTGGCAGCCATGATGCATCGCTTCGTCTATCTCAAGTATGCACTGGCACTGGTACTCATCTTCATCGGTGCGAAGATCCTGGTGCACGGTCTGGATATCAAGATACATGCGGGTGTTTCCTTGGGTGTTACCTTCGGGCTGCTGGCCGGCGGCGTGTTGTTGTCGCTGTACACTACCCGTCGTAAATCGATCTGAGGGAGTGCTGTAACGGCTGTTCCGGTATAGGCTGGAACAGCCGTTATGCGTTCGGTGATTGCCTCTATCGTCCGCTCACCGCATAATATTGGCCCTTTAGCTCCCATGACCTGGAAGGAACAGCCGTGACTCAAGCCAAATACGATGAATGTCTGGAAAACTGGACTGACCGCGAAGCGACAGCCGAAGCGATGATCCCGTTGATTGGGCGTTTGTACCGTGAACACAATGTGGTCACCTCCATCTATGGCCGCGGCCTGGTTAATCGCTCCGTTATCAGTCTGCTCAAGTCTCACCGTTTCGCTCGTCAGATCGATGACAACGAGTTGTCGGTACACGACACTTTTCCGCTGATCAAGGCCCTGTTGGACCTGGATCTGGGGCCTGCGTCCATCGATCTGGCCCGCCTGGCCGGCAAGTATGCTGCTGAAGGCAATGGGGATCTCGATAGCTTCCTGCGTAAGGAGCTGGCCAGTGTCATTGGCCGCAAGGGTGAGAAGCGGCAGGGTCGTGATGTTGTGCTGTACGGCTTTGGCCGCATTGGCCGCCTGCTGGCGCGCATCATGGTTGAGAAGGCGGGCGCCGGTGATGGTCTGCGTCTGCGGGCCATCGTAGTGCGCAAAGGTGCTGAAAATGATCTGGCCAAGCGTGCGAGCTTGCTGCGTCGCGATTCGGTTCATGGTTCCTTCCAGGGCACCATCACCATCGATGAAGAGAACAACACGCTGACCGCCAATGGCAACCAGATCCAGGTGATCTATGCCGGTGATCCGAGCAGCATCGATTACACCTCCTACGGCATCAATGATGCGATTGTCGTGGACAATACCGGTGTGTGGCGCGACGAGGCAGGCCTGTCCCAGCACCTCAAGTGCCCAGGTGTTTCGCGGGTGGTGTTGACGGCACCGGGCAAGGGTGACCTGAAGAACATCGTGCACGGTATCAATCACGGTACCATCACGCCGGAAGACAAGATCGTTTCCGCTGCGTCCTGCACCACCAACGCCATTGTGCCGGTGCTCAAGGCAATCAATGACAAGTACGGCATCATCAATGGTCACGTGGAAACCGTTCACTCGTACACCAACGACCAGAACCTGATCGACAACTTCCACAAGGGCGATCGCCGGGGCCGTAGTGCCGCGCTGAATATGGTCATCACCGAAACGGGTGCAGCCAAGGCTGTGGCCAAGGCGCTGCCGGAGTTGTCCGGCAAGCTCAGCGGTAACGCCATTCGCGTACCGACGCCGAACGTGTCCATGGCTATCCTCAACCTGAATCTGGAAAAGTCGACCGATCGCGACGAGGTGAATGACTACCTGCGCCACATGGCGCTGCATTCCGAACTGCACAAGCAGATCGACTTCACCAACAGTCAGGAAGTGGTCTCCACCGACTTCGTCGGTTCGCGCCACGCCGGTGTGGTGGATGCCGAGGCGACCATCTGTAACGACAACCGGGTCATCCTGTACGTCTGGTATGACAACGAGTTCGGCTACAGCTGTCAGGTTGTGCGAATTCTGGAGGACTTGGCCAGCGTCAACCCTCCCGCTTTCCCGGCGTAATATATGGCAACGAAAAAAGGCGCTCCGGCGCCTTTTTTTATTTCACCATGACTCCAGCACCGAAATTCGCTGGACTACGCCCAAGCCCGATACAGCAAGTTTATCAATAGCTTAGGACAATTCATCATATGCCGGTGCTTTCTGAAACTTGACCCGGCTTCCGTCCGCTTGACTCCTATCAGGCTCCTGGAACCGAGTCTTTCCAAGGAGTCATCATGGCTAAGATCAAACTCACCAAGTCCGCAGTCGATGCGGCACAACCCCAGGCGCAGCCCGTCGAACTGCGCGACACCCTTGTTCCCGGCTTCCTGTGCAAGATTACCCCAACAGGTCGCAAGGTGTTCATGCTTCAGTATCGAACCAACGCCGGAGAGCGTCGCAAGCCTGCTTTGGGTTTGTACGGGGAGCTGACTGTCGAGCAGGCCCGGTCATTGGCGCAGAACTGGCTGTCCGAGGTTCGCCGAGGTGGCGATCCTGGTGCCGCTAAGGCCCAGGCGCGCAATGCACCCACGGTCAAAGAGTTATGCGTCAAGTTCATGGAGGATCACTCCAGCCAACGCAATAAGCCCAGCACACAGAAAGGCTATCAGAGCGTCATCGACCGAAACATCATCCCGCTGCTTGGTCGTATAAAAGTACAGGATGTGAAGCGACCGGACGTGGCTTCGATGATGAGGAAAATGGCGCATAAGCCAGCCGATGCAAACCGCACGTTCAGCGTGATGCGCAAGATGTTCAATTTAGCTGAGGTGTGGGGCTATCGTCCCGACGGCACTAACCCGTGCCGTCATGTGCCCATGTACCCCAACGGCAAGGCGACCCACCTCATCAGCGATGAGGAAATGGGCAAGCTGTTCCACTATCTAGACTACCTGGAAACCGAGGGTCTGGAGCATCCAGTTATCCCGTTGGCGATTCGTTTGCAGTTCGAGTTTGCCGCTCGTCGCTCCGAGATAGTGTTGCTTGAGTGGAGTTGGGTCGATCTGGAAAACCGGCGCGTGGTCTGGCCGGACAGCAAGACCGGCGGCATGTTCAAACCGATGAGCGAGGAAGCCTATCGGCTGCTATCGACAGCTCCCCGGTATGAAGGCTCAATTTATGTGCTGCCGTCACCTCGTCGCCCGATGAAGCATCTGACAACGGGTGAGTATTACAACGGTTGGAGTCGTACCCTGAAAGCCGCTGGTGTAACGCACGTTGGCACGCATGGCATCCGCCACCGCTCGGCCACCGACATTGCCAACTCGGGCATTCCGGTGAAGGTTGGTATGGCGCTGACCGCCCACAAAACCGTGGCAATGTTCATGCGCTATGTCCACACCGAGGATGCCCCGGTGCGGGAGGCCGCCGAATTGGTGGCGAAACGGCGCAAGACAATCATCGGTACACGGCCTGTCGTGGAGGAGAGGGTATGAGCAAGCGCAAGGCATCCATCTCGTTGTCCGCGGCGCCGTCGGCGCTGCTGGGCGAGATCCAGGCGCTGATTGAGGCGTCACGCCAGCGCGCCGCCTCAGCGGTCAATGCGGAACTGACCTTACTGTTCTGGCGCATCGGGCACCGCATCCATACGGAAGTGCTGGCCGGGCAGCGGGCCGGGTACGGTGAAGAAATCCTGCCGACCCTGGCCGCCCAACTTTCTCTGGACTATGGGCGTGGGTTCGGAGAGAAAAACCTGCGCCGGATGGTCAAATTCGCCGTCACTTTCCCGGATGAGCCAATTGTCGCGACACTGTCGCGACAATTGAGCTGGTCGCACTTCGTCCTGCTGCTGGCCCTCAAGGAGCCGATGCAGCGAGACTACTACGCGCAGATGGCCGGTGCCGAACGCTGGAGCGTGCGCACGCTGCGCGAGCGTATTGACTCGATGCTGTACGAGCGCACGGCACTTTCCAAGAAGCCGGAGGAGTTGATTGCCCAAGAGCTGGCGACGATGCGTGATGCACAACGTATGTCGCCAGCGCTGGTCATGCGTGATCCCTACATCCTTGATTTCTTGGGGTTACGCGACACCTGGCAGGAAGGTGATCTGGAAGCAGCAATCATCCGCGAAATGGAATCCTTTCTGTTGGAGTTGGGCGTCGGGTTCACCTTCGTCGCCCGGCAGAAGCGTATCCAGATCGACGGCGATGATTTCCATCTTGATCTACTGTTCTACAACCGTAAGCTGCGTCGGCTGGTAGCGGTGGAATTGAAGGTTGGCGAGTTCAAGGCAGCCTACAAGGGGCAGATGGAGCTTTACTTGCGCTGGCTCGACAAACACGAGCGGGAACCGGAAGAAGCCTCGCCGCTGGGCATTATTCTCTGCACGGGCAAGAAGTCTGAACAGATCGAACTGTTGGAGTTGGACAAGTCTGGCATTCACGTTGCCGAGTACCTGACCACCTTGCCGCCGCGTGCGGTGCTGGTGGAGCGATTGCAGCAGGCAACCCAGCGAGCGCAGTTGCAGATCGAACAGCGGCAACCTGACGAGAAAGCCTGATCGCAGTATCTGTGCGTCCCGACGTTCCGCCGTCGGGTTTGCGGGCTGCGCACTTGCCAAAACAGGTGTGTGATTGATTGGGTAGCGTGGGGGGCGGCTGTCCGGTCTGCGTTCTTATCACGTCGGAAGTCTGTCGCATAGCAGATCGGCCTGCTCGAAACGCCAGGTAGAGAAGATAAACACTGCCTAGAACCTTGGTCCGTATAGGCCGCCAGTACAAGGGCGGAATGCGGCCGTCGCGAGGAAATCGGTGTCGTAGACAAGCCCAATTTGGCTGGTGATCATCGAACGTGTTCCTAAAGCAGCGGCCGTTCCGCATGCGGGTGGAGGTCGCCGCGATAAACGACGTGGATCTTGTTTCCATCGGGATCGCGCAGATAGGCGCCAAAGTAGCCCTTGCCATAGTGCGGCCGCTCGTCTGGTGCCCCTTCATCCGTGCCGCCATTCGCCAGCCCGGAGGCCCAGGACGCTTTCACCGCCTCGGCAGTGGGCGCCAGGAAAGCGGCCATGCTGCCGTTGCCCACCGTCGCTGGCAACCCGTCGCGCGGCATATAGACGTAGAAGCGAGGCAGCGGCGTGACGCCGGACACCCAGCAGAGCGCCGGGGGGCCGTCGTCAGGTGTGACGACACGTTGCCTCAATCCGAGCGGGGCGAGCACCGCATCATAAAAGCGGCCCGCCCGCTCAAGGTCCTGGGTTCCGACAGTAACGTGACTGAACATTTGGCCTCCAATGCGCACATTGTCAGGGACGAGCGCATACGAAATGATTGAATTTCAGCGATGAGCATATCTGATGTTCCACCTCTGCATTATATAAATAGTGTCATGTGACACTGTTGAGAGCAGTGACATGCGCCTGCAATCCCCGTGCGTCCCGGCGTTCCGCCGTCGGGTTCGCGTGCTGCGCCCCGCGCCTCATACCGAGTCGCGGCCATCCGGCTTTGATCCCTGACGCCTTCGGCCCTTAATGGGCCTGCGCGTGCTGCGCGTGCTGCGCACTTGCCAAAACAGGAGTGTGGTTGATGGGGTGAATCGCACCGGGTTTCGTGGAGGCCTCAACTCTTGAGAGAATGAGGCATGAAG
>NZ_JABUYN010000044.1:0-1178 GCF_014897305.1 Pseudomonas sp. FME51 | reverse complement strand
TAATACTTTAGCAACAACGCCCGCACCTACTGTACGGCCACCTTCACGGATAGCGAAACGTAAACCGTCGTCCATTGCGATTGGGTGAATCAGTTCAACGATCATGTTGATGTTGTCACCTGGCATTACCATTTCTACGCCTTCAGGTAATTCGATAGTACCTGTTACGTCAGTTGTACGGAAGTAGAACTGTGGACGGTAACCTTTGAAGAATGGAGTGTGACGACCACCTTCATCTTTGCTCAGGATATAAACTTCTGATTCGAATTTAGTGTGTGGCTTGATTGAACCTGGTTTAGCCAGTACTTGTCCACGTTCGATTTCTTCACGTTTAGTACCACGCAGCAGAACACCAACGTTCTCACCTGCACGACCTTCGTCAAGTAATTTACGGAACATTTCAACGCCAGTACATGTTGTTTTAACCGTTGCTTTGATACCAACGATTTCAACTTCTTCACCCACTTTAACAATACCACGCTCAACACGACCCGTTACTACTGTACCACGGCCTGAAATTGAGAATACGTCTTCGATTGGTAACAGGAATGGTTTGTCAATTGCACGCTCTGGTTCTGGAATGTATGAATCCAGTGCTTCTGCTAATTCAACAATTTTCGCTTCCCACTCAGCTTCGCCTTCCAGTGCTTTCAGCGCTGAACCACGGATTACTGGTGTGTCGTCACCTGGGAAATCGTACTGAGACAGAAGTTCACGAACTTCCATTTCTACTAATTCCAGTAACTCTTCATCATCTACCATGTCACATTTGTTCAGGAATACGATGATGTAAGGAACACCAACCTGACGACCTAACAGGATGTGCTCACGAGTTTGTGGCATTGGGCCATCAGTCGCAGCAACAACCAGAATAGCACCGTCCATTTGCGCAGCACCAGTGATCATGTTTTTAACATAGTCGGCGTGACCTGGGCAGTCTACGTGTGCGTAGTGACGAGACGGAGTGTCATATTCTACGTGTGAAGTAGAGATGGTGATACCACGAGCTTTTTCTTCTGGTGCGTTATCGATTTGATCGAATGCACGAGCAGCACCACCGTAAGTTTTAGCTAAAACTGTAGTGATTGCAGCAGTCAGAGTTGTTTTACCGTGGTCAACGTGGCCGATAGTACCAACGTTAACGTGCGGTTTTGAACGTTCAAATTTTTCTTTAGACA
>NZ_JABUYN010000043.1:0-1295 GCF_014897305.1 Pseudomonas sp. FME51 | reverse complement strand
TGCTTAAAGGGCTGCTTATCATGGGGATGGCTCGCTGTGGCGAACCATCCCCCTTTTCGAGGGTGGGGGTCGTTCCGAGCCGTCAAGAGTCGCTTCGCTACTGCTCTTGACCGCTCTCCTCTCCTGAAAACATAGCCATTATCCGGCGTTTTATTTCTCCATCTTTGTTCACTAACGTCTTGGTAACAAAGGCTGAGTAGTCTTTTGATGTGTTATATCCTTTCCAGACTTCATGAGGATCTAAAGCATAAGCACAGACCTTGCCAGCAACTGGTATTCTTACCAAGGCACCCTTCTCTTCCAAATAATCTAACCAACGACGAATTGTCCGAGTAGAAACGCCCATTTGATTAGCTAGAAATTGCTGGTCGCAGACCACGGCACCGCAGGTAGGATCTATGTGTTCAGCGAAAAATGAGTAAAGACCTATAGCGGCAGCACCTTGTTTGTCCCTCACAAGCTCTCTAATGCGTTGCCAGCCCTTTGGGTATGTCTGGGTGAAGTTGCTATTCTTCTTCGCCTCCTCGTGCTCTTTAGATGCCTTCCTGTCGATTTCCTGTATTTCTTTCTGTCTTAGCTTTGTTTGATGTTCTGAAGCTACGATCATCTTTATCCCTCGGTGTCTTTTTGATAGGACATTTTTGTCCCATCATAGGACTTGCGGTGTCCTATGTCCAGCCACATGCGGACACCAGCTGTGTCCTCACATGCGGACACCAGCTGTGTCCTATCAGAAAAAAACAATCCTATAAAAATCAGTAATTTATTATTTCCCCCTATTCTCTTCTATGAAAACCAACAGACAACACCAAAGTTCAAGGTAGCTCCCTCCCTCCGGTCGGGCATTTTGAGGGTCAGGGTTCGCCATAGGCGACCGCGTTAGCGGCTTGACCTTGACGATCAAAATGCCCATTTAACCTTTTATTTGGTGATGGCTCGCATAGTGAGCCATCACCATGCATGACGGTTTTTAGGGGTTTCGGGGCAAAGCCCTGAACCAGCCACTCCGCTAGCGGAGTGTATACTGGCTAATTAGTGCTTATCCTTAGGATATATCTCTCTGTAAATCGTTATGAGGCTTCCAATTAAGCCAATGATTGTGATGATTGTTGAAGTGATCATGATGACCTCCTTGTCGATTAATTTTCTGTATTACATTCCTGACTAAGTCCTTTTAGTCCCAAAGGAATGCGGCACATTACAAAAGTGATGTGCTGTTTTATTTATTTATGGGATTTACTGCTTAAAGGGCTGCTTATCATGGGGATGGCTCGCTGTGGCGAACCATCCCCCTT
>NZ_JABUYN010000042.1:0-1311 GCF_014897305.1 Pseudomonas sp. FME51 | reverse complement strand
TGAATCACACCGGGTTTTATGGAGGCCATTCCGTTTAAGTCAGGCCGCCACGGCCTGACCTGTGTGTTGCTGGTAGAAGTTTGCCTCAGCTTCTGCCGGCGGTATATGTCCAATCGATCCCAGAAGGCGCTGATGATTGAACCAGTGAACCCATTTCAGGGTGGCTATTTCTACTGCTTCGCGACTCCGCCATGATTGCCGGTGTATCAGTTCCGCCTTGTACAATCCGTTGATGGTCTCAGCCAAAGCGTTGTCGTAGCTGTCTCCTTTGCTACCAACAGAGGGCTCTACTCCGGCCTCCGCGAGACGCTCTGTGTAGCGGATGGAGACGTATTGACTGCCACGGTCACTATGGTGGATCAGATTATCTGATCGTCCTGGCTGCCTTGCATACAGCGCCTGCTCCAGCGCATCCAGCACGAACTCAGTCTTCATGTTGTTGCTGACGCGCCAGCCAACGATTCTGCGTGCAAAGACATCTATCACGAAGGCCACGTACAGCCAGCCCTGCCACGTTGAAACGTAGGTAAAGTCTGAGACCCACAGCTCGTTTGGGCGACTGGCATGGAATTGGCGATTGACCTTGTCGAGCGGGCATACAAGCTTCCCATCAGGCACCGTAGTACGGATTATCTGGCCGCGGCGAACACCCTGTAACCCAAGCCGGCGCATCAACCTTTGCACTGTGCAACGCGCGACGTTGATACGCTCTCGATGTAGCTGCTTCCACACCTTCACGACGCCATAACACTGCATGTTGTCATCCCAGACGCGTTGGATCTCACTACTCAGCAGCTCGTCTTGTCTGGCCCGCATGCTGCGTAGCGCTGGCTGGCGAGCTCGAGCTGCATGCCGGTAGTAACCGGACGGAGCGATCTGCACCACTCGGCAGATCGACTCGACTCCGTAACGGTCACGATATTCGTCGACGAAGCCGTTCAGGGTTTGTTGCGGCGGTCGAGCTCCGCCTGGGCAAAATAAGCACTGGCCAGGCGGAGGATCTCGTTCGCTTTACGCAGCTCACGATTCTCGCGCTCCAGGGCCTTGATGCGGTCCCGCTCCTCAGTCGTCTGACCGGGTCGCTGGCCGTTGTCGGTCTGGTGCTTGCGCACCCAGCCATGCAGCGTCTGTGGGACACAGCCAATTTTGGGTGCAATGGACTCGATGGCTGCCCACTCGGATGGGTAGTCCTTCAAGTTCTCCAGAACCATGCGCACAGCACGTTCACGGACTTCAGGGGAGTAGCTATTGGATTTCTTCATGCCTCATTCTCTCAAGAGTTGAGGCCTCCACGAAACCCGGTGTGATTCA
>NZ_JABUYN010000041.1:0-1453 GCF_014897305.1 Pseudomonas sp. FME51 | reverse complement strand
AAGTAGACGAGAAAACGAGAATACCCCGGGAGTCCGGGGTAAAGTGGGGGTGTAACAGCACCCCCGCCGCTTCGCGGCCAGCAAAGGAAGCTGAGCATGGACGAAATCAGAGCTGAAAAAAAACCCAGACCAACACCGACGAAGAAAGAACCACGGCTGGCGTATGAGATTGCCCTGGGCATCATCATCGCAGGTATCACGCTCTGGACGCTGGAAACCCTAGTCAACTCAGCAATCGCTTACATCACAGTGAAACAGATCCAGATCCAGTTCGGCGGGTGATTCCAAACCCGACTAGTTCATTATCGTGCCGAAGGTTCGCCGGGCTAAACCGCCTGGAACAGCCTCGGACGTCCGCTAGCCTGGTGCAGCAGCACCACGGTGGAACATACAACTGAAGTGCACACTCAATGGGGTGATCATGGCGCGAGGTAGGCTCAGCGCCGGCTGGGCGATTGGTGTACGCGAACTGGCCAAGAGGACGGGTAACGTTACTAAAACCCGACGAACGGCAGCAATTTAAGTAACGTTACCTTGCTTAATATTGGTAACGTTACTATAATTGGATCATGCAAACAAGGAAGCTAACCATGACTAAGATCATCGACAAGTACTTCGGCAATCCCAGCCTGGAAGAACGCGCAGCCCGGCAAGCACTAAAGGACGCAGGGCAACTACCTGTGCCTCCAGTGCCATGGATCAAACTGACCCTGATGTTCGCAGCCCTGATAACCGCTGCCCTGTTCTCATGGGGGATCATCTGATGATAGATCCAACTGACAAACAAACCGCCGCCCTGCCCTTGGACGCGCCTAAGCGTGGACGTGGCCGGCCTTCTACTGGCAAAGCCATGACGCCAGCTGAAAAGCAAAAGGCATACCGGGAACGCCTGAAACAGCGTAAATACGAGCTGGGGGGCGCAGCAATAGCAGGAGAAGAGGCATTTAAGGAGCTGAACGAAACATCACGCAAGCTGGCATCAGTGGAAGGGAAAAACCTGTACCTGGAACACCAACTGAGGGAGTTACAGGAAAAGTATGAATATCTCATGAGCATTAGCGAGCGGATGATAAAAGAGGCCGTAGACGAGCTGAACGAAGCGAAAGCCGAGATTGAACGGCTGACTACTACAAGTCCAGAATAGCCCTGCAGGCGTCCTGCAGGCGCTGCAACCGTTGATCGAGCATTAGCCCTTCCTCATCGATCTGAGCGACACGTCGGCGCAGCTGACGCACCTCAGCAACCAATCGACCATAGTCAGACAGGACCCGGCAAACAGCGTCGGAATCGTCCTGGGCGCAGCTATACAAACGCGCATCAAGAACCAGAGAATCAGGTATTTGTAACGTTACCATTAATGCACCTCGCATAATCAACGTTACATTAAATCGCCCACGGAGCGTGTCGCTATTTTCCGTAGACGATTAAACGTAACGTTACCTCATTATGCGAA
>NZ_JABUYN010000040.1:0-1667 GCF_014897305.1 Pseudomonas sp. FME51 | reverse complement strand
ATGCGCTTTTGCTTCCTTCCTGCTCTGCAGCAAAACTGCCATCAAACTGCCCCAGATAATTGAAGGTAATCCGTGACTCTGGAAGTGCAGACAACACCTGTTGTGCTTGCTGATCACCAAGATAACGCAGAGCACCAAAACCAACCCCCTTCTCCGGGATTGCCCGTAACTGTTCCTTGATCCGCTTGATCGAGCCATCGATTGCTTGTACTGGACTCAACTTCACTGGGAACATACTGGTGAACCAGCCCACCGTGCGAGTCAGGTCGATATCGTCGAATAGATCCTCTCGACCATGCCCCTCCAGTTGCACCAGCACATCGTCGCTTTGCGTCCAGCAGGAGATAACTCGGGCCAAGGCGGTCAGCAGCAGGTCGTTGATTTGAGTGCGGTAAGCCGAGGGCACCTGTTGCAGCAGTTGGCGGGTATAAGACTGATCCAGGCGGGTCTGAGCGCTGGCCGCATACTGGCCCTGCATCGAACCTTCAGGGTTATCGCAGGGCAGATCGGCAATCACATCAGTCAATTGATCTTGCCAGTAGTGCAGCTCTGGCTGCAGTGCTTCGCTATTGGCGTAGGCCTGCAAGCGCTCTGCCCAACCGCAAGTCGAGCTGGTCTTGGCGGGCAGTCTCACTCCCTGACCAGAACTCAATTGGCCATAAGCAGTTTGCAAATCCTCCAGCAGAATGCGCCAAGACACACCATCTACCACCAAGTGGTGAACCGCCAGCAGCAATCGCTGACTGCCGTCGGCCAGATTTGCCAAAACTACCCGAATCAGCGGGCCACTCTGCAGACTCAGGCTGCTCTGCGCCCCAGTACACAGCGCTTCCAGCTCCTCTTCATTCTGTACTTCGGACTCCCATAGAATTGACTGCTGCCCATCAACAGGGTGGTAATTAGCCTTCCAGCTGCCGTTGCTCCCCTGAGTAAAGCCCAAACGCAGCGCATCGTGGTGACGCACAATTGCCTGCAGTGCCAGCTCCAGCTTCTCTGCTTCCAAGGCCTTGCCCGGCTTGAGCAACAGCGCCTGGTTCCAGTGATGGCGTTCAGGAATGTCCTCTTCGAAGAAGCTCTGCTGGATCGGCAACAGAAGTGCCTCGCCAGTGACCGGCCCCTGATCAATCTGCAGCCCCCCTCCTCTCCACACTGTGCTACCGAGGCCAGGCCCTGCACCGTCTGGTGCTGGAACAGCTCCTTGGGGGTAAAGCGGATACCTGCTTGGCGGGCACGACTGACGACCTGGATGGAAATGATCGAGTCGCCGCCCAACTCGAAGAAGTTATCGGTGAGACCGACCTTCTCCACCTTCAACACATCAGCCCAGATGGCGGCTATTTGCTGCTCAAGATCGCTCTGTGGTGCGACGTACTCCTGCTGCAACTGGCTGACATCGGGTGCAGGCAGGGCCTTTCGATCCAACTTGCCGTTGGGCGTCAGCGGCAGTTGCTCAATGAAAAGCAGATGGGCCGGGACCATATAGTCCGGCAAGGTTTCTTTCAGGTGGTCGCGCAGCGTAATGCGCAGGGCAGCCTGTTGCTCTGGGTCGTTCGACAAGTCGGTATCGGTAACCAAATAGCTAACCAACTGCTTACCGCTTGGTCCGTCGATATCGACAACCAGGGTGTCGCGAATCGCAGCATGCTCCTGCAACTTGGCCTCGATCT
>NZ_JABUYN010000039.1:0-1916 GCF_014897305.1 Pseudomonas sp. FME51 | reverse complement strand
ATGGGGTGACTGCGTACCTTTTGTATAATGGGTCAGCGACTTATATTCTGTAGCAAGGTTAACCGTATAGGGGAGCCGTAGGGAAACCGAGTCTTAACTGGGCGAATGAGTTGCAGGGTATAGACCCGAAACCCGGTGATCTATCCATGGGCAGGTTGAAGGTTGGGTAACACTAACTGGAGGACCGAACCGACTAATGTTGAAAAATTAGCGGATGACTTGTGGATGGGGGTGAAAGGCCAATCAAACCGGGAGATAGCTGGTTCTCCCCGAAAGCTATTTAGGTAGCGCCTCGTGAATTCATCTTCGGGGGTAGAGCACTGTTTCGACTAGGGGGTCATCCCGACTTACCAACTCGATGCAAACTGCGAATACCGAAGAATGTTATCACGGGAGACACACGGCGGGTGCTAACGTCCGTCGTGAAGAGGGAAACAACCCAGACCGCCAGCTAAGGTCCCAAAGTCATGGTTAAGTGGGAAACGAAGTGGGAAGGCTCAGACAGCCAGGATGTTGGCTTAGAAGCAGCCATCATTTAAAGAAAGCGTAATAGCTCACTGGTCGAGTCGGCCCGCGCGGAAGATGTAACGGGGCTAAACCATGCACCGAAGCTGCGGCAGCGACACTTAGGTGTTGTTGGGTAGGGGAGCGTTCTGTAAGCCTGCGAAGGTGTGCTGTGAGGCATGCTGGAGGTATCAGAAGTGCGAATGCTGACATAAGTAACGATAATGCGGGTGAAAAACCCGCACGCCGGAAGACCAAGGGTTCCTGTCCAACGTTAATCGGGGCAGGGTGAGTCGACCCCTAAGGCGAGGCTGAAAAGCGTAGTCGATGGGAAACGGGTTAATATTCCCGTACTGGTGGTAACTGCGATGGGGGAACGGAGAAGGCTAGGTTGTCCGGGCGACGGTTGTCCCGGTTCAAGCATGTAGGCAGAGTAACTAGGCAAATCCGGTTACTTAATGCTGAGGTGTGATGACGAGCCACTAAGGTGGTGAAGCAATTAATGCCCTGCTTCCTGGAAAAGCCTCTAAGCTTCAGGTTACCAACAATCGTACCCCAAACCGACACAGGTGGTCAGGTAGAGAATACTCAGGCGCTTGAGAGAACTCGGGTGAAGGAACTAGGCAAAATGGTGCCGTAACTTCGGGAGAAGGCACGCTGATGGTAAGTGAAGTCCCTTGCGGACGGAGCCGAAATCAGTCGAAGATACCAGCTGGCTGCAACTGTTTATTAAAAACACAGCACTGTGCAAACACGAAAGTGGACGTATACGGTGTGACGCCTGCCCGGTGCTGGAAGGTTAATTGATGGGGTTATCCGTAAGGAGAAGCTCTTGATCGAAGCCCCAGTAAACGGCGGCCGTAACTATAACGGTCCTAAGGTAGCGAAATTCCTTGTCGGGTAAGTTCCGACCTGCACGAATGGCGTAATGATGGCCAGGCTGTCTCCACCCGAGACTCAGTGAAATTGAACTCGCTGTGAAGATGCAGTGTACCCGCGGCAAGACGGAAAGACCCCGTGAACCTTTACTATAGCTTGACACTGAACTTTGAACCTTGATGTGTAGGATAGGTGGGAGACTATGAAATGTGGACGCCAGTCTGCATGGAGTCAACCTTGAAATACCACCCTTTAATGTTTGATGTTCTAACCTAGGTCCATAATCTGGATCGGGGACCGTGTCTGGTGGGTAGTTTGACTGGGGCGGTCTCCTCCTAAAGAGTAACGGAGGAGCACGAAGGTTGGCTAAGCATGGTCGGACATCATGCGGTTAGTGCAAAGGCATAAGCCAGCTTGACTGTGAGAGTGACGGCTCGAGCAGGTACGAAAGTAGGTCTTAGTGATCCGGTGGTTCTGAATGGAAGGGCCATCGCTCAACGGATAAAAGGTACTCCGGGGATAACAGGCTGATA
>NZ_JABUYN010000038.1:0-2108 GCF_014897305.1 Pseudomonas sp. FME51 | reverse complement strand
GGTGATGGTGGCGGTGATGGTGGTGATGGTGGCGGTGACGGTGGCGGTGGCGGTGGTGGTGGTGATGGCGGTGGTGATGGTGATGGTGAGGATGATGAGGGTGAGAATACTGGTTCAGCGTCAGGTGGCTGTGACACCCCTCCGTCTGGTACCGGAGACCCGCTGCTGGTTGCGATCCTAAAACAGCAATGGCACACCATGTGTTTCGGTGAGGAACTTACTAAGGCCCAATTTCAGTCAGGTCTCGAGGCTGAGGGACTTATTAATGCTGACAACATGGAGAACATCCTCGCCGAAGATGCCACGGATATAGATTCAGACGTTGCTGCTGCAATTAACAGCGTGTTTACGTCAGGCCCATCTAATTCATGTCCTGTTACTGATGTGTCTGTTTCAACAAGATGGGGGCCAGTTAACTTGCCGTTCTCTTTGGCCTGTTCTATTTTTCCGGTTCTGTCGGGCCTTATCTTCTTTTTTGCCTATCTGACTGCGGGTTGGATATTGTTTGATGCGCTTGTGAGAGGTAAATAAATATGGCTATACCACTGATATTTACTGCTGCCGGGTTCTCTGGAATAGTTGCCACTGCAGCCAAGTTTGTGATTGGTTATGCCATCACTCGAGTGGTTGCTGCCCTGGGCATTGCGCTGGTTACGTTCAAGGCGTTGGACTCTATCGCGGAATTGATCGTTGGTTTTATTGAATCTAATACTGCCACTGCTGGTGGCCAATTTTGGGATGTTGCTGTTGCTCTTGGTGTGCCTGATGCAATCAAGGTCATTACTAGTGCTTACGTGGCAGCAATAACCATCAGGCAGTTAATGGGCATCTATGATCGTATAACCTTTGGGAAATCAGAGTAATGCTTTATCTAGTCACTGGAACGCCCGGGTCTGGTAAAACACTGAACACCATCAAGTTTATTGCTGAGTCCAAGGAGTTCAAGGACCGCGATATTTTCTACTTTGGTATTCGTGATTTATCACCTGATCTTGGCTGGGTCGAGTTGACCGAGGAGCAGGCGTATAAGTGGTATGAGCTGCCCTCTAATGCGGTGATCATTTTTGATGAAGCCTATAACGTTTTCCCTACCAAGCATGGCTCTCAGGGCACACCAGAGCATGTAAAGCGCCTGGCCACTCACCGTCACCAGGGGCATGATGTATTCCTGATTTGCCAGAAAGTGGTAGGCCAGATTGATACATTTGTGCGCGGCCTGGTGAACCGTCATCAGCACTACGCCCGTATCATGGGCAGTCTGAATATTAACCGTTTCACCTGGGATGCTTGCCAGCAGAGCCCCGATTCAGCTGGTACCCGCAAAGATGCGAACATTGATAAGTTCCGCATGGATAAGAAGTACTTCGGCGTTTATCACTCGGCTGACACCCACACCCATACACTGTCTGTGCCATGGGGCAGGGTTTCGTTGCTGGTTGTTGGCGTTGTTGCCCTGGTGCTAATGGTCAAACAAATCCAGAGCCGGTTTCAGCCTGATGAGCCTCTGCCTGTTGCCGAGCAGTCAGGTGCGTCAGCTCCGTTTTCTGGTTTTGTTCCTTCGGTGACCACTGGGCAGGAAAATGTACCGCTCGTTGACCTTCTGATTCCTGAAATCGAGGGTATGCCCTGGACGGCGCCCATTTATCGAGAGAAGTACACTGATGTTCAGGACTGGCCCCGGCCAGCTGCTTGCTATCAGTCGGAACGTACCGGCTGCCGCTGTTTCACCCAGCAGGCCAGCCCGTTGGATGTTCCCGTTGAAATGTGTGAGGGCATTGTTGTTGCCGGCTATTTTGACCACACTAAACCTGTCGATCGTGCTCTGTGGCGTGGTGAGGCTGGTGGGAGTGGCTTGCCCACATCCACCAGCATTAACGCGCCACAGCTTTCATCTGTTCAACCTGAACCCACTGTAAACCGTGTTCGCGTTGAGATTGTGCGTCGATCCCGTGAGCTTTAGCACTTCGCATAATTGGAGGGATGTATGTTTTTTAGAATTCTTGATCGTTTGCAGCGTCTTCCGATGCTTGTACTTGCTGCCCTTATGGGTGCTTCCTTCGGCCTTTCTGCTTTCTTCGCTCTCTATGCCCTTGGATACTTCGCATAAT
>NZ_JABUYN010000037.1:0-2233 GCF_014897305.1 Pseudomonas sp. FME51 | reverse complement strand
AAGCGGGATCGAACCGCTGACCTCCTGCGTGCAAGGCAGGCGCTCTCCCAGCTGAGCTATGGCCCCGTTCAGACCTGACAAATCTGACACCTCGATAATTGGTGGGTCTGGGCAGATTCGAACTGCCGACCTCACCCTTATCAGGGGTGCGCTCTAACCAACTGAGCTACAGACCCAATTATCTCGGGCTGCCACCGTGTTGCTTGGAGTACAGGCCCAATCGCCGTGCTTTCGGAATCAAGTAATTCGTGTGAGTGCTTGAAAAACAGAGGTGATCTTTCGATTAAGGAGGTGATCCAGCCGCAGGTTCCCCTACGGCTACCTTGTTACGACTTCACCCCAGTCATGAATCACACCGTGGTAACCGTCCTCCCGAAGGTTAGACTAGCTACTTCTGGTGCAACCCACTCCCATGGTGTGACGGGCGGTGTGTACAAGGCCCGGGAACGTATTCACCGTGGCATTCTGATCCACGATTACTAGCGATTCCGACTTCATGGAGTCGAGTTGCAGACTCCAATCCGGACTACGAGAGACTTTATGGGATTAGCTCCACCTCGCGGCTTGGCAACCCTTTGTATCCCCCATTGTAGCACGTGTGTAGCCCTGGCCGTAAGGGCCATGATGACTTGACGTCATCCCCACCTTCCTCCGGTTTGTCACCGGCAGTCTCCTTAGAGTGCCCACCATAATGTGCTGGTAACTAAGGACAAGGGTTGCGCTCGTTACGGGACTTAACCCAACATCTCACGACACGAGCTGACGACAGCCATGCAGCACCTGTGTCTGAGTTCCCGAAGGCACCAATCCATCTCTGGAAAGTTCTCAGCATGTCAAGGCCAGGTAAGGTTCTTCGCGTTGCTTCGAATTAAACCACATGCTCCACCGCTTGTGCGGGCCCCCGTCAATTCATTTGAGTTTTAATCTTGCGACCGTACTCCCCAGGCGGTCAACTTAGTGCGTTAGCTGCGCCACTAAGAACTCAAGGTTCCCAACGGCTAGTTGACATCGTTTACGGCGTGGACTACCAGGGTATCTAATCCTGTTTGCTCCCCACGCTTTCGCACCTCAGTGTCAGTATCAGTCCAGGTAGTCGCCTTCGCCACTGGTGTTCCTTCCTATATCTACGCATTTCACCGCTACACAGGAAATTCCACTACCCTCTACCGTACTCTAGTTCAGCAGTTATGAAAGCAGTTCCCAGGTTGAGCCCGGGGATTTCACACCCATCTTACTGAACCACCTACGCGCGCTTTACGCCCAGTAATTCCGATTAACGCTTGCACCCTCTGTATTACCGCGGCTGCTGGCACAGAGTTAGCCGGTGCTTATTCTGTCGGTAACGTCAAAGGTGTTACGTATTAAGCAACACCCCTTCCTCCCAACTTAAAGTGCTTTACAATCCTAAGACCTTCTTCACACACGCGGTATGGCTGGATCAGGCTTTCGCCCATTGTCCAATATTCCCCACTGCTGCCTCCCGTAGGAGTCTGGACCGTGTCTCAGTTCCAGTGTGACTGATCATCCTCTCAGACCAGTTACGGATCGCGGCCTTGGTGAGCCATTACCCCACCAACAAGCTAATCCGACCTGGGCTCATCTGATAGCGCAAGGTCCGAAGATCCCCTGCTTTCTCCCGTAGGACGTATGCGGTATTAGCGTCCGTTTCCGAACGTTATCCCCCACTACCAGGCAGATTCCCAGGCATTACTCACCCGTCCGCCGCTAAATCAGGGAGCAAGCTCCCGTCATCCGCTCGACTTGCATGTGTTAGGCCTACCGCCAGCGTTCAATCTGAGCCATGATCAAACTCTTCAGTTAAATACTGATTGGGTTTTGAGAAAACCCTAAACTTGGCTCAGCCGTACAAAAAACATCTATAAACTCGATGAATTCACAGAGTAACTTGCTTAGGCTGATAATCTTGCGATCATCTCTCCATTGAGCAAGCACCCACACGAATTACTTGATTCCAATTTGTTAAAGAGCGATTCGGCCTGCGTCTCCGCCTGACCAAGGCCGCGTATTCTACGCTAACCTTCTGATCTGTCAAGCATTTATTGTGAGGCTTTTCAGCGCTGCACCGCTTGGCAAACCGGCCTGAAACGCTGCTGCTGTTCCGGGCCAGGGAGGCGCATTCTACAGGAGTAACACCCCTTGTCAACGCCTTCCTGAAATTCCTTTCTCACCTTGAAGAAGCGATCAAACCGGCCTCTTCAGTGAGCGGCGCATT
>NZ_JABUYN010000036.1:0-2295 GCF_014897305.1 Pseudomonas sp. FME51 | reverse complement strand
ACCATGGCGGCCTGACTTAAACGAAATGGCCTCCATAAAACCCGGTACGATTCACACCACCGGCATGACCAGCCAATAGTCAGTACCCGATATGACCTCTCGAGCCTGCAGCCTGGAATCAATATCCAACGCGAGCAACCGCTGTCTTAACTGCTCCGCTTCGGTGCTCCCGCCGAATTCGCCAAGAGTCACACATAAGGCCACCTCATCAGACGGCAATGGCGAAGACTCCACCAATGGCGGTGACTGCAGGGGCGGCAGCGCAGCTACCGGCGGAGCGGAAGATTGCAACAGGGGACTATCAACCGGACTACCCTGCAACTGCCACAAGGCGTACAGGATATTCAGCAACACCAGCGACAGAAGCAGGTATCTCATGCCCCGTATTCCATGGGACAGGCCAGAGCCAATCCGCGAAAAACCAGATCGCCGATCACCTGACAACCTTCTGGCAACACGTCCTTCATGTCAGCCGCATCGCCTCCCGTGAGAATGATCGCCGGATCCTCCCCCAGCAGCTGCCGTGCAATACGTAGCTGCTCACGCACGAAGCCCGATAACATAAGCTCACACCCGAACTCTACTGCCTCAGCTGTACTGGTGCCTGGCTGCGGGTTGCGCAGATCGCCCTGTACTCCGCGGTCATAGCGGATCAATCGGGTATGACTCAACAGGCTGCCACGCAGCAACTTGCTGCCTGGAGCAATATAGCCACCAAGGTGCCGGCCTTGCGCATCCACAAAATCGGTGGTCACCGCCGTACCCAGGTCAATCACCACACAGGCCCGTCCGCACAGGTGATATCCCGCCACCAATGCCAGCCAGCGGTCCATACCCAGCCGCGCAGCATCGGTGTAGCCATTCTCCACCCCTGCCAGCGTCCGACCCGGCCGGGCCAGCATGGGATGTCGCTTAAGCCAACTGGTCAGCTGATCCAGAATGACCTGTGTTTCCTCTTCAGAACGCACGCTGACCAGACGGCAGCCGTGAATCTCACGTTCCTGGCCGCCAAGGAGACGTTGCAGCTCAACCAGGTCAGGCGCCATATCGCCATCCCTGACACGCGCCTCACGGTCCAGCAAGCGCCACTTGATCAGGGTGTTCCCGCAATCCAGTTCAAGAATCATGCTGCAGCCTCAGGCTCACCTCGCCGCCATTGAGCAGCACCTCTCCGTCGCCCGTTCGCAGCCGCAAGGCTCCCCGAGCATCTACGCCCAGCTCGACCCCATCGATAGAGGTTGCCCCGGACCGCACAGATACCGGCAGGCCGTACCAGGCATCACGCTCTTCCCAGGCCGCCGCAAAAGGCGCAAAGCCCTCTGCTCGAAATACCTGCGCGGCCTGCAGCAGACGCTCAACAAACTCAGCTATCAGGAGATTTCGATTCAGGACACCGCCTTGACGAGACAGAAACAATGAAGTCCAGGCCTGATCAATGGCGGCATCGGCATCATTCATCAACACGTTCACCCCTACCCCAATGATCGCCACACAATCAGAAGTCAGGTCGCCGGCAATTTCAATGAGAATGCCAGCAAGCTTACGCCCATCCAGCAATACATCATTCGGCCACTTCAATGCACAACCCTTGAAGCCACTGACTTCGAGGGTCTCCACCAGCACCAGGCCAACCAGCAAACTCAGCCCCTCGAGCCTTTGCGCTCCGCCGCTGAATGGCAGCGCCAATGAAAGGTAGATGTTCTGACCATAGGGACTGACCCACTCGCGGCCCCGCCGCCCCCGCCCCGCCGTTTGCTGCTCCGCAATACAGATCATGGGGCGTGGGTGATCCATTGATAACTGTTTCATCAGCTCAGCGTTAGTCGAATCAACCGTCCCCAACAACTGCCATTGAACCTCAGCACCCAGCTTGCCAGGAAAAGCATTGGTGATCTCATCCAGATCCAGAAGGGCAGCTCCGGGCGGAACGCGATAACCCTTGCCCCGCACTCGCTGGATTGGGTAACCGTCCTCTTCCAGGCGCTTCAACGACTTCCAGACTGCCGCTCGGCTGACACCAAGCGCCCTACCCAGACTTTCGCCAGAATGAAATCGCCCATCAGACATCATCTTGAATAACGCAGCTAACATGGTGTATCGATCATTGGAAATGAACTGCGCATGATAACGCCCCGGAGAGGCTTTATGAACGGAAATGTAACAAGGAAGCACCCGGCAGTCCTGCGCAGGTTATATTCGGCCATAAAAAAACCCCGCCAGATGGCGGGGTTTTTCTATTAAGCGCTTGACGATGACCTACTCTCACATGGGGAAACCCCACACTACCATCGGCGA
>NZ_JABUYN010000035.1:0-2637 GCF_014897305.1 Pseudomonas sp. FME51 | reverse complement strand
TGCGTATTCCGGCGAGCGTGACCGGTCATTCCGGGCATCGTGACCGGTTTGCACACGGCCATCGCGCTGGAGTGGGTTTTGTACTTTAAGCGGTCACGATAGGTCAACTGCCGCCGGTGTCTCAGCCCTGGTTTTTCTCAGTGATTCCCCCTTCAGATTGAGTCGGTGGGCACCGTGGAGGAGCCGGTCCAGGATGGCGTCGGCCAGCGTGGCGGAGCCGATGTAGTCATGCCAGTGCTCGGTCGGCAGCTGACTGGCTATCAGAGTTGAGCCCCGGCCATGCCGGTCTTCGATGACCTCCATCAGGTCCTGTCGCTGCTGCGCGGTCACCTTCTGCATGCCCCAGTCATCCAGGATTAACAGGTCGGTTTTCAGTAGCTGGTTCATCAGCCGGGCGTAGCTGCCATCACCGTGGGCGATGCGCACCTGATCGAACAGCCGTGGCACCCGCAAGTAGCGTACGGACAAGCCTTGCCGGCAAGCCTGGTTACCCAGAGCGCACGCCAGCCAGGTCTTGCCGCAGCCGGTGGGTCCGGTTATGCACAGGTTCAGCGACTGCCTGACCCAGTCGCAGCTGGCCATTTCCGCCATACGAGAGCGCTCCAGTCCGCGCGGGTGGCGATAGTCGATATCTTCAACACAGGACGGCACCCGCAGGTGGGCCGCCTTGAGTAGCCGGTCCAGCCGGCGGTTTTCCCGGTGCAGCACTTCCCGATCCACCAGTAGGGCCAGGCGTTCCTCGAACGCCAAGTCGTGGGTGTCGGGCTGGATGCGCTGTTGCTCCAGGGCATCGCACATGCCGGTTAGTTTCAGTTGGCGCAGGGTATCGAGCGTGTTTTGAGTCAGCATGAGTTTCTCCGGTATCAGTGGTAGTAGTGAGAGCCGCGCACATTGGTGTGGCTGGGCAATTCGGTCATCTCAGTCTCGTCCTCGGATAGGGGCAGAGGCAGCTGATCCAGGCCCTGTTTCAGGATCGACGTAATGCTCTGGTAGCTGGTCGAGTTGATGGCCAGAGCCCGCGCACAGGCCTGCTCCAGACGATCACGGCTGTAGCGACGGCTGAGGTTCAACAGGCCCAGACAGGCGCGGTAACCATGCTCTGGATGGGGGCGGTCCCGGAGCTGCATCTGGACGACCGCCTGCGTGCTGGGGCCGATGTCCTTGCCCCAGTTGAGGAAGCGTCCGGGCGACCAGTTCTTATGGGCCTGATGCGACTTGGGCATGTGCTCGGTCAGGGTGACGAAGCGGTCCTTGCCGTGGCGGGGGTGCAGCGCCACCCGCTGCCCCTTGTGCATGACCTCCACCGCGTTATGGGTTACTCGCACGTCCAGCACCAGACCCACCAGGGCGTGGGGCACGCTGTACAGCCGCTTCTCCACGTCGATGTGGTAGTCGATGCCTGGCCGCGCTTTGCGCCATTCAGCGTAGACGTAAGGGGTTGCCGGCAGCGGTCGCAGGGCTGGCCGGTCAAGACCTTCGAACAGGCTCCGACGGCTCTCGCTCCGCCCTTGGAGCGGACGCTGGTTCAGCGGCGGTAACAGGTCGGCAATGGCCTTGTTCAGTTCGGCCAGGGTGAAGAAGGTCTGGTGCCGCAACCGGGCCAGGATCCAGCGCTCGACCAACAGCACGGCGGCTTCGGCTTTTGCCTTGTCCTTGGGCTTGTAGGGTCGTGCAGGCAGCACCGCAGTTCGGTAGTGCGCGGCCAGATCCGCGTAGGTCTCATTGATCGAGGGGGTGTATCGGTCTGCCTTGGTCACGGCAGCCTTGAGGTTGTCCGGCACCAGCAGCTCTGGCACCCCGCCGAAGAAGGCGAACATCCGCTGGTGCGAGGCAATCCAGTCCGGCAGGCGCTGACTCCAGGTGGCCTCGGAGAAAGTGTAGCTGGAGGCCCCCAGCACGGCGACAAAGACCTGTGCCTTGCGGATCTCGCCCGTAGCCCGATCCACCACCGGCACGGTAGGCCCGCAGTAGTCGATAAAGATCTTCTCACCAGCCCGGTGAACCTGACGCATGCTGCGCCGCTGCCGTTCACGCCAGCCCCGGTAGTGATGACAGAACTGGCTGTAACGGTAGGCTTTATCGCCGTGACGCTCCACGTACTCGGCCCAGAGCAGTTGCAGGGTGACCCCCTTGGCCTTGAGCTCCTGATGGACCTGGAAATAGTCCGGCTCGGCAAAGCGTGTGGGTGGTGTTGTGGCCGGGAACAGCAACGCCTCCAGCCGGGACTCGTCAGTGCCCTCAGGCAACGGCCAAGTGACGCCCTGAACCTTAGCCAGGCTGACGTACTTGCCAACCACTCCCTTGGAGATGCCGCAGGCCCGAGCGATGCGCTCATGACTCAGACCTGATTCGTACTTGAGGCGCAAGACCTCGATTATCTGTCGCATGGAAATCCTCGCAACCGGCATCCGCTCCTCCCCGAAGTGAAAAAGAACCGGTATGCCGAATAAAGTTGAAGAATTCCAGCAGGTTGGCGGTGATTCCGGGATCGTGACCGACGATTCCGGCATCGTGACCAGTGATTCCGGAGAACCACCCAAAATCGGTCACGATAAAACGGAATCAGCGGTCACGATCGCCCGGAACAGGCGGTCACGTTGAAACGGAATGGGTGGTCACGATGGCGCGGAATACGCA
>NZ_JABUYN010000034.1:0-2804 GCF_014897305.1 Pseudomonas sp. FME51 | reverse complement strand
TCAGCTGGGAGAGCGCCTGCCTTGCACGCAGGAGGTCAGCGGTTCGATCCCGCTTGGCTCCACCAGGTCAGCCTTGGCAGCACGACCAGTATCGCCGGTACTCGATAAGAGTTCATACATGAATGATCCTGTTTTCATATGACAGGATGATTGATGTCTGATCTTTGATCAGTCGCTCTTTAACAATGTGGAAAAGTGATAGAAGTAGACAAGACATAACGGGTGTTTCACTGCACACGTTATGGCTAAGGTAACTTGTAATCTCAAGTGCAAGTTCCGGATTGTCGTGAAATCATGTCAAGACGTATGGCGTTGAACAATCAGGGTCGCAAGACACAGATTGTTTGGGGTTATATGGTCAAGTGAATAAGCGCATACGGTGGATGCCTTGGCAGTCAGAGGCGATGAAAGACGTGGTAGCCTGCGAAAAGCTTCGGGGAGGTGGCAAACAACCTTTGATCCGGAGATCTCTGAATGGGGAAACCCACTCAACATAAGTTGGGTATCACACACTGAATACATAGGTGTGTGAGGCGAACCCGGGGAACTGAAACATCTAAGTACCCGGAGGAAAAGAAATCAACCGAGATTCCCCAAGTAGTGGCGAGCGAACGGGGAGCAGCCCTTAAGCGGTATTGAGTCTAGTGGAACGCTGTGGGAAAGGCGGCCATAGTGGGTGATAGCCCCGTACACGAAAGACTCTTTGCCGTGAAATCGAGTAGGTCGGCGCACGTGAAACGTTGACTGAACATGGGGGGACCATCCTCCAAGGCTAAATACTCCTGACTGACCGATAGTGAACCAGTACCGTGAGGGAAAGGCGAAAAGAACCCCTGTGAGGGGAGTGAAATAGATCCTGAAACCGTATGCGTACAAGCAGTGGGAGCCGACTTGTTCGGTGACTGCGTACCTTTTGTATAATGGGTCAGCGACTTATATTCAGTGGCGAGCTTAACCGTCTAGGGGAGGCGTAGGGAAACCGAGTCTTAATAGGGCGTTTAGTCGCTGGGTATAGACCCGAAACCGGGCGATCTATCCATGGGCAGGTTGAAGGTGCCGTAACAGGCACTGGAGGACCGAACCGACTACCGTTGAAAAGTTAGCGGATGACTTGTGGATAGGAGTGAAAGGCTAATCAAGCTCGGAGATAGCTGGTTCTCCTCGAAAGCTATTTAGGTAGCGCCTCGTGTATCACCATTGGGGGTAGAGCACTGTTTGGGCTAGGGGGTCATCCCGACTTACCAACCCCATGCAAACTCCGAATACCAATGAGTGCAGAGCACGGGAGACACACGGCGGGTGCTAACGTCCGTCGTGAAAAGGGAAACAACCCAGACCGTCAGCTAAGGTCCCAAAGTTATGGTTAAGTGGGAAACGATGTGGGAAGGCTTAGACAGCTAGGAGGTTGGCTTAGAAGCAGCCATCCTTTAAAGAAAGCGTAATAGCTCACTAGTCGAGTCGGCCTGCGCGGAAGATGTAACGGGGCTCAAACCATACACCGAAGCTACGGGTGCATCTTAGGATGTGCGGTAGAGGAGCGTTCTGTAAGCCTGTGAAGGTCAATTGAGAAGTTGGCTGGAGGTATCAGAAGTGCGAATGCTGACATGAGTAACGACAATGGGAGTGAAAAACTCCCACGCCGGAAGACCAAGGGTTCCTGCGCAACGTTAATCGACGCAGGGTGAGTCGACCCCTAAGGCGAGACCGAAAGGTGTAGTCGATGGGAAACGGGTTAATATTCCCGTACTTCTGGTTACTGCGATGGGGGGACGGAGAAGGCTAGGCCAGCACGGCGTTGGTTGTCCGTGTTTAAGGTGGTAGGCTGAGATCTTAGGTAAATCCGGGATCTTAAGGCCGAGAACCGATGACGATCTTTCTTTTAGAAAGAGAAGTGGTTGATGCCATGCTTCCAGGAAAAGCCTCTAAGCTTCAGGTAACTAGAAATCGTACCCCAAACCGACACAGGTGGTCAGGTAGAGAATACCAAGGCGCTTGAGAGAACTCGGGTGAAGGAACTAGGCAAAATGGCACCGTAACTTCGGGAGAAGGTGCGCCGGTGAGGGTGAAGGACTTGCTCCGTAAGCTCATGCCGGTCGAAGATACCAGGCCGCTGCAACTGTTTATTAAAAACACAGCACTCTGCAAACACGAAAGTGGACGTATAGGGTGTGACGCCTGCCCGGTGCCGGAAGGTTAATTGATGGGGTTAGCTTCGGCGAAGCTCTTGATCGAAGCCCCGGTAAACGGCGGCCGTAACTATAACGGTCCTAAGGTAGCGAAATTCCTTGTCGGGTAAGTTCCGACCTGCACGAATGGCGTAATGATGGCGGCGCTGTCTCCACCCGAGACTCAGTGAAATTGAAATCGCTGTGAAGATGCAGTGTATCCGCGGCTAGACGGAAAGACCCCGTGAACCTTTACTATAGCTTTGCACTGGACTTTGAATTTGCTTGTGTAGGATAGGTGGGAGGCTGTGAAACGTGGACGCTAGTTCGCGTGGAGCCAACCTTGAAATACCACCCTGGCAACTTTGAGGTTCTAACTCTGGTCCGTTATCCGGATCGAGGACAGTGTATGGTGGGTAGTTTGACTGGGGCGGTCTCCTCCTAAAGAGTAACGGAGGAGTACGAAGGTGCGCTCAGCACGGTCGGAAATCGTGCGTAGAGTATAAAGGCAAAAGCGCGCTTGACTGCGAGACCAACACGTCGAGCAGGTACGAAAGTAGGTCTTAGTGATCCGGTGGTTCTGTATGGAAGGGCCATCGCTCAACGGATAAAAGGTACTCCGGGGATAACAGGCTGATA
>NZ_JABUYN010000033.1:0-3425 GCF_014897305.1 Pseudomonas sp. FME51 | reverse complement strand
TTGGTGGCGGAATTTTGTTTTCAAGAATCATCATTGTTACCCCTTGAGGCATAACGTCCGGCTCACGCGCCGGTTTGGAGCCGCGCAGCGGCGGAAAAGCGGTCGCTGTGCAGCCGCTTGTTAAGTTCTCTTCGCAAGCAGCCAATCAATCAAGCCTGCATTTATAACCAAGTCGGCCACTCTTGAAATATCCCATACAGCAACCCTTGGGTCATCTATGTTCAGCTTCTCAATATCTCCTGAAAAGGTGTGAAAGACAAAATACATTTCATCATACTGATGGTATTGGTTGAATATTTCACGGTAGCTTTGGAGTTGATTTGCTGTTGTAGTGGATTTTACCTGGACGAACGCGCGCTTCTGCGTAACAGGAGAAAAGACGTCAAGGTCGATGTCCTTCTCTGTCTTTCCTAACACGGAAATCCGCTGCCAACCGGACTGGGAAAAAATCAGGTCAACGAGTAGTTCAAAGTCATTCCACCACAGCCCTTTGATAAGGCTCTCGATATTCAGCTTTAAGGCAGCCAAGGCTTCTTTCGTTGACTGAATTTCAGGCTGGACTTCGCCGTTAATTTTTCTAAGCAGGTATTCTGGAAGCTCGACCCCACAAATAGTGCCACGATATCCCTGAACTTTTGTGATCCTGCCATCGATATTCTCGATGGAAAGCGGGTTTCCGTTCTTATCGTAACAACTCCATGAGCCAATGACGTTTCTGATTCTGCTGCCGTCTTCAAGCTCATGGACTTCTTCATGAGCGTGACACCAATACATCTTTCTCTGGAAAAATGTAATCCATATATCAGTTTCTGAAAGCTCATAAAAATCACGAATCTGATTCAAGTCCCTGCTCGCAGCGCCTTGATTTCCATTTCTAGCAGAAAGCCAAAAATTGCGAACGGTATCCCAGTCGCCACTCAACGATTCCTGATGATGTGGGCTTTCGTACCCGAGTCTAAGCGTCTGCTGATCCTCTATGCAGTAGCGCTCCCATCTTCCACCATCACCTAGTTTTATGTATCGAATCTTCACAGAACTCCCAAGAACTTAACGTTTGGTTAAGGGGCGGGCTTTAGCCCGTCCCAGAGAGCGAAGCGAACGATTTGAACCATTTGTTAGACAATGGCAATCATTGCCATAACCGTTGCAACCAATTATTGTCATCAGCTTTTACTATTGCTTCAGCTCGTGTGATTATTCCGGTGGGCGTTTTAAATACCGTGAATTTCTTTTTTGGATCAATTGCTTGATATGTCGAAGACCCATACTCAATATCTAGGAATGGACTCCAGCCAAAAATTGCAAAGTGAGAGCCTTCACTATCACTTAGCTGGTGCGCAGTACTTGGCAACGAATTTTCATCTTGGACTGAAATATATCTACCCTGCAGCCTGTCTAGCGAGTGGCGAGATTCTAAGCCAAGTAAATTTGCCCAATATTTTATTTTTATAAAGCGGGCGTCTATTCGCCATTGCTCGCCTTGAATTAAATATTCACCTCTGAGTGACCAAGGAGATTCTATTTTTGCTAGATATTCACGCCCTTCACCCTTCTCAAAAGTTATTACCATTATAGGCTCTTCGTGGGTGAAAACATTGTAAGTCCAAACAAAAGAAGCCCACGCTATTATATTTGAAATGATCAAAGCGAAAATTAATGTCAAAGGCAGGGCTAGAATTTTCATTGCATAATTTCGGTTTTGTCTAACGCCCCGCTAAACGGCGAGCGTCAGCGAGTCCGGTGGAGGCCACACTTTTTGTGGCCGGAACGAATTTGAGCGGTTTGTTATGTGATTTATAGTGCACGGCTTAAATCAATCATATAACCCGCTTGCTGCAGCTCTTTTGCAATATCCATTTTCCACGCGCCACGATCATCTAAATCAATATACACAACTCCGCTAATATCATTCGGGGTTTCAACTCCACCCTTGACGAGAGCTGTAACTTTAGAGCGCCCCAATCGTCCAATGAAATATCCATGTTCAAACACTACATTCTGACGCGCCCTCGGCTTATTTTCTTCCCCTGCTTTTGAACCAACATCACACGGCGTATATAAAACAATAGCGTACCCAACATCACCGTATGACTCGATTTTTTCAATTATGGTTTTACTTGAGCTTGCCTGCTCATGAAGAATTATTGGATTTAGACCAATCTGCTCAATAAACCTAGCCAAAGTTAATTTAGCTAGGTCGTCATGTCCGTGAACAATAAAAACCTTTGGATTATTTCCGCCCTGAGCTATGACCAGCTGAGGTTCTTTTTTCCCATCTGACTTTTTGACGACCATTTGATAGCCTGCCGGTATAGATCCCAGGCCTTCATGAAATCCAGGATCAATAACTTCGTACAATTCAATGCCGCCATTGGACATTTTTCGCTCAACGAAATCGCCTGCCTCAATCAGAATATCGGATTGCTGAATAAATATTTTATTCTTTTGAACACTGGCAGGGATGTCCGCATGCTCTTCGCCACTAGAGCGCATCACTCTTACTCTATCATTGAGCATGTCTTTAAATGGCATATCTACTCCTTGATTGGTTTGATCACATAACGCCCAATTAACGGGCAAAAAATTATTGGCTAAAATTAGCAACGAAGGATCAAAAATCCAACTGTTTTTTGTCCCTTTTTAATTTCTTGTTATGTGCTGCTTACCAATACACTTCTTACAAAAAAGCTAAATAATGCAATAAAACTTATTATGTATGGGAATAACAAATCTAGTGTTTCTCTATACTTAAAAAGAGCTTCTAATTGATACCTTGCCTCATATGATAATAATTTAAAGTAATCTTTTCGCTTCCACTTATCTTTGTAAGCATTTAACTCAATATCGCTTTGATAAGAGTATTCGCCATGAACTTCATCATAGCCTTTTGTTTCATAAGTTAAATTTCGTTGAAATATACCGTTAATTTTATAATTAGGTGATTGAATTCCTGGTTCATCTCCAGGCCATATATCAATTCGCTTGCTTAATAACCCACTAATATCTTCTTCCTTAGGGGTGTAACAAAATACTCTATAATCGCTGAGCATTCGTTTTGACCAAAACAAAAATAGTTGATCATGATATGACTTAGCATATCCGTAATACCTGAGTGTCAGAAACAGAATTGATATTGCGAATAAATAAAGTATATTTTCATGGTTTGTGAATTTTATTTTAAATATAAAAGTATTAGCTTCGTGAAGAGTTGCCCCTGAGAAATTTAACCCGATTAAAATAACGCATAAGCTAATTAATATCTTTCGTTTAGACTTTAGACCTTCATCGCTATCAATAGCTTCTCTAAATCTATTTATATCCATTTTATTCACATCAACCCTGATTAAGACTCATAACTATAGAAAACACATAACGTGGATGTGCATGGGCGCCGCGTAGCGGCGTCCCAGCTGCCGAAGGCAGCG
>NZ_JABUYN010000032.1:0-3602 GCF_014897305.1 Pseudomonas sp. FME51 | reverse complement strand
TTACACCCCCACTTTACCCCGGACTCCCGGGGTATTCTCGTTTTCTCGTCTACTTCTTGTGTTTAACCATTTCGGCGTAATCTTCCTCCGAAATCTCATCTAATCCTTTAAGAATCAACCACCTAAGCATTTCCGTTTCTTTTATAGAACGCTTGGTGCTGATGGTGGCTTTAACCGCCTCTTTTTCGACCTTTCTCCATGTCTCATCGTCAATGTGCTTTGTGGGCATGTCGTTCTCTCTTGCTTCGTTTGCTGCGGTCAATATACAGCTAATTACTAAGGTGCTTGACATTGAGATTCTAAGAAACTAAATTCCCCTCATTATCTAATTACTTAGAAAATGAGAAGCAACGGAATGTTTATCGACTGGTTATCAGTTTCACAGGAATACGATCACGACTTGCCCGTGGTCTGTGACGTGTACACGCTGACAATCGATAGCCATTCCCATGAGGTTTTGACCAGCCGTCAGCCGCGTTTCAAGCATGAGGGCAGCTTCTCCAGCTCGATCACTATCAGTGTTCAAGGTCGTAAGGTTCGTGTTGATGGCAACCCTAGCCGTATCAACCGCCTGGACAACCTGTTCGGCTTCAAGACAGTGGGTGAGTGCATCGCGGTTTACAACATGCTGCTTGCTGAATATGGATTGCCGCCGTTTACCCGCTGCACTCGTACTGAGCATCGGCAAACCGGCAATTCTTCCAGTCTCTGGGCCGATGGTTGCACCATCGAGCGGATCGACTTAACGACGAATGTGGCCGTAGGGGAGGGTAACGTTCTTGCCTATCTTCGAGGTTTGTCTACGCAGCGTATTGGCCATTCTGTTGGATATCTGTATCCCAACGGTCGCACCGTTGATTGGACTGCTGCTGGCAAGCGCAAGGGCGGCGTCCGCCTCCAGTACCGCAAGGCATATGACAAAGCCTTTGAGTTGGATCAGAACCTGATACCCAAGATGAAGCGGATGTTCGGTGATGAGTCGCCGGAATATACCTACGTTTGCCAAGTGCGCGATTACTGCGCAAAGCATGGCGTTGTACGGCAAGAGCAAGAGTTGAAAAGTGAATATTTGAGCAGGGAAGGGCTTAGGTTCTGGGGCCTTTTCGATGAGACGCGATACCAGACATTACATGATGAATTTTTGCGCACTGATGAAAAGTTACAGGTGACGGCTATGGACCTTCAAACAATTTCGGAAACATTGCTTGTTAATGGCATCGTTAAAAGTACTTACGCTGCAAACGTTACAGCAATGTATGCACTTAATTGGTATAGCGGCCAGAAATTCGACCTTACAAAAAGTGCTGTTCAAAGTCACCGTGCCAGATTGCGCCGCATCGGTATCGACATTGCAAACGTCTGTGACACTTCACGTTTCACACCGGTCATTGTTCGTCAGGCTCGGGAAGTTACCAAGACTTACGACTTGCCAATACCGTCCTGGTACCGCTCGCCGGTAGTTCCTTTGAGGGCTGTCGCATGATGATCGCAATTGTTGATCTGATCATTGTTACCTATGCCGGATTCTGCGCCATCTTGTATCTTGGCAATTGGGTTCGGTCATGAGAACCGTTAGTTTTCAAGGCACAAGTTTGACCAGGGCAGAACGCGCAAAGCTCGCTATTCAGCGCCGCCCAACAATGAATAACCAGCTTGTTGAGTCTGTGAATCAGGCTCTGCAAGTATCAGAGCAATCAAAGTCCGCCGGTGAGAAAACCCCGCGCTGGTGGGCAGTTGACAGAGTAGAGCGGGGCACTCCATTTTTTGGCGACATATTCTATTAAAGGTAACGTTATGAAACTGATCTTTGAAATTCACAGCACATTTGTAAACGAACGCACTGGAAAAAGTGCCCGTACCGGCAATGACTACAAGTTGCGCGAACAGGAAGCGTGGGTCCAGATCGGCGACGCTCCCTATCCGCAAAAAACCAAGGTCATGCTTGATGAGGGGCAGGCCGCATATGCACCCGGCAAGTACATGCTGCATGAGCGTTCTTTCTCGATCGGCAAGTATGATTCTCTCCAGTGCCAGCCGTTCCTTGTGCCTCTGGCCGCTCAAGTTCAAAAAACCGCTTGATTAAGTTCTGGGGTCTGTCATGTCAAAAGTTTTTCTAACCTGCGACTTAGCCAATTTATCGATTGTTAATGACGTCCCCGTTTGCACTCAATGGGAATACATGACGCCCATGTTCCCCATGTTTGAACTTCCCCAGGATGAGTTGCATTTGATCATGGGAGCTACAGCTACTTTTCTAGCAATCTGTTATGTCGGCCGCAGACTGCTGGCGTCTCTAAATTCGGCCGCAACATCTGAGTGAGGATTTACCCATGAAACCAATGAATGCTGTTCGTCGTTATGGTGCCCGTATTGGCGGTGCTGTTGCCGCTGTAGCTGTCATTTCACCCGCAGCCCACGCTGCCATCGACACAGCCGGTGTTATCAATGAGATCACCGGTGGCGGTGTCTCCGCTGGTGAGATCATCGGCGCGCTGCTGATCTTCGGTGCCATCATGCTGGTGGGCTTCACGCTCTATCGCCGGTTGCGTTAATAGTCTGGAACAGCGGCCCTTCGGGGCTGCTTTTCTTTGAGGGTCTGAAAATGTCGCTATACATCCTCGTTGTTTGGTTGATCGGTATGAACATCATTTTCACCTCATAAGGAACAGGTGTGATTATGCGGCGGATATTGTTTTTTACTTTGCTGTTTCTGTCATCGTTAGCCTATGGCAATGATGAAGGGAGTTGGCGTCTCCAGTTCAGTACGCCTGTAATTTTTTATGGTGACAGTCCCGAACAGGTTTGTGAAATGGCCGCTCAAAAATATGCTGATGAAGATCTTAACGGCCGCTCTTATTATATTGAATCGTGGGTTTTGCAGGGTGTGCCGAACCGGCCTTACCCTAACCTGCCAGCTTGTAGAATATTTGATGATCGACCTAGACTAAAAAAACAGTTTACTGTTTATCCTACATTCTCTTGTCCTGAAGGGCAGACTCTTGATGAATCAACTTGGAAGTGTTCCTTGGGCTGCTCTGCAACTGTCGGTGAAACCCTGTTAGTTCGCGGCCCAGACTCTCCCATATTCAATAGCAACGGCAAAAATTACGTCTTGGCATCTGCGAGTGATGTCGATGGCACTTGCACCTCCAGTTGCAGTTATGAATCTGCCTCCAGCTTCGCTGGCTCCTGCTATCTGGTCTCCGGCTCGACCGACACCGGTTACTGCAATTACATCGTCCAGGGTACTGGCGAATCTTGCTCCGGCTTTAACTTGACCCCCGGTGACATGTCTGGCGACCCGCTGAACGCTCCTGATCCGGGCGATGGTGGCGGTGGTGATGGCGATGGTGATGGCGATGACCCAGACGAACCAGACCCCTGTCATGGTGTTCCTGGGTACACATGGAACGGTTCCACCTGCGTTAGTGATGGCGGTGGTGACGGTGATGGTGGTGGTGATGGTGGTGGTGATGGTGGTGGTGATGGTGGTGGTGATGGTGGTGGTGATGGTGGTGGTGGTAATGGCGGTGGTGGTGGCGATGGTGGTGATGGTGGCGGTGATGGTGGTGATGGTGGCGGTGACGGTGGCGGTGGCGGTG
>NZ_JABUYN010000005.1:0-360315 GCF_014897305.1 Pseudomonas sp. FME51 | reverse complement strand
CGCTGCCTTCGGCAGCTGGGACGCCGCTACGCGGCGCCCATGCACATCCACGTTATACATTAATTCAACCTCTGTTCTGGGAGGTAGGCTTTAAAGGGTAAGCATCCGTCTTTTCCATGACTTCGGCGTATTCAGTATGTTTTCCGGCCTCAGCGCATTTCCCTTAACCCCGATGAATGAGCACAGATTGGACGAGGCGGCGTTTGTTCGGCTTATTGGACCGCTCGTTGCTGCCAACGTCGATTCAATAAGCGTGCTGGGCTCGACCGGGAACTATGCTTATCTGACCAAGGCCGAGCGTGCGCGTGCTGTAAGGCTCGCGGTGGTGGGTGTCAGCGGAGATGCCTTTGCTGCAAACGGTCTGAATGCCGGTTGTGAGGCTTGGTATTCCGTCGTGTAGTTCTCATGCCGCCACGCAGCGGATTGTCAGAGCGATCGCTTTGTAATATCGTTTGGCGACCACACAAGACAAGCTTTTTTACGTTATTGAATGTTGATCATCAAAAAGGGAGTAAGACCTAATGGAATATAAAGTCGTGGTGTATCAAGAGGGGATGCTGGGGTCGCTGTTGCTGGGCGGCTCCAAGGTCAACCCGCTCAAGTTTACTGATTTCCTGAACAAAAACAGTTCTGAAGGCTGGCGGGTGCAGACCATGGAGAAGGATATCCGCAGAATGCTGTTGTTCTGGAAGCGTGAAGCCTATGTGGTCATCCTTGGTCGGAACACATGAAGTACGGTTCGATCATTTGTACCGGTCTGTTCGTGCTGGGCGTGGCGTTGTCGCTGGTGCAGTTGTGGCTCACCCCGCTGAGCCCGGAATTGTTCTTCAAGTTGATTGTGACGATAGGTGCCTTTTTTGTTGTCGCCTTGGGCATTACCCTGGTGTGTCGGGAATATGTGTCCGATAAGGAAATGAAAAAGAAGGGCTATATCGACTGATATCTACGCGCTGCAGCGGGTATGTGTCTCTGTCGCGCTCGATCGCAAAGCCCCCGGCTGTTGGCGCGGCCGGGGGCTTTGCGTTCATGCTGGTGTCAGGGAGTCGAATAATTCACGGATTGCCCGATTCCTGATCGTGAGATGTAACTTTATTCCCATCTTCGGGATCTGGCGGCAGCGGCGATAAAACGGAACATAACCACGAAAGGACGCGATCTATGAAATATATAAGTCTTTTATTACTGGCTATTCTGACCGGCTGCGCTTCGGGGCCTGCGGAGAAGTCAATGTCAGAAGTACAGCCGTCGCCGGCGGCACTCTTTGCTCCCCCTCCACAACTATGGTCAGCGCAGAAGATACTCAGTGAGTCTCCAGAAGCCTGTGCCGACGAGGCGTTGGAGATACTCAAGGCGCTGCAATTTATCAGTGTGGCGAAAAATGGCACCTATGTTTACGGCAATCTGATGTCCAACCGTGCTGCGATAAAATGCATACCCAATGGTGAGGGCACCTTCGTCTACACTGTAGTGGCTGGGCCGGAGAAGAAGCAGGTCGAGCGGCTGCGTAATGAGATTTTCTGGCGCTTGTAAACCCAGCTACTCAACGTGGCCTGCAGAAAGAAAACTCACTGGATCTGGTTTGTATTCCCTCGGCTCAAAGGGCTTGGCAGCAGTTTCAATGCTGAACGGTACGGCTTGAGTGGGTTGGCTGAAGCCAAAGCGTACCTTGAGCATCCGCTCTTGGGTTCCCGACTCCGTGAAGCGTGTAATGACCCAGGCAAAGGCGGCGGGAGCGAAAATCATCAAGCCGGCGCAGGATACGTTCTGGGGAGACTATGCGGGATATTTCCAGGACCTGGATTCCCATCTGAATTTCGAAACAGGGACAGAGGCATGCGGTGCTGATCTGTTCCCTGCATGCCATCAGTTGAAATTGAATTTTCTTTCGATATCTCTTTTCTTTGTTACGTATTCCCGAGTTTCCAGCTCACCCAGCGTCAGCTGATTATCCAGTTCGGTAATTTCAGCTTCCATATCACGCTTGAGCTTATGCTTGCTCATATCGTAGTTGATTGCCATGGAGCCTTGGTAGCCGCTGACTGGATCCCACAGGATCGAAAGCGGCCAGAAGAGCAGATTCACAACTCCCATTCCGGGTGATCTGGCATAGAAAGAGCCGCCACCGGGCAGCAGACCCAGTGCCGCCCCAACTTCAGGTTTTTTCTCCACAACCAGAACATCAGCGGATTCCATTGCTCGATATTCTCTTTCCTGCATGGAGTTCAGGCCAGTGGCGCAGCCGCTCATCATGGTGAGTGCAACGACACATGCTCCCAGTTTCAAATGCATACAAACAATCCCTTTTAAATTAATTCCTGTCCGCATGACCAGCCCAAGTATTTCTGTGTTTGTCGGCGGTTCCGAATCAAGGCGCTGTGTTTTACAAACGAGGCGACACCTTGGTCGGCGATATCATAATGAAATTAAAACGCCATTGCCATGGTGTTGAAACAAAGAGGGAGGGCACCCTGAACACCTCGCCCATTATTCCAGATCAATACGTGCAACTGCGGCGGAGAAGTGCTTCACGCCAGTAGTCTTAATCTTGGTAGGGCGTTGGGTCGGCTACGCAGGCCTGGGCCATGGCTTCGATGCGTTCCACACAGGTACCGCAACGGCCGCAGTGAATCCTGCCGCCTTCGTAGCAGGACCAGGTGTCCGCCACCGGTACGGTAAAGCGCGCCGCATCCCGGGCGATTTCAGTCTTGTCGGCGTTGACGTAGGGTGCGAACAGGGCCACCTCGGCTACACCATCCAACGCCTTAGCTTGCATCTGGCCGAACAACTGGATGAAGTCAGGGCGACAGTCGGGATAGATGAAATGGTCGCCGCCATGGACCGCCAGGGCGACGCTGTCGAAGCCGCGGGCGGACGCCACGCCGAAAGCAATGGTGAGCATGATGGCGTTGCGGTTGGGCACCACCGTCAGCTTCATGTTCGCTTCGCTGTAATGGCCGTGGGGCACGGCGATGTCATCGGTCAGGGCCGAGCCGGAAAGCTGGCGACCGATAGAGGCGATGTCCATGACCAGATGCGGGACCTCGAGGCGCTCGGCGGCAAGACGCGCGGCGTCGATTTCCTTGCGGTGGCGCTGGCCGTAGTCGAAGGTCAGCAGGGCGCCGAGGGCGTTCTCTGCGGCCAGCCGGTAGGCCAGAGTCACGGAGTCGAATCCGCCGGAGCAGATCAATAATGCATTCATATTGTGTCCTTGTTTTGTCCGGGTAGGCTGCGACCGGGTGAGGTGGGCTATTGTACTATCATCTGCACTGACTCATTGAGTCCGCATCGCCCAAGACACATACGAGGAAATATCATGAGCGCTGGAGCTTCACTTGACCGCTGGCTGGAAGATTCATTGGTCCAGGAGCTTATCGCTCTGAAGGAAACAGCTTGGTTCAATCCGGCTGTGCAGCCTGCGGCAGTGGCGTTGTCCGACGTGGGGCTCACTCTGGACGATATGCATGATGCCAGCGCCCGGCTGACACGCTTCGCTGCTTATATCCGCCGCATTTTTCCGCAGACTGAGCAGGCGGGCGGGATTATCGAGTCGCCTATCCAGCCTGTGCCGCAAATGCAGAACGCCATCGGCCAGCGTTACAACCTGCCGCTTTCCGGACAGCTGTGGCTCAAGCTCGATAACGATCTGCCGATTTCGGGCTCGATCAAGGCGCGTGGCGGCATCTATGAAGTGCTCAAGCACGCAGAGGATCTGGCATTGGCTGCAGGGTTGCTGAGCCTGGATGACGATTACGCGAAACTCGACAGTGATGCCTCTCGTGCTTTCTTCCGGGGGCACCGCATTGCTGTAGGTTCTACCGGCAACCTGGGCCTGTCGATCGGCATCATGAGCGCCACTCTGGGTTTTGAGGTGACCGTGCATATGTCGGCTGATGCACGTGAGTGGAAAAAGGAGTTGCTGCGCGAGCACGGGGTAACCGTGGTTGAGTACGAATCGGATTTCAGCGTTGCTGTGGCTGAGGGAAGAAAGCAGGCTGATGAAGATCCTGCCTGTCACTTCATTGATGACGAGAACTCCACCAGTCTGTTCCTTGGCTACGCTGTTGCGGCGGAGCGATTGAAGCTTCAGCTGGATGCCGCTGGTGTCGTTGTTGATGCTGAACATCCGCTGTTCGTTTACCTACCGTGCGGGGTGGGCGGTGGGCCGGGCGGTGTATCTTTTGGCTTGAAACTGGTGTTTGGTGATGCGGTGCATTGCATTTTTGCTGAACCGACCCACTCACCTTGCATGTTGCTCGGCGTTTATACCGGTCTGCATGATGAGGTATGCGTGCAGGATGTGGGTATCGACAATCTGACTGCTGCTGACGGTCTGGCCGTGGGCCGTCCGTCCGGCTTTGTCGGTAAGGCAATGCAGCGGCTTATTGACGGCTATTACACCATTCAGGATGAAGAGTTGTATGCCTTGCTCGCGCTGTTGGAGCAGAAAGAAGGTATCCGCCTGGAGCCGTCAGCGCTTGCTGGCGTGCCGGGTATTGCTCGCATCCAGGCGCCGGAGCACCAGGCTTATCACCAACGTCTCCAGCTGACTCCCTCCAGATTGGCCAACGCAACCCACCTGGCCTGGGCCACTGGAGGAAGCATGGTGCCGGATGACGAAATGGAGGCCTATCTGGCTAAAGGTAAAGAGGCGCTGAGACAGACCACGGCAGTGTAGGCGGGGTCTGGAGTGATTAAAACTATTTGGGACGTCGTCCGGCATCGGGGTCGGTTGGAGTGGGTTTGATGAATATTCGGGAAGTTACAAGAGACGACTTTGACCGCATCTGGCCAATTTTCCATGAGATCGTCGCTGCGGGTGATACCTATGCGTATCCCCGAGACACGACCAGAGAGCAGGCGCTGAAGCTTTGGCTGGATGCGCCGCGAAAGACCTACCTGGTCGAGGAAGGTGGTCAGGTTCTGGGTACCTATTACATCAAGACCAACCAAGCGGGCCCGGGCGAACATGTCTGCAATTGTGGCTATATGGTTGCGTCCGACGCACGAGGGCTGGGTTTGGCCACGACCCTGTGCGAACACTCTCAAGAGGTTGCCAAGGAGCTTGGCTACAAGGCGATGCAATTCAACTTCGTCGCAGCCAGCAATGAGGGTGCAGTGAGGCTCTGGAACAAGCTGGGCTTCGCTACCGTAGGTAGACTGCCCAAGGCGTTTCAGCATCCCTCCAAAGGCTATGTTGATGCCTTGGTGATGTACAAATGGTTGGAACCAGGGTCGTAGCTCTCAGCAGATAGCATACGGGCCGGCAGGTCGCCGGCTCGTATGCTGTGCCGGTTATCAGCTTATGGGGTGAGCTGGCCACGCACCTCGCCACCTGGATTCGCCTCAGTGTGCACATTGATGTACAGATTCCCTTCCTTGAAGCTGACGTATTGTGCTTCGGTCAATTGCGCGCCCTCCGGTACTGACCAGGTGTCGTCATCGCTTTGCTCCAGTGGAACGATGACTGGTCCATTGGCATCGGCAGCGGCTTCATGGATGTGCGCCATGGTGCCGGGGACGTTGTTGGTGGTGACGCTGCCGCTGACGCTACGATCCTCGCCAATCTCGATAACACCCATGCCACTGCCCGCTGTTTCAACGGCGGGGACTTCATGCTCACCGGCCAGGGTCACTTCAATACGCATTGCTTCAGCCCAGACAGCGCTGCTGAACGCCAGGGCTACCAGTAACCCGCTCAAGGGTAGAACTGCACGAGCCGTTTTTCTCTGATACATAAATTGCCCCTCATTGCATTCCGTGTTTGTGGTATAGCTGCGGACGGTCAAACTACACTTTCTCTGTGTTTTGTTCCGGTACTCCGTTAACTGTAGCAGCCGCCGAGATTTCTTTGAGAACAGGTGACGAAAGGAGGTATCCGCGATGCTCATCACCATTGCACGTTACAGTCTGCCTTACGAAGCACATATCGCTAAATCCCGACTGGATTCGGAAGGCGTCCCGGCGTTTGTTGCGGATGAGCACACCATCAACATGCAGTGGCTGCTATCCGATGCGCTTGGCGGAGTTCGGTTGCAGGTGCCGGAGGCGCATGTTGATGCGGCGCTGGCGATTCTGGCGGAGGACCGCGAACAGGATTTGATAGATGAGCAGGGCGTGGATACAACGCCATGCCCGCGCTGCGGTAGTGAAGATACTGAGTATCACCAGATTGGGCGGCGTTGGGCGTTTCTGGCATTTCTTGGCTTGGATTTTCCGTTGTTCCCGGTCAAGGATGGGGTCAGATGCAGGCAATGTGGGCGGGTTTCTGCGGTGAGGTGATCGGCGCTATGTCCAGGATGTCAGCGTGAACCTCGTGTGGCACGCCGCGTCATTCTCCAAGCGAGCCCCAGCCCCGCCAACAGACCTGCAAGCATGATCTGTCCTGCCGCGATCACCCATCCCAATGCGAGAGAGTTGCCTGCCAGGCTGCTGATAACACATCCCATCAGTGACACCGCTCCGAACAGGCGCAGTCTTTGGCGTCGCCCCTCGCTTGGGCTGGTGTTGAACAGATCCCGGTGATGCCGGGACATGGCCAGGCTCAGAGCGAGCATGCCGTTGCAAGCCAGTGCGAAAGCAATCAGCGTCATGCTGCCATTTCCTGTTCGGCGTCCGGTTCTACTTTCAGTTCTCTGGCTTGCGTGGCGGAGGTTGTGTTTATCGTTCGCCAGATGCAGATCACGCCCGTTAGTAGCATAACCATGTCAACAGCGGCCAGCGCGGGTTCATGGCCCAGAGTCGCAAGCAGGTGGCCGTGGCTTGTAGTCAGGCCGTTCACCAGCGGAAGACCCAGCGCGAGCAAGCCCAGCAGGGCGAATAATGTTCTGGTCTGCGCCGCTGCGGATTTCCGGAAGAGCAGCGCAAAGCCAGTGACCGCCAGCCAGGCTCCGACAAAGCTCCAGCCTTCCGCGCTGGCGCGGGATGTCATATCCGCAGGAATCAGCCGGTTGGCCCAGAGCAGAGCAATGGAGGCAATGGGCAAGCCGAAGAACACCGCTGTGTTCAGTGCCCTCACCACACTCAAACCGGAAGTCTGCCGATTGGCGCGTTTGCGCAGCCAGACGTTATTGCCGGCGATCAACATCATGCAACCGGCCAGGCCCAGCAGCGCATACAACACCCGTATAATCTGCCCGCCAAACTGGGCCATGTGCAATCCGACCATCCAGATGTAGGCGCGATAGCCGGCGGGAGCCTGTTGCTGGTTCAACAGTTCGCCGGTGAAGGCGTCATAGCTGAGCGTGTCCTGGGGCGAGCCGATGCGCGACGGGTCGAGGCGGCGGAGACTGACCACCGAAGAGGCGTCCTGAGGATGCTCAACGATGATCCAGCCAATATCGTCGCTTTTCCAGTGTTGGCGGGCGTCTTCAAGCAGGCCGTCAATGGAGACCGTCTTGCCCGCCGGTTGGTCCAGCTCATTACGGTGGAAGCCACCCTGCACCTCGGTATAGAACGCCATCGGATCGCCGTTGTAGGCAACCAGCGCACCGGCGGGCATATAAGAGGAAACGAAAATGGCAACGCCTGTGTAGGCCAGCACCAGGTGAAAGGGCAGGCCGATGACGCCGAACAGATTGTGCGCATCGAGCCAGGCCCGTTGCCCGTTGGCGTTGGGGCGCAGGGTGAAGAAGTCCTTGAAGATCCGGCGATGGATGATGATGCCCGAGACCAGCGCGGTGAGCATGAACATGCCGGCCAGGCCGACGAGATACATGCCGATCTGCCCGGCATGCAGGTTGTAGTGCAGGGTGAAGAAGAAGTCCCCGCCTATCGTATCGGGCAGCCGCTCGCCGCTGGCAGGATTGAATGCGGCTTTGCCGCGCTGGCCGCTGGCGTCCTCTTCCCAACCCAGTTGCCAATAGGGCACCCGTTGCGTGGGACCATGCATCCAGTAGGCATGCAGGGGTGCGCTGACGTTGTCGTTGAGCCAGGCGCTGATATCGTCCGCCCCCGCGACTGTGGTTGTGGTTGTGGTAGTGGCCGGGGCATGCAGCGCCGGACGCATCCAGTGTTCCAGCTCCTTGTCGAAGCAGGCCAGGGTGCCGGTGAAGATGACGACGAACAACACCCAGCTGGGCAGCAGTCCGCCCCAGGTGTGCAGCCCGGCCGTGGTCTGGCGTAAGGTCATGGGCGCAGCCTCCAGTCAGTGGGCAGGTAAGCCAGCAGATAGAGGCCGGCGGCGCTAAAGAGCAGTATCAGCCAGGTATGGGACGGACTGCGCGCGCCGAAGGCGTAGAGGGCGGCGGCAACCCAGATCGCGAAGCACAACAGGCTGGCGGTCACTACCCGGTTGGCGCGAGACAGTGGCAGATATACGCTAAAAAACGCGGTAAAGCCGAAGGCCAGCAGGTAGCCGCCGACCAGCGCGGCAAGGCCGCGGCTGATCAGTTCGGCGGTTCTGGATCTGAGCAGGTGCAGCAGGGCGGAGGCTTGCATCAGAAGGTGTAACTGAGTGAGCCGACCAGCGTGCGGCGACTGCCAATAAAACAGTCACCCCGCGCCAGGCAGGTGGTGTAATAGGTTTCGTCCTCGAGGTTGGTGGCGTTGAGGGCGGCGGTCCAGTTGTCGCGGCTGTAGCTGAGCATGGCGTCGAACAGGGTGGTTGATGGGGTTTTCAAGCTGTCGGTGCCATCCCAGCTGGCGCCTACATAACGTACGCCGGCGCCGGCACTGAAGCCCGGCAGGCCGAACAGGGCGAAGCGATGCTGGCTCCACAGCGAGGCCATGTGCTCCGGCGTACTGGCCAGGCGGTGACCTTGTTCCACCGCCGAGCCCTTGACGATCTCGGTGTCCAGGTAGGTATAGGTGGCAATGAGATCCCAGCGGGGTGTTACGCTGGCCAGAGCTTCCAGTTCCAGGCCGCGTGAGCGGGTTTCGCCGGTTTGAATGGTATTGAGCGGATTGGCCGGGTCCGGCATGCGACGGTTCTGCTCACGAAGATCGAAGAGCGCGGCGGTATACAGGCTGGCGCTGCCGGGCGGCTGGTACTTGATCCCCAGCTCCCATTGCTCGCCTTCCATGGGTTTGTACGGTTGGTTATCGGCGGCATTCAGCCCGATCACCGGCTGGAAGGATTCGCTGTAGCTGAGATAGGGCGCCAGGCCGTTATCCAGCAGATAGGTCAGGCCGATATGGCCGGTGGTGGCATCGTCCTTCTGCCGGGTGCCGCCTTCGGTGCGGTTGTCGGCCCAGTCCTTGCGCAGCCCGAGCGTCAGCAGCCAACGCTGATAGCGGATCTGATCCTGCAGATACAGCCCGCGTTGAGCCACGGTCTGCTCGGGGTCGGCGGTCAGGCTGATGATGGATGGGTCGAAGGTGCCATACACCGGGTTGTACAGATCCAGCGGCGTCGCTGCACCGCCCGCCTGATCCCGATTGGTTACTGCATGCTGGTAATCGGCGCCGATCAGAAGGGTGTGCTGGAAGGGGCCGGTATCGAACAGCGCCTGGGCATTCTGGTCCGCGGCCCAGACATCCACCTCGGGTTTGGAGACGTGGTAGATACGGTTGAGCGTGCGGTCATCCGCCGCCAGGACCGGCGGCCAGCCGTAGATCTGCTGATAGCTGACCTCGCTTTCCTGGTAGCGCAGGTTCTGGCGCAGGATCCAGGTTTCATTGAGGCGCCAGGTCAGCAGGGAGGTCAGGGCCAGCTGTTCGGTGTCGTACTCATCGAAGCCCGGCTCGCTGACGAACAGATTGGTATCGAAACGCCCGTAAGGTGCGCTGAGCAGAGTGCCGCGGTGAGGGAGAAACTGCGAGGTGGATCCGCTGTCATCGCGCTGGATGTTGGCGAGCAGGGTCCATTCCAGATTGTCGGTGGGTTGCCAGGTGATCGAGGGCATCAATACCAGCCGGTCATCATCCACATGATCTACCTGGGTGCCGCTGTCGCGGGCGATGGCAACGACGCGGTAGAGCCAGTTGCCGTCGTCGGTCAGCGGGCCGGTGCTGTCGATGGCGATCTGCTTGCGATCATGGGTGCCATATTGCAGTTGCAGCTCGGTCTGCTGCCGCGATTGCGGGCGCTTGCTCACCAGATTTACCAGCCCGCCCACCGGACTCTGGCCATAGAGCATCGACGCGGGGCCCTTGAGAACCTCGACCCGCTCCAGGGCGAATGGGTCAGGACGGGTATTGGTATAGCTGCCGAAACTCTGCTGCAGCCCATCCAGAAACGCAGCCGGTGAGCTGCCGCGGATCAGCGCCGAATCCCCACGTGCATCCAAACCATAGGCTTCGCCACGGACACCGGAAACATAGCGCAGCGCATCCTGCACGGTCTGCACACCCTGGTCGCGCATCCGCTCGGCCGTTACCACGCTGATGGAGCGGGGCGTTTCGGTCAGGGCGGTGTCGGTCTTGGTGGCAGTGGCTGAGCGGGTGGCGGTGTAACCCTCGACCGGCCCTGTGGCCGACTCCGTCTCGCTACCGAAAATGATGTCATCGGGTAGGTCGACTGCTGAGGATTGGGCGACTGCCGGAAGGGCAATCAGATATCCCAGTACTACGCCGAGGCGCAGGGAGACGGGAAGCGGGCGACGGGCACGACGAGGGGCATGGGGCATTGGCGGAGGTCCTGTTGTTTTCCGCAATGCTAATGAGAATGATTCTATGTTGCAAGTTGTGTAGTTTGTTGTCTGTCACAAAAATGCCAACCGGTGCAAACTCCCCTACAACGTTTTCGCTGTGAGCAGAGTGATGCGGATACCGCTGGCGCGTTAATACATGGCGAATGGTCTAATACGCGGACTATAGGTGTGTAGTATTACACTGTCGTTGCATTTTTATTATTCCGGCCCCCTTGATGAACCACTGCGCAAATCACAGCAGATTGGCAACCCCGAACGGAATATGCACCATCGGAATATCACCCGCTTCCGACTCCAGGTGCGAGCGCTGGTCATCGAAGAACATGTGAGGTTTGAGCACGCTCAGAATCCGATCTTTCTTCATGCCACCGAGAAAAAACACTTCGTTGGGGTTAACGCCCCAGTGTTCCAGCGTGGTAATGACACGCTCGTGTGAAGGGGCATTGCGGGCGGTGACTATGGCGGTGCGCAGTACGCGCTCGTAGTTTTTATCGTTTGCCAGCGCTTGATCTTCCAGGTGCTGCAGGTGCGATATCTTGCGGAACAGGTCAGCCAGTGGGCCTGGTGTATGAGGTATGTGCGAGTGGGACGTTTCGTGTGCCTGAAACTCCTCCAGCGAGCCGGACTTGTAGACCCGTTCCGAGGCGTCATCGGCAATCACACCGTCGAAGTCGAAGGCGATGCGCAGCTCGACATCATCTTCATCATCGACCACGTGGCTGGGCAGAACGGTGCCGGCCGGATGACCATAATCGATGGCTTGCAACACGTCACCTTCGTTGGCACTGAGAAACAGCGAGGCATTGAACGCCGGGATGTAGGCGTAGGGAGACTTGCCCTCCAGGAACGCCGCTCGGCTGATGTTCAGGCTGTGGTGGACGATGGAATTGAAAACCCGCTTGCCGGTGATGGCGGAGTTGCGTGACAACAGCACTACCTCGACCGGGCATTGCTCGGGAAACTTGCGGTTAATGCTGAGAAATCGCCGCACAAAAGGGAAGGCCACGCCTTTGCCCAACGGCGTATGCAGATGTTCCTGCTGATATTCCCGGTAGGCTTTTTCCCCATGTTCGCGAAACACCTGGTCGGAGTCGGTCAGATCGAACAGGGCACTGGAAGCAATGGCGATGACGAGTTTCTGGTCGATGGGGTAGGACATGGGTTCCGGATCCGTTTGGCTGTGCAGGCTCCATGGTAGCTGATCCACGGGCCAACGAAGCGGAATCATCGGCCACGCACGGCGGGAACAAAGCGGTTGGCTGCGGGTCTGCATAAACGAGGCTGACCTGACGCCGTGCCGGCCCGTTTGAATGAGGATTGGAAGATGACATATCGTGCTGTAGTTGCGCTGCTAATGGCAGGCCTGATGGTTTCGGTGGTACAGGCTGGCCCTCCTGAGGGCAAAGGTCCGGGGCACAACCAGGGTGCGGAACATCGTGGGAACGGTAATTCCGGACATGGTCATCCTGGAAGGGGTAATCAGAAACATGACAACCGGGACCACCATCGCCATGAGCGGCAGAGAGATTCCATCGATGCTCTGATCGAGGCGGGTATCACTGCCGCCATGGCCCGGGAATACGCGCATAGTTACAACTACCGCGGCCGTTCCTCCCTGCCGCCGGGCATCCGCAAGAATCTCATGCGCGGCAAACCGCTTCCTCCGGGGATCGCCAAGAAGGTGCAGTCGGGTCGGTTTCTTGAGCACTTGCCGAGGTACTCCGGATACGAATGGCAGCAGGCAGGCGTTGATCTGGTACTGGTGAGCATCGCCAGTGGCGTCATTGCTGATATTCTGTATGACGTTTTCGACTGATGACACATTCTTGCTATGGCGCTTCCTACCACAATGGCCCTTGGCGCCACTGCCGCACCAGCCAATCCGCTGGTGGAAGTCTACCGCGATGACTGGCTGCTCGCGGTACACAAGCCCGCTGGGCTGCTGGTCCATCGCAGCCCGATAGATCGACACGAAACCGAGTTTGCCTTGCAGTATGCGCGGCAGCTCAATGGCGGCGAGCATGTCTATCCGGTGCACCGGCTGGATCGGCCTACCTCGGGTCTACTGGTATTTGCCCGCGACCCGGAGACTGCCAGTACGCTGGGCAAGGCGCTGATGGCCGGACAGGTCAGCAAGTCCTATCTGGCCATGGTGCGAGGTTGGGCGCCGGAAGTCGGGCTGATCGATCATCCCTTACGCGAACACGCCACCGACCGGCGTTGCAAGGACGAGCCTCAACCGATCCGCGATGCGACCAGCCGCTACCAGCGTCTGGCCACCACCGAGATTCCGGTCGAGATAGAAGGTTACCCGGTCAGCCGTTACAGCTTGCTGGCGCTCTACCCGGAAACGGGTCGCAAGCATCAACTGCGACGGCACATGCAGCACATCAGCCATCCCATCATTGGCGATACCAACTATGGGCGCACCCGACACAATCATTATTTTGCCGAACGCTTCGGCGGCGGCCGACTGATGTTGGCTGCCACTGGGATGGTGTTCCAGCACCCTGCAACGGGCGAGCCGCTGCAGTTGCACTGTGAGCCGGAGCAGAGCTTTATGCAGGTGCTGTCAATCTTTGATCAGTTGCCGCCGCTGATGGCCCAATAAGCGCTCAGATACCCGTCACTACATGCCCGTCGATCGGTGCAATACGGCCGTTGACCAGGGTGTCGATCAATGTCTGGGTTGCCTCCAAACCCTGATGGGTTTCCAGCACGAGCCAGGGGCTTTCGGTGTCACTGACCCGTTGGATGAAGCTCAGCTGCGCTTCGTTGAAGCGGCGGGTGACTTCCGCCGGACCCCAGTCAGCGTTGCGCTTGCGAATCTGGTCGGGGGCGAAGTAAGCCTTGGGTTGTGGACCGGAGAGTTGCAGGTCCTGTTCGCTGATATGGTCCTGGCTGTGAGCCGAGCCAGCGTAGCAGTCATGAACCAGTGCCTTGTCAAAATGAGCGTGCACTCGTTGGCGTAGTTCGGCATTGCCGGAAAAGTCCACGTACAGAGTCGGGACGCTGGGGTCCAGGGTTTCGAGCTGGTCATAGGTGACGCTCCTCTGGTAGCAACCAAGGCCGTCGACATACGCCTGATTGGTCGCTGATGTGATGCCCACTACCTCGATGTCCTTGCCCTGCAGACAGAAAACCGTACCGAATGCTGTTTTGCTGGAGGCGCTGGACACCAGGACGCGCTTGGCATCGAAGAAGTGATTGTCCTCCAGATAGTCTGCCAGCATGAACGATGTGATGAACAGCGGCCGCAGCAGCATCTGATAATCTTCATTCTCGGGACGGTAGGCGGCGTCGGTGCTGTTGCGCTGGTATTGGTTATAAGCCGAGACCAGATCTAGGCGATGCTTACTGCCATCATAAAAACCGCGCTCGGTGATGCGCACCGGTTCGACCACCAAGTGGCTGGCGATCGGCCAATAGCCGTAGAAGCGCTCGCCAACGGCAAGGCCTTCCACTGTTGTGCTCACTACCTCGGCAAAACCCCAGGCAGGCATGTGACCCCAAGCCGCGTCGTCGGTGGGGAAATAGTTCCAGTAGCGCAGGTGCGGGGTGTCGCCAAAGGCGGCATAAGTGATGTTGTTGGTGGTCAGCGCCAGGCGGTGGATCTTTAGTAGTGCCTCGCCGGGTTGCAGGTCACCCTGGGTTTGGGTAACGATGCGGGTGCGCGCGAGGTCGCGCTTGTCAGTTTGCAGGCTTTGGATCTGAGTCATGATGGGCTCCGGTAAAGATAATCTTGCAGTACACAGACTGTACGCCAGCCCTGCGCTGGCCGGGTTCGGATAACCATGAACAACAAGATACCCCCTGTAACCCGCAGTAAGCCGCTGAAACGCCCGACTCAAGCGCGGGCGCGCTTCACTGTGCAGGCGATATTCGATACCTATGTTCGGATTTGGCAGCGCGATGGCTGGACCGGACTCACTACCCGTGCGGTGGCGCTGGAGGCTGGCGTTGCGGTGGGCACCTTGTATGACTACTTTCCGAGCAAGGAGGCGCTGCACTCAGCCTATGTGCGCCATTGCATCGAACGGCTGATCCAGGCGGTGGACCTGCAGGTGGTGCAGCCGACCGAGCTGGGTTGGCAGCAGCGGATTCACCTGCTGATCCAGTTGCTCAGCGGTATGCAGCGTGAAGAATTGTCCTGGTTCCACCCGGACATGATGGAACTGGAGCCGTTGATTGCGGAACAGAAGTACCAGCTGCGCGCCTATGCCGAGCTCCTCGCCATGTGGCAGCGGGTAATGAACGCCTGCACCGATCTGCCGAAACAGCCAGATGGGAACCTGATCGAGGCGCTGCATCTGGCAGTATGGGGCGGTCGGCGCTATGCCATGCAGCTGCGTCTGGATGAGCAGCGGATGCGGGCCTGGGCAGAGCAGATGGAGGCGCTCTGCCTGGCGCGGCTTGGTTAGGCGCCTTTCGCCAACTCGGCCTCGATCGCTGCCACCAGCCGCGGATCGTCCGCTTTCACATCCGGGGCGAAGCGCGCGACCACCTCGCCGTTGCGGTTGATCAGAAATTTCTCGAAGTTCCACAGCACATCCGCCGGACTCTCCGGGTTCACGCCGAAGCCTTTCAGCCGCTCGCGAAACGGGCCGTCGCCGGTGGCCTGGGGCTGGGCGCGGGTCAGTTCGGCGTACAGCGGGTGCTGCGCCTCGCCGATCACCGAGATCTTCGAGAACAGCGGGAAGTGCACGTCGTAGGTGGTCGAGCAGAAATCGCGGATCTCTTCCTCGCTGCCGGGTTCCTGACCCTTGAAGTCATTGGCCGGGAAGCCGAGCACTTCCAGTCCTTCGCCGTGCTTGGCCTGATACAGGGCTTCGAGTCCTTCGTATTGCGGTGTCAGGCCGCATTTGGAAGCGACGTTGACCGCCAGCAATACTTTGCCACGGTAATCAGCCAGGCTGCCGGCTGTGCCGTCGATGCGGGTCAGGGGAATATTGTACAGAGTGTTCATGGTTGCTCCTTTGTCGTTGTTGGGCAGTGGTTATTGAAGGTAGCAGAACCGCGGGCGAACGGGCAGCCTGCGATCCGCTTTACTGAACTACGCTTGAAGAGCTATCACTGTTCAGGAGGGTGGGTCATGACCATGTCAGGAAGCTGTCTGTGCGGAGGAGTAGGGTACGAGATTCAGGGCGAGTTGTGCGATGTGTACAACTGCCATTGCACCATGTGTCGCAAGCTGCATGCAGCGGCATTCAGGACGTCCTGCAAGATTCGTTCAGCGGACTGGAAGACGGTGAAGGGTGAGGAGCTGATTCGCTTCTACGAGTCCTCGCCGGGCGAGCACAAGGCGTTCTGTTCGGTCTGCAGTACCAGTCTGTTCACCCGTTTCGACGCCCAGCCCGAGGCATTTGGTTTCCCTCTGGGTACGCTGGATACCGACCCGGGCGTCCGCGCGCAGCGGCACGTGTTTGTCGGCAGCAAGGCACCCTGGTTCGAGATTACTGATGATCTGCCCCAGTATGATGAGTTTGACCAGGGAAATGGTTAACCGCAGTCGGAAGCGATATCCTTTGAAGGATCATTACCGAGCAGCGTCCCTGCGCTGCGATTCTGAACGCGCGTGCCGCCGAAGAGCTCCCTGCAGGCGGTAAATGATGTTTCGGAAGTGTAATGAAGAACTTTACTGAAGGACCCATCGCCAGGCAGCTGGGGACATTTTCCCTGCCCATCGTCGTGAGCAGTCTGTTGCAGGTCTCCATCCAGCTGATCAATGGTCTGTGGGTAGGGAATCTGTTGGGCAGTGGGGCCTTCGGTGCGGTAACGGTCGGCACTATTCTGATGATGGTGGTGCTGGCTTTTGTAATGGGAGTCAATCAGGCGACCCTGGCAATCTTCGCCCAGTTGCGTGGCCGGGGCGATAAGGCGGCGATGCGCGACTACTTGAGCGCCTTTGTCATCATCCTCGGCCTGTTGTCAGTTGTCATCAGCATCCTTGGCTATGTTTTTGCCGACGCCTTGCTGGCGCTGCTCAACACGCCTGCTGCGATTATCGATGACGCGCGGGTGTATCTGCAGATCAACTTCGTCGGTACCGTACTGCTGGTCGGTTACAACTTTGTCAGTACGGTGCTGCGTGCCTTTGGCGATAGCCGCACGCCGCTGTATTTCGTGCTTCTGGCGACTGTCCTGACCACCCTGTTGTCGCCATTATTCATTGGTGGATTCCAGTGGGGAATTGCAGGGGCGGCTTATGCCATTGTCGCTGCCCAGGGCGGGGCTTTTCTCTACAGTCTGGTGCATCTGGCGCGGAAGTTTCCGGGGCACGGGTTTCGCTTGCGGTTGCCGCAGCGGGCGGAAGTGCAAACCATACTGCGACTGGGCATTCCCTCCGGAGCGCAGATGGTTGTTATCCATGCAGGCACCACCGTCATCCTGTCATTGGTGAACAGTCTGGGGGCGGATGCGGTGGCCGGCTTCGGCGCGGCCCAACGGTTGGATAACCTCATCCTGCTGCCGGCGGTGGCGCTGGGCACAGCGGTCACGGCGATGGCCGGGCAGAATATCGGCGTGCAACAGTGGTCGCGGGTAACGCAGATAACCCGAGCGGGGCTCATCTACAACACGAGCATCATGTTGCTGCTGGCCAGTGTCCTGTATATCTGGGCGGAGCCGCTGATCAGGCTGTTCATTCAGGACGAGGCCAGTGTGGCCTTTGGCACCAGCTATCTGAAGACGATTGCCTTTTTCTATCCGTTCATCGGCTTGAATTTTGTTTTCAACAGCGTGGTGCGAGGCGCCGGGGCGATGTTCCAGGTGCTGGCACTGAACATCATTTCTCTGTGGATTTTGCGTGTGCCTCTGGCTTACTGGGCCACCGCCGTGTACGGCGAAACCGGTGTGGCGCTGGGCATCGGCCTGAGCTTTCTGCTCAGTTCGGTGTTTTCTTTCGCCTATTATCGGTGGGGCGGATGGAGAGAAAAGAAACTGTTTGAGTAGGTGTCATTTTTTATTGGATCGGCTGTTATTATTTGCGGCCGATACCAGAAGAGTGACAGAAGATGAAAAGCTGGATATTCCTGTCCGTTGCGATTGTGGCCGAGGTCATTGCCACCTCGGCATTGAAGGCCAGTGAGGGATTCAGCAAACCCTTGCCGACCCTGCTGATGGTGGTCGGTTACGCTATCGCTTTCTATCTTCTGGCGCTGACCTTGCGCACCATTCCGGTGGGTGTTGCCTATGCGATCTGGTCTGGCGCGGGAATAGTGCTGATTACCGCGGTGGCGTGGTTCATGTACGGGCAGAAGCTGGACCTGCCGGCGCTGCTTGGCATGGGGCTGATTGTTGCCGGGGTGGTGGTGCTTAATGTGTTTTCCAAGGCGGTTGCCCACTGAGCCGGGGGGATTGCCCCAACCAGGCTCAGTCCTTCTTCAAGCGATATATCAGCTTGCTGATGCGCGGTGCACCGATAGCGATCAAGGTGAACGCAATGGGCCAGGCAATATAGAACGCACGCCACCAGCGAGACGCGAAGCCGTCAGTGAGCCCGGTGTTGGCCCAGGTGATAACGAAGGTCATGATGCTGACCATGTACAGTGACATCGCCAGCGCGATTACCAACGGTATATAACGGATATTGATCACGGCCTTTCGCACCCTCTGGAGAAATAGCGGCGCATTATAGGGCATTTGTTCTGCATGCTGCTGTAGAGGGGCTGCGGCGCGTTAGCCGTGGGTGCTGGGATGGGTTATAATTCGATCTGTTCAGCCAGCCGACATGATGCTGAGGCTGGCGTGAAGCTTCAAAAAGTGAGGACGACCTCACTTTTCCTTTCTAGCGGGGACGGCCCCATATCAGGAGGTTTCTGATGAATTGGGCCATTCTTGTTGTCGCGGGTCTTTTCGAAATTGGCTGGGCTATCGGGCTGAAATACACCGAGGGTTTCACGCGTCTGTGGCCGACGCTGGGCACGGCCTTGTCCATGTTGATCAGTGTCTGGTTGTTGGGTCTGGCGATGAAAACTTTGCCGGTGGGGACCGCCTACGCGGTCTGGGTTGGCATCGGCGCGGTAGGTACAGTTTTACTCGGTATGCTGTTGTTCGATGAGCCGGCCAACCCGCTGCGGCTGGTGAGTCTGGTGCTGATCGGAGCCGGTATTGTCGGACTCAAGCTGGCTACCAGCTGAGGTTTGCGGAGTTGCCCCTGACGCCGGGCCACTGCAAGATAGACCTATTTCCACCAAATGAAGTCGCTGACGTTGGAGCCACCCCATGAGAATCATCCTCGGCCTGATGCTCCCGCTTGCGCTGGTCGCGTGTAGTTCCAATGAGCTCCCCTATGGGCTGTACAGTGAAAAAGTGGAAGTCTGCTTTCACTCACCGGACGGATTCGAGTGTGAGGGCGAGGCGGAGAATACGGTGCGGGTAGCGCCCGCGACCGGTGGTGGGGCGACGGTGGATCTGGATCTGGTCTTCACCAATGGCCACTCCTGCACTGCACGTGAGGCGGCAGGGGAGTGGCTGGAAGAGCGGCTGCGGGTGACGGTGGGCAGCGGGGCGGAGGCCTGTCAGTTCGGCCTCGATTTTGCTGACGAGAGCCTTACTATCTCTGACAGTGCAGACCGGCCCTGCCGGCCTGCCATCTGTGGGGCGAGAGGCATGCTTGAGGGCATGACGCTGCCGTTTACGGCGCCTCTGTAAAGAACCAAAGCTATAAATCCATCTGCTGCTGGATACCCTGGCTCCTTTCCCTGGCATTCAGCGGCTCGCCGCGGGTAGCGTCATAAGTCAGTTGGCCTTGATACAGGCGCGCCGGGCGGGTGTAGGGATGTTCTTCGGTGTGCTTCTCGTCCTGAATGTGCATGACCCGGGTGCCGCTGGCCATCAATACATCGGAGATCAATGAGCGGTGGCAGCGCCACCAGAGCACTTCGGCGCACATCATGCTGGTGCGTCGTCGCACAGCCAGCTGCTGCAGGCGCTCGAGGCCGGTGGCGAACTCCCCGGTGGCAGTATGGTCGGCGTAGCCGCGAAAGGAGGTGTTGCGCCACGCAGTGTTTACCGAATCCGCTGCCGGCTGGCGCCGACCACCCAATTCGGTGATCAGCAGATACTCGATACCCTGCTCATGCAGGCTGGCGCGCAATGCCTCCTGGCCGAACTGCGGCAGGCGGCGCGAGCCGGGAAAGCGCCGCACATCCGCCACGGCTTCGATTCGGTAATGCTGGAGCAGAGCGATGAACTCTTCAATCGAGCGCGTCGAGTGACCTAGGGTCCAGATGGTATCGGCCTGCTCCATGCTCAATTGATCCTGGTCAGGGCATCTTCCCTGTGCATGGCGATGTGATCTGTCTTGTCGCTCTGGATCTCGTATTGTGGCGATTCCTTGCTAGCCCGACGCGGGTGGCCTTTGTAGGTGGTATCCGCAGTATGCACCTTGATGATGGTGCCGCTGACCCGCCCGGCTTCGGAGTTCCAGCTGACGTGATCGCTGACCTTGAACTTGTGGCTCATGACCTGTTTCCCTCCATATCCTCTTATTGCTGTGACCCGAGTCAGGCTGGAAGGTTTGTCCTGACTCAGTGCCGGTTGGCATGGCGGCGGCAGCGGACTAGTCTTTCCCCGTTGTGATACTCAAACCCTACTCGACAATTCGGGAGATGCGATATGGAAACCATGGAACTGCACCGTGGGCGATTGATTGATCATGTTCAGCTGGTAGTGCGGGATATGCCCGCTGCACAACGGTTCTACACGGCCATCGCCGAGGTGCTGAACATCCCTATTGGTGGCGCCGAAGAGGGGTTTTTCTGGATTGATGAACTGGTCATCTCCACCGCCGACTCCGAAGCGGCGCAGGGCACAGTGACCGGGCGCCAGCATCTGGCATTTCAGGCGCGGGACGAGGCCATGGTCGAGGCGTTCCACAAGGCCGCCTTGGCCAGTGGAGGACAGGACAACGGTGCGCCGGGGTTGCGTTCCTATCATCCTGGTTACTACGCCGCCTTTGTTCTGGATCCAGAGGGCAATAATATCGAGGCGGTGTTTCATGGTGAGGCGCGCCGCAGCGCGCCGTCGGTACACATCAGCTTCGAGCCGGATTGAGGCCGTGAAGGCAGGCGCGAGGGAGGCATCTGTAATATATTGATCGGACTGGTTTTCCTTTATCCGAAAGGTTCGATCCCTTGTCCGACTCAAGACGTCTGCCGCGCTGGTTGTTGATTCTGCTGCCTGTTGTGTTGTTGGTTGCCTGGATTGGCTGGCAGCAATGGCAGGGGCCCGAGGTGACCGGTTATCAATTGGCGATGCGCCCTCTGGTGCAGCGGGTGGTTGCCAGTGGTGAGGTGGACAGCCAATCGCTTGCCCAGATCGGCAGTGAAATCACCGGTGTGGTGAAGGCGCGGCATGTGCGCGAGGGCGACAGCGTCAAGGCGGGTGACCTGCTGCTGGAGTTGCGTGATGAAGAACAGCAAGCCCGGCTGCTCGAAGCCCAGGCGGCGTTGCAGCAACTGGTTAAATCCCAACGTCCGCAGGCCCAGGCCGCCTTGCGTGAGGCACAGAGTGATCTGCAGCAGGCGGCGCGTGAGCGTGAGCGGCGGGATACGCTTTTCCAGCGGCAGTTGGTATCGATGGAGCAGCGCGAGCAGTCGCGTCAGGCGGAAACCAGTGCCAGGGTCAGACGGGACCGGGCGCAGCTGGCGGCTACCGCTGCCGCCGCCGGGGGCAGTGACGAGCAGGTATTGCAACAGCGGCTGGCCGCGGCCAGCGCCGCGCTGGAGAAAACACGGATTCGTGCCCAGGTGGATGGCGTGGTGCAGGTACGTCAGGTCGAACCGGGCGATCTGGTGCAGCCGGGCACCATGCTGCTGCAGGTTGCTCGCTCCGACAGCCGCGAGATCATAGTGCCGCTGGACGAGAAGGATCTCGGGCCGGTGGCCATCGACCAGCCGGCGCTGGTCATCGCCGATGCTTTTCCGTTGAAAGCATTGGAAGCCAAAGTCAGCTTTATCGCCCCGGCGATCGATACCAATCGCGGCACCATCGACATCCATCTCGAGGTGCTGGGGCCGGCGGATTTTCTGCGTCAGGGCATGACGGTGTCGGTGGATATCCGTACCGGCCGTCGCGAGCAGGCGCTGGTGCTGGCCAATGATGCATTGCAAAACCGCCGAGGCACCCAGGCCGAGGTGCTGCGTTGGAGTGCGGATCGGCAAGTGGAGCGGGTGCCGGTGCAATTGGGTTTGCGCGGTACCGGGTTGACCGAGATTGTCGAGGGGCTGAGCGCCGGTGATGTGGTGCTGACGGGCGATGTGGCGGAAGGGCAGCGCGTGCGGGTGCGGATTGAGCCGATGTTGGCGGGCGGCCGGGAGTGATAAGGGTGCAGCGTCTGATTGCCAGCGCCTGGACAGAATGGTTGATCGCGCTGCGCTTTCTGCTGGATAACCGCATGCAGACGCTGATGATCCTGTTCGGCATCACCGTGGGCTCGGCGGTGATCGTGTTCATCACCGCGTTGATTACCGGGCTGCAGGACAACGTGGTCGAACGCACCCTGGGCACCCAGGCGCACATTCGCATTCTGCCGCTGGATGAATTCAACCGCATGATGCCGTTGGCCGGTGATGCTGTCTCATTAACCCTGGAAAACCCGCGGGCCCAACGGCTGCGTTCGATCAGCAACTGGCAGGAGGTGGTTGCCGTGCTGGATCAGCATCCGCGGTTGCTGGCGGTATCGCCAGTGATCAGCGGTCCGGCGCTGGCGCTCAGCGGCGTAGCGCGGGCTTCAGTCGCCTTGATCGGCATGGAACCGGAGCGCTATGAACGCATCATTCCGATCAGCGATGATCTGATTGCCGGAGAGTTTCGCGTGGGTGCCGGGCATGCGGTGATCGGCAGTGAGCTGGCCAAGGACCTCGGGCTGGATGTCGGTGACAAGCTGCGTCTGGATGGCGGCGATGGCCGTGAAGCGGTGGTGGATATAGCCGGGGTGTTCGAACTGGGTGTGCGCGAACTGGATGCCCGCTATGTCTATCTCGATCTGAAACAGGCCCAGACCCTGCTGGCGCTGCCCGGTGGGGTGACGGTGATTGATACACGGGTGGACGAGATCTTCGCTGCCGATGATCTGGCCCGACGCATCGAACGCCTGACCGGACTGCAGGCAGAAAGCTGGATGCAGACCAATGGCCAATTGCTCAATGCGCTGACCTCGCAAAGCATGACCACCGAGATGATTCGCGTGTTCGTCGGTATCTCCGTGGCTTTCGGCATTGCCAGTGTGCTGGCGGTGAGTGTGGTGCAGCGCACTCGGGAGATCGGCATTCTGCGCGCCATGGGCAGTCCGCGCGGGCAGATATTGCGGGTGTTTCTGTTGCAGGGCGGGTTGTTGGGGCTGGTCGGTTCCGGAGTGGGCTGTGCGGTCGGTTGGGGGTTGGTGCAGGTGTTCAACCTGTTCGGCCCTGGCCTGTTCTGGGTGCCGGTCGCACCGGGGCTGATCCCGGTGGCCATGGCGATTGCCACCCTGGCGGGTGTGCTCGCGGCGGCGGTGCCTGCGCGCCGGGCAGCTCGCTATGATCCGGCGGTGGCGATCCGTTATGTCTGATGAAGTACTGCGCCTGGAGCGCATCGGCAAAACCTTCAACCAGGGCACGCCGCTGGAAAGCACCGTGCTGCAGGATATCGACCTGCGCTTGGGGCGTGGTGAGTTGACGGCGCTGATCGGCCCATCCGGCTCCGGCAAGAGCACTCTGCTCAACCTGATCGGCCTGCTGGATGTACCCAGCACCGGCGAGCTTTACCTGCTGGGGCAACCGACCCGGAACAGTGATGATGCGACCCGCACCCAGCTGCGCAACCAGGCGCTGGGTTTTGTATTCCAATTCCATCACCTGATTTCCGCCTTCAGCGTGCTGGAGAACGTGCTCATGCCACTGATCATCCGCAGCGGCAAGCCGTCGGCCGAGGCGGTCGATCTGGCGCGCAGCCTGCTTCGCGAAGTGGGATTGGAGAAAATGGCTGACAAGAAACCGACCGAGATTTCCGGTGGCCAGCAGCAGCGGGTGGCCATCGCTCGCGCACTGATCACCCGTCCGCCACTGCTGCTGGCGGACGAGCCGACCGGTAACCTCGATACCAAAACGGCGGAAAGCGTGTTCGATCTGTTCCGACGCATCAACAGCCAATTCGGTTGCTCCATCCTGGTGGTTACCCATGATCCACGGCTGGCGGCCAGCTGCCCGCGTACCGTGCAGCTGGTGGATGGGCGCATCGTCAGTGACGAAACGGGAAACGCCATATTCGTCTGAATTAAGACTTGATTGTTATAATATAACAAATAATACTTGCCTCCCTTCGCGGCAGCCTTTGCTGCGGGTTATTACATGGGAGGGAGTATGGATAGATCGGGGCAATTGTTGAAAGGCGCTATCACGCTGGCCGGGTTGGCGGGACTGGCGGCATGGTCGGCTCCACTGCTGGCGGCCAGCGAGCCGGCGGCGCTGCCGGATACGGTGGTGCGGGCGTCGGCGTTGAACAGTCAGGTGGCGGATATGAGTGCGGCCAGCGTGGTGCTGCAGGGTGATGATCTGGTCAAACGCCGGGCGGCGACCCTGGGGGACACTTTGTCGGGGCTGCCGGGTATTCATTCCAGCGGCTTTGGACCGGGTGTCGGACGTCCGGTGATTCGGGGGCTGGAAGGCAGCCGGGTCAAGGTACTCAGTGATGGCGTCGATGTGATGGATGCCTCTACCAGCAGTCCGGACCATGCGATTACCAGCGACATGCTGTTGCTGGAACAGGTGGAAGTGATCAAAGGTCCGGCCACGCTGATGTATGGCGGCGGTGCGATTGGTGGGGTGGTCAACCTGATCGATCGCCGTGTGCCGACCTACGTACCGGAGCGCGGCGTGGAAGCGGATCTTGAGTTACGTGGTAACAGCGTGGCGGACGAGCGTGCTGGTGCCTTCGGTATCACTGCCGGTACCGGGCAGTTCGCCCTGCGTCTGGAAGGCAGCAAGTCAGATGCCGATCCGTATTCCATTCCAGGCAGCCCATCCAGGCAGGACGGCGCCTTCAACGAGTCCGACGCCGCCGGGCTAGGGCTGAGCTGGGTGGGTGATCGTGGTTATATCGGCATCGCCTACAGCGAGCAGAACCGGGAGTATGGCCTGTTGGCCCATGAACATGCCGACTGCCATACCCATGGACCCACCTGGCACTGCGGCGGGCATGACGATGGTCACGACGATCATGATCACGACAGTGAGCACGGCGCTGCCTTCATCGATATGCAGCAACAGCGCTGGGATCTGCGCGGCGAGTACCGTGATCCGTTTGCCGGATTCGAGCGGGTCCGGCTGCGTATGGCCCATACCGATTATCAGCATGAGGAGATTGAAGGCAGTGAGGTGGGCACCCGGTTTGACAATCAGGGCAGCGAAGCGCGGCTGGAGCTGACCCACAAACCGATCGCCGGCTGGCGCGGTGTTATCGGCGGGCAAACTTCGCGGCGTGATTTCTCGGCGCTGGGTGAAGAGGCCTACGTACCGGCAACCCTGACTGCCAACCATGCGCTGTTTCTGCTGGAGGAGCTGCAGCTGGGCGACTGGCGTTACGAGTGGGGGCTGCGTCATGAATGGCAGAATATTGATGTAAAACGCAGCGCACGTGATGTCTCCCACCGCGGTACATCGCTATCGGCGGGCACCACCTGGCGTTTTGCTCCGGACTACGCGCTGTTCGCCAACCTGTCACGCTCGCAACGCCTGCCGACCGCCGAAGAGCTGTATGCCATGGGCCCGCATGCCGCAACGCGCACGGTGGAGCAGGGCAATGCCAATCTGAAGGAAGAGACCGGCTACAACATGGAAATCGGCCTGCGCAAGCTCAGCGGTCGGCTGACCTACAGCCTGAGCGCCTTCCGTAACCAAGTGGATGATTTCATCTACGCCGCGGACGCCGGATATGATCCGGGTGGCCACTATCGGGTGGTGGAATACCAGCAGGACGATGCCGTGCTGCAGGGGTTGGAAGGCAGCTTTGGTATCCAGGCCACCGACAGTCTGAAGGTGACGCTGTTTGGCGACACCGTGCGCGGCAAATTGCGTGACGGTGGCGGCGACCTGCCGCGTATTCCGGCGGATCGTTATGGCGTGCGCCTGGAACAGCGTTTGACCAGCCATGTGGATGCCGAGCTGGAAGGCTACCGCGTGCGCCGCCAGAGCGATATTGCCGACCATGAAAGCGAAACCGGTGCCTACACCATGCTCACCGCTGGGTTGAGCTACCACGGTTACAGCCAGAGCGGGATGAACTATCTGCTGTATGCCCGGGCCAACAACCTGCTGGATGACAAGGCGCGGCAGCACACCTCCTTTATCAAGGATGATGTACTGCTGCCGGGACGCAATCTGACGGTGGGCATGCGTCTCAGCTTCTGAGGGGCATTGAGCAAAGCACGTCGGGCTGCAACACTGCACCCCACCAGTGTTCAGTCCGGAGCTTCCTCGTCATGTACAAACTCTGTTTCTTCGTTCCCGAACCCCATCTTGAATCAGTCAAGCAGGCGGTGTTTGACGCGGGAGGAGGGCGCATAGGGGATTATGAGTATTGTTGCTGGCAGGTGTTGGGGCAGGGGCAGTTTCGCCCGGGCCCCGGAGCGAATCCCTTTATCGGCAAGGCCGGAGAGCTGGAGAAGGTCGCTGAATATCGGGTAGAGCTGGTGTGCGCGGATGAGCTGATCGTCGGCGTCCTGGCTGCACTCAAACACGCCCATCCCTACGAAGAACCTGCCTATGACGTATGGCGTCTGGCGGATATCTGAACAATCATAGTCGGATGATAGAGGGCCGCGATCGGCCCTCCATGGATCTGCTGTGCTTACTTGATGCCGAACGGCTGTGGCCGCGGTGTCTCGTTGGTTGACGGTGGCAGGATCGGCATGGTGAAAGTCGGTTGGTCACCGGTCAGGGTTTTGAGGAAGGCGACCACGTTGTCGATTTCCTGCTCCTGCAACTCGCGGCCCAACTGCAGGCGCGCCATCACGTCGGTGGCCTCTTCCAGGGACCAGTAGGCCCCATCATGGAAGTAGGGATAGGTCAGCTCGACGTTACGCAGTGACGGCACCTTGAAGCTGAAGCGGTCCGCATCCTTGCCGGTCACAGCAACGCGGCCTTCAGCCGGGTTGCTGGTCTGGTAGGGCTCGACCACACCCATGCGCTGGAATGATGTGCCACCCGCCGCCGGGCCATTGTGGCAGGCCACACAGCCGATGGATTTGAAGGTCTCATACCCGGCCAGCTCCTGCTGGGTAATGGCGTCGTCGTCACCCTTGAGCCATTGGTCGAAACGCGAATTCGGTGTGACCAGCGTTTCCTCGAACACCGCGATGGCATCGGTGATGTTGTCGATGGTGATTTCCTTGCTGCCATAGACCTTGGCAAACTCTTCCCGGTACTGCGGAATGGAGTTGATCACATCCACGGCTAACACATGGCTGGAGGCCATTTCCATCGGATTGGCGATCGGACCACCGGCCTGCTCCTGCAGGTTGGCGGCGCGGCCGTCCCAGAACTGCGCTACGAACAGGCTGGAGTTCAGCACGGTCGGCGAGTTGATCGGGCCTTCCTGCCAGTTGTGGCCGATCGAGGTGGGCAGGTTGTCGCTACCGCCCATGGACAGGTTGTGGCAGGAGTTGCAGGAAATGAAGCCGGACATGGACAGTCGTGGATCGAACCATAGCTTCTTGCCCAGCTCGACTTTGTCCGGTGCGGTGACGACCGCGGGTTCGATGGGCTTGATCAGTTCGCTGGCCAGACGGTCAGCATGCACCTGTGTGCTCAGGCCGATGCCAGCGGCAATGGCCAGGCAAATCAGTTTGGTTTTCATGAATAATGTGCTCCTTACACGGACGTGGACAAGCATGGTTCTGCGGCCATGTTTCTTGACTCTGATTGTCCTATAGCTGGGTGTAAGGAAGGTTGATATGGGTCAAGGTCTGATCTCGACCAGGGTCTGATCCGGCACCAGGTCCCACAATTCGCGCATGCTCTGATTGTCCAGAGCAATACAGCCGTTGGTCCAGTCGAGCCCCGCGAAGAACCATTCGGGGTAATCCTCATCCACGGGTGTACCGTGAATCATGATCATGCTGCCGGGGTCGGTGCCGCGCTTCCAGGCTTGGGTTTGGTCCTTGAGGTTGGGGTAATCCAGATGCAGGCTTAGGTTGTAGCTGGGACTGCGGTGGCGCCAGTCGATACTGTAGATGCCTTCCGGGGTACGGTTGTCGCCACGCTCCTGCTTGTGGCCGAGCGGCTGTTTGCCCAGTGCGACACGGTATTGACGGATCACCTGGCCATCGCTGATCACGTCCAGCCGGCGCTCCTGCTTGTGGATCAGCAGTTTGTCGATAGTTGGGGATTCGGCCAGGCAGTTGATGGCAAACAGACCGAGCAGCAAGACCGCCAGCAGGCGACTCATTGGCTGAGGTTGCCGGGTTTGCGTGGCCAGACAATATCAGACATGCGCACTGGGAAGTGCTGGGTCGGATAATCCTGGAAATACTGCCGCAGGGTCTTGCCGATGGTTGGGAACGCCAACTGATCCCAGGGAATTTCAGCTTCGCTGAACAGTCTGACTTCCAGGCTTTCTTCCCCAGCGGCGAAAGCCATATCGGCCAGCTGCCCGCGGAAGAATATATACACCTGGTTGATGTGCGGCAGGTTGAACAGCATGTATAGCTGCTGTTGCAGGACTCTGGCCCGAGCCTCTTCCCAGGTTTCCCGCAGCGCTGCCTGCTCGGTGGTCTCGCCGTTTTCCATGAAGCCTGCGGGAAGCGTCCAGAAACCATGGCGGGGCTCGATGGCTCGGCGGCAGAGCAACACGTGGCGCTCTTGGGTAACCAGGCAGCCGGCGACGATACGCGGATTCTGATAGTGGATGATCTGACAGTGTTCGCAAACGTAACGCGGACGGGTGTCACCCTCCGGAATACGCTCGACGATCGGTTGTGCACAGTGACTGCAGAATTTCATGGCGCCCGATGCTCCGGTTGAAGGCTATGGTTAATCTTGCTGTGCAATGAGCGATCGGTAAAGGGGGGAATCATCGCTGCGTAACGGGTATAGGGTACTATTCAGTGTCCGGCAGTGGCCGGGAGATTCTGGCTCGGTGATGATGATCATGACATGATTGGGAAAAACAACGAGGTAGGTTGCATGCTGGACAAAGTGCGCGCGCGGATTCCGGAGTATCGCCCGCGATTGGTTGAAACGGCCGGCCTGCCGGAAGCCGGTGTGCTGGTGCCCGTCACCTGTGTGGATAACGAGCCGGAAATCATTCTCACCTTGCGCTCCAACAGCCTTTCAACTCACTCGGGCGAAGTGGCATTGCCCGGTGGTCGGCGTGATCCCGGTGATGTCGATCTTGCTTTCACCGCGCTGCGTGAAGCCCATGAGGAGATCGGTTTGTTGCCGGACCTGGTCGAAGTGGTCGGCCCGCTGGGCAGTCTGGTGTCGCGCTTCGGCATCAAGGTCACCCCCTATGTCGGCATCGTGCCGGACGTATTCGACCTGCGCCCGAATGAGAGCGAAATTCAGGAAGTCTTCCGCGTGCCGGTCAGTTTTTTTCTCGGCGACAATCGGGAGATGACCCATCGCATCGATTATGAAGGCCGCAGCTGGTATGTACCCAGCTACCGTTATGAAGGTTTCAAGATATGGGGACTGACGGCGCTGATTCTGGTGGATCTGATGAACGTGGCATTCGATGCCCGTATCCCGTTGCGTACCCCCTTCAATGGACCAATCCGGATTGAGGAAGAGTGATGAAATACAGACTGGGCGATGACCGTGTGGAAATGGCCGATGATGCCTGGATTGCCGAGACGGCGACCGTTATTGGCAAGGTGCGTCTGGAGGCGGGCGCCAGCGTCTGGTTCAATGCGGTGCTGCGCGGTGACAACGAGCTGATCCTGATCGGCGAGAACAGCAACGTGCAGGACGGCGCCGTGATGCATACCGATCCAGGTGCACCGCTGACCCTGGGCAAGGGTGTCACGGTCGGCCACAACGCCATGCTGCATGGCTGCACCGTTGGAGATTACAGCCTGATCGGCATCAATGCCGTGGTACTGAATGGCGCAAAGATCGGCCGCAACTGCATTATTGGCGCTAATGCGCTGGTCCCCGAGGGTAAGGACATTCCCGACGGTTCTCTGGTCATGGGCTCGCCTGGCAAAGTGGTGCGCCAGTTGACCGAGCAGCAGCAACAGGCCGTGGCCGCTGGCGCCGCGCACTATGTGCATAACGCCGAGCGCTACCGCCGCGAATTGCGGCCGCAGGACGACTGATGAGCGCGGACCTGCCGGTAAGATCCCCCTGCGTACACATTTGTTGTCTGGATGAGCAGGATATCTGTACCGGCTGCCAGCGCAGCGGCGCGGAGATCACCGAGTGGGGGCGCGCCAGCAATGAGCGTCGCCGGGAGATCATGCATCTTTGTGAAAGCCGGGCGCGCGAGCAGGGCGTCTGGATGAATATCGGAACTGTGAAAGGATAGTCGGCATGCCCCGTATAGGAACACCACTGACCGGGAATGCGACCCGTGTATTACTGCTTGGCTCAGGTGAGCTGGGCAAGGAAGTGGCCATTGAACTGCAGCGTTTGGGCTGTGAAGTCATCGCGGTTGATCGCTACGCCAATGCACCGGCCATGCAGGTCGCGCACCGCAGCCATGTGATCAACATGCTGGATGCAGCGGCGCTGCGTCAGGTTATCGAGCTGGAACAGCCGGCGTATATCGTGCCGGAGATCGAGGCCATCGCCACGGCCGCGCTGGTGGAACTGGAGGGCGAAGGTTACAACGTCATCCCCACCGCCCGCGCGGCGCAGCTGACCATGGACCGGGAAGGCATTCGCCGGCTGGCCAGCGAAGAGTTGCAACTGCCGACCTCGCCCTATCGATTCGCCGATGGGCATGCGGATTATCTGGCGGCGGTCGCAGAGATCGGCTTACCCTGTGTGGTCAAGCCGGTGATGAGTTCGTCGGGCAAAGGCCAGAGCCTGTTGCGCGGCAAGGGTGATATCGAAGCGGCTTGGGAGTATGCCCAGTCCGGTGGTCGCGCTGGCGTGGGGCGGGTGATCGTTGAAGGTTTTGTCGATTTCGATTACGAGATCACCTTGCTGACCGTGCGCCATAGTGGTGGTACCAGCTTTTGCGCCCCCATCGGCCATCGCCAGGAAGCGGGCGACTACCGTGAATCCTGGCAGCCGCAGCAGATGAGTGCACAGGCGCTGGCACAGGCCCAGCAGGTGGCGCGCAGTATCACCGATGCGCTGGGTGGACGCGGTGTGTTCGGTGTTGAACTGTTCATCAAGGGCGATCAGGTGTGGTTCAACGAGGTGTCGCCGCGACCACATGATACGGGTCTGGTAACGCTGATTTCCCAGGACCTTTCCGAGTTCGCGCTGCATGCCCGAGCCATTCTCGGTCTGCCGATCCCGCAGATTCGTCAGGTCGGTCCATCAGCTTCGGCGGTGATCATGGCGGAAGGCCGTTCGGAGGCGGTCAGCTTCGGCAATCTGCAGCAGGCACTCGGCGAGCCGGATACCCAGCTGCGACTGTTTGGCAAGCCCGGCGTGGACGGGTTGCGGCGCATGGGTGTGGCGTTGGCGCGGGATGAAGATATCGAGTCGGCGCGAGCCCGGGCGCGGCGGGCGGCGGAGGCGGTGAAGGTCGAGCTGTAGAAGCAATAGCTACCTTCCAAACCAGATACCCAGCCTGGAGAGTTTTATCACTCTCAGGCTTCCGGTCTTTCCTTCCGCCGTGGCTCAACGTGCCAGATCCGGACACTCTTGATCATGTTGTCCTTGATCTGGAGGATCTCAAGACGGTATTGGCCGATGCTCAGGCCCACGCTGTTGTCTGGGATGTTTTCCAGACGTTCAGTGATCAGGCCATTCAGCGTTTTGGGACCATCCTCGGGCAGCTTCCACAGCAATTGACGGTTGATTGCCCGCAGGGCGACGCTGCCGTCGATGACATAACTGCCATCCGTCTGGGGATGGATGTCATGGTTGGCCGGCAGCAGGTCGGTGGTGAACTCGCCGACGATCTCTTCCAGAATGTCCTCGAGGGTGACCAGCCCGATCACATCGCCATATTCATCCACCACGAAACCGATGCGCCGCTTGTGCTTCTGGAAGTTCAGCAGCTGAGTATGCAGCGGTGTGTTTTCCGGGATGAAATAAGGGTCTTTGCTGGAGGCGATCAGGCTCTCCTTGGTCAGTTCGTCGCGACTCAGCAAGCGGGCGATGATGCGCATGTGCACCAGGCCGGTGACATTGTTGATATCCCCGCGAAATATCGGCAGTCGAGTGTGGTGGCTGGTGCGCAGCTGGTCGAGAATGACCGACATGTCGTCATCCAGGTCAATGCCGTAGGCCTCGTTGCGCGGCACCATGATGTCGTTGACGGTCATTTTTTCCAGGTCGAGGATGCTCAACAGCATATTCTGACGCTTGCGCGTGATGCCCAGGGTGCCCTCGTTGACTACGGTGCGCAGCTCCTCGGCGCTGAGCTGGCCGTTCTGATTGCTCTTCGGGTTCACCCCGAGCAACCGCAGCAGCCCGTTGCTCACAGTGCCGCACAGCCACACAACCGGATATAACACCCGCTGGAGCAGGCTGAGGATGATGGCGACGCGAAAGGCGATCATTTCCGGGCGCAGCGCCGCCAGCGTTTTAGGTGTGATTTCACCGAAGATGAGAATGATGATGGTCAGCAGGATGGTGGAAATGGCAATACCGGCATCGCCCCATAATTGCACTGCGATAACGCTGGCGATAGAGGCGGCGAGGATGTTGACAATGTTATTGCCAACCAGGATGGTGCCGAGCAGACGATCGGGACGGCCGAGCAGGTCTTCAGCGCGTTGGGCGCCGCGATGGCCCTTCTTGCTGAGGTGTTTCAGGCGATAGCGATTGAGACTCATCATGCTCGTTTCCGAGCTGGAGAAGAACGCCGAGAGGGCGATGAGTACAACCAGTATCAGTAATAGAGCGCCGGTACTTGTGTCACTCAAGGGTTACCTCGGTATGGGGTTGGTGAGTGCCGCCATCATATCGGCAGAATGAATTCGCTGACCATCTTGCTGCCGAAAAAAGCCAGCATCAGTAGCAAGAAGCCGCCCAGCGTCCAGCGGATAGCGTAGCTGCCACGCCAACCCCGGAAATGCCGACCCCACAGCAGAATACCGAAGACTACCCACGCCAGACAGGAAAGCAGCGTCTTGTGTGCCACATTCTGCGCGAACATGTTGTCCAGGAAAATGAAGCCGGAAATCAATGCCAGTGTCAGCAGCACCTCACCACACAGCAGGAACTGGAAGAGCAGGGCTTCCATGGTCTGCAGCGGCGGAAAGGTGCGGTTGAATCGGACCGGGTTGCGGTGTTTGAGCTGGTTGTTCTGAACTGCCAGCAGAGCTGCCTGGAATGCGGCAATGGTCAGAATGCCGTAGGCCAGGATCGACAGCAGTACATGCACCAGCACGGCGGATTTGCCGGGAATGAGCGCCGCGCCGTGGCCTGGAAACAGCCAGGCAAGCACATCGGTAATCAATGCCAGCGGAAACAGTACGATCAACAGGCTGGTAACCGGTGCGCGCAAACTGAACATCAGAATGACCGCCAGTACCAACCAGGCGATCAATGAAGAAACATGAAAGAAGCCGAACGATAACCCGTCGGCGGTGACCATCTGGACGTAGAGGCTCCCCGCATGGCTGAGCAGGGCGACCACGCCAATGGCGCGCAACAGGTTGGGGCTGGCGCTACGCCGCCGCATCAGGCAGCGTATCTGGTAAAGCGTGCCGCCGAGATAAAACGCAGCAGCAAGCAGGCTGAATATCGGAGCTGTCATACGTCCCTGAAAAATGCTTATCAATAAAGTCGAAGTGTCGCACAAGCCGCGTTGAGGATAAAGCGCTTGCTGCATCCATACAAACCCCAATGTATACTTGCCGGCCAGTACGCCTCAACCCGTCATGGGGTACGCGGGGCAAAGGAGAATTCGTCGATGTTTGAAAATCTTACCGAACGCCTATCGGCCAGTCTGGCTGGGGTCACCGGCCGCGCCAAGCTGACCGAAGAGAATATCAAGGACACGTTGCGCGAAGTGCGCATGGCGTTGCTCGAGGCCGATGTCGCTTTGCCGGTGGTCAAGACCTTCGTCGATCAGGTGCGTGATCGCGCCGTGGGACAGGAAGTGTCCCGTAGCCTGTCGCCAGGGCAGGTGTTCGTCAAGATCATCAAGGCCGAGCTGGAAGCGGTCATGGGCCAGGCCGAAGGGCTGAACCTGGCGGTGACACCGCCGGCAGTCATCCTGATGGCCGGTCTGCAGGGTGCGGGTAAGACCACCAGTGTGGCCAAGTTGGCCAAGACCCTGCGTGAGCGCCAGAAGAAGAAAGTGATGGTGGTCAGTGCCGACGTTTACCGTCCGGCGGCCATCAAGCAGCTGGAAACGCTGGCTGCAGAAGTTGATGTCAACTTCTTTCCGTCCGATCTCAGTCAGAAACCGGTCGCCATCGTTGAGGCAGCCATCCGCGAAGCGAAGAACCGCTTCATGGATGTACTGATCATCGATACCGCTGGTCGACTGCATATCGACGCCGACATGATGGACGAGATCAAGGCAGTGCACGCGGCGGCCAAGCCCGCCGAGACGCTGTTCGTGGTCGACGCCATGACCGGTCAGGATGCCGCCAATACCGCGCAGGCATTCAACGAGGCGCTGCCGCTGACCGGGGTCATCCTGACCAAGGTCGACGGTGACGCCCGTGGTGGCGCAGCGTTGTCGGTACGGCATATTACCGGCAAGCCGATCAAGTTCCTCGGTGTCGGCGAGAAGATCGATGCCCTTGAGCCCTTCCATCCGGACCGGATTGCTTCGCGCATTCTCGGCATGGGTGACGTGCTCAGCCTGATCGAGCAGGCCGAGCAGAAGCTGGACAAGGACAAGGCCGAGAAGCTGGCCAACAAGCTCAAGAAGGGCAAGGGTTTTGACCTGGAAGACTTCCGTGACCAGCTGCAGCAGATGCGCGGCATGGGTGGGCTGGGTTCGTTGATGGATAAACTGCCGATGATGGGCAAGGTCAATCCGGCGCAGATGGAAACCGCTCAGACCCAGGCCGAGAAACAGTTCAAACAGATGGAAGCCATCATCAACTCGATGACGCCGGGCGAGCGCCGTAACCCGGATGTCATCAGTGGTTCGCGCAAGCGCCGCATTGCTGCCGGCTCGGGCACCCAGATCCAGGATATCGGGCGGGTGATCAAGCAGCACAAGCAGATGCAGAAGATGATGAAGAAGGTCAGTGGCAAGGGTGGTATGGCCAAGCTCATGCGCGGTATGGGTGGCATGGGCGGAGGCGGCGGTGGAATGCTGCCACCGGGCGGCGGAATGCCGCGATTCTGACGGCTTTGCCTCTGCGCGGATTCCTTGCGTTGTGAGGTTAACCGGCTCGCCAGCGGGCCGGAGTACAAAAGAGTTTCATTTGTTCGCGATATTCCGTAGAATACGCGACCTTTCGAGCTATATGCTCGTAATGAATTTGTGAGTCTTATTCAAATACAGGAAATGATGTCCACATGGTAACCATTCGTCTTGCTCGTGGTGGCTCCAAGAAGCGCCCTTTTTATCATCTGACTGTTGCCAACAGCCGCAATGCCCGTGATAGCCGCTTTATCGAGCGCGTAGGCTTCTTCAACCCGGTTGCTGCTGGCAGCGAGCCCCGTCTGTCCGTAGACCAGGATCGCGTAAGCTACTGGCTGAGCCAGGGCGCACAGCCTTCTGATCGCGTAGCCAATCTGATCAAGGAAGCTCAGGCTTCTGCCTGATATGACATGCCAGCCTGAGCCGGTTGGATCGCCTTTGGTGGTCCTCGGCAAAATCGTATCGGTTCATGGCATACGCGGAGCGGTGAAGGTGTATTCACACACCGACCCGCTGGACAATGTGCTGGACTATCCCGAGTGGACTCTCCGCAAGGGTGATGTGCAGCGTCATGTGTCTGTCGTCACGGGGCGCATTCAAGGTCGTGTTCTGGTGGTTCAGCTCAAGGGGCTGAGTGACCGGGATCAGGCACTTGAACTCAAGGATTGGGAAATCTGCGTGCCGCGTGCTGAATTGCCGGCGTTGGATGACGGTGATTTTTACTGGTATCAGTTGGAAGGTCTGCAGGTAGTGACCCTTGAGGGTCAACTGCTCGGTCGTATCGACCACCTGCTGGAAACCGGCTCCAACGATGTCATGGTGGTAAAGCCCTGTGCGGGCAGTCTGGATCAGCGTGAGCGGCTGCTGCCGTATCTGCCGGACCTGTACGTAAAGCACATCGACCTGGCTGAAGGTGTCATGCAGGTCGATTGGGATCCGGAGTTCTGACCGGTGTGGGCCGGTGTAGTAACCCTGTTTCCCGAGATGTTCACGGCGTTGACCGAGCACGGAGTGACCGGCAGGGCCGTTAAGCGGGGCCAGCTGACAGTCGAGTTCAGTAGCCCCCGTGAGCATGCCCATGACCGCCATCGCACGGTCGATGATCGACCCTTTGGTGGTGGTCCGGGCATGCTGATGAAGGTCGAGCCGTTGCTGGAAGCCATAGAGGCGATCCGGCAGAAGGCACCCTCCAGACCCCGGGTGATCTATCTCTCTCCCCAGGGTAAGCCGCTGACACAGCGCCGGGCCGAGGAATTGGCCCAACTGGACAGTCTTGTCCTGCTGTGTGGCCGCTATGAGGGCATCGACGAACGCATTGTCGAGACGTGCGTCGATGAGGAAATATCCATCGGCGATTACGTGCTGTCCGGCGGTGAACTGGGAGCCATGGTGCTCTTGGATGCGGTAAGCCGACTGATCCCCGGTGTGCTTGGGCACGCTGATTCAGCGGCAGAAGATTCGTTTTCGGAAGGGTGGCTGGATTGTCCGCATTACACCCGGCCGGAAGAGTTTGCAGGGCAGCGCGTACCGGAGGTGCTGCTCAGTGGTAATCATGCATTGATCCGGCGCTGGCGCCTCAAGCAATCCTTGGGTAGAACCTGGCAACGTCGCCCGGAACTGCTCGAAGAGCTGACCTTGAGCAAAGAACAGCAGAAACTGCTGGCGGAATTTATCCGCGAGCAGGAAACCGATAACCATTAAGCAAGTCCGGCGGCTTGTAGGAGCTTTAGAAATGTCTAACATTATTGCCCAGCTCGAAGCAGAGCAAATGACCCGTGAAATCACTCCGTTCGCACCGGGTGACACTGTAATTGTCCAGGTACGAGTGAAGGAAGGCGAGCGTCAGCGTCTGCAGGCCTTCGAAGGCGTGGTTATCGGTAAGCGTAACCGGGGTCTGAACTCCGCGTTCACCGTTCGTAAAATCTCCAGCGGTGTTGGCGTCGAGCGTACCTTCCAGACCTTCTCTCCGGTAGTTGACAGTGTTACCGTCAAGCGTCGCGGCGACGTTCGCAAGGCCAAGCTGTATTACCTGCGCGCCCTGTCCGGCAAGGCAGCACGTATCAAGGAAAAACTGTCCTGATAGGACGTTTTATCTTGGAAACAAAAAACCGCCTTCGGGCGGTTTTTTGTTGTCTGCTATTCATGTTTTATTCATTTGGCTGTTGAGCGTGCCACGCTGAGGATTCATTCAAGTGACAAACAACAACGATTCTGCAGAAAACGCCTCCGCGATCTTCCCGGAGCAGATTCAGCGGGGCAATATCTGGCGCCTGTCCGTTGCCCAGGCACTGGCGGGTGCCAACTCGGTGGTGGTCTACGCTACCGGCGCCATCGTCGGCGATATGCTGGCTCCTTCTCCGATGCTGGCGACCCTGCCCATCTCCATTTTCGTGGTTGGCATGGCTGCCTGCATCCTGCCGGTGGGGGCGCTTACTCGGCGGAAAGGACGTCGCGCGGCCTTTCTGGCAGGAACCGGGGCAGGGGCGCTCGCCGGCCTGTTGGCGATGATGGCGGTCATCATGGGCTGGTTCTGGTTGTTCTGTCTGGCGACCTTCTTTGGCGGAAGCTATGCAGCAGTAGTGCTGTCTTTTCGTTTTGCTGCTGCCGACGGGGTAGAACCGAAGCGGCGGGCACGAGCGTTATCACTGGTAATGGCGGGCGGGGTTGCCGCCGGGATAGTGGGCCCGCAGCTGGTGACTTGGACCATGGATCTGTGGCCTGCCTACGTATTCGCTGCCACTTTCCTGGTCCAGGCTGCGGTTGCCGCCGGGTCAGCCGTGATCCTGCTGGGGGTGCGCTTGCCGATGCCGACGGCGCAGGACATCGCCGGTGGCCGACCTTTGACGATGATCGTACGCCAGCCGCGCTTTGTCGCTGCAGTCATCTGCGGCGCCGTGTCTTATATGCTGATGAACTTCCTGATGACCGCAGCGCCGCTGGCCATGCATATGCATGGTCACTCGCAAGCTTCAGCCAACCTGGGATTGCAATGGCACGTCATTGCCATGTACGCGCCGAGTTTCTTCACCGGTCACCTGATTGGCCGTTTCGGCGCAGCACGCATAGCGACGGCAGGTCTGGTGTTGACTGGCGTGTCGGCAGCCGTGGGGCTGGGCGGGATGGATGTCATGCATTTCTGGTGGTCGTTGACCCTGCTCGGTCTGGGCTGGAATTTCGGCTTTCTCGGCGCATCCGCACTGGTTCTGGAATGCCATCGCCCTGAAGAAAAGACCTCCGTTCAGTCGCTCAATGATTTTATCGTTTTCGGACTGATGGCCATCGGCTCGTTTGCCTCGGGCGGCCTGCTGTCTGCCTATGGTTGGAGCACAGTTCTGTGGGTGTCATTCGTTCCGCTGGCGTTGGCGGTGGTCGCGCTGGCCGTGGCGATACGCAAGAGCGCTGTTACCAGCGCTATGGAGGAAAACACCGGCTGAGTGTCGCCCAAAAGAGCCATCTTAGGCCAAGGATTACCGGGCCGTCAGCTTGCCGTCAACATTGAGAGCGGCTTTAGTTTCGCTTAATCGGACTATGCTATAAGCGCACGCGATTGAGACAGGTCGCGACAGGATGTAACTGCCGCTATGTTGCCGTAGGGGTAACTTGAGGAGTTTTTCATGAATAAAAATCATCTTCGCGGGGCAGGCTTGAGTGCCTGTTTGCTGCTGTTTTCGCTGGGTGTATCCGCTGCGCCGACAACGCCTGACCCAGCGCAGGGCAAGGCAGCGGCGGGGCTGTGCGAGACCTGCCACAAGGCCGATGGCAGTGGGCAGAATATTCCGGATGGAGAGTCCTGGCCGCGACTGGCCGGGCTGGATGCGGATTATTTAACCAAACAGATGCAGGACTTCAAGACCGGCAAGCGCCGCAACCCAAGCATGGAGGCGTTTGCCCAGATGCTTGATGACGAGAAAATCGTCCATATTTCCGCCTGGTTCGCCAGCTTGCCGGCCACTACCAGTGGGCAGCCGGAAGATACTGAAAGCTATTCTGCGGAGCAGCTCGAACGCGGCAAACAACTGGCCACGGTAGGAGACTGGGATCAATACATAGTGCCTTGCTCAAGCTGTCATGGCCCGGATAACCTCGGGGTCGGTACGGTATTCCCGGCGATCGCTGGACAGCATTTTGGCTATATACGAGACCAGTTGCTGGGGTGGCAACAAGGCCACCGCGACAATGATGCTCAGGAGCTGATGGCCACCATCGCCGCACGGATGAGCACTGAGGACGTCAATGCAGTCGCTGCCTGGCTTTCCCTTCAGCCAGCCGCCGCCCAGTAGAGGAAATACCCATGATCAATTCAACTCCGTTGGTGTCTCGGTTACGTCGGTACCTATTGGCTACGCTGGGCTGCATTCTGGTGGGTCACCTATCCCTGGCACAGGCTCAGTTGTCTGAGGAGAGCCTAGGCATCCTCGCGACCATGGCGCCAGATGCCCCCGCACCAGGCGCTGACAGTTTTGTGCATATCCCACCCACAATGGCTGATCTGGAAGCGTCGTCCCTGCATCCGGAATTGAAGCGGGTCATTCGGCGCGGCTATGACATCTTCACCAATACCCAGCAGTACCGTGATCAATATGTATTCAACGATATGAACTGCGACAGTTGCCATATGGGAGCCGGGCGCTTGCCGTTTGCCGGGCCGATCTGGCCGGCGGCGGTCACCCTGCCGAACTACCGGCCGAAGAATGATCACGTCAACAATCTGGAGGAGCGCATCGCCGGCTGTTTCACCTACTCCATGAACGGCAAACCGCCGGCCTATGGCAGTGACGAAATGCTTGCGCTCAGTGCCTATCATCAATGGCTGGCCAAGGGCGTGCCTATGTACCTGGCGGACGCCAACATATATGGGCGTGGCTATCCACGGGTTGCCGAGCCCGCTGAAGCACCGGACTACCAGCGCGGCAAGGCCGCCTATGAAGCGCAGTGCTCGATATGCCATGCCAATGATGGCGGCGGCTTGAGCGTGCGTGATGACGTGGTCTTTCCGCCACTATGGGGCGATAACTCCTACAACTGGGGTGCCGGCATCAGCCGCGTGTTCACACTGGCAGGTTTTATCAAGCACAACATGCCGCTGGGTCAACCCAATACCCTGACCGATCAACAGGCCTGGGATCTGGCCCAATTCATCGACTCGCAGGAGCGCCCGCAAGACCCGCGCTACACCGGTGATGTGAAAGAAACCCTGGAGTTGTACGGCGACACCTTCCATAAACACACCTTGTACGGCCAGGAAGTGGAAGGCCGGCTGCTGGGCGATCACGACAACGTCGGCCGCAAGGATTTTCTCAAGCCTGATGTACTGCGCGGCCGTACCTTCGACTGATATGGACCTTGCGCACCGGGGCAGTCCTTGTTGGGTTGTGGTCGGTATTCATGCTGGTAGGCGCAGCGCCTGGCACGCATGCAGATCCTGCGTCCAGACGTGACGCTCAACGACGCAACTGATCAGACCCTGCTCAAACACTGGGGCGTCATGGGGCCACCGACGCTGATTCTAGTGGGGCCCGATGGCAACGAGCGCCGCGACCTGCGTATGGTAGGCGAGGTCAACACGAGTGAATTTCTCGATCGTCTGAATGCAGCAGGTACACCATGATGAGTGTCGGTCCGTTCTCCTTCAGCGTCGTTGGCGTCTTCATCGCCATATTGCTCGCCTGGTTGATGACTCGCGCGGTTGCCAAGCGTATGTCAGATGTTTCTCATAAGCTGGCCGGCGCCGTGCTGTTCGATGCGGTGTTCTGGGGGCTGATCGCCGCCAGGCTGGGCTATATCGCTCAATGGTGGGAAGACTATTTCGCTGCGCCAATGTCGATGCTCGCCATCGGCGACGGCGGTTTCTCATGGTGGGTGGGGGTGTTGGCAGCGCTCGCGTTTGTCTGGTGGCGGACCCGTGCCTCACAGCGGCTGCGCCGGCCGGTTCTGGCGGGGGTGGTGACCGGCGTCGCGGCGTGGTTCTTGGTCGGTATGGTGGTTGGGTTACTGCATCATTCGCCGCCCCTGCCGGATCTGCATTTGGCGACACTGGAAGAGCAGCCCATTTCGTTACTGTCCTATCAAGGGCGTCCAACCGTGGTGAATCTCTGGGCCACCTGGTGTCCGCCCTGTCGCCGGGAAATGCCGGTATTCGAGCAGGCGCAGGCAGCGTTCCCGGAGGTGGCCATTGTCATGATCAACCAGGGAGAAAGCGCTCAGCAGGCGCAGGCCTTTCTTGAGAGCCAGAGCCTGACCCTGAGTGATGTATTGCTCGATCCCTTTTCCCGAACCATGCACGCAGTGGATGCGCGGGCTTTACCCACCACCTTGTTTTTCGATGCCGAAGGCCTGTTGGTGGATTCGCATATGGGCGAACTCACCATGGCCAGTTTCAAGAGCAATATGTCGCGCCATTTCGGGCAATCCGCTCAACCCGCCACAGACGAGGAGTAATCATGTTTTCAAACGTTATATTTCGCCAACGTCCACGCGTTGTTTTCGGCCTGGCAGCCGGCCTGATGCTGGTGGCGAGTTGTTCTCAAGCGGAGGGTACGGACACGCCCCAGGCTGTGAAGGCGCTGGAGGCCCAAGGTCTTATCATCGTTCAGGAGTTCGAGGTGAGCGGTGATCTGCGCGGATTCGCCGGCGTGGCAGGCGATCAGCCCATTGCGGTCTACGTTACCAGCGACGGAAAAGCGATTGTCGGCACGCGGCTGGATGCCGAGGGACAGCCGGTCGATGCCGCTACGCTCCAGGATCTGGTGGCCAAACCGATGAGCGAAAAAACCTGGGCGCAGCTGGAAGCCGCCACTTGGGTCTTGGACGGCGATGCCGATGCCCCCCGTGTGGTCTATACCTTCAGCGACGCAAACTGCCCCTACTGTCACCGCTTCTGGGAAGCGGCCCGCCCCTGGGTGGATTCAGGCAAGGTGCAGCTGCGCCATCTGTTTGTCGGCGTCATTAAGGCGGATAGTCCCGCCAAGGCAGCCGCGATCCTTGAAGCGTCTGATCCATCAGCGGCGTTATTGGAAAACGAAAAGAACTTCGCTCAAGGAGGAATCACGCCGGCGAAGAGCGTTTCGAATAATGCGCAAAAGATTCTTGACGAAAATCAGATGCTCATGCACGCCAACGGCTTCCGCGGAACACCGGGCATCATAGTTCAGCAAAGCGATGGCCTGATCAGAAAACTCAACGGCATGCCGCAGCCGGGGCAGTTGGTTGAGGTGTTAGGTCCGCGAGAATAACGGAGTAGAGTGGCAAATCCCTGCCGAGGGTGAGTAAATGAGGGACGCAATATAATCTGCGGGCCATTTCGATATTGGAGATGCTAGATGAATATGAATCGAGCCAGTGAGCCGTTACTCAGAGAAAATGAGGGCGGCATTGTCACTTTGCAGTTAAACCGTCCATTGCAGTTCAATGCCTTGTCAGAAGAGCTGCTTGACGCGCTGCAGCGTGAGCTTGATGTCATCAGCAACGACGCGCAGGTGCGCTGCGTCGTACTGTCTGCTGCCGGTAGGGCGTTCTGCGCCGGGCATGACTTGCGCGAAATGCGCGGGCAGCCCGAGCTTGATTATTACAAGATGCTGTTTGCCCGTTGCAGCCGGGTCATGCAGGGAATTCAGCAACTGCCGGTGCCGGTTATCGCGCGTGTTCAGGGTGTGGCAACAGCGGCAGGTTGCCAATTGGTGGCGAGCTGCGATCTGGCGATAGCGGCGGAGTCGGCGCGTTTCGCTGTCTCGGGGATCAACGTGGGCTTGTTCTGCTCGACGCCGGCCGTGGCTCTGTCGCGCAATGTTTCTTCCAAGCGTGCCTTCGACATGCTGGTGACAGGCCGCTTCGTCGACGCTGCCACTGCGGCGGATTGGGGGTTGATCAACGAAGCGGTCGCCGATGACGATCTGGACGCCGCGGTGGCGAGAAAAGCCGCAGAGATTCTCGCCAAGAGCCCCACCGCCGTTCGCTACGGCAAGGCGATGTTCTACCGGCAGAAACAGATGGAGCTGGCCGATGCCTATGCCTACGCCAGCGATGTTATGGCGCAGAACATGATGGAGAAGGACGCCTGTGAAGGTATTGATGCCTTCCTCGAAAAACGTCAGCCTCGTTGGCATTCCTGATAATCAACGGATTGTGACGCTAGCCGCATTCAACCGGGAGCTCTGACAGTCGGCTTGAATGGGGCTGGTGCAATCAGTGTCGCGCCTTCAGGCGCACTGTTACGAAAGATGCGCCGGTAACTCGAGGGTGAGGTGCCCAGCTGAGTGGAAAATTGCTGTCTCAGCGACAACGCTGTTCCAAAACCGACCTCTGCGGTGATGCGTTCGATCGACAGATCGGTGGTCTCCAGAAGCTGTTGCGCTCTGGCTACCCGTTCAACATTAAGCCACTGAGTGACAGTGGTGCCGGTCATTTCCCGAAAGCGCCGGGTAAAGGTGCGGCGGCTCATGTTGGCCACGTCGGCAAGGATGTCGAGCGATAGCGGCTCCGACAGGTTCCCACGTGCCCATTCCAGCAGGCCGGGCAGGCGGTTGTCGCTCGGCAGTTGTTGTACAGGGCGTTCGATATATTGCGCTTGGCCGCCCTGTCGGTGTGGGGGTGTAACCAGCAACCTGGCCGTATGATTGGCCGCCTCGCAACCGTGGCGTTGCCGCACCAGATGCAGGCAGCAGTCAATCGCCGCGACCGTTCCAGCCGAAGTGAGGATGTTGTCATCGGCCACATACAGGACTTCCGGGCGGAACACGGTTTGCGGAAAACGTCGGGCAAACACCTCGCGTACTGCCCAATGGGTGGTCGCCTCCTTTCCATCAAGCAAGCCGGCGTCGCCCAATACAAAGGCACCCAGGCATAAACCCACGATCAACTTCCCCTGTGCATGAGCTTGCCGAAGCGCATCAGTGAGTTCGACAGGCGCAGGTGTTTCAGCATTACTCCACGCCGGAATGATGATGATATCGGCCTTTTCCATGGCTTCCAGGCCATCGCGCACTTCGATCACCACACCCTGATCACTGGTTATGGGGCCGGGTGTAAGAGCGCAGTAGGCCAGGTTATAACGCGGGAAGCCGGATAAGCCATCATCCGCGCCGAAAACCAGACCCGGTACGGAAAGGTGGAACAAGCTCACGCCTTCAAAGGCCAGAACAGCAACACGAACGTCAGACATGGGCACACCTGTAATCAATAATTGGCCTGATTATAACCTTTATTGGCATGTGGGCCACTTTTGCAAGGATGTGGGAAGCTCCAGAATAGCGACTATTCTTCATCAACAACCATTGGAGTTAATATATGTCCATCAAGATCCTTGCCAGCTCCCTGGCTTTGGCATTGAGCCTTGCCTCAGGTACTGCATTCTCCCAGGCAGCGTCGGCCGATACGTCGGCAGCGCCTCAGGAAGCCGTGCAACTGCAGCAGATCCGTAATGCCACGGTAAAAATCACCTACGCCGACACGACCTTCCTGATCGATCCGATGCTGTCAAAGAAAGGCACCTACCCCGGCTTTGAAGGCAGCTACCGCAGCGAGCTGCGCAACCCATTGGTGGATCTGCCCATGTCGGCAGAGGAAGTGCTCGACGGAGTCGACGCGGTCATCGTCACCCATACCCACCTGGATCACTGGGATGATGCGGCGCAGAAGCTCCTGCCCAAAGACATCCCGCTGTATGTACAGCATCAGGCCGATGCCACCCTGATCCGCTCACAGGGCTTTACCAATGTGCGGGTGTTGTCTTACAAGGCCGAGGTTGGCGGTGTAACCCTCAGCAAAACCGGCGGTCAGCACGGCACTGATGAAATGTATGCTGTGGCCGAATTGGCGACCTCCCTTGGTGACGCCATGGGCGTGGTTTTTCAGGCGCCCGGGCACAAGACACTCTATCTGGTAGGCGATACCGTCTGGCGCGATGAAGTTGATCAGGCGCTGACTGAATACGCGCCGCAAGTCATAGTGCTGAACGCTGGGTATGCGATGCTGAATGGTTTTGACGATTCCATCATCATGGGCAAGGACGATGTGCTGCGTGCCACCCAAGCGGCTCCGGACGCCGCGATCGTTGCCACCCACATGGGGGCCATCAACCATATGGCTCTCAGCCGTGAAGAACTGAAGAAGTATGTCGAGGAAAACGGCATCCAGGATCAGGTTGAGATCCCGGAAGACGGTGCCTCGATCGACTTCTGATCAGGACAAGGCTGCCTGTGCAAAGCAGGCAGCCTTGTCAATTTTTACTCTCCGCCGTACTTGTAAACAGCCAACCACTGCGCCCCCCCAAGAGTGTCGAGCATCAGCTCGATGATTGCCCGCCCCAAACCTTATATTTAGGCATCCATCTCTCAAACTATGCACTGCGCCCTGAGGCGGATTGCAATGGCGACATGCCTGCATTATGGTGAGCCAAGCAGGGAATGCAGAGCCTCCTTAAATGATCAATGCGTATCCCAGCAATGTGAGGGTAGGGCGGTAGCGTGCTCAGCGGTCAATTAGCTAAACGGGTACCTATCTGCTGTACTTGACGCTGTCCTCATAATGGGTTTGCAGAATGATCAGGCGTAAATAATACGCCTGATAAAAAGAATACGATTCTAATATTCAGCCCTACCGGAGGGCTTTCCGTTAGAAGATAAAAAATTAATATCACAATAAAATTTTAGCGAATGGTTTTTCCGAATCACTATAATATGCAGTTCATAAGTGCTCCTTGGGAGGGAGAGTTATGTCATTCGAAGAACGATTGACCAGTCTGGCTATAAAAATACGCCAGCAGAAGGCTGCAATTCTGACGGAAGAAGCAACAAAAAATGCTTTCGTTATGCCGTTTATCCAGTCAGTTCTTGGCTACGATGTATTCAATCCGCTTGAAGTGATTCCCGAATTTATATCGGACGTAGGGACCAAAAAAGGTGAGAAAATCGATTACGCGATCATGAAAGATGGCGAAATACAGATCCTCATCGAGGCCAAGAAGGTCGGAGAACCTCTGAATATCAACCATGCTAGTCAACTGTTTCGGTATTTTCACGTCACCACCGCTCGAATATCCATTCTTACTAATGGACAGGTTTATCGCTTCTATACCGATCTTGATGCTCCAAACAAAATGGACGAGAAGCCATTTTTGGAGTTTGATTTCCTCGATATGGATGACCATGCCATACCGGAGCTTCAGAAACTCACAAAAAGTGCTTTCGATGTCGAATCTGTCCTTAATGCTGCCGGCGAGTTGAAGTATGTAGGCCAGATCAAGCGCGTAATGGCCAGTCAGCTTAACGAGCCAGATGATGATTTCGTACGATTTTTCGCATCGCGAGTTTACGATGGCATGTTGACCCAGAAGGTTCGTGAGCAATTCTCCCAGCTCACTGTCAAGGCAGCCGCCCAGTTTCTTAATGATCAGATAAATGACCGTCTGAAGTCAGCTATGTCCAAACCTTCAACGACACCAGTGGTCGTTGCAGAGGTACAGAACGATGGACCAGACGCTCAGACTGATACCGAAAAAGAAGATAAAAAGGACAAGGTGGTAACCACTACCGAGGAGCTTGAGGGTTACAACATCGTTAAAGCAATTGTTCGTACCGAGATCGATGTAAAGAGAGTCACTCCGCGAGATACGCTCAGCTACTTTGGTATTCTGGCAGATGACAATAACCGTAAGCCTCTCGCCCGTCTTCATTTCAACCGTAGCCAGAAATATTTGGGTACGTTTGATGCAGATAAGAATGAAACACGGAACCCTATCGAGTCGTTGGATGATATTTTTGAGTACTCGGATATCCTGCGGCAGACAGCACAGATTTATAGCGACGACTGAGAGTGAAGCAGCCCTCAGCCTTTGCCAAAAAAGCCGCCTTTGGGCGGTTTTTTGCATCCAGTGAAAAACGTCTTTGTGATGTTGAGGGAATCGGTCTGAGGCCCGGATGAATACGCTTGCGCCCTCCCTGTCGTCCGGTCAGACGATGTAGCTATTACCGCCAAGCTATAGAACGGAGGCTGAACTTCTTTTGCGGGAGCAGCTACGTGGCATCCATACGACCTGATATTGCAGTAGTCACCGGGGCCAGCCGGGGTGTAGGTAGGGGGATTGCGGTCGCGTTGGGGCGTGCCGGGATGACGGTTTATGTTACGGGGCGAACGTTCAGTGGTCAGGGGCAGGACCAGGTCAATGGCCAGGTGTTGGGAGGCAATCTGGAAAAGACGGCGGCGCTTGTGGCTGCGGCCGGCGGTTGCGGTATTCCGGTTCGTTGCGATCATGCCGATGATGCCCAGGTGGCCAGGCTGTTCGAGCGGGTCGAGGCGGAGCAGGGGCGGCTTGATCTACTGGTCAATAATGCGACCTTTCTGCATTACCAGCTGGTCTCTCCGGGACCTTTCTGGGAGAAGGAGCTGGGTATGGTGGATATGCTTGATGTGGGCCTGCGTTCGGCTTATGTCGCCAGCTATTACGCTGTCCCCTTGCTGCTGAAGTCTCCGCGCGGACTGATTACCTTTATCTCTTCCTACGGGGCCAATTGCTATATGCACGGTCCGGCCTATGGCGCGCAGAAGGCCGGGTGCGACAAACTGGCTGCTGATATGGCGGTGGACCTGGAAGGCACCCAGGTCGCCGCGTTGTCCTTGTGGCTCGGTTTGCAACACACCGAGCGCAGCGTGCTGGTCGGAGCGGCAAGTGGTGTGGATTATTCTGCCTTCCTGGCGCAGGCGGAAACGCCTGAATTCAGTGGCGATGTCATTCACGCGCTATTGAATGACCCGACCTTGGCGCAGTTGAGCGGGCAGACTCTGATCACCGCTGAGCAGGCAACACGCTACGGCATCGTGGATACCGAACAGCGCCGGCCGGCGTCACTGCGACAACAGTTGGGTGGGCCGATGCCCGTGCACCCGGCACGGATCGGATAGAGGAATAAAAGCATGCAGCAGACAAGCATGACGGCGCTGGAGCAGCGCCTGCAGCAACTTGAGGCGCTGGAACAGATTCGGCAACTCAAGCATCGATACCTCAATGCCTGTGATCGCAAGGCAGTGGAGGAGATCCGTGAGTGTTTCGCGACGGGGCCGATCCTGATCGATTATGGCGACCTTGGCGTGTTCCACGATCGCGATAGTTTCATGGCGCTTTATACGCGCCTTGCCTGTCAGCACAATGTCATCGATCTGCACCATGGGGCCAACCCGGAAATTGTACTGGAGTCGGCGACCAAGGCGCGCGGTCGTTGGGCGCTGTATTATTTCAACCTAGATGCGCAGACCGGTCTTACCCGCCAGCTCGGTGGGCAATATGAAGACCGTTATCGGCTGACCGAAGGGGGGTGGCGTATCATCGAAACCCGCTCACGGATCCATTCAACCGTTGAAGGACGCAATTTGGCTACGCCGGACTAGAAGGATTGGCAGATACCCATTGTCCTCAGAACCTCCCGGATAAGCGGGCCCCTGTTCCGGCTCCGCTAAAGGCTCTATGCTCATCCAGCATTATTGGAATCTTAATCCTCAGTAGAGCCTAACCTCCGGGAGCAAGCCGATGTCAGCAACAAAACAAGAAATAGCGACCTTCATGGCCGCGGAGTTCCCCCAAAGCAAATGCATAGTCGAAGCGGTTGGTGATGGCAGGGCAACCGTGTCACATAACGTCGGATCGGATGAGCTGCGCCCGGGCGGCACGGTGTCTGGCCCGGTTCTCATGGGGGTGGCTGATGTCGCACTGTATGTGGCTATTCTCGGGGAGATCGGCATAGTGCCTTTGGCGGTAACCACCAGCCTGACCGTCAACTTCCTACGTAAACCTTCTGCCGATGCGCGCATTCTCGGTGAATGCAAGCTCATCAAGGTCGGGCGCTTGCTCGCGGTGGGTGAGGTGTCGTTGTATTCAGAAGGATCGAGCGAGCCGGTGGCGCACGTCGTTGGCACTTATGCCATACCGCCCCAGCGGGAAGGACTGATCAAGGAAGGTAAAAAATTGGACGTATGAGTGACGTTTACGTGAAGGTCTCGGCGGGCGGTTTTTTGTTGCCTGCGACAAAAGTCTCTATGATGTCGGGCGAACCTGTCCGAGACCTGCATGAATACGCCCGCACCCTGTCTGCCCAGCGAAGAGGATCTGCGCGCCATTGGCCGCTATCTGGACAGCCTGTGGCTGGAACGCGGCTTGGCGGCGAATTCGCTGGATGCCTATCGCACTGATCTTTCTCTGCTGGCTGGTTGGCTGGAGGGGAGGGGCGGGTTGTACAAGGCCAGCCGGCCGGATCTGATGGAGCACCTGGCCTGGCGCATCAACACCGGGTATCAGGCGCGCTCCACTGCCCGTTTACTGTCCTGTCTGCGCGGTTTCTATCGGCATGCGCTGCGTGAAGGCTTGATAGCCGAAGACCCGACGTTGGATATAGCCATGCCGCGGCTCGGCAGGCCGCTGCCGGACTCGCTCAGTGAGGCGGACGTGGAAGCCCTGCTGGCGGCGCCGGATATCGATGACAGCCTGGGGTTGCGGGACCGCTGTATGCTGGAAGTCCTCTATGCCTGTGGTTTGCGGGTCAGTGAGTTGGTTGGTTTGCGGCTGGATCAGGTGAACTTGCGTCAGGGCGTGCTACGCATAAACGGCAAGGGTAACAAGGAGCGCCTGGTGCCGCTCGGAGAAGAGGCGCTGGCCTGGATCGAGCGCTATTGTGCCGAGTCGCGTCCGGCGTTGCTCAAGGGCAAACCCAGTGATGTGCTGTTCCCCAGCCGTCAGGCGCGGGAGATGACCCGGCAGACTTTCTGGCACCGCATCAAGCTGCACTCGCAGCAGGCGGGTATCCGCAGTGCGCTGTCACCGCATACTCTGCGTCATGCCTTTGCCACGCACCTGCTCAATCATGGCGCTGATTTGCGCGTGGTGCAGATGCTGCTCGGCCACAGTGATCTGTCTACCACGCAGATCTATACCCACGTCGCACGGCATCGGCTGCGTGAGCTGCATGCCAGTCATCATCCCCGTGGGTGAGAAAACCGTTTCATGATAAGCTTGCTCGTCTTCAAGAGGATTGATTAATGCGACTGAAATACCTGACAGCCGGCCTGCTGGCGCTGTGCGCGACCCAGTCCTGGGCTGATGTGGAGCAGAGCATCCGCCAGAGTCTGGGTCAGCTGAACTTTCCGATGGCGGTTTCTGCGATTTCCGAGACGCCGATCAATGATCTGTATCAGATCCAGCTGGATAACGGTCGTGTGCTGTATGGCAGTGGTGACGGCAAGTACCTGGTGCAGGGCGCGCTGATTGCCGTGAATGACGGGCAGCCGCGCAATCTGACTGCCGAGGTCGAGGCCAAGGCCATCAGTGGTGTGATCAATGGTATTCCGGCCGATGAGCTGGTGGTATTTGCCGCCGAGCAGCCGAAAACACACATCACCGTATTCACCGATGTGGACTGTGGCTATTGCCGCAAGCTGCATGAAGAAATCGGCGAGCTGAACGGGTTGGGAATCGAGGTGCGCTATGCTGCCTTTCCCCGTGCAGGGGCCAACAGCAAGACCGCCGAGGTCATGCAATCGATCTGGTGTGCCGACGATCGGCAGGCCGCGATGACCCGTGCCAAACAGGGCAAGTCGGTGGCGCCGGCAACCTGTGATAACCCGGTAGGTGAACAGTATAAGCTGGGGGCCCAGGTTGGCGTGCAGGGCACACCTGCGATCTTCATGGCCAATGGCACACTGGTGCCAGGCTACAAGCCGGCCAGGGATCTGGCGGCAGAGGCTATTGCCAACAAATAAGATCTTCATCCGTGAATGAGCGGATTCGAAGCATCCATTACAACACAGAGAATACAGTGGGGACCTTAGTTTGAAACCGGTCAAAGTAGGTATATGTGGTCTGGGCACCGTTGGTGGTGGCACGTTCAATGTTCTGCAACGCAACGCACAGGAGATTGCCCGCAGGGCAGGACGGGTAATCGAGGTTGTCCAGATTGCCACCCGGCACCCGAACCCAGCCTGCAATGTCGGTGATAATACTCAGGTCACTGATGACGTCTTTGCCGTGGTCAACAACCCCGAGATCGACGTTGTCGTCGAGCTGATCGGCGGCTATGGTCTGGCGCTGGAAATCGTCATGCAGGCGATTGCCAACGGCAAGCATGTGGTCACTGCCAACAAGGCGCTGATCGCTGTGCATGGCAACGATATCTTTGCTGCTGCACGCGAGAAAGGGGTCATGGTGATGTTCGAAGCGGCAGTCGCCGGCGGCATCCCGATCATCAAGGCGCTGCGCGAAGGGCTGGCAGCTAACCGCGTACAATGGTTGGCTGGCATCATCAATGGCACCGGCAACTTCATTCTTACTGAAATGCGTGACAAGGGCCGGACCTTTGCAGACGTGCTGGCCGAAGCGCAGGCGCTTGGCTATGCCGAAGCCGACCCGACCTTCGACGTGGAAGGTATCGATGCGGCACACAAGCTGACCATTCTGGCATCGCTGGCCTTTGGTATTCCGCTGCAGTTCGACAAGGCTTACACCGAAGGCATCACCAAGCTGACCACCGCTGACGTGAACTACGCTGAAGCCTTCGGTTATCGCATCAAACACTTGGGCATTGCCCGGCGTACCGAGCAGGGTGTCGAACTGCGGGTGCATCCGACACTGATTCCCGCCGACCGTCTTCTGGCCAATGTACATGGCGTGATGAACGCGGTGATGGTCAATGGAGATGCGGTTGGCTCGACGCTGTATTACGGTGCCGGCGCCGGTGCCGAGCCTACTGCTTCGGCGGTGGTGGCAGATATCATCGACGTGGCTCGTGCTCTGGCCACCACACCGGACTGTCGCGTGCCGCACCTGGCTTTCGGTGCGGATGTGCTGTCGGATCTGCCGATCCTGCCAGTGGGCGAGGTGGAAACCGCGTACTACCTGCGTCTGCAGGCCCAGGACCGCCCCGGCGTACTGGCACGGGTAGCGAGCATCCTGTCCGAGCGTGGCATCAATATCGAATCGATCATGCAGAAGGAGGTCGAGGAGCAGGACGGTCTGGTGCCGATCATCATCCTTACTCACCGCGTCCGCGAGCAGAGCATGGACGATGCCATTGCCGCGATGGAAGCGCTGGATGAAGTGGCCGGGCCGCTGATGCGGATCCGGGTTGAACAATTGGATTAATCAGCGGCAAGCGTGAAGCTTGACGCTCAAACCAAAGGTTTGGACAAATGCGTTATATCAGCACCCGTGGCCAGGCGCCGGCCCTGAACTTTGAAGACGTACTGCTTGCCGGTCTGGCGTCAGACGGCGGCTTGTACGTTCCCGAGAACCTGCCGCGCTTCACTCAGGAAGAGATTGCTTCCTGGGCTGGCCTGCCGTACCACGAACTGGCTTTTAATGTGATGCGCCCCTTTGTTGCCGGCAGCATTTCCGATGCCGATTTCAAGGCGATCCTCAAGGATACCTACGGTGCGTTCGCGCACAGTGCGGTGGCGCCGCTGCGTCAGCTGGATGCCAATGAATGGGTGATGGAGCTGTTCCACGGCCCGACCCTGGCATTCAAGGATTTCGCCCTGCAGCTGCTGGGTCGCTTGCTGGATCACTTCCTGACCAAGCGCGGTGAGCGTGCAGTGATTCTCGGCGCCACGTCGGGCGACACAGGTTCGGCCGCCATCGAAGGCTGCCGCCGTTGCGAGAGCGTGGATATCTTCATCCTGCATCCGCACAACCGGGTGTCCGAAGTGCAGCGCCGGCAGATGACCACCATCGCCGGTGACAACATCCACAACATCGCCATCGATGGCAACTTCGATGACTGCCAGGAGATGGTCAAGAACAGCTTTGCTGATCAGGGCTTCCTCAAGGGCAACCGGCTGGTCGCGGTCAACTCGATCAACTGGGCGCGGATCATGGCGCAGATCGTCTACTATTTCCATGCTGCCCTGCAGCTGGGCGGCCCGCAGCGCTCCATGGCGTTTTCGGTACCGACCGGCAACTTCGGTGATATCTTTGCCGGCTATCTGGCGCGCAACATGGGTTTGCCGATCAGCCAGCTGGTGGTGGCTACCAACCGCAACGATATCCTGCACCGCTTCATGAGCGGCAACCGCTACGACAAGGACACGCTGCATCCGTCGCTGTCGCCGTCGATGGACATTATGGTGTCGTCCAACTTCGAGCGCCTGCTGTTTGATATGCACGGTCGCAATGGCGCCTTGGTCAAGGAGCTGATGGAGAACTTCAAGCAGACTGGCAAACTGTCGGTGGAAGACGAGCGCTGGACCGAAACTCGTCGTCTGTTCGACTCGCTGGCGGTGGATGATGAAGCGACCTGCGCGACCATTGCCGAGGTGTATCGTGATTGCGGTGAATTGCTCGATCCGCATACGGCGATTGGTGTGCATGCGGCGCGCGAATGCCGTCGCAGCATGAGCACGCCGATGATCACCCTGGGCACTGCCCATCCGGTCAAGTTCCCGGAAGCGGTGCGCAAGGCTGGTCTGGATGAGCCGCAATTGCCGGCGCATCTGGCGGACCTGTTCGAACGTGCGGAGCGTTGCACCGTGTTGCCGAACAGCCTCACCGATATCCAGCAGTTCGTTGCTGCGCATGGTAATCGGGGTAAGCCGCTGTAACTGCTTACCGATGGCTCCCACGCCTCGCGTGGGAGCCATCAAAACCGAGTGCTGGATCCCTACTTGATCGTTCCACGCTCTGAGCGGGAATGCCTTCCATTTCCCCAACGTCTGTAACGTCCTGCAACGTCCTGCGCCAAATTCACTGGCACCAACCACTGACTCCCGTTGTCCGACGTTTCAGGGAGGCGCTTAACAATTCCAAATCGTCTCTCCAGCCTCGCTTACCGGCCAGGTTAACTGACTCGTGAGATGACAGGAGTTGACTCCGAATGCTCTGGTTTCTGGTGCTGCACATCATCGCGCTGGTGTTCTGGGTGGCTTCGTTGTTGTATCTGCCGGCGTTGATCGCCAGTCGTGAAGCGCGTCGTTCGCCAGTGGAAGTCCGCGCCAATCCACACAACTCGATCGAGCGCTTCGTCTTTACCCGTATCGCTACCCCCGCTGCGCTGCTGGCGATCATCGCCGGCACCCTGGTCTTTGTGGTGGATGGCACTGTGGATGGCTGGCTGGTTGCCAAGCTCACGGTAGTGACAGCGCTGGTGGTCTGCCATGTCTCGGTCGGATTGTTGATACTGAAGATGGAGCAGAAAAAAGTACGCCCGCTGCGTGGCTGGTGCATCACTGCTGCATTGGTGGCATGCACGCTCTTTTCGCTGATTCTCTGGCTGGTGCTGGCCAAACCAGCGGTGGAGCTGCCGCTATGAAGAGAGCATTGCGAGAGCTCACCGGTTCATTCCGGCTGGGTCGGCTCTGGAGCTTCGTCGAAGTCCACCCCAATTGCGTGGTCATACACCAGCTGGCCACCGAGCAGGCTGGTGGCGCTAATGGCCAGACCGCTCAGTACCGACAGAAACAACCCCCAGGGCAGGATGGCCGTATCGGCTTCACCAAGACGCATCAACCAGTTCAACGAAGCCAGCGACAACAACATCACTGCCAGTGCCGCGTGGCACCAGGCGGTGATCAGCCGGCGTATCTCCCGCACGATGAGCAGATCCAGCAGCCCGACGGTGCCCGACACCCAGCCGCCGACTGTCCCCACTCCAACCAGCCAGAGGCTGGCCCTGGCCCAGAATTGATCGCCGGTGAGCACAAATCCGATATCGGTGCCGATCAGCCCGATCAGCGCGGCGACCGGGAAATGGATGAGCATGGGGTGGATCGGGTGGCCGCCAATCGACATCTTGCTGATGATGGATTCAGACATCATGCGAAGGGTTCTCCTGTTCAGGTGGTTCGGCCGCGTCGTCGCAGATATGTCTCAAGCCTAGCAGCCACAGCCGGTCTCGGCTGGTTGTTGACCGGTTGCAGCGGACCTTATTCGGCATTGGATCCGGCTGGGCCTTCTGCCGCCGGGGCTGCCGGTCTGTGGTGGGCCATGGCGGGGTTCTCCGTGATAACGCTGATCGTGCTGTTGCTGCTGTGGCTGTATGCCCTGCGTCGGCAACCGGGCGAGGTATCGAATGAGCAGGCCCAACGCATCCAGAATCGCTGGGTCATCGGCGGCGGGCTGATTCTGCCGATTGCCAGCATCACCGTATTGCTGGCGTTTGGCATTCCCATCGGGCATCGCATGTTGCCCTTGCCGTTGGCAGAGGGCGAACCGCTGCGCATCGATGTCACCGCGCGGCAATGGTGGTGGGATGTCAGCTACCCCGGTAGCGAGATCCGGTTGCGCGATGAGTTGCACATCCCCGCGGGTATGCCAGTGGACCTGCACCTGACCAGCGAGGATGTCATCCACTCTTTCTGGGTGCCCCGGTTGGGCGGGAAACTGGACATGCTGCCGGGGCGGACCAACGTGCTGCGCCTGCAGGCGGATGAACCGGGCCTGTACTACGGCCAGTGTGCTGAATTCTGCGGTACCGGTCATGCACATATGAAATTCACCGTACGGGCCCATGCACCTAGCGATTTTGACGCCTGGCTGGAAGGAGCGACGGCTGATGAGTGAACAGCAGAAACATAACGCCAAGCTGCATGAAGACTTCGAGCGGGTCTGGGCCAATCTGCCGGGCATTGGCCAGTTGGCGGCGGTGAACCACACTTCAGTGGGGCTTCGATTCATCGTCACCGGGCTGTTCTTCTTCCTGGTCGGTGGTGTGCTGGCCATGCTCATGCGTACTCAGTTGGCGCTGCCGGAGCAGGACATTGTCGGGCCTGAGTTGTACAGCCAGCTGTTCACCATGCATGGCACCCTGATGATGTTCCTGTTCGCCATTCCGATTCTGGAAGGGGTGGCGATGTACCTCATTCCGAAGATGGTCGGCGCCCGCGATCTGGCGTTCCCGCGGCTCGGTGCCATGGGTTACTTCTGTTACCTGTTCGGCGGGTTGATTATCCTGTCGAGCTTGGCACTGAGCATGGCGCCGGACTCGGGCTGGTTCATGTATACGCCATTGAGCAGCAGCACCTTCTCGCCGGGTCCGGGGTCGGATTTCTGGTTGCTGGGCATCACCTTTGTCGAGATCAGCTCGATGACCGGGGCAATCGAGCTGATCATTTCCATTCTGCGCACCCGCAGCAATGGTATGAGCCTGCGGCAGATGCCGATCTTCTGCTGGTACATACTGGCGATGGCGCTGATGATCGTCTTCGGTTTTCCGCCGCTGATTCTCGGCAGTATTCTGCTGGAGCTGGAACGGGCTGCCGGCCTGGTGTTCTTCGGTGTGGCCGGTGGTGGTGATCCGCTGTTGTGGCAACACCTGTTCTGGTTGTTCGGCCATCCCGAGGTCTACATTATCTTTCTGCCGGCGGCCGGTATCGTTTCGACCCTGATTCCGGTATTTTCCCGTCGGCCGATTGTCGGTTACCGCTGGATAGTGTTGGCGGTCCTGGTCATGGGGTTCATCAGCTTCGGGCTCTGGGTACACCACATGTTCACCGTGGGTATTCCGCAGCTGGCGCAGGCATTCTTCTCCATGGCCAGTATGCTGGTGGCAATTCCCACGGCGATTCAGGTATTTGCGTGGCTGGCTACTCTGTGGACCGGGCGAGTGGTATGGAATCTGCCGATGCTGTGGATTCTCGGCTTTCTGATCATCTTCGTGGCGGGCGGCCTGACCGGGGTGATGCTGGCGCTGGTGCCGTTCAACTGGCAGGTGCATGACACCCATTTCGTGGTGGCGCACATGCATTACGTGCTGGTCGGCGGCATGTTGTTTCCGCTGATCGCCGGCCTGTATTACTGGATGCCCCACGTATCCGGCCGCATGCCGTCGGAATTGCTGGGGCGCTGGGCTTTCTGGCTGGTATTTATCGGCTTCAACATGACCTTTCTGCTGATGCACCTGACCGGACTGCTGGGCATGCCGCGCCGGGTGTATACCTATGAAGCAGGCCTGGGCTGGGACTGGCTCAATCTGCTGTCATCCATCGGTGGTTTTGTGATGGCGATCGGTATTGCCATGTTCCTGCTGGATATCTTCCTGCATTTCCGCTTCGGTCGTGTTGCGCCGCGAAACCCTTGGGGCGCGGACACGCTGGAGTGGGCGGTCGCCATGCCGGTAACCACCTATAACTTCATCAGCTTGCCGGAGATCCGCAGTCGCCACCCTTTGTGGCACAACCCGCAACTGCCATTCGAGATAGAAGAGGGTAAGCATGCCATGGCCTGCATTCGCCATGAACGGCGGGAAACCTGGGGCTCGGATGCAGTTACTGGCCGTGTGCGCGAAGTCATTCATCTGCCGACCAACTCCTGGATTCCGCTACAGGCAGGGGTGGTACTGGCGGTGGTCTGTCTGAGTCTGCTGACCAAATTCTACTGGCTGGCCCTCGGCTCGGCGTTGGTTGCTGCCGTCATCATGCTGCGTTGGAGTTGGGTCAATGGCGCACATCCACAATCGGCGCCGGTACGTGAAGATGATCCGGTTAATCCACCACTGCATTCGCGAACCTTCGATGGGCCGGGGCGTTGGGGCATGCTGGTGACCTTGATGGCCAACGGCTCGCTCTACGCCTCGTTGCTGTTTGGCTGGTTCTATCTGTGGACCGCTGCGCCGCAATGGCAGGCGCCGGATCAGGGACCGTTGGCGCTGATGCCGTTACTGGCCAGCGGTGTGCTGTTAAGTGGTGGGGTGCTGCTGTACCACGGTCTGGTGCGCCGGTTGCGCCGAGGCGTGACTGCCCGGCTGGCTGGTGGACTTTGGCTGGTGGCGGTGCTGGGGTTGCTGCATCTGGCGCTGCTGACCTGGCTGGCATTGACTGCGGACCTTTCACCGACGAGCTCTGCACATGATGCGGTACTGGTGGTGATGCTCGGCTATCTGCTATTTCACGGTGCAGTGGCTGCAGTGGTGACGGCGATGCAGGCGGTGCGCGTGCGCTATGGTTATGTCGCTGCGCAGCTGCCCTACGAGCCGATGGTGCTGCAACCCTTCTGGAGTTATACGCTGGGTGTTTTCTGGCTCAGCTTTGCCGCCTTCATCCTGTTGCCGATGGCTTGGTAAGGAGCGCACATGACATTCTCGCCTTCGCATCCAATGCATCTGTTCATGGGGCTGACGGTTTGGGCCATCTGGTTCGTGGTGCTCTATGGCGGTCTCTCGGTGGCCTGCAAGGTGGCGGCGCCGGATCCTGCGCAGGGCGCGCTGACCTGGATCAATGCACTGCTCTGGTTTTCCACGCTGTTGGTGACCGTGCTGCTGGGCATGGCGGCCTGGCGCTGTGCCCGCGCCACCCCGGATGCCACCCAGCCTAACCGGCGTTTCATTGCGCGCACCTCGGCCGCGCTCTATCTGCTGTCGGCCTTCGCCACCCTGGTGCTGGCAATGCCTACATGGTTCCTGCCGCCATGCGTATGACCTCCAGAGCGATGGTTGCCGGACTGACTGCCGGGCTGCTCAGTCCGGCGGCGCTGGCGCACAGCCCTCTCAACAGCGCTGGGGCGGATCTGATCAGCGCATTGTTGAGCGTCGGTATGCTGCTGGTGTTCTGGCTGTTGTTTCTGATCGGCCAGTTTCGACGCCCGACCGGCTGGTGGCGATCGCTGTGTTTTCATCTGGGCTCGGGGCTGTGCCTGTTTGCCATTGCCGGCCCGCTGGATGAGTGGGCCGAGACCAGCGCCTCGGCCCACATGACCCAGCATATGCTGTTCATGGTAGTAATCGCCCCGCTGTGGGTACTGGCCCAACCGCTGGCGCAGATGATCCGCAGTGGCGGTCGCATGGTATTGCTGCTGTACCGCTGGTTATTGAAGCTGGCGTCCTGGCCGATGGCAATGGCCTGGTTACATGGCCTGATCCTGTGGTTCTGGCACACCCCGCATTTCTACATTCTGGCGCTGGATAATCCCTGGTGGCATGCGGTGGAGCACATGATGTTCATTGTTTCCGCCGGGCTGTTCTGGTGGTCGGTGCTGCAGAGCCGGCATTCGGGCGGTCCATGGGCGCTGCTTGCCTTGCTGTTTACCTTGATGCACACCGGGATTCTCGGCGCGATATTGACCTTCGCTCATGCGCCGTTCTACGGCGATGCCCGGGATCTGCAGGACCAGCAGCTCGCCGGGTTGATCATGTGGGTTCTCGGTGGCTTGCCGTATATCGCCGCATCGGCCTGGATCGGCTTGCGCTGGTATCGGCAGCTGAACCAGAAGATGCAGCTGAGTGCTGCGGAGGACAATGCATGAACCAGAAACTGAGCAGTCTGGAGGCGCTGCTTGATTGCATGGATGAAGCCGGGGAGGGTGAGGAGCATGTTTCCCTGGGTATGCTCATGGATACCATCGGAACGCGGTCATTCGGCCCGGTATTGCTGCTGGTCGGGGTGATTCTGTTATCCCCGCTGAGCGGGATACCCGGTCTTCCGTCGACCATGGGCGTTGTGACCTTTCTGCTTTCGATGCAAATGCTGGTACGCAAAAAACGTATCTGGCTGCCGGACTGGATACTCCGACGCAAGATCAAACAACAGAGCCTGGCCAGGGCTACGCAATGGCTGCGGCGCCCGGCGAGTTTTATTGATCGTAAGGTGAAAAACAGGTTGAGCCTGTTGGTCGATGGCCCTGGCAGCTGGCCGATTGCACTGGTCTGCCTGGTGCTGGCAGTGACTTTGCCACTGCTGGAGCCGGTGCCTTTCGCTGCCAGTAGCGCCGGCGTGGCATTGACCTTTTTCGGACTGTCGATGATTGCCCATGATGGTGTCCTGGTGTTGCTGGGCTACGCCTTTACCCTGGGTGTCAGCGGGCTGGTTGCTTACAGCGTGCTGTGAAGGGAACTGTCTCGGCGGTTGGCGACCTAACCCTCAGTGCCGAAACGCAGCGGTTTTATACCATTCACCGGTTACGGAGGTTGCAGGATGACAATGGGATTGAGACGTTTGGTGTGCTCACTTCTCTGGGTAATGCCGTTGGCTGTCGGAGCAGAAGAGTTTCAATTTCAGACCGTTATCGACAAAGCCGAGACGTTGGCGAGCAGCGCTTGGAAGGCGCCGCAACAGGTTCCCCGATTTCTCCAGGAATTGAGCTATCAAGATTATCAGGGCATCCGCTTCAAGCCTGAAAGCAGCCTGTGGCAGGAAGATGACGGACCCTTCAGTGTCATGCTGATACCGCCGGGCCTGTTCTACCAGCATGCGGTGGGTATCAACATCATCGAGAATGGCGAGGCCGAGCCGCTGGCCTTTGACAAGACACAGTTCAGTTACCCCAACAGTGAAATCGAGAAGTTGATGCCTGCGGATCTGGGGTTTGCCGGTTTCAAGCTGACCTTTCCGTTCGATGCGCCGGATATCCACAACCAGTTCCTGGTTTTTGCTGGTGCCAGTTATTACCGTGCGGTGGGTCGGCATAACAACTTCGGTTTATCTGGACGGGGTCTGGCAGTGAATACCGGACTGCCCAGCGGCGAGGAGTTTCCGGACTTCACCGAATTCTGGCTGGAAAAACCCCGCGCGGACGCCAAGAGCCTGACTTTCTACGGTCTGCTCGATGGCAAGAGCCTGGCCGGTGCCTATCAGTTCACTGTTACGCCGGGTGATGAAACCAGCATGCAGGTCAAATCGGTGCTATTTCCCCGACAGACGATCGAACTGGCCGGGATAGCACCGCTGACCAGCATGTTCTATTACGGCGAGAACACGTTGCGCCCGGATGGCGAATGGCGTCCGGAAGTGCATGACAGTGACGGGCTGCTGGTGCATGACGGCGCCAGCAACGAATGGCTGTGGCGCCCATTGAACAATCCGGCCTCGCTGACCATGGATTACTTCTCCACCGAGGAGCTGCGGGGCTTCGGTCTGATGCAGCGCGATACCGACTTTCGCAGTTACATGGATGCCGAGGCGGGGTACGGCACGCGGCCCAGTGCCTGGATCGAGCCGGAGGGCGACTGGGGCAAGGGCCACGTGGTACTCACCCAATTGCCGACACCGGATGAAACCAACGACAACATTGTGGCGTTCTGGACGCCTGACTCCAAGCTGCAGGCGCCAGGTCCCCACAGCTTCTCCTATACCGCTCATTTCGGTGCGGCGGATCTGGCGGGCAGCCCGATGGCGCAGGCAGTGGACAGCTTTCTGGGAGACGGTAAGCGCATCGGTGGTGGTGATGCCGATGGCGCGGTGCGGGTAATTGTCGATTTCGCCGGCGGACCATTGAGCGAGCGTCAGGCGGATGCACCCGTGACGGGGAAGGTGACTGCGCTGGAGGACGGTGAACTGATCGAGCATTTCGTCGAATACGTGCCCGCCCTCGAACGCTGGCGGCTATCCATGCTGGTGCGGCCGGCGCCCGATCGACCCTTGTCGGTTCGCGCATTTTTGCTTGAAGGCGAAGAGGCCTTGAGCGAAACCTGGACCTATCAGCTCGCGCCGGGCAGCGATGTATTGAATGTCATCAATTAGTCACAGGAGACAGCATGCGCGCAACCGTTTCTGAAGTCGCATTGCGCCGTGTGCTTGCCTGGTTGCGTTGGGCAGGCCAGGAGCTGACGCCAGACCTTGAGCGTGCTGCGCTGCAGGCCATGGCCGACAGCGTTGCAGAAGGCTCTGCTGATCTGTTTGGCGCCTGTATGCAGCACCTGCAGGACAGTGGTGAACTGGCTTCTGCCGATCGTGGGGCGACTACGGGCCGCCACAATCCGACCGCGCCAGTGGCTCCGCCCTTGCGACGGGGCAGTATCGGCTACGGGGACTATTAATGAAGCCAAAAGCCGCACAAACTCAGATTGTCGATAATGCCAGTGGGCGTGGCCGCTGGTGGGTGGTTGCATTGCTACGGCGTAGCTACCTGTTGATATTGGTCCTGGGGCAAACGCTGCTGGCCAGCTGGTTCATGTTGTCGATCCTGCCTTACCACGGCGGCAACGGCGTTGAAATCGGCATGTTGGTGCTGTTCGCCATTCTGTTTGCCTGGATATCCTTCGGTTTCTGGATTGCCGTCGCCGGGTTTGTATTGCGGCGCCTGGGTGGCGACCGGCATTCGCTGCTACGCCAGCAGGATGCGGCTACCCTGAGTGCGACACCGCTGGCCCGTACTGCCATTCTCATGCCGATCTATCACGAATCAGTGGAACGCAGCCTGAGCGGGCTGAGCGCTGTCTATCGCAGCCTCGAGCGTACCGGTCAACTGGAACACTTCGACTTCTTCATTCTGTCCGACAGTCGTGACCCGGATGTATGGCTGCAGGAGCAGGCCGCCTGGGCGCAACTGGTGAAGGAGTTGGGCGCGGAAAGGCACCTGTTTTATCGGCGCCGCAAACTCAACCTGAATTACAAAAGTGGTAATGTCGGCGACTTTCTGCGCCGCTGGGGTCGTGCTTACGACTACATGGTGGTGCTGGACGCGGACAGCCTCATGGGTGGCGAGACGCTGGTGAAGATGGTTCAGCTGATGCAGTGTCATCCGGCGGTCGGCATTCTGCAGACCAGCCCCGAGCTGCTCAATGGCCGTTCACTGTTTGCTCGGGTTCAGCAGTTTTCCAGTCAGCTTTACGGTCCCTTGTTCACTACGGGGCTGGCGGCGGTGCAGCTCGGCGAAGCGGCATTCTGGGGCCACAATGCCATTCTGCGGGTCAAACCCTTCATGGCTCATTGCGGTCTGCGCAAACTGCCAGGCTGGGGTCTGTTCTGCGGCCCCATCATGAGTCATGATTTTGTCGAGGCGGCCTATCTCGGGCGTGCCGGATACGAAGTCTGGCTGGAGCCGGGCTTGCAGGACAGTTGGGAAGAATCACCCCCGTCGCTGGTGGACGAGCTGACCCGGGACCAACGCTGGGTCAAGGGCAACATGCAGCACCTGTGGTTGATGCTGGGTAGCCGCAAACTGAAATTTGCCCATCGCATGGCCTTTCTCAACGGCATCATGTCCTATCTCGCCTCACCCCTGTGGCTGGCCTTTCTGGTACTGACCACCATTGCCACCACCCGCTTGGTGTTGTGGCCGATCAACTATTTCCCCGACCCGTATCAATTGTTTCCGCTGTGGCCGCAGTGGCAGCCTTATCGGGCTGCAACCCTGGTGATCTGCACCTTTGGTCTGCTGTTTCTGCCCAAGTTTCTCGGTCTGGCGGACGCCGCGCTGACGCAGCGGGTGCGCGCCTTTGGCGGATTCTTCCGGCTGCTCGGCAGTGTGTTTCTGGAGATTGTCGTGTCGGCCTTGCTGGCACCGATCCGCATGTTGTCTCATTCTCGGTATGTCGCCGAGGCCCTGTCCAACGTGAATCTGCGCTGGGCAGGGCAGAACCGAACCAGCGAAACTGGCTGGCTTGAGGCATTCATCTATCAGGCCCCCGGCTCGCTTCTGGGGTTGGCCTGGGCGTTGTTCGCACTGTGGCTCAAGCCGATGTTTTTCTATTGGTCGTTGCCGGTCGCGCTGCCGTTGATTTTTGCCGCGCCGATTTCCGTGATACTCAGTCGCGTGCAATTGGGGCAGAGCCTGAGGCGCCGCGGTTGGCTGATGACGGGCGAAGAAGCTTTCGGTTCGAAGCTGCTTGAAGACATGGCATGCAGTCCATTGGCTGGGAAGCGGCAGCCTGGCTTCTGCGAGTCGATCATCCATCCCGGGCACAACGCGCTGCAGGTATCGCTGGGACGCACTGCTGCGCCGGGGCTGCGGCGTCAACGTCTGGACATGCTGTGCCAGCGCTGTCTGGAGCAGGGGCCGGAGAGCCTTGATCGTACCGAACAGAGTTTGTTGGCACAGGATGCCCAGGCCATGGCGCAATTGCACCATCAGGTCTGGCGGGTCGCGCCCGGATCAACCTGGGGCCGCTTGCTGCACCGACAAATCCTGCGCCAGCCGGGGAGCGGGTGAGAAGCAATCTGAATGCTATGCTGCAAGCGTACAGCTGACGAGGCAAGAGCAGGGCAATGGATGTTTCCGATATCATTCTGACCACTCTGGTCAACGAGTTTTCCGACCTGACTGATGTCGAGCAGGCCACCCGTGTCTGCCTGCGTCTGTTGCTGGCTGCTGTGCTCGGCGGTCTGCTCGGCTATGAACGCGAAACCCACGGCAAGGCCGCCGGCATACGCACGCATATGCTGGTGTGCACGGGGGCGGCGCTGTTTGTGCTGGGCTCCGAATTGGTGGGGGCTGGCGATGACGCCATGAGCCGGGTGGTGCAGGGGATTGTGGCCGGTATCGGTTTTCTCGGCGTGGGTACCATCATCAAGGGCGACAACATGAGCTCAGTCAAGGGGCTGACTACCGCAGCCGGAGTCTGGATGACTGCGGCCGTCGGCGTCTGTGTTGGTCTCGGCCTTGAGGCCACCGCAGTATTTGCTACGCTGCTGATGCTGTTTATCCTCAATGTACTGCCGCATTTTCTCGAGGGCGTGGATCACACGCGCGACCCTTGAAGCCTAACGCCAGGCCATGGTTTCAAACCCCCAGGCGTTTCACCAGTCGGGAAAAGTTGCCGCGGTCCACGCCCAGGGCCTCGGCGGCGCGGCTCTGGTTATGGGCATGGTTTTCCAGTACTTGGCGGATCAGTTGCACCTGAAACGCTTCGGTGGCTTCGCGCAGGGTCAGCCCGGTCGGTGTCGGGGGGATAGCGGCGGCGGGCACGCCAGTCCGATGTGCGATATCCGTTGATGGGCTGTTCAGCTCCAATAGCTCAGCTGTGATGGTCAACAGCCGACGGTTGCCATCCTGGCCGGCCTGGGCCTTGAGGACGGCGCGACTGATCATATGCTCAAGCTCGCGCACGTTACCCGGCCAGGAATAGGCCAGCAATGCTTCGCGAGCGGTAGCATCCAGCCGCAGGCCACGCAGGCCGATACGGCGTCTATTCTGTTCGAGAAAATGCCCCGCCAGCAACAATACATCCTTGTGCCGCTCGCGCAGACTGGGTACGGCGATGGGATAGACCCCGAGGCGATGATAGAGGTCGGCACGAAAGCGTCCTTCCGCCACTTCCCGGTGCAGATCACGGTTGCTGGCGGCGATGATGCGTACGTCCACCTGATGATGGTTGTCGCTGCCGAGGCGCTGCACCTCGCCGCTTTGCAGTGCGCGCAGCAACTTGGGCTGGACCGTCAGCGGCAACTCGCCCACTTCATCGAGAAACAGCGTGCCGCCGTGGGCCAGCTCGAACTTGCCGACACGGCTTTGCACCGCACCTGAGAACGCGCCGCGGGTATGGCCGAACAGCTCGCTTTCAACCAGGCTTTCCGGGAGCGCCGCGCAGTTGAGATAGATCAGCGGCGCCCGGGCTCGATTCGATCGGGCATGCACGCCTCTGGCCACCAGTTCCTTGCCGACCCCGGTTTCGCCGGTGATCAGCACGGCCAGGTCGGAGTGGGCGACCATCGCGATCTCCTGCTGCAGTTGCTGCATGGCTCGGCTGCGGCCGATCAATTCCTGTTGCCCATCGGCGATCAGCGCCTGGGTCGTGGCTTGATGATGCTCGGTGCGGCTCTGCAGCTGAGTGGTCAGTTCGGTGACCCGAATCACCGCCTCACTCAACCGCGCCAGATAGCGCAGCTCACCCGGGTCGATCTGGTCGAAGGCGTTGGCATTGAGCGCGTCCAGTGTCAGCACGCCCCAGGGAACGCCATGCAGATAAAGTGCTATGCCCAGGCAGTCATGCACATGCAGATCGCCTTCAACACTTTTCAATAATCCGTCATAAGGATCTGGCAGCGGTGAGTCTGCCGCAAAACGCACCGGTTCGTGGCTGAGCAGAATCTTGGCCAGCCGCGGGTGGTCATCGGTGACGAAATGACGGCCCAGGGTGTCGGTGCTCAGTCCGTCCACTGCCAATGGAATCAACTCGCTGCCGCGCAGTTGCAGGAGTGCCGCTGCATCGCAAGGTAGCAACTGGCGGATGGTCGTCAACAGTTGCTGGAAGCGTTCAGCCGGGGCCAGTTCCTGAGCCAGATCGGTGATCACGCCGAGCAGCGGATAATGTGTGGGTGTTGTCATATATACAGTCTGATTGTGTTTTATACATCGGTTGCGATGTTGTTATTTTTACACAGATCGCGTGATAGTCCAGGGATCGCGGCGATTATCTGCGCTGGCACGATACATGCTCAGGGTCAGGTGCCTTGATTTGAGTCAATTTCCAACAAGAGAGCAAAAATGCTATCCCAGAACAGTAAAGACATCATTGCCGCGACCCTGCCGGCGGTACGTGAGCATGCCGGCACCATCACCACGGTCTTCTATCCACTGATGTTCGAGCGCTACCCAGCGGTGAAGGCCTACTTCAACGAAGCGCACCAACGCCAGGGTACCCAGCCGCAGGCATTGGCCAATGCCGTGGTCGCCTATGCGGGTAACCTGGACCGGCTGGAGCTGCTGGGCGATGCAGTTTCCTTGATCGTACAGAAGCACGTGTCGCTGAATATTCAGCCGGAGCATTATCCGATTGTCGGCGAGTGTTTGCTGGCTGCCATCAAGGAAGTGCTTGGCGATGCTGCCAGTGAAGAGGTTCTGGCCGCCTGGGGCGAGGCCTACGGTCAGTTGGCCGATATCCTGATCGGCGCCGAAGAAGAACGCTACCGGCAGAACGAGCAGAAAACCGGTGGCTGGCGCGGTGAGCGGCGCTTTGTTGTCCAGCGCAAGGAAGTCGAGAGCGAGGTCATCACCTCCTTCTACCTGGTACCCAGCGACGGCGGTACGCTGGCTGAGTTCACGCCCGGCCAGTTCACCTGCGTCGTGGTGGATATCGACGGCAGAAGCCTGCGCCGCAACTACTCGCTGTCCGACCGTCCCGGTCTTGGTCATTATCGGATCAGCGTCAAACGCGAAGCAGAAGGGGAGGTTTCCAACTTTCTCCATGACCAGGTGCAGGTCGGTGACGAGCTGAATCTGACTGCTCCCAGCGGCAGTTTCGTGCTCAACCAGCAGCAGCGGCCATTGGTGTTGCTGACCGGTGGTGTGGGTATCACCCCGGCCATCAGTATGCTGCAGCCAGCGCTGGAAAGCGGTCGTCAGGTGCACTTTTTGCATGGCGCCCTTAATAGTCGTACCCATGCCTTCCGCGCGCATGTCGACGCGCTCGCGCAGCAGCATGACAACCTGACGGTCAACTATGTCTACAGTGATCCGCTGGAGGATGACCAGGCCCATGGCACCGGCTTCTTCGATCAGCAGAAACTCAGCGCCATGCTGCCCGACAGTGCGGATGTGGATGTCTATTTCCTCGGTCCCAAGCCCTTTATGCAGAACTGCCAGAAGCTGCTGAACGAGCTGGGTATCCCGGCGGAAAATCAACGGTATGAGTTCTTTGGGCCGTTGGAGGAACTGACAGCATAGACATGCTGTGCCCCGGCGCTATTGCCGGGGCCACATCAAGATCGGGCCTCGCTTGCGGGTGGGGGCCGTTCGATCGCCAGGGCAGTGGCGATGAGCGTCGGCAGGCGATTTGCGCTACACTGCCGGCCCCTCAGATTCAGGAATACCCGGCCCCATGGCGCTCCAGTCCATCCCCTGCAAAGTCCACCTCAATATCACCGACACTGACCGCAACGTCTATGAAGATCTGCGTATCACGGTGGCGCGGCACCCCTCGGAGACCGGCCAGCGGCTGGCCTCGCGCATCCTTGCCTATGCGCTCTGGTATCAGGAGCGGTTGGCGTTCGGGCGTGGTTTGTCGGAAGTGGATGAGCCGGCACTGTGGCACAAGAGCCTGGATGACCGCATTGAGCACTGGATCGAGGTTGGCCAACCGGATGCCGATCGCCTGACCTGGTGTTCGCGGCGTGCCGAGCGGGTGTCATTGCTGGCCTATGGCAGCACGCGCGTGTGGGCGAGCAAGATTGTCCCGGCCGTGGCCAACCTGAAGAATGTGAGCATCGCTGTACTGGCCCAGGAGCCGTTGGATGCGCTGGCCAGCGAGCTGGGGCGGACCATCGAGTGGAGCGTGATGATTTCCGATGGTGTGCTCTATGTCAGTGACGCCAATACTCAGCACGAGTTCGTGCTCGAGTGGTTGATGGGGGAGCGCTGAACAGCATGCGTATCGAGTCCCGCGTTGTTCCTGCCGAGCTGCCTGATCTGGGTGATTTGCCACCTCTGTTGACCCGTCTGTATGCCGCGCGAGGGGTTCGTTCGGCCGCCGAACTGGATAAGAGTCTGAAGGCGCTGTTGCCCTGGAAGCTGTTCAAAGGCATGGAGCAGGCGGTGGCGGTGCTGCGCGGGGCGCTGGAGCAGCGCCAATCCATCCTGGTGGTCGGTGATTTCGACTGTGATGGTGCCACCGCCAGCAGTGTCGCGGTGCTCGGATTGCGCGCTTTGGGCGCTGCCCGAGTCGACTATCTGGTGCCCAACCGGTTTGAATACGGCTACGGTCTGACCCCGGAAATTGTCGCCGTGGCGCTGGAGAGTCAGCCGGATGTACTGGTTACCGTGGACAACGGTATTTCCAGTATCGAGGGTGTGGCGGCTGCCAAGGCGGCGGGACTCAAGGTCGTGGTCACCGATCATCACCTGCCCGCCGAGCAGCTGCCGGCTGCCGATGCCATCGTCAATCCCAGTCAGCCCGGCTGCGCGTTCCCCAGCAAGGCGATTGCCGGCGTCGGGGTGATCTTCTATGTGTTGATGGCGTTGCGCGCCGAGCTGCGGGACAACGGCTGGTTCAATCCGCAGCGCCCGGAACCGAATCTGGCCGAACTGCTGGACCTGGTTGCTTTGGGCACAGTGGCCGATGTGGTGCCGCTGGATGCCAATAATCGCATTCTGGTGCATCAGGGGCTGGCACGTATCCGTGCCGGACGCTGCCGGCCGGGCATTCGTGCGCTGCTGGAAGTTGCCCGGCGTCCTGCAGAACGCCTGGTCTCCACCGATCTGGGGTTTATCGTCGGGCCGCGGCTGAATGCGGCCGGACGACTGGATGACATCAGCCTGGGTATCGAGTGCTTGATGACCGACGATGAGCAGCTGGCGCGGGATATGGCGCAGGAACTGGATAGCCTCAATCGCGATCGCAAGAGTATCGAGCAGGATATGCAGAAGCAGGCTCTGGCGATGCTCGATGCGGCGGACCTGCAGGAAGCTGACATGCCGTTCGGTCTTTGCCTGTTCGATGCAGAATGGCATCAGGGAGTGATCGGTATTCTTGCCTCGCGGCTCAAGGACCGCTATCACCGCCCGGTGATTGCCTTTGCTGATGCCGGAAACGGCGAGGTCAAGGGCTCCGCCAGGTCGGTCAGTGGTCTGCATATCCGCGATGCGCTGGATGCGGTGGCGGCGGGCAATCCGGGTTTGATCAGCAAGTTCGGTGGGCACGCCATGGCGGCGGGGCTTTCATTGCCGGCCGCGCATCTGGAGGACTTTCGTGCAGCCTTTGATCGCGAGGTGCGTCGCCAGCTGACGGCCGAGGATCTGACTGGGCGTCTGTTGTCCGATGGTGAGCTTGCCGTGGATGAATTCAATCTGCAGATGGCCGCGCATCTGCGCGAAGCGGGTCCCTGGGGACAGCATTTCCCTGAACCGGGATTCCACGGTGAATTCAACCTGATCCAGCAGCGTCTGGTCGGAGAGAAGCATCTGAAGATGGTGTTGCAGCCTCAAGGTGGAAGTGAGGTCCTGGACGCCATCGCCTTCAACATCGATCCACAGGTCTGGCCGAACCCGAGCATCCGTCAGGTACGTCTGGCCTATAGTATGGATATCAACGAGTACCGTGGCCGGCAAAGTCTGCAGTTGCTGGTAAGACATCTGCAAGCCTGCTGAAAAAAAGCTGCACCTTGCCTGCGCCTATGGTTGGGGCATGGGCCGCGCGGTTTCAATTCGCGACGCAGTCACTGCACGGGGGCCGCGATTTCCGCTACAATGCCCCCTTTTTCCTGACGGGATTTGTCACCATGGAAATCAATCCGATTCTGAATACCATCAAAGACCTGCGTGGCCGCTCCGAGACCATCAGGGGGTATCTTTGACTACGATCAAAAACGTGAACGTCTCACCGAAGTAGAACGCGAGCTGGAAGACCCGAGCGTCTGGAACGAGCCCGAGCGCGCGCAGAATCTGGGCCGCGAGCGTGCCTCGCTGGCACAGATCGTGGAAACCCTGGATGACATGCACACCGGGCTGGGTGATGCCACCGAGCTGCTGGAGATGGCTGTCGAGGAAGACGACGAAAGCGCCGTCGCGGATGTTGTCAGTGAACTTGCGCAACTGCAGACGCGTCTCGAAGCGCTGGAGTTCCGCCGCATGTTCAGCGGTGAGATGGATGAGAACAACGCCTACCTGGATATTCAGTCTGGCTCTGGCGGTACCGAAGCTCAGGACTGGGCCAACATGCTGCTGCGCATGTATCTGCGCTGGGCTGATCATAACGGTTTTGAAGCCACCATCATGGAGCTGACGGCGGGCGAAGTTGCCGGCATCAAAGGTGCGACCATCCACATCAAGGGCTCTTACGCCTACGGCTGGCTGCGTACCGAAATCGGCGTACACCGGTTGGTGCGCAAGAGTCCTTATGACTCCGGCAACCGCCGTCATACCTCGTTCACCGCGGTGTTTGTTTCGCCGGAAATTGATGACAACATCGAGATCGACATTAATCCGTCAGATCTGCGCATCGATACTTATCGTTCATCCGGTGCCGGTGGTCAGCACGTAAACACCACTGACTCGGCGGTACGTATTACCCACATTCCGACCAACACCGTGGTGAGTTGCCAGAACGAACGCTCACAGCACGCCAACAAGGACACCGCGATGAAGATGCTGCGGGCCAAGTTGTACGAGCTGGAAATGCAGAAACGTTCGGCTGCATCTCAAGCCCAGGAAGACAGCAAGTCTGACATTGGCTGGGGGCACCAGATCCGGTCCTATGTACTCGACCAGTCACGGATCAAGGATCTGCGTACCGGCATCGAGGAAAGTGACTGTGATGGGGTGCTGGATGGCGACATCAACGAGTTTCTTGAAGCCAGTCTGAAGCAGGGGCTGTAATTCAGCCTCTGGACCAACCGCCAAGGCGGCACGACTATCGAATTGATTTACCCAGGACATTGAAATGAGCGAACAACCGCTGAATGAGCATGCACTGCAAGAGGAAGAGAACAGCCTGATCGCCCTGCGCAAGGAAAAACTTGCTGCAGAGCGTGCCAAGGGCAAGGTTTTCCCGAACGATTTCCGCCGTGACAGTCTGGCGGGCGACTTGCAGAAAAAGTATGCCGACAGCAACAAGGAAGAGCTGGCCGAAGCCGCGATCCCGGTCAAGGTGGCAGGCCGTATCATGCTCGACCGCGGCGCGTTCATGGTACTTCAGGATATGAGCGGGCGAATCCAGGTGTATGTCGATCGTAAGGGGCTGCCGGCGGAGTCGTTGGCTGAGATCAAGAGCTGGGACCTGGGCGATATCATTGCTGCCGAGGGTACGCTGGCACGCTCCGGCAAGGGTGATCTATACGTGCACATGACAGCAGTCAAGCTGCTGACCAAGTCACTGCGCCCCTTGCCCGATAAGCATCACGGTCTGACCGATACCGAGCAGCGCTATCGTCAGCGCTACGTTGATCTGATGGTCAACGAAGAGACCCGGGACACCTTCCTGGTGCGTTCTAAGGTCATCTCGCATATTCGCAAGTTTCTGGCTGAGCGTGATTTCCTGGAAGTGGAAACGCCCATGCTGCAGACCATCCCCGGTGGCGCAGCGGCCAAACCCTTCGAGACCCATCACAACGCGCTGGATCTGCCGATGTTCCTGCGGATTGCGCCTGAGCTCTACCTCAAGCGGCTGGTGGTGGGCGGCTTCGAGAAGGTCTTCGAGATCAACCGCAACTTCCGTAACGAAGGCGTTTCTACCCGGCACAACCCCGAGTTCACCATGCTCGAGTTCTACCAGGCCTATGCTGACTACGAAGACAACATGGATCTGACCGAGGAGCTGTTCCGCGAGTTGGCCGTGGCAGTGCTCGGCAGCAGCGACGTGCCCTATGGTGACAAGGTCTTCCATTTCGGTGAGCCCTTTATCCGACTGTCGTTGTTCGATTCGATTCTGAAGTACAGCCCGGATATCACTGCCGAAGATCTGCAGGATGTGGAAAAAGCCCGCGCCATCGCGAAAAAAGCCGGTGCCAAGCTGCTTGGTCATGAAGGCCTGGGCAAACTGCAGGTGATGATCTTCGAGGAGTTGGTCGAGCACCTTCTGGAGCAGCCGACCTTCATTACTCGCTATCCCTTCGAGGTGTCGCCGCTGGCGCGTCGCAACGATGAAGATCCGAACGTGACCGACCGTTTCGAGCTGTTCATCGGTGGCCGCGAGATTGCCAACGCCTATTCCGAGTTGAACGATGCGGAAGACCAGGCTGAGCGTTTCCATGCTCAGGTTGCTGACAAGGATGCCGGCGATGACGAGGCCATGCATTTCGACGCCGATTTCGTCCGCGCCCTGGAATACGGCATGCCGCCCACCGCTGGCGAAGGTATCGGTATTGATCGTCTGGTAATGCTGCTGACCGACTCGCCGTCGATTCGCGATGTGATTCTGTTTCCGCATATGCGGCCTGAGGTTTGATCGTTTGATCGTTTGATCGTTTGGCTTTCCGGCCACTCCACAAGTCAGGCAGATCAATGTTTCCTTGCGCGGCAACGAGCAGCGAGCAGCGGAACAATAGGGGAGCACCATCATGGCGGTAAAGCAGAGCGAGCAGTACCAGTTGGTGATCCGCAGTCTGTCCGACCGCATTGTTGATGCGCAGGCGCCGATTCGGGTGCTGGATGCCATCAAGTGGGATGACAATATCCGCGATCAGTTTTTCCGCGATGGCTGCAGCAAACTTCCTGATATTGGTGCTGATTACTACAAGCGCCGTCCACTGTCCTTTGATCCGGCCGAGCGTCTGCAGGTGTTTCAGGACATCGAGCGGGATATTACTCGCCAGCTTGGCACCTTCAATCCGGTCGGTCAGATCATGCGCCGGATGTGCCGCGAGTATCGCATGGTCATCCGCATGCTCGAGGGGCGTGGTACGCCGGAGATGGGCAGGATCTCGCAGGAGTTGTACGGTTCCGCCTCCGACGCCTTCCATGCGGGCGATCCGACCATCACCGACCTGGGCATCACGCTCAGCGAGTCGCTGAGCAATATCGGCAATGACCTGGGACGTGAGCCGAAGACCATTGCTGCACCCGAAGCCGTGGCTATTCTGCAGGAGCGGATGGACCTGGCGTTTCCGGATGATCAGACGGTGCGTGTTTTCGAATCCGATGGCATTGTCGCCGATGCCGCCGCCGGTGCCGATTACATCAAGATCCGCAGTGATGCCATGTTCAACCAGCGCGACCTGAAGATACTCGCGGTGCATGAAGGCATGGTGCATGTGGCGACCAGTCTCAATGGTCAGCATCAGCCGATCTGTACCTTCCTGGCCAAAGGCCCGCCGTCATCCACGGTAACCCAGGAAGGACTGGCGATTCTGATGGAAATCATAACCTTCGCCTCCTACCCCTCGCGTCTGCGCAAGCTGACCAATCGTACCCGAGCGATTCAGCTGGCCGAATCCGGTGGCGATTTTCTTGATGTGTTTGGCTTCTATCGCGGCGAAGGCTACAGCGACGAGGAAAGTTACAATAACGCCAGCCGTGTGTTCCGCGGCTCCAGCAGCGACGGCTTGCCGTTCACCAAGGATCTGGCCTATCTCAAGGGCTTCATTCTGACCTACAACTATATCCAGCTGGCGGTACGCAAAGGCAAGCTGCAGCAGATCCCCTTGCTGTTCTGCGGCAAGACCACGCTGGAAGACATGCGTACCCTGGGTCAGCTGGTGGAAGAGGGGCTTGTCGTGCCGCCGCGTTACCTGCCGGAGCCTTTTGCTGATTTGAACGCGCTGAGTGCCTGGATGTGTTTTTCGGGTTTTCTGACCAATCTCAGCCTTGATCGTATCGAAGCTGATTACGCCAATATTCTCTGACTGGAGTTTTGCATGAGCGAGAAGCAGGAAGTCAACAAGCTGCCTTACATTCTGACAGCCCTGGGAACCTTGTTCCTGACCATGGCTACGCTGCATTTCTACGGCTATCTGAATTTCGTCAGCGAGGAAAAGGGCTTGTTGGTAGCTGAGTTCAGTCTGGTTACCGTGGGTTCGGAAGAGGCGGGCCAGTTGCGCAGCAAGACGCCCAACCATGTGGCGGAATGTGTTGATGGCGTGCTGATTCTGCACAATACCCGGCATAACGGACTTTCCGGTCTGCTGGTAGATGAGCGTCAGCGCGTGGTGCGCTGTAATGAGCAGACCGTTCCGGTTGCCCAATGAGCATGGGTGATCTATCGGGGCGGTTGACCGGTGACTGGAAGCAGGCGCTGGGTGATGAGCTTGAGCAGCCCTACATGCAACAGCTGCGGGACTTTCTGCTGGCCGAGAAAGCGGCCGGTAAGGTGATCTACCCGTCGGGACCGCTGATTTTCAATGCCCTGAACACGACCCCGCTGGACAAGGTCAAAGTGGTCATCATCGGCCAGGACCCTTACCACGGGCCGGGGCAGGCGCATGGGCTGAGCTTTTCCGTGCAGCCGGGCGTACGCACACCGCCTTCGCTGCAGAATATCTTCAAGGAAATTCAGCGCGATCTGGGGTATCCGATTCCGGCTCATGGCGATCTGCGGTATTGGGCCGAACAGGGGGTTTTGCTACTTAACGCGGTACTCACCGTGCAGCAGGGACAGGCCGGCGCACACGCGAAGCGCGGTTGGGAGCGCTTCACCTCGCGGATCATCGACATTCTCAATACCCAGTGCGAGCATCTGGTCTTCATGCTCTGGGGCAATTATGCGCAGCAGAAAGGCGCGCAGATCGAGAGTGCCCGACACCTGATACTCAAGACTGTGCATCCCTCGCCGCTATCGGCGCACCGCGGTTTTATCGGCTGCGGGCACTTTTCTGCAGCCAATGCCTATCTGATCGAACAGGGGCGCGACCCCATTGATTGGCAGCTTCCTGCGCTGCCGAACGACTGAACTCCAGAGGCGAACGCCGGTCGGGTTGAAGCCGCCGGCGGGATGTTCAATGATATGAGCTTTGTTCTCTCAAGGAGCTCGCCATGGAACACGCTCTGCAGCCCTATACCGCACTGGTTCCGCGCACTGATAAGTTGGTGGTGCAGAAGGCCGGACACACCGCCCTGCTGACCATCGACAATCCACCCGCCAATACCTGGGACACCGACACTCTGCACGGCTTGTATGAGCTGATCGGGCATCTCAGTGATGACCCGGATATCTATGCGTTGGTGATCATAGGTCGGGGTGATCGTTTCTTTTCCGCGGGCGCTGATCTGAAGATGTTCGCCGATGGCGACAAGGCCCTTGCGCGTCTGGTGGCGCGGTTGTTCGGTCAGGCATTCGAAGCGTTGCGGGACTTTTCCGGGGTGACCATTGCCGCGCTGAACGGATATGCCATGGGCGGCGGACTGGAATGTGCGTTGGCCTGCGATATCCGCATTGCCGAACGGCAGGTACAGCTGGCGCTGCCGGAAGCCAGCGTCGGCCTGTTGCCTTGTGCTGGTGGTACTCAGGCGCTGGCCTGGCTGGTGGGTGAGGGCTGGGCCAAGCGGATGATTCTCTGCGGGGAGCGGATCGATGGGGTCAAGGCCGAGCGTATCGGATTGGTCGAGGAAGTGGTCGAAGAGGGCCAGGCACTGGCCACCGCGCTGCGACTGGCGGCCCAGGTCAGCCGGCAGAGCCCGCAGGCCGTCAAGGCGTGCAAACAGTTGATCGAGGGCGCCCGCAGTCAGCCGCTGAACAGCTTGCTGGCGGTAGAGCGCGAGCGCTTCGTTGATCTGTTCGATCTTGAAGACACCCGCGAAGGGATCGATGCATTCCTGCAGAAACGTCCGCCCCAGTGGACCAATCGCTGAACAGTGCGGCTTTAGTTGCCGCGCCACTCCTCGGTCAGCCGTTGTACCAACTCGGCCGCCGGTAGCGCTCGTGCCAGCGGCGCGCCCTGGCCGGCCCACTGGGCGGCAAAATCATGGTTTCCCTGCTGGCTGGCAGCGGCGTTCAGTTGCTTGGCAGCATCATAGGCGATCGGATAACCGGCTGGTGGCGGGCTGCCAGCAGCCTCGCCATGACTGATCAGGCGATTGAGCATGCCGCGCGCGGGGCGACCTGACAGGCTGGCGGTTAACCGCGTGGTAGCGGCTCGCTCGCTTTGCAATGCCTGGCGGTAGGCGGCATTGGCCGATGACTCGGGGCACAGAATGAAGGCGGTACCCAGCTGGACGGCGGCTGCACCCAGATCCAGCATGGCGCGAATGCCCTGACCATCCATGATGCCGCCGGCGGCAATCACCGGCAGGCGGGTATTCTGCACCAGCAACCGCACCAGTACTGCGGTACTCAATTGCTCATCATCGGCTGCCGGGTCGAACATGCCCCGGTGCCCGCCGGCTTCGATACCCTGGGCGATAATGGCGTCGATGCCAGCCTGCTCGATCAGTCGGGCTTCCTTCAGATTGGTGGCGGTGGCCAGCAGACAGATCCCGGCGTCCTGCAGTGCCTGGATGCGCTCGGCAGCGGGTAGGCCGAAATGGAAGCTGACCACGGCGGGGCGTAGTTCCAGCAGCATGTCGAATAGCTGATGGTTTTCGACAGCGCTCGGGTAGCCGGCCTTGATGGTGCTGGGTGGCGGCATGCCGATTTCATCGAACAGCGGTGTCAGGTGTTGCAACCAGGCTGCTTCCCGAGCTGCGTCCGGCTGGGCGGGCGCATGGCAGAACAGATTGATATTGAACGGCTTGTCGGTCAGTGCGCGGGTCTGTTCGATCATCTGCCGGGCCTGCTCCAGCGGGCTCGGTCCAATACCCAGCGAGCCGAGCCCGCCGGCATTGCAGACGGCTGCGGCCAGCTCCGGTGTGGCAACACCGGCCATCGGTGCCAGGATAATGGGGAGCTGGATGCCGAGACGGGTCAGGAAAGGGGAGGTGCTGTGCATGATATCTCCTTGCGCTACGGGGTGGCCGAGCGTTCGATTCTACCTCAGCCAAGCAGCAGCATGGCGGCTTCCATCTCAGCGGAGAGGTCTTCCTCATCCTGATCGCCGGCCGGGTTCAGCCCGAGCCGACTGAAGGAGGAGATATCCGCCCAGTCCATCTGCGCAAAAGAATGGTTGCTGCCTTCCAGGCTCTGCAGCATGGCGACCTGCACCACGTCGGCATAATCGGCAGCGCCCGGATTGCGGGTGAACTCCAGATGCTGGCTGGGCACATGGCGCAACGGTTGGGGAAAGTCCCAGGCGGCAAGAATCCGGTCGCCGAGAATAGGATGAATTCGCTCGATGACCTGGTCCAGACTGGCGGGATCGCGCAACAACTGACTGTTGTCTTCGGCATAGCTGAGAATCGGTAATACGCCGATCTGGTGTACCAGGCCAGCGAGCGTTGCCTGATCGGATTTCAACCTGGTGTAGTGCTTGCACAGTACATGGCTGATGCCTGCCACCTCGGTGCTGCGGGCCCAGACTTCGCGCATTTTCTGGTCAATGACATCGGTGGTTGCCTGAAACAACTGCGCCATCGCCAGGCCGGTTGCCAGGTTGGCGGTGTAAACCACGCCCATGCGATTGACCGCCATGTTCAGGTCGGTGATTTCCTGGCGTGATCGCAGTAGGGGGCTGTTCACCACCTTGATCAGGCGCGCGCTCAGCGCGGCATCGGTGCTGATCTGTTTTGCCAGCTCGCTGATGCTGATATCCGGGTCTTCAGCGGCTTCACGAATGCGCAGGGCAACTTCGGGAAGGGTGGGCAGTACCAGCTGGTCTTTGTCGATCGCCTGAATCAATTCTTCCTGAATACGCAGGGCCAGATCCGTCATGACATCTTCCTTGATTAGTCGCTAGCTGCATCAGCAGCCATTTTGTCTTCATAAGGCAGTGTAGCCAATTGTAGTGGCTCAGTGCCGTTCCCTATGTGCAATGTAGGTAATTGTGCGGCTTCGTTCTGCAGAACGGCAAGCAGTTCCATGCCTTTATTGGTGCTGGCAGCGACCACGACTTCACCTACAGCCTGGTTATTGACGCTGTTCATGATGGGCGTTCCCGGTATGGGCAGGTCCATGCCGGCGCCAGTGAGGCGATACATGCGTCGTTTGAGTTTGCCCAGATATTGCATCCGCGCGACGATTTCCTGGCCCGTATAGCAACCTTTCTGAAAGCTGACGCCGCCCAGCTGCTGCAAGTTGAGCATCTGCGGTATGAAGCTTTCCCGTGTCTGGCTGTGCACGTGGCCGATGCCCAGACGTATCTGTTGCAGTTGCCATGCATTCAGTGCGACCGGCTCGGCCTGCTGAGTCAGTGCCGTGGCTATCTCATGGGCACGGCTGGCTGGTAGCCAGAGTTCTGCTGTGGTGTCGTCGAGGGTGATCGCCTGGCCGGCTTCCGGGTCGCTCGTTTCGCGACTGATATCTGCGGCTGCAAGCGCTTCGTCTACATGGCTACCCCAGAGACCCAGCCTTACCCATTGGTCGGTGCTGTCGCTGAGTTGTACCTTGAAAAACGCGGCGTACTTGGCCAGGTCTGCCTGTTGTGGCTGCAACAGCTCTGCATCCATGGCCAGCAGATAGCGCTCCTCTGAGATCTTGAACAGGCGGAAGCTGGACTGCATGCGTCCCTTGGGATTGCAGCGGCTACCCAGAAGGTGGCCGCCGGAGGGCAGGGTGGCAACATCACAGCTGAGCTGACCCTGCAGAAAGCGTGTCGCATCGACACCCTGTACTTCCAGGATGTGTTCATGTTCCAGCAACGCCAGTGCGGTGGCTGGGCTGGAGTCCGATGGCTGTTGTGGAAACAGCGCGGACAGTTCTCTGGTCTCATGCATGATCTGGCTGACTCCGGTGGAGTGAATTGGGTGGATCAATTCTGTACATCATAGGGCCCGGCTTGTGGCTTGTCAGTGCTCTAATATGCGGCAGCGGCTATAATGCGCCCAATGAAGGCGTTTCAACTGACTGGAGATGGGTAATGACGGCGGACGTGGAAAAAAAGCGATTGTACTGGCATAGCCGGCGCGGCATGCTCGAGCTGGATGTTCTGCTGCTGCCCTTTCTGGAGGAGGCCTACTCATCGCTGGATGAAGAGGACCAGGCGCGGTACCGGCAGCTGCTTGAGTGTGAGGACCAGGATATGTTCGGCTGGTTCATGCAGCGCGGCGAACCGGATGACCCGGATCTCAAACGCATTGTGAGGATGATACTGGATCGTGTCCAACCCAACTGATTCATTGCTGCTCCAGCGCCAGCCTTCACGCTGGCTGGGCGGCTTGCTCATCATCATGACCATGCTTGGCTGCATGGCCTTGTACCGCAGCGCCTTGCCGGCACTGCCGGCCTCGCTGTGCGTCTTGCTGTTATTGATGTACTGCTTCTGGATCTGGCCACGGCAGGTAAGTCTGCGCCATGCGCATTCGGTCACCGCATTGCGGTTCGACAGCCAGGGCTGGCATGTATTGCGACGCGATGGCACGGAAATAGGTGCCCGGCTGCTGGCTGATACTTATGTCAGTGCTCTGCTGACGGTGGTACGTCTTCGCGAGCCGGGGCGGCTGTTGCCGATATCGGTAATCCTGCCGGCGGATGCCGCAGCGGAAGATGCGCTGCGGCGGCTGCGGCTGCGGCTGCGCTTCAGTCGTCAGCGCTGGGCGGCTGCAGAATAGTATCCCGGGCTTCGGGTAACAGGTCCGGATAGTCCAGGGTGTAATGCAGGCCGCGGCTCTCATGGCGCAGCATGGCCGAGCGGATGATCAGATCGGCCACCACCGCCAGATTACGCAGTTCCAGCAGGTCCCGGGAAACCGTGTAGTTACTGTAGAACTCGTGGATTTCTGCCAGCAGCATGTCTACCCGGTGCTTGGCCCGCTGCAGACGTTTGGTGGTGCGCACTATGCCGACATAGTCCCACATGAAACGTCGCAACTCATCCCAGTTATGGGAGATGATCACGTCCTCGTCGGAGTCGGTTACCCGGCTTTCATCCCAGCGAGGCAAGGCGTCTGGTAGTCTGGAGCCGGGCAGCTTCTGCAGAATGTCTCGACTGGCTGCGCGGCCGTAGACGATGCACTCCAGCAAGGAATTGCTGGCCATGCGGTTGGCGCCATGCAGGCCGGTGAAGCTGGTTTCGCCGATGGCATAAAGGCCGTTCACGTCTGTCATCCCGGTTTTTTCCACCATCACTCCACCACAGGTGTAATGCGCTGCCGGTACTACCGGGATGGGCTCGCGGGTGATGTCGATACCAAAGCTCAGGCAGCGCTCATATACTGTGGGGAAATGTTCGCGGATGAACTCGGCGGATTTGTGGCTGATGTCCAGGTAGACGCAATCCAGGCCCAGACGCTTCATCTCATGGTCGATGGCCCGCGCGACGATATCGCGGGGGGCCAGTTCGGCGCGCTCGTCAAAGCGGGGCATGAAGCGGCTGCCATCCGGCAGTTTCAGCACGGCGCCTTCGCCGCGCAGGGCCTCGGTGATCAGAAAGCTCTTGGCTCGGGGATGATACAGGCAGGTCGGGTGGAACTGGTTGAATTCCAGGTTGGCCACCCGGCAGCCGGCCCGCCAGGCCATGGCGATACCATCGCCGGAGGCGCCGTCCGGATTGCTGGTATATAAATAGACCTTGCTGGCACCGCCGGTGGCGAGCACGGTAAAGCGGGCGCCGAATGTCTCCACATGGCCGGTGCTGCGATCGAGAATGTAGGCGCCCAGGCAGCGATTGTCCTGTTGGCCCAGTTTGGCGCTGGTGATCAGGTCGACGGCAACGCGGTTCTCCAGCAGCTCGATATTATCGTGCGCTTGAGCCTGTTGCAGTAACGTATTGAAGATCGCTGCGCCGGTAGCATCAGCTGCATGAATGATACGTCTGTGGCTGTGACCACCTTCCCGGGTAAGGTGGAAGTCGTCGGATTGGCTGCCATCTTCACGGCGCCCGCGGGTAAAGGGCACGCCTTGATCCACCAGCCAGCCGATGGCGTCGCGGCTATCGCCGACAATCTGGCGAACGGCGTCCTCGTGACAAAGCCCGCTGCCGGCGATCAGGGTGTCCTGAACATGGGCGTCCACGGTATCCGCATCGTCCAATACGGCGGCCACCCCACCCTGTGCCCAGAAGGTAGACCCTTCCGACAGCTGCCCCTTGCTGATCACCGCGATACGCAGGTTATCCGCCAGATTCAACGCCAGTGTCAGGCCAGCGGCGCCGCTGCCGATTACCAGTACATCGTATTGCTGTTGTCGGGTCATGAAGGTCTCTTGGTTGGCGGGTGCCAGGGTAGTATATATAAGGTAACTGATTCACAATACTGCCACAGAAATCCGGCATGCGGCGCCGCAGAATGCCAAGATATAATCACTTTGCCACCCTGTCTCGGAACTTATTTTCCAATGCAGGCTCTTAGATCTGAACCTGAGTGAGGGGAGAACTTTTGGTTACATCGCGGGTCTATCGCAATAGAACAAGTCCGGCGGTCAGTGCGGTGGTACCGCATCATGACTGAACAAACTGATCAGCAGTTGGTCGAACGGGTGCAACAGGGAGATAAGCGTGCCTTCGATCTGCTGGTGCTCAAATATCAGCACAAGATTCTGGCTCTGGTCACGCGTTTTGTGCATGACTCCCATGAGGCCCAGGATGTGGCCCAGGAGGCTTTCATCAAGGCCTATCGCGCTCTGGCTAATTTTCGGGGGGATAGTGCTTTTTATACCTGGCTGTATCGGATTGCGATCAATACGGCCAAGAACTACCTGGTAGCCAGAGGGCGACGTCCACCGGATTCCGATATCGCCGCCGAGGATGCCGAGTACTACGACGGCGACAGTGCTCTCAAAGATATTCATTCTCCCGAGCGGGAACTGCTGCGGGATGAGATCGAGCAGGTGGTCAACAGAACCCTGCAATTGTTGCCTGAAGATTTGCGAATGGCTCTGACTTTGCGTGAATTCGAAGGTCTCAGCTATGAAGATATTGCCAATGTGATGGAATGCCCGGTGGGTACTGTGCGATCAAGGATTTTTCGAGCACGGGAGGCCATCGACAAAGCCCTGAAGCCATTGCTTGAAGCGTGATGTCAGGGAAACGGTGACGCCCCTGTGGGGCCTATATAATAGAGGTAGAGCAATGAGAAGCGAATCCTTGCGGGAGACTCTCTCCGCGCTCATGGACGACGAGGCAGAGCAATTGGAATTGCGCCGAGTCCTTCATGCCGGTGAAAAGGCTCCGGGCGTCCGCCGTACATGGGAGCGATATCAGTATGCGCGGTCCGTCATGCATAAGGAGCCTTGGCAGACAGGTGTTGATCTGTCCGCTGGTATTGCCGCAGCGCTGGCTGATGAGCCGACCCCGGCGATAGCGCCGTCAGTCAACTCGACGCGCTGGAAATTGCAGCTTGGTCGGGTCGCGGTGGCTGCTTCTGTCACGCTGGCTGTACTGGTCGGCGTGCGGATGGTCAATCAGGAGACCTTGCCTGACAGCAATACCATGGCTGCGGTCGAGCGCACTGCGCCGGCTGTCGGTACCCCAGCAATGGCGTCGGGGCAGGTGCGTCCGGGTGCGGTATTGGCCGGTTTCTCGTCCTTGGCGGATCAAGCCGAACAGGCCCCGTCGAGCGGTCCTTCCGCCTGGCAGGAGCAGCGGATTGGCGACTATCTACGTCGCCATGCGGAAAACAGTGCGCAGGCAGCACCACAACTGGTCCCCTACGCCCGCGCAGCGAGCCTGGAAAATAATTAGTGTTGCGATTGAAACACGTGTTGGGGTGGTCGGGATTGGCTGCCCTGTTGCTTGCTCCCAGCCTCTCGGCTGAAGAAAGCACCCTCTGGCTGGAGCGCATGGCGCAGGCTGCCCGTGAACAGAGCTATCACGGCGTCTATGTCTATGAACGCTCCGGTATCTTCACTACTCAGAACATCTGGCGAAAGGCTGGCGATGACGGCGTACAGGAGCGTCTGGTTCAGACTGCAGGCAGACATCAGGAATGGGTGCGCCGCGACGGCCAGCTGATCTGTGCCACCACCATGCCCCAGACCAATGCCCATCAAAGCATTCCCGCATCGAATACCGAGCCGGCGCAATTGGCGGATTGGTATGGATTGCGTGTGCTGGGCAATACGCATATTGCCTCGCGGCCGGTGACCGTCATCTCTCTGCAACCCCGTGATGCTTTCCGTTATGCCTATGAATTGTACCTGGATAACGAAACAGGGCTGATGCTCAAGTCGCTGCTGGTGGACGAGCGACGTGAGTTGCTCGAACGGTTTCAGTTTGCCGCGATCAGTTTTGATGACCCCGACCCCGAAGATCTTGCACCATCCACCTCCTGTCTGAAATTGGATGTGGCTGAAGATGCATCGACTGAGCTGGCTAACTTCTGGGAGCCGGCATGGCTACCGCCAGGGTTCAAGCTGGGACATCAGCAGGTACAGACGCTGAAAGATACCGAATCGCGCATCACAGCGCAGATCTACAGTGATGGTCTGGCACGCTTCACGCTGTTCGTCGAGCCTCTCGGCAAGGACAGTCTGGCAGAAGATTTGCGCGCTCAGTTGGGACCGACGGTAGCGGTCAGCCGACGCCTGATGGCGGCTGACAATCTGTACCTGGCAACGGTGGTCGGTGAGATTCCGCCCATCACTGCTGAGCGCATAGTTGATTCTCTCAGTGAGTCGATTGCGGGAGCGCAGCGGTGATCGAGGAGCAAGGACGGGTATTGAGTGTGGAACAGGGCGCCGTCTGGGTGGAAACCATCCGGCGCAGCGCCTGCAACAGCTGTCAGGCTCGGGCCGGATGCGGCCAGTCGTTATTGCAGCGGCTGGGCGGGAGGAGGCGCCAGGGATTCATAAGAGTACTGGATGACCGATCCTGTCGGGTCGGTGATGAGATCATCATCGGCGTCCCGGAAAACGCAGTATTGCGGGGATCCTCATTGATTTATATGGTGCCTCTGCTGGCCCTGTTCGCCGGCGCTCTGCTGGCGCAGGCAGTCGGTGCAGGTGAGCCTCTGATCATATTGGCCGGGTTTTCCAGTCTGGCTGTTGGGTTTGTTGCAATACATTGGCATGCCGGTCGTCTGGGCTCGGATCCGGGATTCACTCCGCGCGTGATTGGCAGGGTCGGCGGCTCGCATATTGTCAGCGGTTTACAGGAAAGGAGTGGGGGTTGATATGACATCAGTACAGCGATGGGTGCTTGGGATTGCCGGTATCTGGTTGATGACCTGGCAGACATTGGCGGTGGCACAACTGCCCGACTTCACCGAATTGGTCGAAGAGGCCTCCCCAGCGGTGGTCAATATCAGTACCCGGCAGAATGTCACGCGTCGTGCGGCGGGTCCGATGATGCCGGATATGGAAGGTCTGCCACCGATTTTCCGTGAATTCTTCGAACGCAGTTTCCCTGATGGCTCCCAATCTGCACCGCAGCGTCAGGCGCAATCACTGGGTTCGGGCTTTATTGTTTCCAAAGACGGTTACGTTCTGACCAATAATCACGTGGTGGCCGGGGCGGACGAAATTTTCGTACGCCTGTCGGATCGCCGCGAGTTGGAAGCCGAGCTGATCGGCGCGGATCCGCGTTCGGACCTTGCCTTGCTGAAGGTTGAAGCGGGTGCTGATCTGCCGGTGGTACGCATGGGCAAATCTGCCGAATTGAAAACCGGTGAGTGGGTGCTGGCGATCGGTTCGCCCTTTGGTTTCGAATATTCGGTGACTGCCGGTATCGTCAGCGCCAAGGGTCGCAGCCTGCCCAATGAAAGCTATGTACCTTTCATTCAGACGGATGTGGCGATCAACCCCGGTAACTCTGGTGGCCCGCTATTCAACCTGCAGGGTGAAGTGGTGGGGATCAACTCACAGATCTTCACCCGCTCCGGCGGGTTCATGGGCTTGTCCTTTGCCATTCCGGTGGATGTGGCCATGGATGTGGTCGAGCAGCTGAAGAGTGAAGGTGCGGTGCGTCGTGGCTGGCTGGGTGTGGTGATTCAGGAGGTCAACAAGGACCTCGCAGAGTCCTTCGGTCTGGAGCGTCCAGCGGGTGCGCTGGTGGCTCAGATCATGCCGGATGGGCCGGGCGACAAGGGTGGTCTGAAAGTCGGTGATGTGATTCTGCGATTAAACGGCAATGACATCGTCATGTCATCCGATCTGCCGCATGCGGTGGGGCGTCTGCGTCCCGGCAGCAAGGCGACCATGGATATCATTCGTGATCGCAAGCGTCAGAAGCTGGAGCTGGAGATCGGAGCGCTGCCCGACGACAACGCACAGGTCATGGGCCCGGGTGCCCCGTCGCCACATGCGCCCGGGACGACAGATAACCGGCTGGGTATTGCGGTTGTCGAGCTGACTGACGAGCAGAAGAAAGGTTTGGATGTTCCCGCTGGTGTGGTGGTGCGTGAGGTGACTCCCGGTCCTGGGGCAATGATCGGGCTGCGTCCTGGTGACGTCATCACCAATCTGAACAACCGCGCGGTTGAATCCGCTGCGGATTTCACCGACATTGCCAGCAGTCTCCCGGTGGATCGCTCCGTTTCCATGCGAGTGATTCGCCAGGGGCGGGCAAGCTACATCACTTTCCGACTGGCCGAATAAACCAGCCCTGCCTGCAGGGAGATCGGCGGCAGCATGGCTGCGATCTCCCCTCGCACAGATAGCGCGGCGGAGCGTAATCAGGTAGACTTGCGGGCTGTTTTCGGGGTAGTCCCCCCGGTCACCGCCATGTCTGGCAAACCACGTCTGGAAGAATCTTGCAGTGAGCGACCTGAGCCTGATCCGCAATTTTTCAATTATTGCCCACATCGACCACGGTAAATCTACCCTTGCCGACCGCTTCATTCAGATCTGCGGAGGGCTGACCGAACGTGAGATGGCGTCACAGGTTCTGGATTCCATGGATCTCGAGCGTGAGCGCGGTATCACCATCAAGGCTCACAGTGTGACCTTGTACTACACCGCGAAGGACGGCAAGACCTATCAGCTGAACTTCATCGATACGCCCGGTCACGTGGATTTCCACTACGAGGTCAGCCGCTCCCTGGCAGCCTGTGAAGGCGCATTGCTGGTGGTCGATGCGGCACAGGGCGTTGAGGCGCAATCGGTAGCCAACTGTTATACGGCCATCGAACAGGGCCTGGAAGTGATGCCGGTGCTGAACAAGATCGACCTGCCCCAGGCCGAGCCCGAGCGAGTGCAGGCCGAGATCGAGAGCGTCATCGGCATTGATGCCACCGACGCGGTGACCTGCAGCGCGAAGAGCGGCATGGGTGTCGAGGACGTGCTGGAGCGTCTGATCGCAGTGATTCCACCACCGGTGGGCGAGATTGAGGCGCCGCTGCAAGCGCTGATCATCGATTCCTGGTTTGACAACTATCTGGGTGTGGTCTCGCTGGTGCGCGTCAAACAGGGCCGGATCAAGAAGGGTGACAAGGTCCTGGTCAAATCCACCGGCAAGGTGCATCAGGTCGACAGCGTCGGTGTTTTCAATCCCAAGCATACCGAAACCGGCGATCTCAAGGCCGGGGAAGTGGGCTTCATCATTGCCGGTATCAAGGACATCCATGGTGCGCCGGTAGGTGACACCCTGACCCTGTCCAATACGCCGGATGTGGATATGCTGCCCGGTTTCAAGAAGGTCCAGCCGCAGGTCTACGCGGGTCTGTTCCCGGTCAGTTCCGATGATTTCGAAGATTTTCGCGACGCACTGTCGAAGCTCACGCTCAACGATGCTGCGCTGCAATACGAGCCGGAAAGCTCGGATGCACTGGGCTTCGGCTTTCGGATCGGTTTCCTCGGCATGCTGCACATGGAGATCATTCAGGAGCGCCTTGAGCGCGAGTACAACCTCGACCTGATCACCACCGCGCCCACCGTGATATTCGAGGTGGTGAAGAAGGATGGCGAGAAGATCTACGTCGATAACCCTTCACGACTGCCCGACCCTTCACTGGTCGACGAAATGCGCGAGCCCATCGTGCGGGCCAACATTCTTGTGCCTCAGGATCATCTCGGCAGTGTCATTACGCTGTGTATCGAGAAGCGCGGCGTGCAGCATGACCTGGTGTTTCTCGGCACTCAGGTGCAGGTGATCTATGATCTGCCGATGAACGAGGTGGTGCTGGACTTCTTTGACCGCCTGAAGTCGGTCAGCCGGGGTTATGCGTCACTGGATTACGCGTTTGATCGATTCCAGGCCGCCAATCTGGTGCGCCTGGATGTGTTGATCAACAACGAGAAGGTCGATGCGCTGGCGTTGATCGTGCATCGCGACAACGCTGCGTTCAAGGGGCGTCAGCTGGTCGAGAAAATGAAAGAGCTGATTCCGCGCCAGATGTTCGATGTTGCCATTCAGTCTGCGGTGGGTGGGCAGGTGGTGGCGCGTTCGACGGTCAAGGCGCTGCGCAAGAATGTCATCGCCAAGTGTTACGGTGGCGATGCCAGCCGGAAGAAGAAGTTGCTTGAGAAACAGAAGGCCGGCAAGAAGCGCATGAAGCAGGTAGGTAACGTCGAGATTCCACAGGAAGCCTTCCTGGCAGTCTTGAAAGTGGATAGCTAGGATGTCCACTGCAGCGGGACCGTCCATCAATACACCCCAGGGGTAACGCAAGACCGATTATGCATATCAACTTTCCGCTGTTGCTGGTGATCGCCGTGGCCGTCACCGGTCTGTTGGCACTGTTGGATTTCATCTGGTTTGCACCCAGGCGGCGACGGGCCATGGCTGCCTACGAAGCAGGCGTCGAGGTGGCCGATGCCGGCACCCTGGAGCGTCTGAACAAGGAACCGCTACTGGTTGAGTACGGCAAATCCTTCTTCCCGGTGCTGGCCGTGGTACTGATTCTGCGCTCGTTTCTGGTTGAGCCGTTCCAGATTCCGTCTGGTTCCATGAAGCCGACCCTGGAAATTGGTGACTTCATTCTGGTCAACAAGTTTTCCTACGGGATTCGGTTGCCGGTGCTGGAAACCAAGATCATTCCGGTGAGCGACCCGCAGCGCGGCGATGTGATGGTGTTCCGTTACCCGAACGATCCGCGGATCAACTACATCAAACGCGTCGTCGGCCTGCCGGGCGACGTCGTTCGTTATGCCGACAAGCAGTTGTCCGTCAATGGCACGCCGGTAGAGCGTGAACTGTTACGCACTATGGGCGATGACGAAGTACCTGCCGGCCATCCGTTGCAGGCTAGGGCGACGGTCGATATCTATCTGGAAGAACTGGGCGAGGCCTCCCACGAGGCACGTTACAAACGCCTGTCGCAGACGCCTGCAGCGCAGGAATGGACAGTGCCCGAAGGGCACTACTTCATGATTGGCGACAACCGTGACAACTCCAATGACAGTCGTTACTGGTCCGCACCGAACATGCCGAGGGAGTTGTGGGGCATGGTCCCGGACAACTATATTGTCGGCAAGGCCTTTGCCATATGGATGCATTGGCCCGAGCCGAAGCTGAGCAATCTGCCGAGCTTTGCACGAGCTGGGTTGATTGATTAGCACGCGTCTGGAAACCAGAGGCTTTCGGGGTAACCCTTCTGCCAGGGATATGGCAGCAAAATCTATAACATCAACAACGGACGTACGAGGTTATCCCATGCGCCATTCTCAGAAAGGTATGTCGTTTTTTGGCTGGCTGGCGGTCATTGCACTGCTGGTGTTCGGTGCGGTCACCGCGATGAAGTTGGTGCCGATCTATATGGATCATTTTGCCTTGCGCAAAATCGTCACCACGGTGAACGAAGATCCGTCGGTGAAGATCAATTCGCTGCGCGATCTGCATGCACATATCAACAAGGGCATGCAGATCAACAGTATCCGCGACATCAAGGCAGATGAGGCGATTACCGTGACCGCCAGCGGAACCAATACCTATACTGTCATTATCAAGTATGAGGTGCGTTCACCCATGCTGCGAACCGTGGACCTTCTGGTCCATTTCGATGAAACCCATATTGTCAGACCTCTAAAGTGAGCAATAAGCTAGACCGACTGGAAAGAAGAATAGGCTACAGTTTCAAGGATCAGGACCTGTTGGTTCTGGCGTTGACCCATCGTAGCCTGGGGGGGCGCAACAACGAACGCCTGGAATTTCTCGGCGACTCGATTCTCAACTTCGTTGCTGCCGAGGCGTTGTTCGAGCGCTTTCCGCAGGCGCGGGAAGGGCAGCTTTCCCGCCTTCGCGCACGCCTGGTCAAGGGCGTGACACTGGCCGAGCTGGCCAAGGGTTTCGAGCTGGGTGATTACCTGCGGCTGGGCTCGGGCGAGCTGAAAAGTGGCGGTTTCCGCCGCGAATCGATTCTTGCCGACACCACCGAAGCCATCATCGGCGCCATCTACCTGGACAGCGGTATGGAGGCGGCGCGCGAACGCATATTGTTGTGGTTGACCGGGCATATCGAACTGCTGACCCTGGTGGATAACAACAAGGATCCCAAGACGCGGCTGCAGGAATATCTGCAGGGCCAGCACTGTGATCTACCTGAATATGAAGTCATCGATGTCAGTGGCGAGGCACATTGCCGGGTTTTCCGTGTCGAATGTCGCGTGGTACCGATGACCGGGCATACCTTTGGCGTCGGCAACAGCCGACGTCTGGCGGAGCAGGAAGCCGCACAGAAAGCCTTGATCGCCTTGGGCGTGGAGAAAGTGAATGAGTGATACCGCACCTCGTTGTGGCTATGTTGCCATTGTCGGTCGACCGAACGTGGGCAAATCGACACTGCTCAACCACATCCTTGGCCAGAAGCTGGCGATTACCTCCCGCAAGCCTCAGACCACCCGGCACACACTGCTCGGTATCAAGACCGAGGGTGACGTGCAGGCGATCTATGTGGACACCCCCGGTCTGCACAAGGACAACGACAAGGCCCTGAACCGCTTCATGAACAAGAGCGCCTCCCAGGCGTTGCGTGATGTGGATGTGGTGCTGTTCGTGGTGGATCGCATGCGCTGGACCGAAGAAGATGAAATGGTCTGGAACAAGGTTCGCCACCTTGAGTGCCCGGTGATACTGGTGGTGAACAAGGTCGACCGGCTGGAAAACAAGAAAGAGATGTTGCCGCATCTGGAATGGTTGACTCAGCAGTTGCCCAAGGCAGAAGTGGTGCCGGTATCGGCATTGAACGGCGGCAATCTCGATCATCTGCAGACTGTGATCGCCGGCTTGCTGCCCGAAGGCGAGCATTTCTATCCGGATGACCAACTGACTGATCGCAGCTCGCGTTTTCTTGCCGCTGAGCTGGTGCGGGAGAAGGTCATGCGCCAGCTGGGTGCCGAGATTCCCTATCAGGTGGCAGTCGAGATCGAGCAGTTCCAGCAGGAAGGCAAAGTACTGCACATTCACGCGTTGATTCTGGTCGAGCGCGAAGGCCAGAAGAAGATCATCATCGGTGATGGTGGCGATCGCATGAAGAAGATCGGCCAGGAAGCACGCCTGGACATGCAGAAACTGTTCGGCAGTAAGATCATGCTCAATCTGTGGGTCAAGGTTCGTCGCGGCTGGTCCGACGACGAGCGTGCCCTGAACTCGCTGGGTTATCGTTTCGACTGACCATGCAGCCATCGCTGAGTCCGGCCTATGTGCTGCATAGCCGCCCCTATCGGGACAGCAGTGCACTGGTTGATCTGCTGACGCTGCACCAGGGTCTGCAACGCGTGGTCTGGCGCGGCGCGCGGGGGCAGCGGCGCAAGCTTGCGCCCCAGCCGTTCATGCCGCTACTGGTGGGGCTGACCGGCCGCAGCGAATTGAAGACCCTGACCCAGGCTGAAGTTGCCGGCGGCTTTGCCCAGCTGCAGGGCGAGGTGCTGTTCAGTGGCCTGTATCTCAATGAATTGCTGATCCGCCTGTTGTCCGCAGGCGATTCCCAACCCATGTTGTTTGCCGCCTACCAGAGCGCCCTCGAAGCACTCGCGGGCAGCAATCAGGTGGAACCCATCCTGCGCCGCTTCGAATGGCAACTGCTGGCCATTCTGGGCTATGGTTTCAGCCTGACCGAAGACGCCAGTGGGCTGCCTGTCAGTGCGCAGCAGCGTTACGTCTGGCACGCGGCCGAGGGCCTGCAGCGGGTGCATGATCCGCTGGTTGCCGGCGCTGGCCTGCCGGGGCAGGCGCTGCTGGCGATGGCCGCTGATGACTGGACTGATACAAGCACGCTGCGCGCCGCCAAGCAATTGATGCGCCAGGCGCTCGGCGTGCATCTCGGTGACCGACCCTTGGTCAGTCGACAACTTTTTGCCCGGCAACCCCGTAAAGGAGACGAACAGTGACTCAACCGCAGCGTGTACTGCTTGGTGTCAATATCGATCACGTGGCTACTCTGCGTCAGGCGCGCGGTACCCGTTATCCGGACCCGATCCAGGCGGCCATAGAGGCAGAGCAGGCCGGTGCCGATGGCATTACCGTGCATTTGCGCGAAGACCGTCGGCACATCCAGGACCGTGATGTGCGGCTGCTTGCAGAAGTACTGCAGACGCGGATGAATTTTGAAATGGCGGTGACTGACGAAATGATTGCCTTCGCCGCTGAGATCCGTCCTGCCCATGTCTGTCTGGTGCCCGAGCGCCGCGAAGAGCTGACCACCGAAGGTGGTCTGGATGTGGCCGGCGGGGGCGCACGCATCCAGCAGGCAGTGGAGCAGCTGGCGGGTTACGGGTGTGAGGTGTCATTGTTCATCGACCCCGATCCGCGGCAGATCGAGGCGGCACGCAATGCCGGTGCGCCGGCGATCGAGCTGCATACCGGGCATTACGCCGAAACGACCGGCGCCGAGCAGGAGCTGGCGTTGCAGCGTATCCGCGAGTCGGTCGCCTATGCCCGCAAGCTCGGGTTAGTGGTCAACGCCGGACACGGTCTGCATTATCACAACGTTGAACCCATTGCGGCGATCCCCGGCATCAATGAACTGAATATCGGTCATGCGATCATTGCCCGGGCGCTGTTTTCCGGTCTTGCCGGTGCGGTGGTGGAGATGCGGGCGCTGATCATGGGGGCAGAAGCACCTCGATGATCATCGGTATAGGCACCGATGTGGTGCTGGTCAGTCGTATCGAGGCGGTACTGGGGCGGCAGGGTGAGCGCTTCGCTCGACGCATCCTGACCACCGACGAGATGCAGCGGTATCTTGCCCACTCTCAGCCGGCGCGCTATCTGGCCAAGCGTTATGCAGCCAAGGAGGCCATCCTCAAGGCGCTGGGCACCGGGCTGGCCAAAGGCATGTCCTGGCACTACATGCAGATCGACAACGACGCCCAGGGAGCGCCGCAAGTGGTACTCAGTGGCGTGGCGCTGGAGCGCCTGCAGCAGGGTGGCGGGGGGCGCATGCTGTTGTCACTCAGCGACGAGCGGGAGCAGGCACTGGCATTTGCCGTCTGGTCAGGCGACTGACGCGCTGCGTAGCCGATTGATGGCATCCAGTACAGCCAGTACCGCGCTGTTGCTGTTCTTACCTTTCTTGAGCAGCGTTTCCGCAGCCTGACACTGGGCTCGCAATTCCGGCACTCCGCAATAGCGGGTGGCGCCATGCAGCTTGTGGATCAGCTCTCGCAGGCTGCCCCACTCTTCGCACTCAAGGGCCTCGGTGATATTTCTGTGGTCCTGGGGCAAGCCATCCAGCAACATCTTCATTATGTCTCTGGCCAGGTCTTCCTTGCCGGCGGCCAGTCGCAGGCCTTCTTCCGGATCGATGATCTTCAATGGCGGCTGTTGCCGCGGCAGCTTTGGCGCGGCAACAGCCGCCTTGGGTGTATAGCGGGGTGGCGACGTGCGGGCATCTGGTGAGGGCAGGGCCGTCGTCTGGGCCTGATTCGTCGGCACCAGGCCGGTCCACTTGTTCAGGCTCTGGCGCAGCTGCTCGGTAGTGATTGGCTTGGTCAGATAATCATTCATGCCGCATTGCAGAAGCTGATGGCGTTCACTGTTCAATGCATGGGCTGTCAGTGCCACTATCGGGATCGGCGTGAAACCGGCGATTTCCTCACGCAGGCGCAGTTCGGCGGTGGTCTGACGACCATCCATGCCGGGCATCTGCACATCCATGAAGATCAGATCGACTCTCTGTTCGGTCAGCAGCTCGAGGGCTTCCTCGCCGCTGGTGGCCAAGAGGGGGATTACACCGATATCGCCGAGAAAGACCTCCAGCAGCTTGAGATTGACCAGATGATCATCCACGCACAACACCCGTAGCGCGTGGGCTCGTTGTGACACAGGCGACTGCGTCGCCACCGGGTCGTTACCCAGCAGATGCATCACGGCCCGATACAGCTTGCGGGTATATACTGGTTTCGACACCGCCTGACACATGGAGCGGGGCAGTTGATCGAGCAGCGGATAATGTTCTGTGGTGTCGGTCAGCACTATGGTCTTGCAGATATTCAGTTCTGACCACTGACGTGCCATTTCCAGCGTATCGCCCGGCGGTGTCGCCGTATGGCGGACACTGATCAGTGCCAGCTGCAGCGACTCATCGCGGTTGGTGCGCGAGGTCAGCGCTTCGTGCAGCTGCTGGGTGTCGTCAAAAACGCGCACCGACAAGCCAATGTCTTCCAGGCTGTGCAGCAACATCTGTCGGCTCAGCAGCTGCGGCTCAACCAGTGCTGCGCGCATGCCCAGGAGGGGCTTCTCCGGCAGCTCGTCCTCGCCGCGGGCGGATCTGTTCAGGCGCAGGGTCAGCCAGAACTCGGAGCCTTCGCCCGGCTGACTGCGCAGACCGATCTCGCCGTGCATCTGTTCGACCAGGCGTTTTGATATGACCAGCCCCAGGCCGGTCCCTCCGGTCTGCCGCGAGATCGAGTTGTCGGCCTGGCTGAAGGCCTTGAACAAGGATTTCTGCTGCGTCGGTGACAGACCGATACCGGTGTCGTTGACGCTGATGCGCAGCAGTACCTGATCCGCATCCTGATGCTCTGCCATGACTCTTACGCTGACCGAGCCTTCATGGGTGAACTTGATGGCATTGCTGATCAGGTTGGCGAGGATCTGCTTGAGACGCATGGGATCGCCGCTCAGGCCCAGCGGGGTATCCCGGTAGATGATACTGACCAGTTCCAGCCCCTTGTCATGGGCACTGGGTGCGAGCATGGTCAGGGTGTCATCGATCATATCACGCAGATTGAATGACAGATTCTCCAGAATCAGCTTGCCGGCTTCGATCTTGGAGAAGTCCAGAATTTCGTTGATGATGGCGAGCAGGTTGTCGGCGGACTTTTCGATGGTTGACAGGTATTCCTGTTGTCGCCCGTTCAGATCGCTGCGCTGCAGCAGGCTGCTGAAGCCGAGAATGCCATTGAGCGGCGTGCGCAGCTCGTGGCTCATGTTGGCGAGAAATTCGGATTTGATGCGACTGGCTTCCTGGGCCGTTTTGCGCGCCAGATCCAGCTCGATATTCTGGATCTCGATGGTCTCCAGTGTCTGGCGCAGATCGTCGGTCGCCTGGTCGATGTTCTGCTGCAGTTCGCCCTGGGCACTTTGCATGGTCTGCGCCATGTTGTTGATGCCGGTCGCCAGGTCATCCAGCTCGCGGCTACCCTGTCCGGCGAGGCGTACATTGAAATGTCCCTGGCTGATCTGACGAATGGCGGTATTGATGTGTGCCACAGGGTTGCTGATGCGCCGGCCCATTATTGATACCACCAAGCCGGTGAGAGCCAGACTCAGAATAATCGCCACCAGTGCCGCCAGCAGGGTCTGGTAGCGGTGCAGCAGCATGTTGCCATGACTCAGTTCGACTTCCAGCCAGCCCAGTATGCTATCGGCCTCGACGTCTGGGCGTAACATATGATTGGGGAGGTCGGGACTGGCCAGCAATGGCATCAGAAAGCGGCTGCTGCTTTCTCCACGTTGAATCTGCAGGCCAGTGCCGGCGGTCATGTCGATACCGGTGAGGGGTTGGCCGGCCGGGTACATGGACGGGCCGCGGTGCTCCAGGTTGTGCATGTTGGCGTCGTATAATGTCAACGCTCGAACATCGGTATGATTGAGCGCGGCACCGAGCATCGAGCCGACGCGGCTTATCTCACCGCTCAGCAGAGCATCGGCGGCGGGTCGTTGCAGGTGCTCGACGGTCATCAATCCCCGTTGCAGCAACTGTTGCTCTACCTCGCGTACCTGCTGCCAACTGAAATAGCCGCCCAGCGCCAGCGCCATCAGGCCGGTGGGGATGAGCGTCATCATCAGTAAGCGGGCCTTGATGCCCAGGCTGCGGCGCGGTCGAGATGGTGGATCGAGCTCGTTCAATGTATGTATCCCTTTCCCTGTTGCCGGTATCATAGGCCGATTGATCAAAAAGCACAGCCGGGCAGCGCAAGCCATTGTTGCCCCGCCTGAAGGATGAATGATGACTAGCGAGTTTCCAACCATTGCCGACTGCATCGGCAATACGCCTCTGGTTCGTCTGCAGCGCATGGCGGGCGATACCGGCAATACCATTCTGCTGAAACTGGAAGGTAATAACCCGGCCGGATCGGTCAAGGATCGTCCTGCGCTGTCGATGATTCAGCTGGCCGAACAGCGTGGTGCGATTCAGCCCGGCGATACGCTGATCGAGGCGACGTCCGGTAATACCGGCATCGCGTTGGCGATGGCAGCAGCGATCATGGGTTATCCGATGATTCTGATCATGCCGGAGAATTCCAGCGACGAACGTAAATGGGCTATGTCCGCCTACGGTGCAGAGCTGATTCTGGTCAGCAAGGAAGAGGGCATGGAAGGCGCTCGGGATCTGGCCGAGAAGATGCAGCGTGAAGGCAAGGGAAAGTTGCTCGACCAGTTCGGCAATCTGGACAATCCCGAAGCGCATTACCGCACCACTGGTCCGGAAATCTGGCGGGATACCGGCGGTCGGGTGACCCACTTTGTCAGCTCGATGGGCACCACGGGCACCATCATGGGTGTGTCACGCTACCTGAAAGAGCAGAATCCGGATATTCAGATCATCGGTCTGCAGCCCACCGAAGGTGCGGCGATTCCGGGCATCCGCCGCTGGCCCAAGGCTTACCTGCCGAGCATTTTCGATGCCGAGCGGGTGGACAAGGTAGTCGATATGAGCCAGGAAGAGGCGGAAGTCACCATGCGCCGGCTGGCAAGGGAAGAAGGCATCTTCTGTGGCGTGTCCTCTGGCGGCGCGGTGGCTGCGGCCCTGCGGCTCAATGCCGAAGTCCGTGATGCGATCATTGTGGCGATCATCTGCGACCGCGGTGACCGGTATCTGTCCACCGGGGTATTTGATGAGCGCTCATGAATAGATCCCGGGGCAAGTCGAGACGAGCGCCCGATGCACCTGCGGCTATAGGGCAGCGGATCGAGCTGGCTCTTGAGCGTCTGACCCATGATGGCCGGGGTATCGGACGTTGGCAGGGGCGCACGGTATTTGTTGAGGGCGGTTTGCCTGGCGAGAAGGTCAATGCCCGGGTAATACGAGCCCGCAGCAAGCTGATCGAGACGCGCATGGAAAAGCTGCTTGAGGCCAGCTCAGAGCGCCTGGACCCGGTATGCCAACACTTTTCTCTGTGCGGCGGATGCAGCCTGCAACACATGCCGCGTCGGACTCAACTGGAAATCAAACAACAGGCATTGGCCCAGCAATTGCAGCATTTTGCCGGGTTGCAGCCGGAGCGCTGGATGCCGGCGCTGACAGGGGCGGAGTATGGTTACCGACAACGCACCCGGCTGTCCATGCGTTGGGATCCCCAGGCTCAGCGGTTGGTGGTGGGCTATAGACAGCGCGCCAGCAGTGAATTGGTGGAGCTTGAGCAGTGCCCCGTTCTGGTGCCGCTTCTTGAAAATGTGCTCAGGGAATTGCCCGCTGTATTGCAGCAACTGAGTGCGCGTGCGGGGCTGGGTCATATCGAGCTGATTGCCGGGGAGCACCCGAGCATGGTGGTCCGGCATATGCAGCCATTGCCCCAGGCCGATATCGATCAGCTTGAAGCACTGGCGGCGGCCCATGGTCTGGTCTGCCGGCTGCAGCCAGATTCGCTTGGCCCGGCGCAGGCGCTGCAGCCGGATATGCCCGACCCGGCCTATCGGCTGGCCGATCAGCAACTGGAGTTTCGTTTTAGTGCTGGCGACTTCACCCAGGTGAATGCCGAGGTCAATCAGCAGATGGTCAACCAGGCGCTGGAGTGGCTGGCGGTGCAGTCCGGCGAGAGCGTACTGGATCTGTTCTGCGGTGTAGGCAATTTTGCCTTGCCGTTGGCACAATCGGGTGCTGAGGTGACTGGCATCGAAGGCAGTGCGGAAATGGTCGAGCGCGCCGCTAGCAACGCGCAGTTGAATGGATTGGCGAATGTGCACTTTCTGCAGGCGGACTTGTCGAAGCCGCATGCAACAGACTGGCTGAATGGTACCTATCAGGCAGCCCTGCTGGATCCGCCGAGGGACGGGGCTGCCGAGCTCGTTGCCACACTGGCACGGAATAAATTGCAGCGGATACTCTATGTCTCCTGCAATCCGGCCACGCTGGCGCGCGACGCGGGCATTCTGGCGGAATCAGGTTACCGACTGGTGCAGGCGGGGGTAATGGACATGTTTCCCCAAACTGCCCATGTGGAAGCCATGGCACTCTTCGTGTCTGGCAAGGACAGAACGTAATGGTACAAGTAAGAGCAGATCATCCGGTCAATCAGGATGGGACTGTCAATCTCGATGCCTGGATCGAACGGATTCAGCAGCGCGTACCGCTGCCTGAACCTGAGGTATTGAAGCAGGCCTGTGAGTGGGCCAGCGAACTCGAAGAGGCGGCCAGCAAAACCGAACACCGCTGGGCCAACGGCGCCAGCAGTTATCGTACCGGCCTGGAAATGGCGGAAATTCTTGCCGACCTCAAACTGGATCAGGGTTCTCTGGTGGCGGCGGTCATCTATCGCGCCGTGCGTGAACGCAAGACCGAGCTGGCCGAGGTCGAGCGCTGCCTGGGGTCCGAGGTGGCGGCGCTGGTGGATGGTGTGCAGCGCATGGCGGCGATCAGCGTGTCGCAGAACCCGGCCAAGGCCAACACCTTCAATACCCAGTCGCAGGTGGAAAACCTGCGCAAGATGTTGGTGACCATGGTCGATGATGTGCGCGTCGCTCTGATCAAGCTGGCCGAGCGTACCTGTGCCATTCGCGCGGTGAAGGATGCCGACGACGAGAAGCGCTACCGTGTCGCGCGTGAAGTATTTGATATCTATGCGCCACTCGCCCATCGCCTGGGCATCGGGCATATCAAGTGGGAGTTGGAGGATCTGTCCTTCCGCTATCTGGAGCCACACAAGTATAAGCAGATCGCCGAATTGCTGGATGAGCGCCGGCTGGATCGTCAGGAGTACATCGAGACGGTCATGGAGCAGCTGCGCAGCGAGCTGGAGCAGGCGGGTATCGAAGGTGATATCTCCGGGCGGGTTAAACACATCTACTCGATCTGGCGCAAGATGCAGAACAAGGGCATCGACTTCAACCAGATCTATGATGTGCGCGCGGTGCGCGTGCTGGTGCCCCAGGTGCGTGACTGCTATACCGCGCTGGGCATAGTGCATGGGCTGTGGCGGCATATTCCCAACGAGTTCGATGATTACATCGCCAATCCCAAGGAGAACGGCTACCGCTCATTGCATACGGCGGTGATCGGTCCCGCAGGCAAGGCGCTGGAGGTGCAGATTCGTACCCATGCCATGCATGAGGAGGCGGAGCTGGGAGTGTGCGCGCACTGGCGCTACAAGGGCACCGACGTGGACAGCAACTCGACTGTCTATGAAGACAAGATTGCCTGGTTGCGTCAGGTGCTGGAATGGCACGAAGAGATGGGCGATATCGGCGGGCTGGCCGAGCAGCTGCGGGTTGATTTCGAACCGGACCGCATCTACCTGTTCACTCCCGATGGTCATGTGCTGGATGTGCCCCAGGGCGCGACACCTCTGGACTTTGCCTATCGCGTGCATACCGAGGTTGGCCACCATTGCCGGGGCGCCAAGGTCAACGGGCGTATCGTGCCGCTGACCTATGTGCTGCAGACCGGCGAGCAGGTCGAAATCATCACTGGCAAGAGCGGTGGGCCGAGTCGTGACTGGCTGAATGCCAATCTGGGCTATCTGCATACTTCCCGAGCGCGAGCCAAGGTTCAGCACTGGTTCAAGCAGCAGGACCGGGAGCAGAACGCGCAGGCCGGCAAGCTCATGCTGGAGCGAGAGCTGACCCGAATGGCGCTGAATGGTGCTGATTATGCCAAGCTGATCGATCGTCTGGGCATCCGCAGCCAGGAGGATCTGTTCGCGGCGGTTGGCTCGGGTGACGTTCGCATGGCCCACGTGGTCAATGTGGCGCATCAACTGGTCGAGCCGGATGTTCGCAGCGAGCAGCTGGAGCTGATTCCGCGCCGGCCGAGCAAACCCGGGCGGCGTGGCGATGTGCATATCCGGGGCGTTGGCAACCTGTTGACGCAACTGGCGGGCTGCTGCCAGCCGGTACCCGGCGACCCCATTGTCGGTTACATCACTGTGGGTCGCGGCGTTACGGTGCATCGTGCCGACTGTGCCACGGCCATGCAGTTGCAGGACCGTGAATCAGAACGCCTGATCGAGGTGAGTTGGGGCGGCGAGCCGGTGCAGACCTACCCAGTGGAAATCTACATCAAGGCCTATGATCGCTCGGGATTGCTGCGCGATGTTTCTCAGTTGCTGGCCAACGAGAAGCTCAATGTGTTGGAGGCCAGTACCCGCACCAACAAGGACGACAACTACGCCAGCATGCTGCTGACCATCGAGATCCCGAACCTGAACCTGTTGGGTCGGCTGCTGGCGCGGATTGGCCAGCTGCCTAACGTGGTCGAGGTGCGGCGCAACCGTCAGGAGCGTCGCGCATGAGTTATCAGCTGGACGACCTGTTGTACCTGATGAAACGCCTGCGTGATCCGCAGCATGGCTGCCCCTGGGATCTGCAACAGTCCTTTGCCAGCATAGTGCCGCACACGCTGGAAGAGGCTTATGAAGTCGCTGATGCGATTGCTGAAGGAGACTTCGAGCAACTGTCCGGCGAGCTGGGTGATCTGTTGTTCCAGGTGGTCTTCTACGCGCAACTGGGTCACGAAGCCGGGCATTTCGATTGGAGCGCGGTGGTTGACGACATTACCCGCAAACTGGTGCGGCGTCATCCCCATGTGTTCCCGGATGGGGAGTTGCGTACACCACCGGGCACGCTGCAGCTGGCAGAGCATCAGATCAAGGAGCGCTGGGAGCAGATCAAGGCCGAGGAGCGGGCGGAGAAGGCTGCCAAGGCTGACGCACCGGAACAGCTGTCGTTATTGGAGGATGTCCCGCGCGCATTGCCGGCATTGAGCCGTGCCCAGAAACTGCAGAAGCGGGCATCCGGTGCAGGATTCGACTGGCCCACGGTGGCCCCGGTGATCGACAAGATTGCCGAGGAATTGGAGGAAGTACGCGAAGCCATCGGCCGCCGCGAACAGGATGCCATCGAAGAGGAAGTGGGCGACCTGCTGTTTGCCATGGTCAACCTGGCCAGGCATCTGAAGATTGATGCTGAAACCGCTCTGCGCGGCGGCAATGAAAAGTTCGAGCGGCGACTGCGGTATATCGAAACCGCTTTGACAACCGCGGGCGAACGCTTTGCCGACACTCCGTTGCAACGTCTGGATGACCTCTGGGATGAGGCCAAAAAGCAGGGTTTATAGCCTCTGACTGCCGCGACATGGTGTCGCGGACGATTTTTCATGTAGACGGCTGGCACGGCCCCATAACCTTCTGTAATGGCCTCGCAGGCCGATTGACAAAGCGCAATTGGCTTGTGCATAAACGGCTCTGCGTGTATGTTGAACGCCCTTTTCGCGTTGCGGAAAGGTACAGAATTCTCTGCTTCCACCATCCGGGTGGAGCATGCCAGCCACCGACTGCCGTCGTGGGCGGCCCCGGTTTCAGTCAGATTGAGGAGTTCAACATGCGCGTCATCCTTTTGGGTGCCCCTGGCGCCGGCAAGGGCACACAGGCCCAGTTCATCTGCCAGCGGTTCGGTATTCCGCAGATTTCCACCGGTGACATGCTGCGTGCAGCGATCAAAGCCGGTACCGAGTTGGGCAAGCAGGTCAAGGAAGTAATGGACACTGGTGGTCTGGTGTCGGATGAGCTGATCATTGGCCTGATCAGTGAGCGCATCACCCATGATGATTGCGCCAATGGCTTCCTGCTTGATGGCTTCCCGCGGACTATTCCGCAGGCTGAAGCCCTGGTGGACGCTGGTGTCAGCATCGATCACGTACTGGAAATTGCCGTTGACGACGAAGAGATCGTCGGTCGCATCTCCGGTCGTCGTGTGCACCCGGGTTCCGGCCGCATCTACCATGTCGAACACAATGCGCCCCGCGACGCCGGCAAGGATGATGTCACTGGCGAAGCACTGATCCAGCGCGAAGACGACAAGGAAGAGACGGTTCGCAAGCGTTTGCAGGTGTACCACACTCAGACCAAGCCGCTGGTGGACTTCTATCAGAAGCTGTCAGCTGCTAACGGTACGCCCAAATGCTCGCGCGTTGAAGGCGTGGGCAGTGTTGAAGAAATCACCGCTCGGGTATCGGCTGCTCTGAACTGAGTCGACCGCTACCGCGTCACAGGCCCGTGCCGGCACCCGCCGCACGGGCCTTGTTGTTTGTTACAATCGCCTTCCTTTGCCACTCTCCGTGATAATTCGATGACCGCCACATTACTTGCTCTGGATACCGCTACCGAAGCCTGTTCCGCTGCCCTGTTGCACGACGGACGCCTGTTCCATCGTGTCGAAGTCGCGCCGCGCATGCACGCTCAGTTGTTGCTGCCGATGATCGGCGAGCTGTTGGCGGAGGCGGGCATCGAGCTGGATCAGGTGGATGCGCTGGTATTCGGGCGCGGTCCGGGTGCTTTTACTGGGGTGCGCATAGCGACCGGTATGGTGCAGGGGCTGGCCTTTGCCGCTGGCAAACCGGTGATCGGTATTTCCAATCTCGCGGCGCTGGCTCAGCGCGCCTGGCGTGAGTATGGCGTCGAGCAAGTTTGCGCCGCCATCGACGCGCGCATGGATGAAGTCTACTGGGGTTGTTATCACCTGCTTGACGGCGTGATGACACTGGCGGGAGCGGAGCGGGTATGTGCCCCGGATCAGGTCGATCTGCCGAGCGAGTTGTCTGCCCCGGCAGGCGCTGGCACCGGCTGGCAGTATGCCGAGCGGTTGGCAGTAGCGGTTGAGCGTAGCTGGCCGCAGATGCTCCCCGATGCCACCGACCTGATCAGCCTGGCACTACCGGCCTGGAAGGCCGGACAGGTGCTGGATGCAGCGGATGCCCAGCCGGTCTATCTGCGGGACAAGGTCGCCACACCTAGGGTGTGTTGACACAGCAACGCGGCTCGCGATGAAGCGTCAACAGATCCTAAGGTCGGCTGATTTTGCGTTTTGCAGTGGACCGGATTACTCTTTGCCCTCTGTACTACCAGCGGAGTTGATCGTTCACCATGCGTTTGGACAGCTACAATCCAAGCACTGCGCTGCCGGTAAGGTCGTCTCGTCCTGCCGCACCCGCTGCGCCAAGCGTGGCCCCTGTCACGCAACCGAACGCGCCAGCGCAACCGGCGAAAACCACTGCGCCTGCGATTCAGCCGGGTGATGCGGCGGGTGAGTACATTCCCGCGCGCCAGGGGGCCAGTCAACCGGTCTACGGCCATGCCAATCAGGCGCTGGCCAGTTATCAGAGCATGGCCAGTCTGCCGGACGCTGATGCCGATGGGGTGTTTGGTGTCGATCTGTTTGTCTGAACCTCGTATCCGTGGCTGATTCCGTTCCTCCCCGCCTGATTCTCGGTTGTCCTTTATGGGCCGAGCCAGCGTGGCGTGGTGCCCTGTATTCCAGTGGCGCCGACGCAGATCAGAGGTTATATGAATATGCCCGCGTGTTCTCCGCCGTTGAAGGCAATACCACCTTCTACGCTTTGCCTGGTCCCGACGTGGTGGCGCGTTGGGCTGATCTGCTGCCGGCAGACTTTCACTTCTGTGCCAAGCTGCCCCGTGAAGTCAGTCACGCCGACCGCCTGGACGTGCGGCAGCCTGAATTGCAGCAGTTCTTCCAGCGCATGGCACCTCTGGAGCAGCGGTTGGGGCCGGTATGGCTGCAACTGCCGGCGCGTGTCGGGCCGATGCATCTTGAGCAGCTGACCCGGTTTCTCGATGCACTGCCGAGCGACTACCGCTATGCAGTGGAAGTGCGCCATCTGGATTTCTTCCGCAAGGACGATAACGAACGGCAGCTCAACCGCATGCTGCATGAGCGGGGCGTGGAACGCATCATGTTCGACAGTCGCGGGTTGTTCGCCAGCACCGCCACCGATCCGGCGACTCTGGATGCCCAGAGACGCAAACCGCGTCTGCCGGTGCATGCCATCGCGTTGGCCCAGTCTCCGACGGTGCGCTTCATTGGTGGCCTGGATAATCAGCAGAGCCTGCGTTGGCTGGAGCCGTGGCTGGACAAGTGCGTGCAGTGGCTGGCGGAGGGGCGCAGCCCGGTGGTATTCATGCACACCCCGGACAACTGTCTGGCCCCCGAACTGGCGCGATTGTTTCACGCCCGTCTGCAGCAGCGCTTACCGGACCTGCCGCCGATGGCGGCGTGGCCGGGTGAGGAGCAACAATTGGCCTCGCCACAGCAGGGTGGACTGTTCTGAGTTGGGCTGCGGTTTGGCACTGATGCCTTGCCTTGCACCCTCACAACCCTGGCCTCTAGGGTAAACTGCTTGCCTTGCTTCCGACTATTTCAGGTTCTGATTCTCAATGAATGATTTCTCTTCCTGCACCGTGGCTGTCAGCTGGTTGTTACCCGAACTGGAGCAGCCGGCGCGGTCGTTGGCGGCAGGCATGCAGTTGCCGCTGCAGACCGCTGATACCGTCACCGCTGAATTGTTGCTATGTGTCGGCAGCGATGGTCTGAGTCTGCAGGCTACTGGCCCGGATGCACCAGGTGCGGTACGGGTGGATTTTGTCGAAGGCGCATTGGCGCACCGTCGGCAATTCGGTGGCGGAACGGGGCAGATGGTGGCCAAGGCCGTTGGCCTGCGAGGCGCGATTCGGCCGACAGTACTGGATGCCACTGCCGGACTGGGACGAGATGCCTTTGTGCTGGCGGCACTGGGTTGTGAGGTGACGTTGATCGAACGTCAACCGGTCATTGCTGCGCTGCTGGAAGACGGCTTGCAGCGTGCCCGTCAGGCCGGTGGCGAGGTGGCTGAGATCGCCGAGCGAATGCATTTGTTGCATGCCGATGCCATCCAGGCCATGACTAACTGGACGGGTGAGGTACCGCAGGTAATCCACCTGGACCCGATGTTCCCGCACCGTGAGAAGTCGGCACTGGTCAAGAAGGAGATGCGCCTGTTTCGCCCGCTGGCCGGGGATGACCTGGACGCACCTGCGCTACTGGCCGCGGCCTTGCAATTGGCCAGCCACCGGGTCGCGGTCAAACGCCCGCGCAAGGCTCCTGCCATCGACGGCCAGCCGCCCAGCGCGCAGCTCAACGGTCAGTCCAGCCGCTACGATATCTACGGCAAGAAGAAGCTCTGACTACCCCGCGCTGCGCGCCACTTGCCGGATCGATAGGCGGATTTCTGCGCTCAGTACCCGTTTGGCGGTGTTTTCTGCGATGTCTTCCAGTTCCGGTTGATAGTGCAGCCGGCCCTCGGCATCGCTGCTCAACACCTCGAAAGCCTGCAGTCGCTGAATGAATTGACGGAACAGGGTCTTGTCGAAAAATTCCGGCGCATTGAGTCCATGCAGAATCGACAGCCGCTGAGCCATGACCGTGCACAGGCCTTCCAGCTGTTCGGCGGTGAGGCTGCCGTTGGGATTGTTGAGCAGGAGCGCGGCGGCCATGTAGAAGCGTTCCAGCATCTGAATGATGCTGCGTGCCAGCAGCGTGAGCAGAACGAACTCAACGGAGGCTGTATCCGGCCGGTGGATCTGGCCATTTTCCTCGCGCAACAGTCCACGTCCGATCAGGCCATCGACATAGTGGTTGATGATCTCCGGCAGCTGTTCTTCACGCCAGTGCAGAAACAGCTCGCCCTGCAAGTAGGGATAAAGCGCGCTGACCAGCCGCTCGATCTGTTCACGGTTCATGCGTGCATTGTTGAGGAACAGACTGGCGATCAGGGCCGGTAGCGCGACCATATGCAGAATGTTGTTGCGATACCAGGTCATCAGCACCGCCTGGGCATCGTCGAGAAACAGAATTTCGCCCAGCGCATCGGACTGGCGCCCAATCATCCCCATGGACTCCACATGACGGATCTGCGCGGCGCCGTCGAGCGCTGGTAGGGTGGTATCGTCGCTGTAAGGCACGTCGTTCAGCAGCCCGGTGAAGGTATCCAGGGTTCTGGCCAGGGTTGTTTCATCCAGCGCCATGCGCCGGGTCGACAGCATGGCCAGGGCAACCAGGTTGACCGGATTGGCATCAGCGGCAGCATTGATCGCGCCGCCCAGCGTGCGTGCCAGTTGTCGGGTTGCCTCAGGTAGCCAGTCTGGTTTGAATTCCGGCTCACCGAGCTGGTTGCGCCATTCGGGCTGCTGCTCATCGAGGAAGTCATTCAGCGCCACCGGCGTGCCGAAGTTTACCGCCACTTCACCGAACCGCAGCTTCAGCGCCGACAATACCCGGAACATATCGAAGAAGGACTCCTTCTTCTTTTCCTTGCCGCGCAGTTCGCCGAGATAGGTGCGGCCTTCCAGTACGCGCTCATAGCCGATGTAGACCGGCATGAACACGATGGGCCGCCGGGACGAGCGCAGGTAGCTGCGCAGGGTGATTGCCAGCATGCCGGTCTTTGGATCAAGTAGTCGTCCGGTACGCGAGCGTCCCCCCTCAATGAAATACTCGACCGGAAAGCCGCGGCTGAACAGGGTATGCAGGTACTCATTGAACACGGCGGTATACAGCTGATTGCCGCGGAAGCTGCGACGCATGAAGAAGGCCCCACCACGGCGCAGGATACTACCCACCACGGGCATATTCAGGTTGATGCCGGCGGCAATATGTGGCGGCGTCAGACTGTTGCGAAACAGCAGGTAAGACAGCAACAGATAGTCGATATGACTGCGGTGGCAAGGTACATAGATGATCTCGTTGCCACGGGCAATGTCCTGCACGTTCTCCAGATTGTTGACCTTGACCCCGTCGTACAGCTTGTTCCAGAACCAGGAAAGAATGACTTCGAGAAACCGGATGATGGTGTAGGTGAAGTCCGAGGCAATCTCGTCGGCATAGCGTGCGGCGCGCTTGCGGGCGCGCTCTTCGGTTATATTCTGCTCGGCCGCTTCACGGGCGATGGCCTCGCGTACCTGGGGGCCGTGCATGAGACCTTTCAGCAGGGTGCGGCGATGGGACAGATCGGGGCCGACCACAGCGCCGCGTTGCTGCTTGAAGTGCACTCGCAGCAGACGGCTGACCTTGCGCAGGTTACGGCTATGTCCGAGGTTCTCGTCAGTCAATTCGCGCAGAGACAGCGGCTGGCCGAAGCTGACGCGGATCTTGCGACCGTGCAGCAGAATCGCAAAGAGTTTGCGCAGCTTGCCGCCGACGCCCCAGTTATGCGCGAACAGCAGCTTCAATGGGGAGGATTCGGCATCCGGCGATTGCCCCCAGAACACACTGACCGGCACCACCTTCACATCCGGCGTTACCCGCAACTCCACAGCGGTGAGCGCGCGCAGCAGCCGCGGGGAGCGTTGGCGGGGGTCTGGACGTCCGCTCCAGGCCAGCTCGCTGGTGAGATGAAAGAACGCGAGTTCTTCTTTGAGTGTGCCGGCCGGGGGCATGATCGGGCGGGGCAGGCCGATCCGGGTACATTCGCGGTCCAGTACCAGCAGATCGGAGAAGGAGCGGCCGGGCAACACATAGAGAATGGGCGCAGGGCTGTCCGGGGCTATTTTGGTCAGCGGGTCGCCGATGCTTTCCGAACGGGCCCACAGATACAACAGGCGGCGCATCAGGCCAAAACGCAGGCGGCTGAACAGGGAGGAATTGGCTGATGACATGGGAGTCTCTAAAGTGGCACTTGACGACTGATGAGCGATTCTACCGTCTTTTAATACCTTGTTACATTCAGTGGGGGTGATCCGGGGCTGTTAGCGATGGATTACGGGCTCGGCGGACGGTCGATTCGCCCGGGTGATGAGACTGTATTTGCGGAACATCCAGATGACTGAATTGTCCTTTCCCAGTGCGATGGTAATCAATGTATCCTTGCGCTTTGCGGTGCACGCCTGATTGCGGCGCGCCAGTATTCTGGGGAAATGGAAGAGGCCATGATAAAGATAAACAGCCTGACCAAACGCTTTGGCGAGCATGTCGCCGTGGACAATTTGTCCTTTGAGGTAAAACCGGGGGAAGTTCTTGGATTTCTTGGGCCCAATGGCGCCGGCAAGTCCACTACCATGAAGATGCTTACCGGCTTTCTGACGCCGGATGGAGGCAGTGCCTCGGTCTGCGGCTTCGATATCCGCACGCAGATTCTTCAGGCCCAGCAGCAGATGGGCTACCTGCCTGAAGGCGCGCCCTGTTACGGCGATATGCGGGTGAAAGGCTTTCTTGAATTCATTGCCGAGGTGCGCGGTTTGCGCGGCGCCGACAAGCAGCGCCACGTGGCGCGCGCGGTCGAGCAGGTCGAGTTGCAAGCGGTGCTCGGGCAGACAATCGATACGCTGTCCAAAGGCTTCAAGCGCCGGGTCGGTCTCGCCCAGGCCATTCTGCATGATCCGCAGGTGCTGATCCTCGATGAACCTACCGACGGTCTGGACCCGAACCAGAAGCACCAGGTGCGTAATCTGATTCAGCAGCTGGCCAGCGGCAGCAACAAGATAGTGGTCATCTCCACGCATATTCTCGAAGAGGTCAGTGCAGTGTGCAGCCGTGCGGTGGTGATTTCCCGTGGCCGTCTGCTCGCCGATGGCACTCCCGAAGAGCTGGAAGCCCGCTCCCTATATCACCAGGCGGTGACGGTGCTGCTGCAACAGCCGGTGGACAGCCAGCCGCTGCTGGCACTGCCGGGCGTGAAGGCAATCGAAGCCGAACGTGACGGGCATCAACTGACGGTGATTGCCGAGCCGGGCGCGGTGATCTTCCCGGCGGTGGGTGAATATGCCCGCCAGCAACAGTGGCAAGTGAAGGAGTTGTCGGTCGAGCGTGGACGTCTGGATGATGTCTTCCGCCGTCTGACTGCGGAGGAAACCGCATGAAAAGTCTTGGCGTAATCTTCAAGCGTGAGCTAGGCAGCTACTTCGCCACTCCGCTGGCGTATATCTTCATCGTGATCTTTCTGGTGCTGTCCGCGGTGTTCACTTTCTACCTGGGCGGTTTCTATGAAGGCGGGCAGGCGGATCTGATCCCGTTCTTCAACTTCCATCCCTGGCTCTACCTGTTTCTGGTGCCAGCGGTGGCCATGCGGTTGTGGGCCGAGGAGCGCAAGTCCGGCACCATCGAACTGCTGATGACGCTGCCGGTGTCGCGTACCGACATGGTGTTGGGCAAGTTTCTCGCGGCCTGGGTATTCATCGGTATCGCCCTGGTCCTGACCTTCCCGATCATCATCACCGTCAACTACCTTGGTTCTCCGGATAACGGTGCGATCTTCACCGGGTATCTGGGCAGCTGGCTGCTGGCTGGGGGCTATCTGGCGATTGGCTCGTGCATGTCGGCACTCACCAAGAATCAGGTGATCGCTTTCATTCTCAGCGTGGTGGCCTGTTTCGTGTTCATTGTCAGCGGCTTCCCGCTGGTACTGGATCTGTTCACCGGTTGGGCCTCCCAGTGGTTGCTGGATGCGATTGCCTCGCTCAGTTTCCTGATTCGCTTCGATGCCATCAGCAAGGGCGTGCTGGATCTGCGTGACCTGCTGTATTTCATATCGCTGATGGCCGTCTGGCTGTTTGCCACCGCGATTGTCATCGACCTCAAGAAGGCCGATTGAGGCAAGGGAGAACAACAATGAAACGATTGATGTATTCAGGTACCGGCCTGCTGGTACTACTGCTGGCCTTCATCGCCTTCAATATGGCCACCGGCGTGTTGTTGCCGGGTGCCCGGCTTGATCTGACCGAACAGAAACTGTTCACCATTTCCGATGGCACGCGGGACATTCTGGACGAGCTGGACGAGCCGATAACCCTGTATTTCTTCTTCTCCGACCGGGCCAGCAAGGACATGGTCGTGCTGCGCAATTATGCCCGGCGGGTTGAGGAAATGCTGCGTGAATACGAGCGCGTAGCCGACGGCAAGCTGAAGCTGCAGATCATTGACCCGCAACCCTTCTCCGAAGCCGAGGATCGCGCTGCTGAATTCGGCCTGCAAGCCGTGCCGCTGACCCAGAGCGGAGATCAGCTGTACTTTGGGCTGGCAGGCACCAACCAGCTGGCCCAGCGCGAAACCATTCCTTTCTTCGCTCTGGAGCAGGAAGGCTTGCTGGAATACGAGCTGAGCCGACTGATCAACAGTCTGGCTCACCCTGAAAAAACGCAGATCGGTCTGATGGCCGGGCTGCCCATGACCGGCGGCATGAACCCGATGACCGGGCAGCCGGGCGCGCCCTGGATGGCGTTCGAGCAGATGCAACAGATGTTCGACGTGCAGAATCTGGACAGCGATATCGATAGCGTACCCGAGGATATCGACGTGCTGCTGCTGGTGCACCCCAAGGCTCTGAGCGAGGCCGCGTTATTTGCCATCGACCAGTTCGTACTGCGCGGTGGCAAGTTGCTGGCCTTCATCGATCCGCTGGCCGAATCTGACCAGAGCATGGAGGCCATGATGGAAGGCATGGCCGATGGCAAAGCCTCCGATCTTGGCCCGCTGCTGGCCGCCTGGGGCGTGCAGTACAACCCCGAACAGGTGGTGGTGGATGCGCGTCTGGGTATGTCGGTGAGCCGTGGTCAGGGGCAACTGCCGGCGCGGCACATCGGCTGGCTCGAGGTCGAGCCGCAGTTCATGAGCAAGGACGATACCGTTACCGCGCCGCTGCAATTGCTGACCGTTGCCACAGCGGGTGCGCTGCTGCCGATTGCCGATGCGTCAACGTCATTCCTGCCGTTGTTATCCAGTTCGCCCAACAGCGCCTTGGTGCCCAGCAGTCGCTTCAGTGGTATGCAGGATCCTGAAGTGCTGCTCAACGGCTTTCAGGCTGATGATCAGGTCTACCATTTTGCCGCACGCCTGCAGGGGCCGGCGCAGACTGCGTACCCGGACGGGCTGGAAAGCCGCGAGCCTGCGTTGACCGAGTCGGATAACATCAACGTATTGGTGATCGCCGATACCGACATGCTGACCGACCGCATGTGGGTGCAGGTGCAGGACTTCTACGGCCAGCGCATTCCTCAACCCTGGGCAGATAACGGTGGGCTGTTGATCAATGCGCTGGACAACTTGTCCGGCTCCGAGGCGCTGATCAGTGTACGGTCGCGGGGCGATTTCAGCCGGCCGTTCACCGTGGTGGAGGATCTGCAACGCAAGGCGGAGCGCCGTTATCGCGCCAGCGAGCAGCGTCTGCAGCAGCAACTGGAACAGACCGAGCAGCGCTTGCGCGAATTGCAGCAGGGCCAGGACCCAACGCAGTTGACTGAACTGAGCGCCGAGCAGGAAGCAGCGATTCAAGGCTTCCTTGATGAGAAGCTGGCTATCCGCAAACAACTGCGCGATGTGCGTTATGAGTTGAATGCCGATATCGAGCGGCTGGGTAACCAGCTCAAGGCAATCAATATCGCTCTGGTGCCGGCATTGCTGACGCTGGGTGTATTGGTGTGGTGGCTGGTGGGCCGTGTGCGCCGCCGCGCCGCTTGAGGGGGATTGTTCATGCGTAACAAACCGTTGATCTTCACCGTGGTACTGACCGCGGTGCTGGTGGCGCTGGCGCTGAATATGCGTGGCCAGGACCGGGTTGTGGACTTGTCCAGTCGCAACCTGTTATCACCGATGCAGGCGAAGCAATTGGTAGAGCTGGAGCGAATCAGCTTGCAGCGGGGAGAAGGGAAGGTGGAACTGGCGCGGCATGAGGGTGGCTGGGGCGTGGTCAGCCATGCTGGCTTTCCGGTCCAGCAGGAGCGTCTGGCGGCGCTGATGCATGCCGTGCGAGGCGCTCGGGTGATCGAGGAAAAGACCGATGACCCAGAGCACCATGCGCGGCTGGGGCTGGACATGAGGGTACCGGATAGTGAAGCGCTGCAGGTTGCCTTGCACAGCCCGTCACTGGACTTCGGGCTGATCTACGGTGATCGAGTAGGCAGCGGGCAGCTGGCGCGTTTTATCGACAATAATCAGGTGCTGTTGCTGAACCGGCCTCTGAGCATTTCAGTCAGTGCGCATGATTGGCTGGCGCTGAACGTCATCGATATTCCCATGCAAGAGTTGGCGACAGCGCGCTGGACCCACGCCGATGGCGAAACACTCGAGTTCGACAAGGCGGCGGAGAGTGACTACAACCTGCGTCTGCTCGGGTCCGATGAAGTGCCGCAGGGCGGTAATGAGCGCTGGATCAACAGCATGGTGCTGGCTCTGATCAACCTGACTGCCCAGAACGTGGTCTTGCGCGACGATCTGGCCCTGGGCGAGCCCATGCTGACAATGCAGGTAACCACCTGGTCCGGAGCTGAACTGGCGGCGTCATTGCATGACGTTGATGGGCGCTACTGGTTGCTGATTGACAGTTACACGCCGCCTCAGGATGGTGAGTTGAATGTCTACGCCGATTCGCGTTGGGCGTATCAGGTCGGAATCGGCCAGTTGGAGAACCTCAACAAGCGGCAGGCAGACATCCTTCGTTCCCCGTAATAAGCATCGGCTTGCACCGCTCGGTTGATTGGCTAGAATCGAGACAGGTTGAACGGTGTGATCCAATGGGTAATACGGAGATTGTGGGAATGTCTGATCGGCAAACGGGTACGGTTAAATGGTTCAATGACGCGAAGGGCTTTGGCTTTATTCAGTGCGAGTCAGGTCCGGATGTTTTCGTGCATTTTCGCGCTATTCGGGGCGATGGTCATCGGACGCTGGTTGAAGGGCAGAAGGTCGAATTTTCTGTTTCTCAGGGTCAGAAAGGCCTGCAGGCTGACGATGTAGATGCGCTTTGAGCGCCGAGACGGGGCCATCCTGGTATTGTCTGGCGCTGGGTGATGGTCTGCTGGCCACTGTCCCACTGAAGGATATCGAAGAGGCATTTGACCAGCTGTATCCGCGCGGGGAAGCACCGCCGGATGCAGCTGTTTTCAGCCGTCATCGGCTGGATGGGTTGCAGTGCTACGTCACCGTGTTCTTTTCCCCGGCGTTGGCCGATCTGGCCAGGAGATTCAAGGCACACCCGTGCGCAAAGCCGGGGGGCCGTGATCTGGACCTGTTGGTAGGCTTAGCCGGTGCGCTGCAGCTCTGACTGCACCTCTCTTACAGTCTCGGCAGATTGCTATCCAGCCAGCGCTGAAAGTCTGCTGGCGGTAGCGCACCGTTGAGACGAGCAACTTCCTTGCCCTTATGCATGATGAGCAGAGTCGGAATGCTGCGGATGGCAAAACGCGCAGCCAGCTCTTGCGCCGCTTCGGTATCGATCTTGGCCAGGCGGGCCTGTGGCTCGGCAGTACCGGCAGCTTGAGAGAATACCGGGGCAAACTGCTTGCATGGGCCACACCAGCTGGCCCAGAAATCGACCACCAGAGGCAGGTCGGCATTGGCGTGGGCATTAAAGTTTGTATTGCCGAGGTCTACCGGCGCGCCAATGAACAGCGGCTCCTTGCAGGCTCCGCAGCGTGGGGCTTGATCAAGCCGTTCAGCGGCCAGACGGTTGCGGCGATGGCAATGCGGGCAGGCCAGTGTGATGGGCTCACTCATGAGCGTGCTCCTGTTTTTCTGTCAATGGGCCGGGCGATGCCGCTCAGGGCTTCATCGCCCAGACGAATTCTTCTTCACCCTCGGCGGTGACCTTCATCCAACTATCGGCGTTGGCCTCGCCGTGTTCTTCCTGCCATCCGCCGATGGAGCAGCGTACTTCGCGGTTTATACCGGCTGCTACCGCGCGGGCGCAGTCAAGGTCGGTTGCCCAAGGCGTATCTTCACTCTCGAACCAGATACTCGCCCATTTGCCGGCCGCCTTGCGCACTATCATCAATGGAATAGCCGTTTCACCATGCAAGGTGCCGCGGCGCATGGTGCCAGCCCAGGGGCGGAGCTCAACGCGGCCGACATGCTGTTCCAGCCAGCCATTCAACTCATCCAGAAAGTCTTCCTTCAGGTAGATCTCGATATCCGGTTGGCGCACAGAATTTCCTCTCAATGGCGTTGCAGCATGACCATACGCATGGCAACTTCCAGCCCGGCAATACCGCTGTCGCGCAGTGCCTGTTGCCGGTCGGGGCGGCTGCGGAAGCCGTGGGGTGTCATGCCGATCAGATTGTCCAATCCGGCAGACTCCAGATCCAGAGCATAGCGCAGGACCTGATCATTGACGATCTCCAGACCCTCCGGCAAGACCTTGATCAGCTCGGGGGTAGGATGAATACTGTCGTAGAGTTTTTCGCGCAGGGCCAGCAGGTGATCGGCGTGTGGCCCGACCAGAAGCAGGTGACCGCCGGGTTTGAGTACGCGCAGACACTCATCCCAGGACCAGGGGCTGAATACGCACAGTGCCGCATCCAGACTGGCATCGGCCACCGGCAGGCGCGCACTGGAGCCGACCAGCCACTGGATGTCGCGGTTACGTCGACATGCCTTGATCACGGCATCCTTGCTGATATCCAATCCGGCACAATCGGTTTGTGGCAGGGCGCGAGCCAGGCGGTCGGTGTAGTAGCCTTCGCCGCAGCCCATGTCGAGCAACGCAACGGGTGCCTGCTCGGTAAACAGCCGGTTGATTTCATCGCTGACCGGCTGATAATGGCCGCCATCGAGAAACGCCTGACGGTGGGCCAGCATGGTCGGCGTGTCGCCGGGCTGGCGGCTGTTCTTGTGCTGGACCAGCAACAGGTTCAGATAGCCTTGGCGGGCCTGGTCATAACTGTGGCCATTGCTGCAGGACCAGTTTCGGTCTTCGGCGTTAAGCGGCTCACGGCAGTGGGGACAGATAAGCTGAGGCATCAGGCAAGCAACTGTTTCAGGGTGGTGTAATAGATGTCAGTCAGGATATCCAGATCGCTGGCACTGACGTGTTCATTGGTTTGGTGGATGGTCGCATTCAACGGGCCAAGTTCGACCACCTGGGTGCCCATGGTGGCAATGAAGCGGCCATCAGAGGTACCGCCGGAGGTGGACGGCTGAGTGTGGTGGCGGGTGACCTCATGGATCGCGGCGGTTACGCCGTCCAGCAGTTCACCCGGCTCGGTGAGAAAAGGCTGGCCGGAGATTGTCCAGTCCAGCTCGTAATCCAATCCGTGGCGGTCGAGGATGTCACACACCCGTTGTTGCAGGCCGGGTACGGTGGACTCAGTGGAAAAGCGGAAATTGATCAGCGCTTCCAACTCGCCCGGCACCACGTTGGTGGCACCGGTGCCCGAGTGGATGTTGGAGATCTGAAAGCTGGTGGGCGGAAAGAAGGCGTTACCCAGGTCCCAGGTCTCGTTGGTCAGTTCTGTCAGCGCCGGTGCAGCCAGATGAATCGGGTTGCGAGCAAGATGCGGGTAGGCTACATGGCCTTGCTTGCCCTTGATCAGCAGGCGCGCATTCAGCGAGCCGCGACGGCCGTTCTTGACCACATCGCCCACCTGTTCAGTGCTGGATGGCTCACCGACGATACACCAATCGACTTTCTCGTTACGCTGCATGAGCGTCTCCACCACCTTGACCGTGCCCTCTGTCGCTGGACCTTCCTCATCGCTGGTGATCAGAAACGCCACCGAGCCGCGGTGATTGGGGTGGGCAGCCACAAATCGCTCCACCGCCACCACCATGGCCGCCAGGCTGCCTTTCATATCGGCAGCGCCGCGGCCATAGAGCAGACCATCGCGAATGATTGGCTCAAAAGGCGGGGTGTCCCACTGTTCCAGCGGCCCGGTCGGTACCACATCGGTGTGCCCGGCAAAGCACAGCACGGGTTGTGCTGTACCGCGGCGGGCCCAGAGGTTGTCCACGTCACCGAAACGCATGGACTCCAAGGTAAAACCACACGCCGTCAGACGTTCGCCCATCAGCTGCTGACAGCCCGCATCATCAGGAGTGGTCGAGTTGCGGGCAATCAGCTCGCAGGCGAGGGCAAGGGTGGGGGAGAGCATGCTGTTCATGATGGCCGACCGGTCTGAATTCGGCGGCCATAATAGCAGATATGCCCGGCATATCGCTCGGCACCCTTCCTTTGGGTCTAAGGCTTGGCCGGGTGCGTCTCATGCCCCATTGGTGTGCTGTCCGGCAACCCCGTCTGCGGATTGCGGAAATCCGGGCTGTGCGATTCGGAGTCCAGTGGCATATGGCTGTAGCGCTGGATATTGGGGGAGTGGTGGTTTCTCTCATCCATGATGCGTTTCAATTCGCAATGCCCGGTGGCACCACGAAATACAGCCATACCGCCCAACGCCATCTGCAGAATGCCTCTCAGACCGCCGGTGCGCATGCCGTTGCCCAGCAATGCCAAGCCGCCGATGATCGAGGCGGCGCGCTCGGCGCCTTCTACATTTTTGGGAGTGGTGAGGTGAAGCATGATGTTTTTACCTCCAGTGGAGAGCAAGAGCGGCCCGCGTCCACGGACTGCCGGGGAGCGGACCGGATTGGTCAGCGTGCCGGTACGTTTTGCGAGTCGTGCGAGATGGTGACTTCGACCCGGCGATTCATTGCACGGGAAGCCGGAGTGTCATTGTCCGATACCGGATGCGCTTCACCGAGACCGACAGTTTCGATGCGGCTTGACGCAACTCCTTCGCGTACCAACGCACGTCGTACCGAATCAGCGCGGGCTTGGGAAAGGGTGAGATTGTAGGAATCGGCGCCGGTGCTGTCCGTGAAGCCCTCGATCAGCACCTTGCGTTGCTCATGCTCGTTCAGGAATTCTGCCAGCTTGCGCACGCTGGAATTGGCTGCCGGCTTCAGGTCCGACTTGTCATGATCGAACAGCACATTGCTGAAGGTCACCACTGAACCGCGGTCGGTCTGCTTGGCATTCAATTCGTCCTGTAACTGCTTGATCTGCGCATCCCTTGCTTCCAGACGGGTGCGGGCACGTTTCTCGGAAACCCCTTCCAGCTCCTGCTCTGCCGCGCGCATCACTATTGTCTGCCGCGCCAACTCGACGCGTTGCTCAGTCAGGTAGGCCAGGTGGTCTATTTCATGCGGCTCGGCACCTTCTTTCTGAGCGAGTTCCGCTCGGCTCAGGGAACCTCGGGCGTCTTCGGTTTCTACAGCTGCCAGTTGGCGTGCCTGGGGGTGGTTCTGCAATTCGGTCACGCTCAGACGGGCCTGCTCCAGATTGGGATTGAGCTCATTGGAGGCGCAGGCCGTCAATAACAGGCCCATGGCCAGGCAAGCCGGAATAGTCAGATAAGTACGCATGGGATCTTCTCCTCACAATTGGATAAGTTGGCCGCAGTGGTCACTGGACGCCGCGCATGGTTTCTTCGCGCAGCTCCTGGGTGCCTCGTTCGGCTTCCCCTACGACTTTCAGGGCTTTTTCCGCGCGGGCCTTGCGTTCAGCGACACGGGCATCCCATTCGGCCTGTTCGGCAAGGTAACGTGCGCGCTCATATTCTTCTGCCACGTTGGCTTGTTCGGCCTGCAGCAGTTTTCCCCGGGCCTTACGTAGTTCCACCGGTGCATATTCAGCGCTCTGCGCTGTATCGGCGGCATTGAGTGCCTGTTGGGCTGTAGCCAGCTGGGTGGTTGGTGGTGGAGTGCTTGCGCAACCGACCAGCACGGCGGCAGCGCCAAGGGTAGCGACGGCTATCAGATGTTTGGGTGCGTGTAGAAAAGCGTGTTTAGACATGGTTCCGACTCCAGATTGAATGCATTGCGTCAACAATGGTTACGGAAAAATGAAACTGTGCTTCCTTTACTGGCAGGACCATCCGGGCCATGAGCATTGCGCTGCCGATGCGCTGTAATCGACCAGTTTGAGACTGTTGCAATCACAGTATGTACAAAGGGTCTGACCGCTTGGTGTGGGGGCTGTTCAACAAAACGTACAGGCGCGTGGCTATTGCCACGTGCCAGCGGGAGAGTCAGGCGGGCCAACGTGCCTTGCGCCAGGCGCGACGCTGCTTCTTGTCGAGGTAGGTCCAGGCCAGCAGTCGGCTGTGCTTCTGCCCTTGTGCCATGGGGATGATGCGGATGTCACGAGCCTGCTGTGTTTGCAGCTGTTGTTGCAGCATCGGCAGGTTGACGGCTTTCGATACCAGTGTGGTAAACCAGAAAACCTGCCCGGCAATGGCGGCGCTTTCAGCAATCATCCGTGACAGAAACCCGGCCTCGCCACCATCACACATCAGCTCGTTGAGCTGTCCACCGAAGTTCAGTGCAGGCGCCTTGCCCGAACTGCCTTTGCCGCCCTTGCCAAGGTTGCGCCATTTGCGTTGACTGCCGCTGATGGCCTCAGCCTGGCTGGCATGGAAAGGTGGATTGCACAAGGTGAAGTCGAACTGCTCGTCTGCACCGACGATCCCGCCAAAGATACTGGAAGGCGTCGGCTGGTGACGCAAACGGATGCTCGGAGCCAGTAGCGGGTTGGCGGCCAGAATACGTGCGGCATTGTCCAGCGCGGCGGAGTCGATATCGGCACCGACGAACCGCCATTGATACTCCACCCGGCCAAGCAATGGATAGATCAGATTGGCGCCCGTGCCGATGTCCAGGCCGACGAGCTGCTCGCCTGTGGGTATCTTGCCGTCATGGCTCTCGCCAAGAAGATCAGCCAAGGCGTGGATATAGTCGGCGCGCCCGGGCACCGGCGGGCAGAGATACCCGTCGGGAATGGCCCACTCAAGGATGCCGTACTGGTGCAGCAGCAGGGCGTGGTTCAACGCCTTCACTGCCCGCGGATTGGCAAAGTCGAGCGTGGGGGAACCCTCTGTAGCCCGGATGATATGGGCGGTCAGCTCTGGATAGGCGCGGGCCAGAACAGGCAGGTCGTAATGCCCCTGATGACGATTACGAGGGTGCAGTCCGGTTTTCGGCGGGCGTGGCGGGTTCGATCGGGGAGGCATGGCATGATCCATTTGGCAAGAGGTGAATTGTCCCACAACGGCGTTGGAGGTTCATCAGGCTTGTGCACAATTAAGGTGGATGAATCTGTGGATAACCCTGTGATAGAAAGTGCGAGACCGCATCAATGATGGCTTCGGGAGTGCTGGTTGTTTATTGATCAGTTGCGGGAATAGGTTGTCGCCATGCGTTATACTGCGCGGTCTCATTTCAGCGAGGTTTGCATGGCCATTGATGATCCCCGTTTCGGTGGTATAGCCCGGTTGTATGGTACCGAGGCTCTGGCTCGTCTGCAGGGCAGCCATGTGGCCGTGGTCGGTATTGGCGGTGTGGGTAGCTGGGCTGCCGAAGCATTGGCGCGCACCGGGGTGGGGCGTATCACGTTGATCGATATGGACGATATCTGCGTCACCAATACCAATCGCCAGCTACCGGCGATGAAGGGCAATATTGGTCGACTCAAGGTGGAGGCCATGGCTGAGCGCCTCCAGGCCATCAACCCTGGCTGTGAGGTACGCCCGATCATGGGTTTCGTCACGCCAGACACGCTGGCTGAGTACATCACCGATGATATCGATTGTGTAGTGGACTGCATCGATAGCGTGGCTTCCAAGGTCGCACTGATTGCCTGGTGCCGTCGACGTAAGATCGGCATCGTGACCACCGGCGGTGCCGGCGGCCAGATCGACCCGACCATGATCAAGGTGGCGGACCTGTCAAAAACCGTGAATGATCCTCTGGCCGCCAAGGCGCGTTCGATGTTGCGGCGTGACCACAACTTCCCCCGGGCCGACAGCAAGCGCAGCTTCGGTGTGCCCTGCGTCTATTCCACCGAACAGCTGCGCTACCCGAAGCCGGATGGCTCGGTATGTCAGCAGAAGTCCTTTGTGGGTGAGGGCGTGAAGCTGGATTGCTCAGGCGGCTTCGGCTCGGTGACCATGGTCACGGCAACCTTTGGCATGGTGGCCGCCTCGAAGGCGGTGGAGCGACTGCTGCGGTAGGCTGATTGCTGCCGTTCCGGCGGACATCCCATTTTGTGCCCGGTTTGCCGCAGCCACTCAATCGCCTGCTCTTCAGCAGTGGCTGTTGACTAAGCGGAGAGTTTTCCCGACAGTTTGCTGGTATTTTGCCAACTGACTCACAACCCTGTTTCCCAAGGGCGGCCTTGACGGCTGCGGTCTGATATAACGGCAACTTTGTTCGTCAGACGAAGGAACACAGGATGTTCGCCCCGGCCAATACCGCTCACTTCACCCTCGCCATTCCGCGCCTGGATCATGACTTCAACGTGCTGGCCTTTCAGGGCACCGAAGCCATCAGCCAGCCCTATTGCTTTGAACTGGACCTGGTCAGCGAACGTCCCGATCTGGATATTGAAAGCCTGCTGCATCAGCCCGCATTTCTTTCTTATGCCGGCCCGGACCAGGGCGTGCACGGCCTGATCCACAGCGTCGCCCAGGGCGAATCGGGTAAACGTCTGACCCGCTACCGCATCACCCTGGTCCCGCGACTGGCCTACCTACAGCACGCCACCAACCAGCGCATCTTCCAGCACCGCAGCGTGCCGCAGATCATCACCGAGGTGTTCAAGGGCCACGGTATTTTCACCGACTCCTTCCGCTTCCAGCTGCGTGAAGAAGGTCCGGAGCGCATCTACTGCACCCAATACGGCGAAACTGACCTGCACTTCATCCAGCGCCTGTGCGAAGAAGAAGGCATCCACTACCACTTCCAGCACAGCCCTGACGGGCATCAGCTGGTGTTTGGCGAAGACCAGACCATCTTCCCAACATTGCAGCCAACCCGATTCAACCAAGGCAGCGGCATGGTCGCCGACGAACCGGTCATCAAGCGCTTCAACCTGCGCCTGCAAACCCGCCCCAGCCACGTCACCCGCCGCGACTACAACTTCGAGAAGCCGCGCCTGCTGATGGAAAGCGCAGCGCAAAGCGAAGCCATGCCCGCCCTGGAAGACTACGCCTACCCCGGCCGCTTCATGCACCGCGACCGAGGCACCCACCTCGCCACCCGCACCCTGGAAACCCACCGCAGCGACTACCGTCTGGTTAACGGCGAAAGCGATCATCCCCTGTTGATCAGCGGGCATTTTCTGGCTCTGGCTGAACACCCACGAGAAGACTGGAACGACCTCTGGTTATTGACCTCGGTAATCCACGAAGGCAAGCAACCTCAAGTGCTGGAAGAATCCGTCACCAGCGATGCCAACCTTGACGATGGCTTTACCCAAGGCTACCGCAACACCTTCACCGCCACCCCCTGGGATGTGATTTTCCGTCCCCCAACAGACCACAAGAAACAAACCATCGCCGGCAGCCAATCCGCCGTCATCACCGGCCCCGAAAACGAAGAAATCCACTGCGACGAATACGGCCGCGTCAAAGTCCAGTTCCACTGGGACCGCCACGGCCAGGCTGACGCCAAGACCAGCTGCTGGCTAAGAGTGGCCAGCAACTGGGCCGGAGACCGCTACGGCGGCATCACCATCCCGCGCGTCGGCATGGAAGTACTGGTCTCTTTCCTCGAAGGCGACCCCGACCAACCCCTGATCACCGGCTGCCTGTACCACAAGACCCACCAGGTCCCCTACACCCTGCCGGAGCACAAAACCCGCAGCGTCTTCAAAACCCTCAGCAGCCCGGGCGGCGACGGTTTCAACGAACTGCGCATCGAAGACAAGGCCGGAGAAGAACAGATCTTCATCCACGCCCAGCGGGACTGGGACCAGAACATCCAGCACGACCAGCACATCCGCGTCGGCAATGAACGCCACGACCGCGTTGAAGCCAACAGCTACACCGAACTGCTGGCCGAAGAACACCGCACCACCCACGCCGACCGCAAAACCGAGCTCAAGGCCGACGATCACCTGACCGTTGCCAACACTCAGCACGTCAAGATAGGAACCGGGCAGTTCATCAACGCCGGCCAGGAAATCCACCTGTCCAGCGGCATGAAAGTGGTACTCGAAGCCGGCAGCGAAATCACCTTCAAGGCCGGAGGCAGCTTCGTCAAGATCGACCCCAGCGGGATATCGATGGTCGGGCCGCAGGTGCGGATGAACTCGGGCGGGATTGCGGGTAAAGGCTCTGGTAGCCAGCCGGTTCTGCCAGACAAGGTACAAACGGCAGATACTGAGCTGAACGGCGAGCCACTCATCCCCATCAACCCCGCCGCCGGGCTACAAAAGCTGGCCCTCAAGCGTGCAGCAGACGCTGCCATGGCCGTATGTGAAGTCTGCATGGCGGGAGAAGCCTGACCCATGAGAAGGGACGCACAACACTACCTGTTGCTGGACGGCGCACAGATTGATGACCTCATGCAGATCCTCTACCAGCTGGAACCTGTCCCGGAGTTCCATAAATTATATGACGGCACCTGTTATGCCGAACTTGCCGAGGTCGGGCCGGTTCTCATTGCCACCGACCATAGCAGTCTTCTGAGCCAGCACTTCAAAGAGCATTGGAGTACAACAGCAGGCGCCACCCTCAACAGCCGAGCCCGTACCGACGAGCTGATTCAACACCTGAGCAGTCTGGTACACGCCAGCGTAAGCGGTGGGGTGAGTGTGCTGTTTCGCTATTACGATCCCCGCATCCTGCATCTCTGGCTAGCGAATATGAATGACGGACAGCGCAATACCGCCCTTGGCCCGGTTGAACAATTTCAGCTGTGGGCACACGGCGCCTGGCATGAGTTCAGCCGCTCTGCTCCATCTATCGCCCAACATTACGCCGAGAATCCCTGGCTGCAACTGAGCGATGAGCAGTTAGCTAGCCTGAATCAGGCTAAACAGCAGGCCTTCGAGCAGACCCTGCTGGAGCATATGGACAGATGGTTTCCTGAGTGTCTCGCCAATGCTGGGGCGAGAGAACGCGAGGTTTGGGCCAAAGCCTGCTGCGTCAGGGCAAATGAATACGGCTTCAGTGCGGCCGCAGACATCGTTCGTTGGGCCGGCCTGTCAGCCATCTGCGGGCCCGACTTTCCCGAAGCCATAGAGCATGCCAACTACCGGGCCTTGTTGCGCCAGCCAGGCCTGTTGCCAGTACAGAAGCTCGATGCCGTCAGGCTGGAAGCTCAGAGCCAGGCATTAAGCCATAGCAAGGACAGCGTCGCATGACCATTGATAGACAACAGCAGGCTATTAATCTGGAGCAGGCCGATCAGGCAGCTCAACGCAACTTTTCAACCGACGCGCTGGAAAGTCCGGTAGCAGGCTGCCCAGCCCGAGAGAGTCAGATATTCATCGTACCAACCCGTTATGGACTGGTAGAAGACGCGGTCGAAGATGGCTGCCTGCAACCCGGCTACCACACCCGGAGCCATCCCATGGCACTGCGCCGGCTACGGACGGGCTACCTGTATATCTGGCAGGGGGGAGGCCCGCTAAAGCGCTACGCCATAACGCCAAACAGCCAGCTGGCAGAGCAGCCATTAAGCGCGCCCCATGAAGAAGTCAATACAGCTCAGCAAGTGGGACTGGCCTTCGATAAGCATCTGGCACTGGATATTCTGTATACAGAGATCCCGTTGCCCGCAGCAATATATACCCTGTTGGAGCAGTCGGTAGGCGAGCGCGGCAGACGCATGCAGCAGATCAACCTGCCGCAGGTGGCGGTTGAACTGGAAGCAACCCACTGTCCGACCCTGGACAAGGCCGAACAACTGATCGCCGAGCTCATCCCGGCAGTCCGCGAGCGCATCATGGCCTACGACTTTCGGGCCAATCCGGAAGGCTACAAGCAGAGCCAGCAGGCCGTCGCGCGACATATGCAGAAGCATCCCTCGCCGGAGCGTGTTCAGGCCCATATTCACACTACGCTCTGGCTTCAGGAACACCAGCGCGTCTCAGGGAGTATCAAGGAGGATATCCCACACCGCCCCGGTTACTGGAGCAGCGAACCATGGAGTACTCAAGGCACTGATGCTTGGTTCAGTCGGGCTCGTCAGCAAGCAGGTAGTTTGCATGCGGTATTGGTGGCCGTGGATGACATTCTCGGCATGCTGCGCGACCTGAACCATGAGCAAGCCAGAACCACCGAGATTGAAGAAGAATGGAATGAGCTCAATGGCCATAAAGGACTGATGGCCGGCTTCATCAACAGCCTGCGGGAGGAAGACGGTGCGGAGTTGGCAGGCATTATCAGCTACCGATACCGTGAGCAGGATATGCAGCTTACGCCTGAACAAGGTGAGCTGCTGCTCCAAGCCCAGAGGGACTTGCAACCGACTCTGGCAGAGGAAACCGATATAAACCAGAACCTGCGCCGCACCCACGGCCATGCGGCGGCGGATGCCCGCCTGCGCGACGTTCATGCCCGACAGCAGCAGATCTATCAACCCATTCGCAGCTTCATTCCCGCGCAGTTGCATGGCCATATCCAGGGCGTGGTCATGAATTACCGTGCGAGCAAGCAACGCAACATGAGCGACAGCCGGTCTGGCGCGCAGGTAGCCGAGCGCGTACGGCTGGCTGAGATGGAAAACTGGATCAGCAATGTGGCCAGCCCCCACCGGGACTGGCTGGCCCACCGGCGTCACGCCCTGTTTCAGGATACGCAAACCCTGCTGGCACAGCATGATAAAGGCAGCTGGTTTGCAGACTATGCCGACCGAACCCATTGCGAATGGCTGAGCGAGCTTGGGTTCAATACCTTGAGCGAACTCTGCATCAGCGGCCCCGGCGTCATGATAGCTACAGACTTGCTGCGCAACCCAACACCGGGAAAACCCTTGTCGCTGGTGGCATCGGCCTTTACTCCTGAATTGTCCGAATTGGTCGGTCTGTCCGAACGGCTCGCTGAAATAGAAGGCGTGCTCAGTGCCAACAACCAGGAACTGGCTGGCACTCTCATTGGCCGCCTGGCCGGCACTGAAAAGCTTAGCTGGCTACAGAGCCTTGGTGGCGCGGATGGGCATGACTGGGGTCGCGCCATGAGCCGCCTTGCTGCGGCCTTTGCCGAGCTGGAAGCCGAACACCTCAAGGAGGCTAGCGCCCCGGCAGCCATTCAGCACTTCCCCAAACCGCTATTGAGCCTGATGCTGGTGCTCAAGGTCTCAGGGGATTTTGCGCTCAAGTCCACTCAGACCGGCTACCAACTCAGCGGCCCGGCTGGCAAAGCGGTCTGGGACTGGAGTAACCAAGCCGCCGATCGCCTGCGACTTGGGCTGGTGAGACAACTGGAACCTGTCCAGGCACTTAATGCTTATGGTGGAGCATTGTCCTTGGCAGCCCTGTTGTTGCATGGGATAAACCTGGTGGCACTGCGTAGTCGGGATGAGTTGCGTGAGCATAACCTGGAGCGGCGGATGGAGCATCTCAATGCAACGCTCAACATAGCAGCTGCATTGAGTGCGGTGATACAGAATGCATCATATGCGAGAGGAGTTATCGAAAAAGGCTTCTTTGGTGTCAGATTGCCTTTAGTGACTGCGCTGGGTTTCGTGACGGGTTTTTTCGCTGCGTCGGCAGGTTTCTCAGATCTTGTAAAGCTTGTATCGGAGCAAAGAAAATCAACTTCGCACTGGTCAACAGATGAGTGGGGCCGTTTACTTCGGGGTTCCGGTCACACTGCATTGGCGGGCACCTACGCAAGTATGGGGGGCTATGCCACTTATATGCACCTGGTGGGCCGCTGGGATACAGCTCGCGCTACGTCCTGGTTTATCCGGACCACGAGTCTGGTGGGTTGGGGAGTTCTGCTAATTGAAGGTTTATACCTGGCTTGGCGTCACTTTACCCATCGTACTGAGATGCAGCGCTTCTTGGAGGAGTGTTGCTGGGGTAACAAGCGCCGCTGGACGGATACAGAGGAGGATCAGGCTAAAGAATTTCATGCCCTGATCAACATGCTGTTCAATCCACAACTGAAAGTAAAAACCCGTCTCGTCACACGTACTCGGGGGAATCACGATTCGTTGAGGGCTGTGCCTAGCAAGCTCACTCTAGTGTTGCCGGGTGCCGATCCCGAAACAACCCGCCTTGGCATCACGCTTGTAGCTGTTGGCTTAAACCAGTCTGTCAGAGAAATCACCTCGTTGTGGGAGGAAAGTCTGGAGTGCAGATGGTTGCCAATAGAAGAGGGAATGGGACTGAAACTCACTGGCAAGGTAGCGGAACTATCCGAGAAAGAACACCTTGAAGTGCGAGTGCTCTATCACAGCCCGCTGGCATTAATGATTGGCGCTGTCGGTGAAGCCAGCCCGGTAGTGGGTGGCAATATGGGGGCGCGTTATCTGGTCAAGGGCGGGCAGATTACTCAACACGCCAATGAGGATGGGCCGCTACCAAGTGACAAACTTTTGATTGAACAGCCAATATCCAGGGGAAAACTGCAACCGGAGAAGAAAGCATGACCCAACAGGCAGGTGAGGTAAAGGCAGGATTGTTATGGAAGCAGGAGCACCTGTCTCCGCTGCCCATCCCCACCGGTGAGCCGGCCTCCGATGTATTGGGCATGATCTGGCGCAAGAACAATGTCTATCTGGATATTGGCAGCCTGTCATTAGGGGGTGGTTGGGTCGTGTGTTATTTAGGCACTCTGATGTGGGCAAGCTTGATTGTTTACCTGCTGATTCATGATGTCTACATCGGAGTTTTGTTGTTTTCTTTCGGCGCCTTAACAATGATGGGCTTCCTCTGGACTGGCTATATCAAGGCCTACCGTCGTCCGCTGACGCCACCCCTGCGCTTTCACCGGCAGCGGCGCGAAGTCCGTATCGTTACCCCTGAAGGGGATGAGTGGACAGTGCCCTGGGAGCGGGTACACGCCATTGCCCCCAGCGCCACCATGGTCGGCCAGTTTGGTGCAGCCAAGATGGGTGGGCTGCTGTTGTGGTTTCCGTTCAAAGATCAGATTGACGAACCCTTCCATATGCACAAGGAAGGCTGGGCCATCATGGTCAGCCCCGGCCCGGGTATCGCAGCCATGCGCCAATGGGAATGCATCCGCAGCTTCATGGAAGTGGGGCCCGATGCCGTGCCGGAGCCTACTGATGTCCGCGATAAAAGGCTGCGAGATATCTTTGTTGAAGAGTTCCGCAAGGCTCGGCAACACCATGGGTTGTTTCTGACCCTGTTATGGGACGTAGGTATAGGCCAGATCCTGTTTAACCCGATGGGCTACCACTGGCTGCACAAGAAGAAATTCGCCGTCATCCCCGACCTGACGAGCCCCGAGTCTGTCGCCTGGTCACAGCCACTACCCTTGGAACAATGGGCCAAACGCTCGCCGGAATTGCAGGCGGCCATCGCCGAGCGGGAACAGGGAATGGCCGCCGCCGCAGCCGCCGCAGAAGAGCAATCCGAGGCCAGAAAAACCCAACTGGCCCACAGATTGATTGACGGTGACCGAACGCAATGATGTTAACGCTTCCTGATCAGCAACGGTTATCTTGCTGTGGAAGTTACCCAAATCCGTTTGAGCCCTGAATCGACCTACAAAAAAGCCCGGCGAACCGGGCTCTCCCTTCACTCAATCACTCAATTATGCGCATGCAACATGCCATTCAACTGAATAGCGCTCTTGTTGGTCTTGCACTCGATCGAGCCGGTCTGTGAGTTGCGGCGGAACAGTAGGTCGGGTTGGTTGGCCAGGCTGCGGGCCTTGATGATTTCCACCAGGTTGTCGGCGTCGTCCAGCAGTGCGACTTTGAGGCCGGCGGTGATGTACAAGCCGGCTTCCACGGTGCAGCGGTCACCCAATGGGATGCCGATACCGGCGTTGGCGCCGATCAGGCAACCTTCGCCCACCGAGATGACGATGTTGCCGCCGCCGGAGAGGGTGCCCATGGTTGAGCAGCCGCCACCCAGATCCGAGCCTTTGCCAACGAAGACGCCAGCGGAGATGCGGCCTTCGACCATGCTGGTGCCAGCGGTGCCGGCATTGAAGTTGATGAAACCTTCATGCATGACAGTGGTGCCCTCACCAACATAGGCACCCAGGCGTACCCGGGCGGTATCGGCGATGCGCACGCCGCTGGGCACGACGTAGTTAGTCATAAGCGGAAACTTGTCGATGCTGTTCACCTGCAGATCGCGCCCCTGCAGTCTGGCCGCCAGCTGGCGCTGAGGCAGTTCAAGCAGGTCTATTGCGCCTTCATCGGTCCAGGCCACGTTTGGCAGCAGTGGGAACAGGCCGGCCAGTACTACTTCATGGGGCTTGACCAGGCGGTGAGACAGTAAGTGCAGCTTGAGATAGGCGCCGGGCGTGGTGGTGGGGGCATCATCGGTTTCAAGGATGGTCGCCACCAGCGGACGGGTGCTGTTTTCAAGCTGAATAGCCAATGCGCCGAGCTCGGCAAAGCCTGCATCACAGAGAGCTTTGCCCAGTACGGCGCACTGACCGGGGTCAAGACTGATGGCCTTGTTACCGCCGGCGTAGCCGAGTTGTTCGGAGAATACGGCAACCATCCGCTGGTCCGGGTTCAGGATAGGTTGGGGGTAATATACCTCCAACCAATCGCCGGAATTGTTCTGGGTCCCGATACCCAGGGCCAAACTGAAGCTGTCACTCATTCGGTGTTCCTTTGTGCATGGAGTCAGAAGGCAGCGGCATACAGGTCAGGCTTGAAGCCGACCAGACGCTGTGAGCCGATATCCAGTACCGGTCTTTTTATCATTGAGGGATTGGCTTGCATCAGGGTGACGGCCTTGTCCTGATCGATATTCTGTTTGTCGGCATCGTCGAGCTTGCGAAAGGTGGTGCCCTGACGGTTGAGGATTTTCTCCCAGCCGTGCTCGGTGCACCAGGCGTGCAGACGGGCGGTGTCGATGCCTTCCTTCTTGTAGTCATGGAAGTGGTACTCGATACCATGCTCATCCAGCCAGGTGCGGGCTTTCTTCATGGTGTCACAGGCTTTGATGCCGTAGAGGGTAATCATGGTCAGAGGCTCCTGATAAAAGTCCGAATACGTTGGGCGGCTTCGATGCAGTCGGCCAGCGGCGCGACCAGCGCCAGACGCACACGCCCGGCGCCGGGGTTGTGACCGTCGACTTCGCGGGACAGGTAACGCCCCGGTACGACTGCCACATTCTGCTCGGCCAGCAGGCGACGGGTGAAGGTTTCGTCATCGATGGGCGTGGCCGGCCACAGATAGAAGCCGGCGTCCGGGCGCTGAATATCCAGCACGTCGCCGAGAGTATCCAGCACTGCGTCAAACTTGGCCTGGTAGAGAGTTCGGTTGGCTGCTACGTGCTCTTCATCCTGCCATGCGGTGAGACTGGCCAGCTGGACGTGAATGGGCATGGCGCAGCCGTGATAGGTTCGGTAGGTAAGGTATGGGCCAAGCAGGCTGGCATCGCCGGCGACAAATCCGGAGCGCAGACCGGGCAGGTTGGATCGCTTGGACAGGCTGTGAAACACCACGCAGCGGGAAAAATCGGTCCGTCCCAGGCTGGCGCAGGCCTGTAGCAATCCGACCGGGGCGGGCTGGCCCGGTGAATAGATTTCGCTGTAGCACTCATCCGAGGCGATGACGAAATCATGTTCGTCCGCCAGTGCGATCAGTTTCTGCAAGGTGGCCAGCGGGGTGACCGCGCCGGTGGGGTTGCCAGGCGAGCAGATGAACAGCAGTTGGCAGCGGCGCCAGATGTCTGCGGGTACCTTGTCGAAATCGGGGACAAAGCCATCAGCTGGATTGCAGGCCAGATAGTGGGGCTGCACGCCTGCCAGGAACGCAGCGCCTTCATAGATCTGATAGAAGGGGTTGGGGCTGACCACCAGTCCCTCTGGGTCGCGCTGGACCACGGCCTGGGTAAAGGAAAACAACGCCTCGCGGGTGCCGGTGACAGGCAGTACGTGCTGATCGGCGTCGAGCATGCCTGCCGGTAACTGGAAGCGTTGACTCAGCCAGTCGACGATGCCCTGGCGCAGTTCCGGCAACCCCGCGGTGGACGGGTAGATGGCCGCCTTGTCCAGATTGGCGGCAAGGGCTTCCAGCACCACTGCGGGGGAGGCATGTTTCGGTTCGCCGATGGACAAGGCGATCGGTGCCAGATCCGGGTTGGGCGTGATGTCGGCGAGCAGCGCCCGCAGCTTTTCAAAAGGGTAGGGCTGCAGACGTTGCAGGTCGGGATTCATCCGGTTCGGGTCCTTAAATATCCATTGATTGCGGCGTGTTGTTATCTCTGGTCCCGTAGCTCAACGTGCGGATAATGGTGTTTTGCAATCGCTCGCATAACAGCGGGTCGGACAGAGGTTGATTGTCCGCATCAGTGATCACAAAAACGTCATCCACGCGCTCACCCAAGGTGACGATGCGGGCATTCTGCACGCTGATGTCGTAATCCAGAAATATTTTCCCCATTTTCGCCAGCAAACCGGGACGGTCGGGGGCGCTCAACTCAAGAATGGTGTGTTGCCCGCCATGGTCGGTAAAGATGGTGACTTCGGGATCGAAGGCAAAATGTTTGAGCTGGCGCGGCACCCGGCGCTGGATGATTGCCGGATAGGCGTCCGGGTCGGACAAGGCTTCGAGCAGGCCGCGTTTGATCTCGCGAATACGTTCTGGGTTGTCGCCGATCGGACCTCCATCGGCGTCCAGCACTATGTAGGTATCCAGGCTGAATCGGTTGCTGGTGGTGATGATGCGGGCATCCTGAATACTCAGGTTGAGCTGATCCATGGCCGCTGCGGTCACGGCGAACTGATCGTGCTGCTCGGGCGTATAAAGAAATATCTGCGTGGCGCCTTCGAACTCGCGCTGGGCGGTTTCCTTGATCAGCACCAATGGGCCGCGATGTTCGGGGTGTTGAGCGATGGCTTCGGTATGCCAGGCAATGTCACTGGCGGTATGCCGCAGGAAATAATCCTCGCCCAATTGCGTCCACAGGGCTTCGACATCCTCTTCATCAATACCGCTGCGTACCAGGATGTCCATGGCGGCATGCTGGGTATCGACAATCTGCTGCGCGCGGTTGGGTGGGTTGTCCAGGCCGCGGCGCAGAGCGCGTTTGGTTTCGGTATACAGCTGACGCAGCAGCGAGGCGCGCCAGGAATTCCATAGCGTCGGATTGGTGGCGTTGATATCGGCAATGGTCAGCACATACAGGTAATCCAGGCGCACCTGGTTACCCAGCTGCACGGCAAAGTCGTGGATCACTTCTGGGTCGGAGATGTCCTTGCGCTGGGCGGTAGTGGACATAATCAGATGGTGTTCCACCAGCCAGCTGACCAGGTGGGTATCCCAGGCAGGCAGTTTGTGACGCTGGCAGAACAGCGTGGCGTCCATTGCGCCAAGCTCGGAGTGGTCACCACCGCGGCCCTTGGCAATATCGTGATACAGCCCGGCCATATACAGCAGGTCCGGCTTGGGCAGGCGGCAGAAGATCTTCCAGGCCAGCGGGTACTTTTCCTGATAATCAGGGCGGCCCAGCTTGCGCAGGTGCTTGATCAGATTCAGGGTGTGCGCATCCACGGTGTAGATGTGGAACAAGTCGTGTTGCATCTGGCCGACGATGCGTCCGAACTCCGGCAGATAGCGCCCGAGAATGCCGTAGCGGTTCATGCGCCGCAGGTTGCGGTGGACGCCTTCGCGGCAGCGCAGCAGTTCGACGAACAGGCTGGTGTTGCGGATATCGCTGCGGAAGTCGTCATCAATCAGATGACGATGATCGCGCAGCAGGCGGATGCTGTCCGCACGGACGCCGCGGATCTCCTGATGCTGGGCCATCAGCACGAAGATCTCCAGCAGTGCGAAGGGCGTTCGCTTGAACACCTGTGGGTGCGTTACCTCGATATAGTGGTTGCGCACCTGAAAGCGGCTATTGAGCGGCTGGATATCCGCGGATTCGGCATCGCGCAGAAGAATTTCCTCGAAGTGCTGCATCAGCAGATCGTTCAGCTCTGACAATGACATGACGATGCGGTAGTACTTTTGCATGAAACGCTCGACCGCCAGTTTGGCATCGTTGTCCTCGAAGCCGAACAGTCGCGCCAGGGCGCGCTGATGGTCGAACAGCAGGCGATCCTCGGCGCGGCCGGCGAGGGTGTGCAGCGCAAAGCGTACTTGCCAGAGGAACGCCCGGCCTCCAGCCAGAATGTTGTATTCGGGCTCGTTGAGAAAGCCCTGGTCGACCAGCTGACGCAGGTTGCTGGTGCCGAAATGGCGCAGTGCGACCCAGCCGATGGTCTGGATGTCGCGCAGACCGCCGGGGGAGCTTTTGACGTTGGGCTCGAGGTTGTATTCGGTATCGTTGAACTTGGCATGCCGGGCATGCTGCTCGGCACGCTTGGCGCGGAAGAATTCGGCACTGGTCCACATATGCTGCGGACCAACTGCCTCGAGCATGGCTTGGCGCAGAGACTCCTCGCCGACCAGGAGGCGCGATTCCATGAGATTGGTTATCACGGTGACGTCAACGCGTGCCTCCTGCTGACATTCGCTGATCGTCCTGACGCTCTGGCCGACTTCCAGGCCGATGTCCCAGAGCAGAGTGAGAAACTGACTGATGGACTCGTTATAGCGATTGCCACTGCCATCGCGCAGCAGGATCAGCAGGTCGATGTCGGAGTGCGGATGCAACTCGCCCCGACCGTACCCGCCGCCTGCCAGTAGGGCGATATCCGGATCGTTGGGGCAGTCGAGGGCGCTCCAGGCCTGACGCAGAATCTGGTCGGTGAACCAGGCCCGGTCATGGATCAGCTTGTGAATGTCCCGACCGCCTTCGAAACGCGCTTGCAATACGTCGCTGGCATGCTGCAGGGCTTTCTTGAAGGCGGGAATCGGGCTGCGCTTGAGCGCCAGATCAGCCTTGAACTGGCTTGGGTCAAACAGTTCGTGATCCACAATGATTCCCTCGCGACGTTCGCTTGCTGCGTTATTCAGAGGCTCAACGGAAGCTTTCTTCCTTGCGCAGTGTCAGTATTTCATAGCCGTCAGCGGTGACCAGAATGGTGTGCTCCCACTGCGCCGACAGCTTGCGGTCTTTGGTAATGGCGGTCCAGCCATCGCCCAGCAGACGGGTTTCTGCACGACCCTGGTTGAGCATGGGCTCGATGGTGAAGGTCATGCCTTCCTTCAATTCCAGGCCAGTGCCAGCCTTGCCGTAATGCAGCACCTGGGGTTCTTCATGGAACACCTTGCCGATGCCGTGACCGCAGTAATCGCGTACCACGCTGAACCGGTTGGCGTGGGCATGGTCCTGGATGATCTGACCAATGTCGCCCAGACGCGCGCCGGGCCGTACGACGGATATACCTTTATACAGACATTCCTGAGTAACCCGTGACAGGCGGGTGACCCACTCCGGTGTCTCGCCGACATGGAACATCTTGCTGGTGTCACCGTGGTAGCCATCCTTGATGACAGTGATGTCGATGTTCATCGCATCGCCATTTTTCAGCGGCTTATCGTTGGGGATGCCATGACAGACCACATGGTTGAGCGAGGTGCAGATGGATCTGGGAAATGGAATGCGGCCGTGGCCACCACCGTAGTTCAGCGGCGCGGGAATGGCCTGCTGTTCATTGATGATGAAGTCATGGCAGCGCTGGTTCAGCTCGTCGGTGGTGACACCCGGCTTAACGTATTCTCCGATCATCTCCAGCACTTCAGCAGCCAGGCGGCCGGCGACGCGCATGCCGGCGATATCTTCGGGGGTCTTGATGGATACGCTCATGAGGGGGAGTTCTCTCGTCTTACCACGCCGACTGGCGTGCGAAATGGATTGAATGGGCGAGAGTTTATCAGATAGAACGGCGGGCTGGGGGGCTGAGCCAGAGCCGCCATTCGGCACGTCGGTCTTTATCTGGTGGGGCAGTATGTGGTATAAAGCGCCGCGCCTGAACGAACAGCGGATTTTTCCGCATCAGGCCTTACTGAATCCGCACACGTATCGACACGTTGTCCTGGGTGCCCTTCGGGGTTGGATTGCGGGATATGTGGAGGCTCAACCCGATATAATTTATGGAGTTATCATGACCCAAGTTTCAATGCGTGACATGCTGAAGGCCGGTGCGCACTTCGGCCACCAGACCCGTTACTGGAACCCGAAAATGGGCAAGTTCATTTTCGGCGCTCGCAACAAGATTCACATCATCAACCTGGAAAAGACCATGCCGATGCTCCACGAAGCCCTGAGCTTTGTGGAAAAACTGGCCAGCGGCAAAAACAAGCTGCTGTTCGTTGGCACCAAGCGCGCTGCCAGTAAGATCATCGCTGAAGAAGCCACCCGTGCCGGCATGCCCTACGTTGATCACCGTTGGCTCGGCGGCATGCTGACCAACTACAAGACCATCCGCCAGTCCATCAAGCGACTGCGTGACCTGGAAGTCCAGGCTCAGGACGGCACCTTCACCAAGCTGACCAAGAAAGAAGCGCTGATGCGCACCCGTGATCTGGAAAAGCTGGATCGTGGTCTGGGCGGTATCAAGGACATGGGCGGCCTGCCTGATGCTCTCTTCGTCATCGACGTTGAGCACGAGCGCATTGCTATCACCGAAGCCAACAAGCTGGGCATCCCGGTCATCGGCATCGTTGATACCAACAGCAGCCCTGACGGTATCGATTACGTGATCCCGGGCAACGATGACGCCATCCGCGCCATCAAACTGTACGCCGGCGCAATGGCTGATGCCGTTCTGCGCGGCAAGAACAGTGGCGGTGTCGACGAGTTCGTCGAGGAAACTGCTCCTGCTTCCGAGGCCTCCGAAGGCTGAGCAGGAATCGGCGTGGTTTGATGCCGTATTAAAAAAGGGGGCCATGCCCCCTTTTTGCACTATGTTGAATGCAATATTTTGAAAGCAACATGATGAAGCTGCCCAGTTGATCGGGTAGCTGCCAATCAAGCAAGTCAGAGGAAAAGTTCATGTCACAGATTACTGCAGCCATGGTCAAGGAACTGCGTGAGCGTACCGGCCAGGGCATGATGGATTGCAAAAAGGCACTTGCCGCAGCGGATGGCGACATCGAGAAAGCCATCGACGACATGCGCGCCGCCGGCTCGATCAAAGCTGCCAAGAAGGCTGGCAACATTGCCGCCGAAGGTTCCATCGCCGTTAAAGTGGCTGACGACAACAAGTCTGCCCTCATCATCGAAGTCAACTCCCAGACCGACTTCCTGGCCCTGCAGGACGACTTCAAGGGCTTCGTCAGCGACAGCCTGGAAAAAGGTTTTGCGGCTGGCTACACCGACGCTGCACCGTTGATTGCGGATCAGGAAACAGCCCGTGAAGCACTGGTTGCCAAGTGTGGCGAGAACGTCAACATCCGTCGTCTGACCCGCGTTGAAAGCGATGTGGTCGGTGCCTACCTGCACGGCCACCGCATCGGTGTTCTGGTTGCCCTGAAAGGTGGCGACGCCGAGCTGGCGCGTGATATCGCCATGCACGTTGCTGCCAGCAACCCGCAGTTTGTCGATCCTTCCCAGGTTTCCCCTGAGGTGGTCGAGAAAGAGAAAGAAATCTTCCTGGCACTGAACGCTGAGAAGATCGCTGGCAAGCCAGAGAATATCGTTGAGAACATGATCAAAGGCCGTATCAACAAGTTCCTGGCCGAAGCCAGCCTGGTTGAGCAGGCCTTCGTCAAGGATCCGGACGTCAAGGTCGGTGATCTGGCCAAGAAGGCCGGTGCTGAAATCGTATCTTTCATCCGCTTTGAAGTGGGTGAAGGCATCGAGCGCGCCGAGGTCGATTTTGCTGCTGAAGTAGCTGCTCAGATTGCTGCCACCAAGCAGTAATAGCGCGGCGTGATCAGCGCTCTGCAGGCTCCCTGCGCGGAGTCTGCAATCAGGTAATACCGGAAGGCTTCCCGCGCAGGCGTGAAGCCTTCTTTTTAAGAAATACTGAACAAGTCGCTATCTGGGTTGTCTGGGTGTGACTTGTTGAGTGTTTCACCAGCCACAGCAGGAGAGTGATTAATGGCCCAGGTACCTAGCAGCCGTCAGCCCAAGTACAAGCGAATCCTTCTCAAACTCAGCGGAGAGGCCCTGATGGGTACCGAAGACTTCGGTATCGATCCCAAGGTGCTCGACCGCATGGCGCTGGAAATTGGCCAGCTGATTGGCATTGGCGTACAAGTGGGGTTGGTCATTGGTGGCGGAAACCTGTTCCGCGGCGCTGCGCTCAGTGCTGCCGGTATGGACCGGGTCACCGGAGATCACATGGGCATGCTTGCCACCGTGATGAATGGGCTGGCCATGCGCGATTCTCTGGAGCGTTCCAATATTCAGACTCGCGTGATGTCGGCGATTACCATGGAAGGCGTGACCGAGCACTATGACCGCCGCAAAGCCATGCGCTATCTGGCTGGTGGTGACGTGGTAATATTCACCGCTGGCACTGGCAATCCCTTTTTCACCACGGACACTGCCGCCTGTCTGCGCGGTATCGAGGTGGATGCGGATGTGGTGTTGAAGGCCACCAAGGTCGACGGCGTCTACGATCGTGATCCGATGAAGGATCCCAATGCCGAACGTTTTGACAAGCTCAGCTATGACCAGGTTCTGGATCTCAAGCTGGGCGTGATGGATCTGACAGCCATCTGTCTGATCCGCGATCACCATATGCCCTTGCGGGTATTCAACATGAACAAACCTGGCGCGCTGCTCAATGCAGTGGTGGGAAGCGCCGAGGGAACTTTGATCGAGGGCTGAGTCGTGATCAACGAAATCAAGAAAGAAGCGCAGGAGCGCATGAAGAAGTCTGCCGATTCTCTGGGCAGCGCCTTCGCCAAGATTCGTACCGGCCGGGCACACCCGAGCATCCTGGACAGCGTCATGGTGTCCTACTACGGTTCCGACACACCGCTGCGTCAGGTTGCCAACGTTACCGTTGAAGACTCGCGCACCCTGGCCCTGAGCGTGTTTGACAAGAGCATGATTCAGGCTGTCGAGAAGGCCATCATGACCTCGGATCTGGGTCTGAATCCGGCGACCGCCGGGACGACCATTCGTGTCCCCATGCCGGCGTTGACCGAAGAGACGCGGAAGGGTTACACCAAGCAGGCGCGCTCCGAGGCCGAAAACGCCCGGGTTGCCGTGCGCAACATCCGTCGCGACGCCTTGGGTCAGCTGAAGGATCTGCAGAAGGAAAAGGAAATCAGTGAGGACGACGAACGTCGTGCCGCTGATGAAGTGCAGAAGCTGACCGACAAGTATATTGCCGAAATCGACAAGGCACTGGAAACCAAGGAAACGGACCTGATGGCGGTCTGATGCCGGGGCAAGGCGAGGAGAGTCATTTGTTTAGCACACCAGCAGATCTCGAATCATGAATGACCAGGCCGCAACCCGGTCCGTCCCGCGCCATGTTGCCATCATCATGGATGGCAACAACCGCTGGGCACGCAAACGTTTTCTGCCAGGGGTGGCGGGGCACAAGGCCGGTGTGGACGCGGTGCGTGCGGTCATCGAGGTGTGTGCCCGCGAAGGTGTGGAGGTACTGACACTATTCGCCTTCTCGAGCGAAAACTGGGCACGACCGGAAGCTGAAGTCGGTGCCTTGATGGAGCTGTTTCTGCTGGCCCTGCACCGCGAGGTGCGTAAACTGCGGGACAATGATATTCGCCTGAATATCATTGGCGATCGCAGTCGTTTTGCGCCCAAGCTGCAGCAGGCGATGCTGGACGCCGAGGCAATGACCGCCGAATGCGGTGGTCTGCAGCTGCTGGTCGCTGCCAACTACGGCGGGCAGTGGGATGTCACCCAGGCAACCCGTGCCCTGGCGCAGGATGCTGTCGATGGTCTGATTGACCCAAGCACCATCACCGCCGACGATATTACGGCGCGTCTCTCTACTGCTGGCCTGCCACTGCCTGATCTATGCATACGTACCGGCGGCGAGCGGCGCATCAGCAATTTTCTGCTCTGGCAGTTAGCCTACGCTGAGCTGTATTTTTCCGACCTTTTCTGGCCTGATTTCAAACACGATGCCATGCGTGAGGCGCTCGCCGATTTTGCCTGCCGCCAGCGGCGTTTTGGCAAAACCAGTGAACAAGTGGCAGCGGAGTCCTGATGCTCAAGCAACGTATTCTTACCGGTGTCATTCTGGCGCCTCTGGTCATTGCCGGCTTCGTGCTGCTGGACCATCGGTGGTTCGCCGTCATGATAGGTTTCATCGTCACGCTGGGTGCCTGGGAGTGGGCGCGGCTGGCTGGCGAAGCCACTCAGAAGGGAAGAGTGGTTTACGCGCTGGCTGTGGCGCTGTTGCTGGTGGGCTTGTACCGCGATATCTGGCCGCCACACTTCGTACTGGCACCGGCGCTGGGCTGGTGGCTGCTGGCAACCAGCATGATCATCCGTTACCCCAATGGTCGTGGGCTGTGGACCGGCTCGTTGATTGCCCAGCTGTTCGGACTGCTGGTGCTGGTGCCGGCCTGGTATGGGCTGGTGTGGCTGCGGGCGTTGGATGGCGGCTTATGGCTGATCCTTGCGGTGGTGGTCATGGTCTGGGCGGCAGACATAGGCGCTTACTTTGCCGGCAAGACCTTCGGCCGCCACAAGTTGCTGCCGGCTGTCAGTCCTGGCAAGACCATAGAAGGACTGCTCGGCGGTGTGGTGTTTACCCAAGTGCTTGCCATTGCGGCGATGCTGTATCTGGGCTGGTCGCTGCAATCAGTACTGATCGGTATGCTCGGCACTTTGATAGTAGTGCTGTTCTCTGTGGTCGGCGACTTGACCGAAAGCCTGTTCAAGCGAGAGCAGGGGCTCAAGGACAGCAGCAATCTGCTGCCCGGTCATGGCGGTGTGATGGATCGCATCGATAGCCTGACGGCCGCGGTGCCGGTGTTCGCGCTGGGCTGGTATCTGTTCGGGAGTCTGCTGGGTTGAATCACGAGTGGATAACGGTACTGGGTGCGACCGGATCGATTGGCGTCAGTACGCTGGATGTGATTGCCCGCCACACTGATAGATACGCAGTGTTTGCCCTGACGGGGCACAGTCGCATGGCGGTGCTGGAGGCTCAATGCCTGCAGCACAAGCCTGTTTTTGCTGTGGTTGCCGATGCCGACCAGGCAGCCCACCTGCAGCAGCGGTTGGATGTTGCCGGACTGTCCACCCGTGTGCTGCATGGCCCCGAGGCGCTGGCAGAGGTGGCTGCCGACGAGCGTACCAATGTGGTCATGGCTGCCATCGTGGGTGCGGCTGGGTTGCCCTCGACCCTGGCGGCAGTGCGCGCCGGCAAGCGCGTGCTGCTGGCCAACAAGGAAGCGCTGGTCATGTCCGGTGCCTTGTTCATGCAGGCCGTCAGTCATTCCGGTGCGCAGCTGCTGCCGATCGACAGTGAGCACAACGCGATATTTCAATGCATGCCGCAGAACTATGCCTCCGGCCTCGGCAAGGTGGGGGTGAGGCGCATTCTGCTGACTGCCTCCGGCGGTCCGTTCCGCGATTTTGCTCTGGAAGATCTGGCGGGCGTCACACCGGCGCAGGCCTGTGCTCACCCGAACTGGTCGATGGGCCAGAAGATCTCCGTGGACTCGGCCAGCATGATGAACAAGGGTCTGGAGTTGATTGAGGCCTGTTGGCTGTTCGACGCGCGGCCCGAGCAGATTGAAGTTGTGGTGCATCCACAGAGTGTGGTGCATTCGCTGGTGGATTATGTTGATGGGTCGGTGCTCGCGCAGATGGGTAACCCGGACATGCGGACACCGATCGCCCATGCCCTGGCCTGGCCTGAACGTATCGACTCCGGCGTCAGCGCGCTGGACCTGCTGCTGACCGCTCGGCTGGACTTTCAAGCACCTGATCCGCTGCGTTTCCCCTGTCTGCGACTCGCCCGCGAGGCTTTTGATGCAGGCGGTACGGCCTGTGCAACGCTCAATGCAGCCAATGAAGTGGCGGTGCAGGCCTTTCTCGGTGGACGCATTGGTTTCACTGATATCCCTGTTATTATCGAGCACGCATTGAACCGTCTGCCACCTGAGCCGGTCGAAGAGCTGGCTCACGTCATGCTGGCCGATCATCAGGCCCGTGAGCAGGCGCAAAAATGGCTGGATAACCGGGTCTGAATATCAAGCATAGACCCCAGTGAGGCGCTGAATGGATCTTTTGTTTACTCTGCTGGCCACCATAGTGGCGTTGGGACTGCTGGTCACCATTCACGAATATGGTCACTTCTGGGTAGCACGGCGTTGCGGCGTCAAGGTGCTGCGCTTTTCCATTGGTTTCGGTCCCGCGCTATACAGTTGGCATGATCGTCGTGGTACCGAATATGTCATCGCCGGCATACCGCTGGGTGGCTACGTCAAGATGCTCGATGAGCGCGAAGGTCCGGTACCGGAAGAGGAGCTGGATCAGGCCTTCAACCGCAAGGACGTGAAACAGCGCATCGCTATCGTTGCTGCCGGCCCCCTGGCCAACTTCCTGCTGGCTATCGCGGCGTTCTGGATCATTGCCGTGCTCGGCGTCACCACCATCGCCCCGGTTATCGGCCCGGTTGAGCCCGGCAGCATCGCTGAGCGCGCGGGCTTGAGCGAAGGGTCGGAGATTCTTGAAATCGACGGGAGCGCCACGCCTACCTGGCATGAGGTCAATCTGCAGCTGATCCGGCGCCTCGGTGAAACCGGCCAACTGCAGATGGTGGCGCGCGAAGGGCAGGGCAGCGCACCGCAGAGCTTTACATTGCAGTTGCAGGACTGGCTGCGCGGCGCTGATCAGCCAGACCCGGTCGGTGCGTTGGGTCTGACCAGCTGGAAGCCCGAGGTTCCACCCTTGATCGGCCAGGTCAATCCTGATGGGGCGGCTGCAGCAGCCGGTTTGCACCCCGGTGACCTGATTGTAGCGATTGGCGGTCAGCCGGTCAGCGACTGGCTGACCGATGTGGTGCCGGCTATTCAGGCCAGCGCCGGTCAGCCATTGGAGCTGAGCGTCGAGCGGGCAGGGCGCATTCAGACACTGAGCATGACTCCCGCCTCCCGTGAGCAGGACGGCAAGCTGATTGGCTTTATTGGTGCCGGAATCGAGGCTTTTGAGTGGCCGGAGCACATGATGCGCAGTATCAGTCACAATCCGTTATCGGCGATCCCGGTGGCAGTGATGAAGACCTGGGACATGACTGCTCTGACCCTCGACTCACTGAAAAAGATGATCACCGGGCTGGTCTCGGCAAAAAACTTGAGTGGCCCGATAACCATTGCTAAAGTGGCGGGCGCCTCGGCCAAGTCCGGCGTGGAAAGCTTTCTCGGTTTCATTGCGTATCTGAGTATCAGTCTGGGTGTGTTGAACCTGCTACCCATTCCGGTCCTCGATGGCGGTCATCTGGTTTACTACGTGACCGAATGGATCAGAGGCAAACCCCTGTCTGAGCGTATTCAGGGTTGGGGTTTGCAGATAGGATTGACCCTGATTGTCGGGGTAATGCTGTTCGCCATTTACAACGATATAAGCCGGTTGGGCAGCTGAACGGCAGAGAAAGACGGGAAGCGAGGCGCATACAGGCCGCCGCATCCCATTACCCGAACTGCCGCATGCGGCAGATAAGAATCAACCAGTCAGCCAGAACGGATTTCATGAAACGTTACCTATTGCCTGCGCTATTGCTGATACTCCTGGCGCCGGGAGTTTATGCCGACGCCTTCCAGATCACCGACATTCGCGTCAATGGACTGCAACGTGTTTCCGCTGGCAGTGTGTTCAGTGCGTTGCCGCTCAACATCGGTGACGATGTGGATGAGCAGTCACTGGTCGATGCCACCCGTTCGTTGTTCCGCACCGGGTTTTTCCAGGACATCCAACTGGCCCGGGAAGGCAATGTACTGATCATCAACGTGGTTGAGCGACCTTCCATTTCCTCCATCGAGCTTGACGGCAACAAGGCAATCAAGAGCGAGGACCTGCTCGACGGTCTGCGTATGGCTGGCCTGGCCGAAGGCGAGATCTTTGAACAGGCGACGCTGGAAGGCGTGCGTAACGAGCTGCTGCGTCAATACGTTGCCCAGGGCCGCTACTCTGCCGATATCGATGCCCAGGTCATCGCTGAACCGCGTAACCGGGTAGCTCTGAAGATCGTCGTTGATGAAGGCTCGGTGGCCTCCATCAAGCATGTCAACGTGGTGGGTAACTCGGTGTTTTCCGATGAGGATCTGCTTCCGCTGTTCGAGCTGAAGACGACCGGCTGGTTGTCCTTCATCCGCAACGATGACAAGTACTCCCGGGAAAAGCTCTCCGGCGATCTGGAGCGTCTGCGCTCCTGGTATCTGGACCGCGGTTATATCAACATGGATATCGCCTCCACGCAGGTGTCCATCACCCCGGACAAGAAGCACGTCTATGTGACCGTCAACATCAACGAAGGCGAGCTGTACACCGTCAATGAGGTGAAGCTGTCGGGCGATCTGGTTGTGCCCGAGCAGGACGTTCGTCGTTTGCTGTTGGTCGAGCCGGGTCAGGTATTCTCACGTCAGGTGATGACCGCCAGCTCAGATCTGATTGGTCGCCGTCTGGGTAACGAGGGTTACACCTTCGCCAACGTCAATGGCGTGCCTCAGGTCAACGAGGAAGACCGCACCGTTGATGTGACTTTTGTCGTCGATCCCGGGCAGCGTGCCTACGTCAATCGCATCAACTTCCGTGGCAACACCAAAACTGACGATGAGGTGCTGCGTCGGGAAATGCGTCAGATGGAAGGTGGCTGGGCTTCTACCTACCTGATCGACCAATCCAAGGTGCGTCTGGAGCGGCTGGGCTACTTCAAGGAAGTGGACGTCGAAACCATTCCGGTGCCGGGCGCCGACGACCTGATCGACGTCAACTACACCGTGGAAGAGCAGCCCTCCGGCTCGGTCACCGCCAGCCTCGGTTTTGCCCAGGGCACCGGTCTGATTCTCGGTGGCTCGATCAGCCAGAACAACTTTTTCGGCACAGGTAACCGCGTCAGTTTCAGCGCCAACCGGTCTTCTTATCAGACGTCGCTGTCCTTCGGCTTCCTCGACCCCTATTTCACTGCCGACGGCGTGAGTCTGGGTTACAACGCTTTCTATCGGACTACCGATTACGAAGAGCTGGACGTGGATATCGCCCGGTACTCGGTCGACTCCTACGGTGCCGGCTTCAATATCGGCTATCCGATCAGCGACACTTCGCGGCTGTCCTTCGGTATGTCACTGCAGCAGGACGACATCAAGGAAGGCCGGTACCCGGCGGTGGAGATCAGCGAGTTCCTCGACGCCGAGGGCGACAGTTTCATGAACTTCAAGGCCAATGTCGGCTGGTCGCAGTCCACCCTCAACCGTGGCATGTTCCCCGATCGTGGCCATTCGCAGAGCCTGAGTCTGGAAACCACTGTTCCGGGTAGTGATCTGTACTTCTACAAGATCGGCTATCGCGGTCAGAAGTTCTTCCCGATCACCCAGGACTGGACTCTGCGCATGCACGCCGATACCGGGTTTGCCCGTCGCTTCGGCTCGACCAAGCAGGTGCCTTTCTATGAGCATTACTTCGCCGGTGGTATCGGCTCGGTGCGCGGCTTCGAGGACAGCACCCTGGGTCCGAAGAGTCGTCCACACCCCGATGACGACTGGGATCCGGAAGAGCTGCCCTTTGGCGGTAACGTTAAGATCACCGGTGGTGCTGAGCTGATTTTCCCGGCGCCCTTCGTCAAGGACCAGCGGTCACTGCGTACCGTGCTGTTCCTGGATGCCGGCAACGTATTCAACACCTATTGCAGCGATTGCCCTGATGTGACCGCCAGTGAAATCCGTTACAGTGTCGGTGTTGGCCTGTCATGGCTGACAGCCTTGGGTCCACTGGGCTTCAGCTTAGGTATGCCGCTGAACGACGAGTCTGACGACGATACGCAGGTCTTCCAGTTCACCCTGGGTCAGACGTTCTGAATCGGGAACCCCTATTTTTCATCAGGAGTGTCAAAGAGTGCGCAAGATTATTTCTGTTGCAATATTGTCCGTGTTTGCGCTGGCCAGTTTCCCGGCTGCGGCGCAGATGAAAATCGCCGTGCTGGATTATCAGATGGCATTGCTTGAATCAGATGCCGCCAAGCGGTACTCGGTGGATGCGGAAAAGAAATTCGGCAGTCAGCTGCAGCGTCTGAAGAATCTCGAATCCGAAGCCAAGCGTCTGCAGGATCGCATGCAGCGTGATGGTGAAAAACTCGGCCAGTCCGAGGTGGAAAAAATCGAGCTGGAATTCCGCCAGAAAGCCCGCGAGTTTCAGGTCCAGTCCAAAGAGCTGAACGACGCCAAGGCGGCATCCGACCGTGAGATGCTCGAACAGCTCAAGCCGAAGCTGGACAAGGCCGTTGAGGGCGTACTGCAGGCCGGTGCCTATGATTTGGTTATTGATCGCAGCGCTGTTGTCGAAGTGAAGCCGGAATTCGATATCACTCGCCAGGTCATTGAGCGCCTGAACAGCGCGCGTTGATCAGGATGAGCGAATCGATCAGTTTTACCCTCGCGCAGTTGGCAGAGGTGCTGGATGCGCGGCTGGCCGGCAATGGCTGCAAGGTGGTCCGTGGTTTGTCCACCTTGCAGGATGCCGAAGCGGATCAGCTGAGTTTTCTGGCCAATCGGCAGTACCGCAAGCTGCTGGCGACCACGGGCGCCGGCGCATTGCTGTTGACCGAAGCGGATGCAGTTGACTATGCCGGCGACACATTGATTGTTGACGATCCCTACCTGGCCTATGCCCGGCTGTCACACCACTTTGACCCCAAGCCACGTTCCCAGCCCGGCATTCATCCCACAGCGGTGATTGCCGACTCGGCGAAAGTGGATGCGACGGCAGCCATAGGTGCGGGTGTGGTAATTGAAGCAGGCGCAGAGATTGGCGCGAACGTGACGCTGAGTGCGCAATGTTTCGTGGGTGCACGTTGCCGTATCGGTGCTGGCAGTTGGTTGGCACCGCGCGTCACCCTGTATCACGACGTGCGCATGGGCGAGCGGGTAATCATTCAGTCCGGTGCGGTGGTGGGTGGCGAAGGTTTTGGTTTTGCCAATGACCGCGGCAGCTGGCAGAAGATTGCCCAGATTGGCGGCGTGCTGATTGGCGACGATGTGGAAATCGGTGCCAACACCACCATCGATCGCGGTGCCATCAATGACACCATCATCGGCAACGGCGTCAAGCTGGACAACCAGATCCAGATTGCCCACAACGTGCAGATCGGTGAGCACACAGCCATGGCTGCTTGTGTGGGTATTTCCGGCAGCACCCGTATCGGCCGGCACTGTACCATTGCCGGCGGTGTCGGCATGGTCGGCCACATCGATATCTGCGACAACGTATTCGTCAGCGGCATGACTATGGTAACGCGCTCCATTACCGAACCGGGCGCCTACTCCTCCGGGACGGCAATGCAGCCGGCTGCTGACTGGAAGAAAAGTGCAGCACGACTCCGCCAGCTCGATGCGCTGGCCAAACGTGTGCAACAACTGGAGAAGCAGTTGCCCGCGGTGACTCAGGCGACGCAGGGCTCATCTGAGTCCTGAGCTGTGCGCGTTGCGCATCCAACCCTTTACTGCAAGTCACTGCAAGGCCTCAAGACATAATGGATATCAACGAAATCAAAGAATACCTGCCCCACCGCTATCCTTTTCTGCTGGTGGATCGGGTGGTCGAACTGGATCTTGAGGGCAAGCGTATTCGTGCCTACAAGAATGTGTCGGTCAATGAGCCTTTCTTCGAAGGACATTTCCCCGGCCACCCGATCATGCCGGGCGTCCTGATCATCGAGGCGATGGCTCAAGCGGCAGGTCTGCTGGGTTTCAAGATGATGAACACCAAAGCAGAAGACGGCACGCTGTACTACTTCGTCGGTTCGGACAAGTTGCGCTTCCGTCAGCCGGTAGTACCGGGTGATCAGCTGCAGCTGGAGGCGGCGTACCTGAGCAACAAGCGTGGCATCTGGAAATTCGCCTGCCGCGCGCTGGTGGACGGCAAGGAAGCCTGCTCCGGTGAAATCATCTGTGCGGAACATAAAGTATGAGTCGGATTCATCCTCAGGCGATCGTCGATCCAGCCGCCCGGCTGGCTGATGACGTCGAGGTCGGCCCCTGGTCCCTGATCGGACCGGATGTCGAAATCGGTGCCGGAACTGTGATCGGCCCGCATGTGGTAGTGCGGGGCCCGACCACCATTGGCAAGGGCAACCGGATCTTCCAGTTCGCCTCCGTCGGTGAGGACTGCCAGGATAAGAAGTACCGCGGCGAGCCGACCCGACTGGTCATCGGTGACAACAACATCATCCGTGAAGGCTGTACCCTGCACCGCGGTACCGTGCAGGACCGGGGCGTGACCACGATCGGCAGCAATAATCTGCTCATGGCTTACGTGCATGTTGCCCATGATTGTGTGGTTGGTGACAACATCATCATGGCCAACAACGCGACCATCGCTGGCCACGTGCATATAGGGGATGGTGTTATCCTCGGCGGCTATACCACGGTGCACCAGTTCTGCCATATCGGTGCCTGGTCCATGAGTGCTGCCAACAGTGCCGTATTCAAGGATATCCCAGCCTTCGTCATGGTCGGTGGCAACCCGGCCAGCGCTCACGGCATGAATTTCGAAGGCATGCGGCGTCGCGGCTACAGCCCTGAGCTGATTACCGCGCTGCGTCGCGCCTACAAGGTCGTCTATCGTCAGGGCAAAACGCTGCAGGAAGCCTTGCAGTTGCTGGATGACGAAGCGACCCAATATCCTGAAGTGGCCCTGTACCGCGACTCCATCCTGGCGTCGACCCGCGGCATCACGCGCTGAATCATGAGCGCCGTCACTGCGACCCCCTACCGTTCTCTGTGTATCGCCCTGGTTGCCGGTGAGGCGTCTGGCGATACTTTGGGCGCGGGCCTGATTCGGGCGCTCAAGGAAGTGCACCCTGACGCAGAGTTCATCGGTATCGGCGGGCCACGCATGCAGGCTGAAGGCCTGGTCAGCCAGGTGCCGATGGAGCGTCTGTCGGTGATGGGGCTGGTCGAGGTACTCGGCCGTTTGCGCGAATTGCTGCGTATCCGACGTGATCTGGTGGCCTTTCTCAAACAGCGCCAACCGGATGTGTTCATCGGCATCGACGCCCCCGACTTTACCCTTGGGGTTGAGCAGCGACTGCGCGAGGCCGGTATCCCCACGGTGCATTATGTCAGCCCTTCGGTCTGGGCCTGGCGGGAAAAACGTGTGCTGGGTATCCGCCAGTCCACCGATCTGATGCTGACCCTGTTTCCCTTTGAGGAAGAAGTCTACCGTAAGCACGGCGTGGCGGTGCGTTGTGTCGGTCATACGCTGGCCGATGACATCCCACTGGTGCCCGACCGCAATGCGGCACGGCAAGCCTTGGGGCTGGTAGAAGGCGCGTCGGTGGTTGCCCTGATGCCCGGCAGTCGCAACGGCGAGCTGCGCAAGCTGGGGTTGTTGTTTCTGCAAACCGCCGCCTGGTGTCTGCAGCAGCGCCCGGATCTGCAATTCATCCTGCCCTGCGCCAACCCTGACCGCCGTCAGCAGATGGAAACTATCCTGGCCGACAGCGGCCTGCAGTTGCCGGTGACCCTGCTCGATGGTCAGGGTCACGAAGCGCTGGCGGCTTGCGATGCGGTGTTGATCGCCTCGGGTACGGCGACCCTGGAAGCGATGTTGTTCAAGCGGCCCATGGTGGTCGCTTATCGCATGGCCTCGCTGACCTTCAAGATTCTCAAGCGTCTGGTCAAGGTGGGGCATGTAGCCTTGCCGAACCTGCTGGCCGGGCGCGAAGTGGCCCCCGAGTTCTTGCAAGACGACGCGACGCCTGCAGCCATGGGTCAGGCGTTGCTTGCGCGGCTTGGCGCCACGCCAGAACGTGAGCAGACCGAAGCGGTATTCATGGAGCTGCACCAGATGCTGCGCCGCGATGCCGACCGCTCCGCGGCAGCGGCCGTGCTGGAATTGCTGCAGAGCAAGGGGCGGTCCGTATGACCCAGATGCTGATGGGCTGGACGCCGCCCGAAGGCAGCGAGTTGATCGCCGGTGTCGACGAAGTAGGCCGCGGCCCGCTCTGTGGCGCCGTGGTGACCGCCGCTGTGATTCTTGACCCACTGCGCCCCATCGAAGGTCTGAATGATTCGAAGAAGCTGACTGAAGCCCACCGTGAAGCGCTGTTCCCATTGATTCAGGAGCGTGCGCTGGCTTGGGCTATCGGCCGCGCCGAGGTTGAAGAAATCGATCAACTGAACATTCTGCACGCCACCATGCTGGCCATGCAGCGGGCAGTTGAAGGGTTGTCCATTCGCCCGGACCGGGTGCTGGTCGACGGCAACCGCTGTCCGGTACTGCCCATGCCGAGCGAACCTGTCATCAAGGGCGATTCCAGGGTGCCGGCCATCGCCGCCGCCTCGATTCTGGCGAAGGTTACCCGCGACCGGGAAATGCACGAAATGGATCTGTTGTACCCGGGGTATGGCATGGCCAAACACAAAGGCTATCCCACCCGCGAGCACATGAATGCACTGCAACTGCTCGGTGCCACCCCCATTCACCGCCGCTCCTTCGCCCCGGTACGGGCAGCGCTGGCGGTGAGTCCGGTTGAAGCGGTAATAGATGAGATGGACAGTGCTGTTACGGGAATGGTTTTAACTACCTGAGTAGCGCCAAAACCGCCGAATTCCCGCCACACCCTGCGCCCCGCTATCAAACGCTCTGTCCCGCATTTCCGGCCCGACGCCACCCAGTACATACACTGGCATATTCACCGTTCCGATCAGCTCCTGAGCAAGCTCCCAGCCCAGCGGAGTGGCATTGGGATGCGTAGCCGTCGGCATGACCGGCGACAAGGTGACAAAGTCCACCCCCACCTCTGCCGCCATGGCCAGTTCCTCGGCATCGTGGCAGGAAGCCGCCAGCAAGAGCCCTTTTGGCCGCGCTTCGCCGGGCTGGCCGGACGCGTCTGGCCCGACGTTCTGTCGCCACATCTCCCGCAGCTGCCAGCTGGTCAGATGCCAACCGGCTCCAGGCAGAACAGGGTGCTCATCACCTTTCAGTAGCCATTGGAAATCATCACCAAACCGAGCGAGCACCCGTTGCGCCAGATCCCCATAAGCCTCGGCAGAAAGCCCCGGCTGTCGCAGCTGAATCAGCCTCACACCCATTCCCCGGGCCCGCTCGAGCCCAGCAAACAGCTCCGCTTCATCAGGCACATCAGGAGTAATGAGATACACCTCCGGCAACTGCGCCGCTTGCACTATGGGCGCGTTGGCAGCCGGAAAGTCGTAGTCATCAAGTTCAGCAGCAGATACCCAGCGTACCGGCTGGCCTTCGGCGCCATGCGCCTGGCCATCAAAGCCGGTGACCAACCACACATCCAGCCGCACTGACTTGTCCGGGTAATCGTGACGGATATCCAGCAAGGGGCGGGCCTGAGTAACGGTGACTCCCAGCTCTTCCTGCAACTCCCGGCGCAAACCATCAGCGCGCTCCTCGCCATCCTCCAGCTTGCCCCCTGGAAACTCCCATAACCCACCCTGATGAGCATCATCGGGGCGCTTGGCAATCAGAATGCGGCCTTGCGCGTCGCGGATGACGGCGGCCATAACATGAATGTATCGCATGTATTTTCCTTAACCGATTTACCGTCCGGGCACATCTTCGGAAAACACATCTTGCTCCAGCTCATCACCGGGGATCACGTGGGTTTCTGAAGCCCAGGCGCCGAGATCGATCAGGCGGCAGCGGGGCGAGCAGAAGGGGCGATCCGGGAAGCTTTCATTCCAGGTTACCGGCGCTTTGCAGGTGGGGCATTCTACGGTGGTAGTCATGATCTGGCTCCTGTGGTCAGCGTCAGATAATACTGATGCAATTGATCGACCTGCTGGTGCAGAGCAGCCAGGTCGCGGTCGTTGGTGATGACATCATCGGCATGGCGCAAACGTTCTTCGCGTTTCGCCTGGGCCTGCAGAATGGCTCTGACCTGCTCTTCAGGCACCTTGTCACGCAGGGTCGTTCGGGCGATCTGCAGTGCCTCTGGCACATCCACCACCAGTATGCGTCGGGTCATTTGATACTGGCCCGACTCCACCAGCAGGGGCGAGACCAGCAGCGCATAGGGCGAGCCGGCGGATGCCAGATCACTGACGATTTCTTCACGGATCAAGGGATGCAGCAGTTGCTCAAGCCAACGGCGCTCGTCGGGGTCCTGAAACACCCGCTCGCGCAGCACGGCGCGATTGAGTGAGCCGTCCTGCTGCAGTACGGCATCACCAAAGCGGTCGACAATCTGATGCAATGCCGGCCGACCAGGCTCAACCACTACCCGCGACTTGATATCGGCGTCAACCACATGGATGCCATGTGCCTCGGCAAAGCGCGTAGCCGCCGCACTCTTGCCGCTACCGATACCGCCAGTCAGGCCAATGATGAAGGTGTTCGAAGAGGTCATCGCAGTTCACTGCCTTGGGTCTTTAACGAAGGCAGCCAGTATACGGAGAGCCCTAAAACCCGGCAAATCGCAAATAGGTTCCGGTAATCCACTCACCCCAGATAATCGCGATCCAGCCGGCAATGGCCAGATAAGGCCCAAAGGGCAGGGGGGTGGAGTTGGAGTCGCCGCGGGTCTTGAGGATGATGATGCCGAGGATGGCACCGACCAGCGATGACAGCAGGATGGTCAGCGGCAACACCTGCCAGCCGCCCCAGGCACCGAGCATGGCCAGCAGTTTGAAGTCACCGTAGCCCATGCCTTCCTTGCCGGTGATCAGCTTGAACAGCCAATACACTGACCAGAGGCTCAGATAACCAAACACCGCCCCCCACAATGCCGAGTGCATATCGGTGAACAGCCCGAAATTGTTGGCAATCAACCCCAGCCACAGCATCGGCAGTACGATCGAATCGGGCAGCAACTGGGTATCGGCATCGATCAGACTCAGGCTGACCAGCGCCCAGGTCAACAGCAGCATCCCGGCTGCCGGCCAGCCGAAGCCATATTGCCAGGCAACCACAGCACTCAACACCGCTGTCAGAAATTCCACCAGCGGATAACGCGGGCTGATAGGTCCGCCGCAGTCTCCGCAGCGACCGCGCAGCAGCGCATAACTGATCAACGGCAGATTCTGCCAAGGTTTGATCTCGGTCTGACAGTGCGGGCAATGGGAGTGGGGCAGTACCAGATTGTAGGCCGGCTGCTCAGGCTGAGTCGTATCCGGCTCCAGCATCTCGCGGGCCTGACGCAGCCAATCGCGCTCCATCATCCTGGGAAGACGATGAATGACCACATTGAGAAAACTGCCAACGACCAACCCCAGCAGCCCGGCGACTACAACAAAGGCCAGCACATGGCTGGCCATATAATCGAGTAGATTCATATATCAGACAACGGCGCCCAGTTGGAAAATCGGCAGGTACATGGCGATGATAAGACCGCCGATCAGTACACCCAGTACCGACATGATCATGGGTTCCAACAGCGTGGTCATGTTATCTACCTTGTTGTCCACCTCGGCCTCGTAGAAGTCCGCCACCTTTTCCAGCATACCGTCAAGGTTACCGGATTCCTCACCGATCCCGGCCATCTGGATGGCCAGCGATGGGAACACATTGGTGGTGCGCATGGCGAAGTTCAATTGGGTACCGGCCGACACATCCTGCTTGATGCCCATGACCGCGTTGTAGAACACCACGTTGCCTGCTGCGCCGGCGACTGAATCCAGCGCCTGTACCAAGGGCACACCAGCAGCAAAAGTGGTGGCAAGGGTGCGTGCATAACGGGCAACTGCCGCTTCGTAGATGATCTGCCCGACAATCGGTGCCTTGAGCAGGGCCCGATCCTGAGCATCACGGAACGGCTTGGAACGTCGATGGGCCTGGGTATAGCTCCAGCCGATGACAATAAGTCCGATCAGAATGATGAACCACCATGCCTGCAACCATTCCGACAGCCCGATCACCATCAACGTGAAGGTAGGCAGGTCGGCGCCGAAGTTGGCGAATACTTCCTTGAACTGCGGCACCACCTTGAGCAGCAGAATGGCCGTCACGATCACCGCCACCACCACCACTGAAATCGGGTAAGTCATGGCTTTCTTGATCTTGGCTTTCAGCGCCTCGGTCTTTTCCTTGTAGGTAGCGATTCGGTCCAGCAGGGATTCCAGTCGACCGGACTGCTCACCGGAATCCACCAGATTACAGAACAGGTCGTCAAAATACTGGGGGTGCTTGGCCAGCGACGCTGCCAGGGTATTACCCGCGGCGACGTCGGTTCTGATCTCGTTGATCAGCTTGGCAAAGTTGGGGTTGGCGGTACCTTCAGCGATGATCTCGAATGCCTGTACGATTGGCACCCCCGAGGCCATCATGGTCGCCAGCTGTCGGGTGAAGAAGGCAATATCCAGCGGCTTGATCTTCTTCGCTTTAGCGCTGAACAGAGTCGACTTCTTGTTGATCTTGGTGACCAGAATGCCCTGCTTGCGTAGCTGGGCCTTGATCAAAGCCTGATTGGTGCCCTGAATCTCACCGGAAATCTTGGTGCCCTTGCGGTCCTTGCCTTCCCATTTGAACGGGTAGATCTTTTCGACCTTGGCTTTTTTCGCGGATTTCGCGACGGAGCTGGTCCTTTTCACTGCTGCTTGCTGGGCCATGACTTAATCCTTGGTCACTCGGTTCACTTCCGCCAGGCTGGTGACACCCTGTTCCGCCTTCATCAGTGCGGACTGGCGCAAGTTTCTGAATCCTTCATTCTGGGCTACGTCGGAAATCTGCATGGAGTTGCCGTCTTCCATGATGATTCGCTGGATGGCGGGGGTGATCCGGACAACTTCATAAATCCCGACACGCCCTTTATAACCGTCCTGACAATTTTCGCAACCCACGGGTCCGTAAATCGTTAACCCGCTAGCAATTTTCTCCTCAGTGAAGCCTTCTTCCAGCAATGTCTCGCGGGGAATGTCGACCGGCTTCTTGCAATGCGAGCACAGCCGGCGGGAAAGACGCTGGGCAATGATCAGGTTCACCGAGGTGGCAATGTTGAACGACGCCACGCCCATATTGCGCAAACGGGTCAGGGTTTCTGCGGCACTGTTGGTGTGCAGAGTCGACAAGACCATATGGCCGGTCTGAGCTGCCTTGATGGCGATCTCGGCCGTTTCCAGGTCGCGGATCTCACCGACCATGATGATATCCGGATCCTGACGCAGGAAGGCGCGCAGCGCCTGGGCAAAATCCAGCCCCTGCTTGGGGTTCACGTTGACCTGGTTGATGCCTTCCAGGTTGATCTCCACCGGGTCTTCCGCGGTGGAAATGTTGCGCTCCATGGTGTTGAGGATGTTCAGGCCGGTATACAGGGATACCGTCTTACCGGAACCGGTCGGGCCGGTCACCAGAATCATGCCCTGAGGTTTCTCCAGCGCGTCCATGTACATCTGCTTCTGGTCATCCTCATAGCCCAGCGCATCGATCCCCATCTTGGCGCTGTCGGAGTCCAGAATACGCAGTACCACCTTCTCGCCCCACAGGGTCGGCAAGGTGTTGACCCGGAAGTCGATGGCCTTGTTCTTGGAGATCTTCAGCTTGATACGGCCATCCTGCGGTTTGCGTCGCTCGGCCAGGTCCATCGAGGACATCACCTTCAGACGCGCGGCAATCTTCACCCCCAGTTGCACCGGCGGCTTGGATACCTCATGCAGAATACCGTCGGTACGGAAGCGTACCCGGTAGGTTTTTTCGTAGGGCTCGAAGTGCAAGTCCGAAGAGCCTTTCTTCACCGCATCCAGCAGCATCTTGTTGACAAAGCGCACCACGGGTGCGTCCTCGGTATCTTTGCTGGCATCACCGCGCTTGTCATCGTCGGTAACAGCTTCGACTTCCAGACTGTCGAGATCGCCATCACCCATATCATCAAGGCCGCTGGTTGCGCTCTCAAGATATTTGTCGATCGCCTTGCGCAGCTTGTCATCTTCGACAATCACCGCGTCGGTCATCAGGCCGGTGTTGAACTGGATATCGCTCAGCGCCTGCTGGTTGGTTGGGTCCGACAGGGCCAGATAGAGCCGTGAACCGCGTTTGTATAGCGGCATCACACAATGCTGGCGGATCAGCTTTTCGCTGACCAGGCTGACCTCGGGCTGGCTCTCGCGATCCAGCGCCGTCAAATCAAGGTAGGGGTAACCGAACTCCTCGGCACAGACCATCGCGAGATCGCGAGCCTTGGCCAACTTGTTCTGCACCAGATAGGTAATAAAGGGAATCTTGTCCTGGTTGGCCTGCTGGCTGGCCTTGCCGGCCGCCTGTGCATCCAACAGTTCTTCCTGAACGATCCGCCGGGCCAAGCCGGAGAGAGCGGGGGTATCCATAGAGTCTTCCCGGTACGTAATGAGACAGTGGCGACTATAGTACAGCACCGTGACGATACACCAAAAGCGCAGTGACGAAGCAGTCGTACACCGAATCCCTCTGTCTGACAAAAAACGTCACTTCCCGCCGAATCAAGGCAGCATACCAGCGCAATCCCCGTAGGAGCGATCTTGGCCGCGAACACCCCCGCCAGATTCACGCGCCCTCGATGACAGCCATCAACCTGCTACAACCCTTGTAGGTTCTAGGTTTTCAGGAGCAGCCTCGGCCGCGAAGTCTTTCAGCTTAATCTGATTAATCAATATGAAATCAATGCTTGGCACACAAGCTGCAGTAGCCTCATCAGCCAATGGCTATCTTACAAACAAATGGAGTTGAGAAATGAAAGCTCAGATGCAGAAAGGTTTTACTCTTATTGAACTGATGATCGTGGTGGCGATCATTGGGATTTTGGCGGCGATTGCGCTGCCGGCTTATCAGGATTATACGGTTCGTACAAAAGTTACTGAAGGGATAAGCTTGGCTCAGCCTGCTAGAGCTATGATTGCATCTGAAGGAGCCGGATCTGCAGGTGATTTGGAGCGAGTAATTAAGACGTGGAACGACCAAGCCGGTGGTGTGGGTGCAGTTTCAAAATTTGTTGAATCAGTGCTAATTGAAGATGATGGTACTATTGTAATCACGTACGATGCCGCCGAAGTAGGTGTGGGAACGGCAGCCAACACGTTAACGCTCACCCCCTGGGTGCGTAGTGATGATGCCGGTCAGTCACTGGCTGATGCTCAAGCCGCAGGCGAATCTGGTTCTCTCGACTGGGGTTGTGCATCTGCGGAAAATGAGACTGCAGACGCACAAGGAATCACAATTGTGACCGCAGGCACTCTTCTTGCTAAATACGCCCCGGCTACTTGTCGCTAGGAAAATACTAAGAAAATAAAGGGGTCAGGTACATTTCCCCCATTTTCCCCGTGTCAGTTGAACGTTAGTTGATGCACTTATGCGCTGACCTTTTTATTACCCCTGCTATATGAGAACCCCGGTCCGCCGGGGTTTTCAATAAAGTGGCCAGGTACATTTTCCGCCTGACTGATTTCATCGAGTGCATCCGTCATCTGCTCTACGTGATGCTGGCGAGAGCTAATGGGTGTCATCGGTTGTTTTTTTGCCGTCATTGCTGCGTCACGCTGGGCCCATAGTTTGTACGGGAATCCCACTCTCATGGACGCCCCGTTATGCCCAGTATGCAATGGAAAAGCCTCAGCCTTCTGGCAACCTGTATCGCCCTGGCCGCCTGTAACAGCGACAGTGATTCATCCTCCGATAATGCAGACAGTGGCCAGCCGCTGGTGCTGAATATTGCCCATATCAACGACCATCATTCCAATCTGGAACCCCTCGAGCTGACGCTGCAACTGGATGGCCAGCCCACCACTGTCGAGGTGGGTGGCTTTCCGCGGATAACCAGTCTGTTCCACGAGGCGGAAGCCGAGCACGCCAATCTGCTCAAGTTGCATGCTGGCGACGCCGTTACCGGAACCCTGTACTACACTTTCTATGAAGGTCAGGCAGATGCCGAGCTGATGAACACGGTGTGTTTTGACGCCTTTGCCTTGGGTAATCACGAATTTGACGACGGCGACGCACAGCTGAAAGCGTTTCTGGATCATCTGGCCGATGGCAGCTGCAATACTCCCGCACTGGCGGCCAACGTCAAGCCCGAGGTAGGCACGCCACTGGCCCCGTCAGCAGCGGACGACTACATCAAGGCGCACACGGTGACCGAGGTAGATGGTACCCAGGTGGGCATCGTCGGTATCGATATTGCCGGCAAGACGCAGAATTCATCCCGCCCGCTGCCCAGCACGGTGTTCGAGGACGAGGTCACCGCCGCGCAGCGCAGCATCGACGAGCTGCAAGGTCAGGGGGTCGAGCATATCGTGCTGCTCACGCATCAAGGCTATCAGAACGATGTCGATATGGCCGCCCGGTTGAGTGGAGTGGACGTGATCATCGGCGGTGACTCCCACACGCTGGTGGGGGATTTCCGCAATCTGGGTCTGCAGAGGCCTGAAGAAACGCCGCTGGCCTATCCGACTGTGGTGAGCAACCGTGATGGTGAGATGGTCTGTATCGGGCAGGCATGGGAATACACCAAGGTGTTCGGTCTGATGACCGTCAACTTCAATGCCGAGGGTGCGGTGGAAAGCTGTGGTGGTCAGGCGCCACTGGTCATTGGCGACGAATTCCAGCGCGATGACACCCCCCTGAACGAGACGGAAACAGCAGCGCTGCTGCAGGTGCTGGCCGAACTGCCGGAAGTGGCGGTGGTCCAGCCGGACCCGGACGCCCAGGGCATCCTCGACCGTTATCAGGCTCAGTTGGATGCTGCTCGGCAGGAGCCGATCGGTTCTGCCGAGGTTCCCTTCTGTCTGGTGCGAGTGCCGGGGACCACCCGCAGCGGTGGGGTTCCGGGCTGTGAGCTGGCAGATCAACTGGCCCAGGGCAGCGATGCGGCGCAATTGGTGGCCGAGGCCTTCCTTAAGGCCAGCAAGCGGGCGGACTTCTCACTGCAAAACGCCGGTGGTGTGAGAACACCCATGGCAGCGGGTGTCATCACCTTTGATACGGCTGCTACCATGCTGCCGTTCAGCAACGTGCTGGTCGAACTGGAGGTGACCGGTGCGGAGACGGTTGCCGCCCTGGAAGATGCGGTATGGAGTCATGTGGAAAATGGCGGTGGTGACGGTTCACATCCTTACGCGGCAGCGCTGCGCTGGGATCTGGACATGTCGCAGCCACGCGGTAGCCGCTTCAGCAACGTCGAAGTGAAAAGCGCGGATGGCTTGTGGGCCCCCATCAACCCCACCCAGACCTACGTCATGGTCACCAATGATTTTCTCGGTGAAGGACGCGATGGGTATCTGACCCTGGGCGAGGTGACTGCGGATGGTCGGTCGATCAATACCGGCCTGCTGTACACGCAGAGCCTGGTGGATTACCTGAAGGCCCATCCCTCGGTTGGCACCATCCCGCGGGACGACTATTCCCATCAACGGGTGATCACCGTCAGCGGTACCGAACTGACTTACTGATACGGTAATCGGCCCGGGCAGGCGGTCAGGGAGTCACTGTCTGACCTGCCATACAGCGACAGCGAGACCTCACCCGTCTCGCTGTCTTCTGGCATGCGGAGGAGCCCCGATCATGCGGGCGGTAACCTCGATCTGCATGCATGCCCACGCGGAGCGCGGGAATGATCAGAGGTCTGGGGCGAGATCAATCGCTCAATACACCCAGATCTCCACCCGGCGGTTTTTGACGCGTCCGTCATCATGGGTGTTGGCAGCCACCGGCAGGTCGTCGCCTATACCAAAAGAATCTTTGACGGTTATGTCATGGTTGCCCAGGGCGCGACGGACTTTCATGGCCCTCAACTTTGATATCAGCTCGGCGCCACCATGTCTGGGATCGCCGAAACCTACCAGTACCACCTTGTTCTCGGTCTTGTTCTGCGCTTGCAGGTAATCCCGTACCCGATCAATATCCTGCCATGCCTTGTTGTCCAGCTGGGAGCTGCCTTCCTTGAAGCGGAAGTTGACCGAGAGGCGTTGGGCTTGCTCTGCCAGCTGTTGGTAAGGCGCCGGCATCTCGGCTTGAGGCGCTATTTGTATGGATTTGATGTTCTGACCCACAAAGCCCACCTGCTCGACGATCTCCTGTCCTGCCTGGCTTTGGGTAAAAGCAATCAATGCCTGTGCCAGGGGATTGGTTTCTTCGGGGCTTATGTACAGGTACAGCCGACGAGACAGAGGATAGTCTTCAGTGGCTACCTGCGCTTTGCTGGGCAGCATGGCGCGGGAGTCGCCGGATGAGACGGCAAGCGCCTTGGCCTGATCGACATTGGCAAGTCCAACAAAGCCTATGGCATTGATGTCGCTGCTGACGGCTTGAGAGAGATCTGCGTTGGATTCGAAGCGATGTGCTTCCGTATGGAGTTCCAGGCGCTTGGGCGTCAGAACCAGGTCCCTGAAGGTTTCCCAGGTACCTGAGTTGCTGTCTCTCGCATAAAGGCGAATGCTACCTTGTACAGCGCCGAGTTGATTCCAGTTCGTGATTCTTCCCGAAAATATCTGCGCAATCTGTTCGGTATCCAGAGCGTTGATTGGGTTGTCGGGATGGATTATGAGTGCCAATCCATCCAGGCCGATGACGTGCTCGGCGTCCATGCCGCGCATGTCACCACGGCTTTTCAATGCGTCGACTTCGCTGTCCTTGATGGGCCGGGAGGCTGCGGCTATCTGTCCTGACTGCTCGATCAATGCGGTAAAGCCAGTAGTGGAGCCATGGGCGTTCAGACTGATTTCAATGGACTCGGCTGTGGCGCTGATGGCGGTGATCAGGCTTTCTCTGGTCTCGGAATTGAGCTGCAGTTGTATATTCTGCGCGCCTGCTTCTTTGAGCATGCCTTCGACCAGAAGTGGCGCCAGCCTGGCACCTATGGTGTTGGAGCCGTTGATCTGTAACTGCAGCGTAGCTGCTTGGCCTTGAAAGGCGAGGCCGAGCAGCCCGGCAAAAATGATCTTCTGTATGCGGACTGGCCGCCACGATGCGATTTTCATGTTACTCCCTGTAATGACAGAACGGCCCCGACATACCGAAGGGGAAAAGAGGGGTGTTTTTGAGCGCGCTATTGTAACGCTATAAATGAGTCCGTTTAGAGTAAAGCGAGCGGAGCTTCTACAGAGTTGCGGTCGTCAGTCAGGCTGATTGACCGTCACTTTGTTATTGGTATCCCGGCTTTGTCGGATCAGGCTGTCGCTGCCATTGGCGCTGCTGGATTTGGCCAGTCGGTCATACAGGACAACATTGACGGTAGCGGCCAGGTTCATGCAGCCGATGGTGGGGATGTAAACCACGGCATCGGCGCGATCCACCAATGCCTGGCTGAGGCTGCCATCCTCCGGCCCGAAGATATAAAGAGCATGGGGCGGGTGCTGAAAAGCGGGGAGGGGGGTGGCGCCTTCGACGAGCTCAACGCAGACCACCTGAGTATTGATGGGCAGCCCGTCCAGCAGGTTATCGACGTGGGTGAGCGGAATATTCAGGCTGATATTCTTGGTATCAGTATGAAAGCGTGCCGCGCGGTCGTAGCGGCTGCCGGTATAGCGCACGGCACTGACCTGGTAACAGCCTGCCGCACGCATGACAGCACCCACATTGGATGGGCTTTTCGGGTCGATCAATCCGATGCATACGCTGGATTCTGCCATGATTTCCGGTTCGCTGATTGCAGCCGTCTCTGATGAGGGTGCGGGTAAAAAGGGTATAGTGTGAGGGCCAAATATTAACACGGAAAACTGATGAAACTTTTAATCCGCAATCTCGCTCGTACCACCACCGAAGCTGAGCTACGCAATCTGTTTGAAGCACACGGGATAGTCCAATCCTGCACGCTGGTGATGGATCGGGAGACCGGCAAATCGAAAGGCTTCGGCTTTGTTGAAATGCCCAAGCATGTCGATGCCAAAGCAGCGATCAAGACGCTGAATAACCAGGAGATCGCTGGTAGCCGGATTCGGGTGAAAATGGACGAGTCGAAGGAAACGTAAGCTTTTTCCTGGGTGGGAGCTTGCCGCCCAGCGTTGCGCCGCCGTGAGCGTGGCGGGGGTGGTCTGTTTGCCTTCGTCAGCGCCTCTGGTATGGTCGGTTCTTTTGAAATAGGAGGCTCCATGTCCTTTTACGTTTATCTTTCCGGCGAAATACACGCTGATTGGCGCGACGAGATCAAGCGCGGCGCCCAGGCCAGAGGTCTGGATGTCGTCTTCACCTCTGCAGTGACCGATCACGAGGCCAGTGACGCGGCAGGCGACCATCTGGGCGCGGAAGACAATGCGTTCTGGCGTGACCACAAATCGGCCAAGGTCAACGCCATCCGTACCAAGACCCTGATTGAGCAGAGCGATCTGGTGGTGGTTCGCTTTGGCGACAAATACAAACAGTGGAACGCTGCTTTCGATGCCGGTTATTGCGCTGCACTGGACAAGCCCTATATCACCCTGCACGCGGACGACATTGTTCATCCACTCAAGGAAGTCGATGCCGCCGCCATGGCATGGGCAACCACGACCGAGCAGGTGGTGGATATCCTGGCTTATGCGGTGAAGAGCTAGGGCCGGAGTGCTTCGTGTAAGACATTGGCTATTTCAGGTGTAAGTCGTTTGAGTTTCATGCTGTGAGCTGAATCGTATTTTTGTCATACGAAAAATAGTAACTTATTGAAGTATATGATTAATTTATCTTATAATCCGAAAGGGTGAGACGTTTTTATATATTGATCAGGGATCGTTTCCGGGTACTATATGTCCATGCGCGACGGAGTGTGCTGCTTGGCAGGAAGCTTGAGCGAATGGAGCATCAGGATGGTGGCAGTCGGGATGACTGGGTCATGGACGGCATTAGGGATAGAAAAAGTGGGGCGGATTATTCCGCCCCTTTTTTTCGTCTGCAGAAAAGCGGTATGTGGTTGATCATGACGCCATAACGCAAAAAGGCTGACCCTTGCGGGATCAGCCTTTTGTTTGCCGCGACGCGACTGACTCAGCGTTCCAGGTGTTCCAGCTTGTCTGGTACGCCATCCCACTCTTCTGCGTCGGGCAGAGAATCCTTCTTCTCGGTGATGTTTGGCCATATGTCGGCGAGTTCGGCATTCAGCTCCAGGTAGTTCTGCTGATTTTCTGGCAGTTCATCCTCGGCAAAAATGGCCGTGGCCGGGCACTCGGGCTCGCACAAGGCGCAGTCGATGCATTCATCCGGATGGATCACCAGGAAGTTCGGACCTTCGTAGAAACAATCGACAGGGCAGACCTCAACGCAATCGGTGTACTTGCATTTGATGCAGTTGTCAGTCACAACAAAGGTCATGGCAGGTCTCCCAAAAAAGGCGTGGCAAAAGATGGCGCGTATTCTACCAGCAATTTCCCCGGTACGGCAGCTTGGTCGGGGAAATTTGGTAGGTTGACGTTACTTGACTGCATTTTTAATGATAATAAGTATCATTTGGTGCTATTTCAGCTCAGTTCTGCTTTCCATTGATACAGCAAATCCAGTGCCTGACGGGGGGTGAGTTCGTCCGGTTTGAGTTGCTGAAGGGCGTCCACGACGGGGTGTGGCGCGGCGGCGAACAGATCATTCTGCATGGGCTGACTGTCGCGTACCGAGCCGGCTGCGGCCTGCTTGAGGCTCTGCTGTTCCAGGTCAGCCAGATGCTTGCGCGCGCGTTCGATCACCGGGCGAGGGACGCCGGCGAGCTGGGCGACCTGCAGACCGTAACTCTGGCTTGCTGGACCGGGGAGTACTGTGTGCAGAAATACGATGCGTTCGTTGTGCTCTGTGGCATTCAGGTGCACGTTGGCGATGATGGGGTCATTGTCGGCCAGCGCCGTCAATTCGAAATAGTGCGTGGCGAACAGGGTGAAGGCACGTACTTTCGCCAGGTATTCGGCTGCGGACCAAGCCAGTGACAGACCGTCAAAGGTGCTGGTGCCCCGGCCTACTTCGTCCATCAAAACCAGGCTGGCGTCGGTGGCGTTGTGCAGGATGTTAGCTGTTTCGCTCATCTCTACCATGAAGGTCGAGCGGCCACCGGCCAGGTCGTCACTGGAGCCGATACGGGTGAAGATCCGGTCGACCGGAGACAGTTCGACCTTCGCCGCCGGCACGTAGGCGCCGATATGTGCCAGTAACACGATCAATGCGGTCTGACGCATATAGGTGGACTTACCGCCCATGTTCGGGCCGGTGATGACCAGCATGCGGATATCGGGTGTGAGGTCGAGGTCGTTGGCGACGAAAGGCGTGTCGAGTACCTTTTCCACGACCGGGTGACGACCTTGCTCAATGCACAGCTGACCGCTGTCGGCGATGAAGTGCGGGCGACAGTAGTCGAGGCTTGCCGCTCGTTCTGCCAGACAGGTCAGTACGTCCAGTTCGGCCAGACTGGCGGCGCTGTCCTGCAGGCGCGCCAGATCTTCGTTCAGGCGGTCGAGCAGTTCGTCGTACAGTTGTTTCTCGCGGGCCAGCGCGCGGCTACGGGCAGACAGCGCCTTGTCCTCGAATTCCTTCAGCTCGGGGGTGATGAAGCGTTCCGCCCCTTTGAGCGTCTGGCGGCGAATGTAATCGACTGGGGCCTGGCCAGACTGGCCGCGTGACAGCTCGATGAAGTAGCCATGCACACGGTTGTAACCGACCTTGAGGGTGGACAGGCCGGTGCGCTCGCGTTCGCGGGTTTCCAGATCGATCAGATACTGCCCGGCGTTCTCGCTGATGTTCTGCAGTTCATCCAGCTCGCTGTCATACCCGGTCTTGATCACGCCGCCTTCACGGATCACCGCCGGCGGATTATCAATGATGGCCCGCTGCATCAGCTCGGCGAGTTCTGGATAGATGGCGACCTTCTGTGCCAGTTCGGTTATGTGCGCAGTGGTGACAGGCTCCAGTGTGGCCTGCAGTTCCGGAAGAGCTGTCAGCGCATCACGAAGCCGTGCCAGATCCCGCGGCCGCGCCGAGCGTAGTGCCACCCGCGCAAGAATACGTTCGATATCGCCGATGCCCTTGAGCACCGGATGAATAGTCTCGTAGTGATACTGCTCCAGCAGCCCGGCGATGCTTTCCTGGCGTGCCTGCAACACCTGCATGTCGCGCAGCGGGCGATTCAGCCAGCGGCACAGCAGGCGGCTGCCCATGCTGGTGGCACTGTGGTCCAGCACGTCGAGCAGGGTATTGTCCCGGCCTCCACCCAGATTGCTGTCGATTTCCAGATTGCGGCGGCTGGCGCTGTCGATGACGACACTGTCTTCAAAGCGCTCTTGGGCAATGCCGCGAAGGTGGGGCAGGGCAGTGCGCTGGGTTTCCTTGGCGTAGCACAGCAGAGCGCCCGCAGCGCCCAGGCCCAGTTTCAGGTCGGCGCAGCCGAAACCGACCAGATCCTTGGTGCCGAACTGCTGGGTCAGCGCTTTGTGAGCGCTGTCCTGATCAAAATCCCAGGGCGCTCGGCGGCGTACCGAGCGACGGCGTTCGATAGGCGTATTGGCTTCCCAGTCGTCGGGGATAAGCAGCTCGGCGGGGGCCAGGCGCTCAAGTTCGCCGAGCAGTGTTTCCCAGCCGGCAAGTTCCATGGCAGTGAAACGTCCACTGTTGATATCCAGGGTGGCCAGACCGAAGCCGCGCTCGCTGCCTACCAGCGCTGCCAGCAGGTTGTCCCGGCGTTCATCCAGCAGGGCTTCATCACTGACCGTGCCCGGTGTCAGGATGCGTACCACCTGACGTTCGACCGGCCCTTTGCTGGTAGCGGGGTCGCCGATCTGTTCGCAGATGACGACCGACTCGCCCAGCTTGACCAGCTTGGCCAGATAGCCTTCGGCGGCATGAAACGGAATGCCGGCCATGGGAATGGGCTGCCCGGCAGAATTGCCGCGGGCGGTCAGGGTGATGTCCAGCAGGCGCGCGGCTTTTTTTGCATCATCATGGAACAACTCATAGAAGTCGCCCATCCGATAGAACAGCAGCTGATCGGGATGCTGCTGTTTGATGCCGAAATATTGCTGCATCATCGGGGTGTGGGTAACGGGTTTTTCGGCGCGGCTCATGGGACTTCCTGATCGACAGTTCTGGTTGGTGCAAGAAAGGGGCATAGTCTAACAAAGCGGTGCCGTCTTTTAAGTGCAAGTTTGAACGCAAGATACTGAAGGAGATGCAAATGTCGCAATATGACCCATTGATCGATGCTGCTGCGGCCCGTCTGGGCAATGCTCTGCGCCAGTTGGGATTGCGGGTGACTACCGCCGAGTCCTGTACCGGTGGCGGGATTGCCGAGGCGATTACCCGCGTCAGCGGCAGCTCCGGCTGGTTTGATACCGGTTTTGTCACCTACGCCAATCACAGCAAGGTGCGCTGGGTAGGGGTGAGCGAGGAGGATCTGGCGCAATTTGGTGCGGTCAGTGAGCCGGTGGTACGGGCCATGGCCGAGGGTGCACTGGAGGCGGCCGACGCGGATCTGGCTGTCGCGGTCAGTGGCATCGCCGGGCCGGATGGCGGAACGCCGGACAAGCCGGTCGGTACGATCTGGTTTGCCTGGGCCGTACGCGACCAGGGGACCATCAGCCAATGCCGGCGTATCCAGGGCAATCGGCGTGACGTACGCGCGCAGACAGTACTGCACGGCATGCAGGGGTTGATTACCGAGCTGGAGAAGCTGGCGGCGAGTCGTTCGGTCTGAAGCAAAGCTTCCTGACGTTTGCAGATCAACGCACAGTCTGGCTGAAAAGGGGTAGGCGGGGCAGGACAACTGTGGAATAATCACTGACCATATATACAGTATTCATTTCCCCGGGACGTTCGCGTACCCGCCATACCAGAGGATGCACAATGGACGACAACAAAAAGAAGGCGCTATCGGCGGCTTTGAGTCAGATTGAACGTCAGTTTGGCAAGGGCGCGGTGATGCGCATGGGCGATCAGGAGCGTCAGGCGATTCCGTCGATCTCCACCGGCTCACTGGGTTTGGATATTGCCCTGGGTCTGGGCGGCCTGCCCAAGGGCCGGATCGTCGAGATCTACGGTCCGGAATCATCCGGTAAGACCACGTTGACCTTGTCAGTTATTGCCCAGGCGCAGAAAAACGGCGCCACCTGCGCCTTCGTTGATGCCGAGCATGCACTGGATCCGCAGTATGCCGAGAAGCTGGGCGTCAAGGTTGATGATCTGTTGGTGTCCCAGCCAGATACCGGTGAGCAGGCGCTGGAGATCACCGACATGCTGGTGCGCTCCAACGCAGTTGACGTGATCATCGTCGACTCCGTGGCGGCGCTGGTGCCCAAGGCCGAAATTGAAGGCGACATGGGCGACCACCACGTCGGCGTGCAGGCACGTCTGATGTCACAGGCGCTGCGCAAGATCACCGGTAACATCAAAAACGCCAATTGCCTGGTTATCTTCATCAACCAGATCCGTATGAAGATCGGCGTGATGTTTGGCAACCCGGAAACTACTACCGGCGGTAACGCACTGAAGTTTTATTCCTCTGTACGTCTGGACATTCGCCGCACCGGTGCGGTGAAAGACGGCGATGAGGTGATTGGCAGCGAAACCCGCGTCAAGGTAGTGAAGAACAAGGTTGCACCGCCGTTCCGTCAGGCCGAATTCCAGATCCTGTACGGCACGGGTATCTACCACAACGCCGAGATCATTGATCTGGGTGTGCAGATCGGCGAGATCGAAAAGTCCGGTGCCTGGTACAGCTACAAGGGCAATAAGGTTGGGCAGGGCAAGGCCAATGCAGCCAAGTTCCTGGCAGAAAACCCGCAGATTGCCGAGGAGATTGAAAAGACCATCCGCGACAAACTGCTGCCCAAGCCCAACAGCAAGACGGCCGCAGTCGAAGAAAACGCTGATCTCGACGGTTGATAGCGGTAACTGACTCGTGTTTGGCAAACTGCATCTGGAAACGCCCGCAGCCATACGCCGGTCAGCACTGGATCTGCTGGCCCGGCGTGAACACAGCTACACGGAGATGTTGCGCAAGCTGCGTCAGCGTGGAGCGGTGACCGAGATGGCGGAAGTCGAGCTGGATCGGCTGCAGGAAGATGGGTTGCTCAGCGATGAGCGTTTCTGTGAAGCTTATGTCTATTCACGCAGTCAGCGCGGCTATGGCCCGGTTCGTCTGCGCGAAGAGCTGCGCCAGCGCGGTGTGGCGGAGCGGCTGATTGATGATGTGCTGCAGGATGCGGCCTGGGATTGGGCCACCTTGGCGCAGGTGGCTTTTGCCAAACGCTTCCCTGAAGGTCAGGCCAGGGAGCTGAAGGAGCGGGTGAAGCAGCAGCGTTTCATGCAATACCGCGGCTTCGGTGGTTATTTCCAGGATAGTTGATTCATTCGATCGCACAGCAGACGGTGTTTTTCGTAAAGCAGCGGAGTGGGAGCCGTTATGACGGCAGGGCATAAAGACACCATTTCGGTTTGTCTGGTAAGGGAAGCCCTGCTGGGATTCACCCACGCCGGGCCGGATACCGGTTCGCTGCTGGAGAATCTCGGTCTGCCCAACCTGCCGCTGGATGATCCCGATCAGCGCGTACCGGTTGAACTGTACAGCCAGCTCTGGCTTGGATTGGCCGCAGCCCATGATGATGAGTTCTTCGCCATGGCTACACGCCCCCTGCGGCTGGGTAGCTTTAATTTCCTCTGCCGTTCGGCGACCACCCAGCCGACGGTGGAGCAGGCACTGATCCAGATCGTCAACTTTCTCGGGCTGATGCTTGGCAACTTCAATGGCCGGGTGGTACGCAGCAGAAGTCTGGCAGAAATCGTTCTGCAAGAGGACGGTCAGACACCTCAACGTCCCTTCGCCTATTTTACCTATTGGATGATAGTGCACGGCCTGGCCTGCTGGCTGGCCGGGCGGCGCATTCCTCTGCTGGCGGTCGAGCTGCGTTGCGAGGAGCCGGATTATATTCGCGACTATCAGGTCATGTTCTCCGGTAACCTGCGCTTTTCACGCCCCAGCACCCGTATCATCTTCGCCGCCGAGGCGCTGGACCTGCCGGTGCGTCGGACCCTGGCCGAGGTGCCCGGTTTTCTCGCCGAGGCGCCGGCCAATATTCTGGTGCGCTATCGGGATCCCACCAGCCTGACCAGCCAGATCCGTCGGCATCTGCGCCAGCTTGATCCAGCATTGTGGCCAACCAGTGAATCCCTGGCACACTCTCTGTGCATGTCCCCGTCCACCTTGCGCCGCCGGTTGGTAGCGGAAGGACTGCAATACCAAGCGATCAAGGACGGTATTCGTGAGGAGCAGGCCACCCGGTGGCTGGCAGATCCCTTGATCAGTTACGCAGATATCACCGAGCGGCTCGGCTTTGCCGATATCAGCGCCTTCTACAAAGCCTTCCGCAAATGGACCGGGACCAACCCCGGGCATTATCGCCAGTTGATTCTTGGTGATGGCTGAATACCTGCAACAAAGTGTCCAAAACAGTCAGGCAGGTTGAAGCAATGGAACATTGCCCGTGCTGCCGACAGCGTACCAGAATGCCTGCATGACAAAGATTAAGGGGCGGTCCATCCCCCCTGCCAGGAGCTTGCATGCAGTTGAACAACAGAACCTTCTTGATTACCGGTGGCGCCTCGGGTCTGGGCGCAGCGGCGGCCAGCATGTTGATCGAGGCGGGTGCCAGTGTGGCGCTGGTCGATCTCAACACGGCTGCTCTGCAACAGTACGTCAGTGAACTGGGTGATCGCGCCCGTGCGTACACCGCCGATATCGCCGACGAGCAGCAGGCCGCTGACGCGGTGGCGGCGGCCCGGCAGGATTTCGGCCAACTGCATGGCCTGATCAACTGCGCCGGGATTGCCCCTGGTGAAAAGATTCTCGGGCGTAACGGTCCGCATGGTCTGGCCAGTTTTGACCGGGCGCTGCGGGTCAACTTGCTGGGCACTTTCAATATGCTGCGACTGGCTGCCGAGGTAATGGCCGAGGGTGAGCCGAACGAGCAGGGTGAGCGCGGGGTGATCATCAATACCGCCTCGGTGGCGGCCTATGATGGCCAGATCGGGCAGGCCGCCTATGCCGCGTCCAAGGGTGGGGTGGTCAGCATGACCTTGCCGGCGGCGCGGGAGCTGGCGCGCCACGGCATCCGGGTGATGACCATCGCTCCCGGCATCTTCGAGACGCCGATGATGGCCGGCATGACGCAGCAAGTGCGCGACTCACTGGCCAAGGATGTGCCTTTCCCGCCACGCCTGGGCCTGCCCCAGGAATACGCGGCGCTGGTCCGCCACATCATCGAAAACCCTATGCTCAATGGTGAAGTGATCCGTCTCGACGGCGCACTGCGCATGGCGGCACGCTGAGGAGAAGCATATGCAACAGGATCCGGTAGTAATCGTTGGCAGTGCGCGTACCCCGATGGGTGCATTGCAGGGGCAACTGGCTGGGGTCCCGGCGCCTGAGCTGGGTGCGGCGGCGATCCGCGCCGTTGTCGAACGCAGTGGTCTGCCGGTCGACGCGGTGCAGGAAGTATTGATGGGCTGCGTGCTGCCAGCGGGTCTGGGCCAGGCGCCAGCGCGTCAGGCGGCGTTGGCCGCTGGGCTGGCCAAGTCCACCGTATGCACCACGCTGAACAAGATGTGCGGCTCGGGCATGCAGGCGGCGATCATCGCTCATGATCTGCTGCTGTCCGGCAGTGTCGATGTGGTCGTGGCGGGTGGGATGGAGAGCATGTCGAATGCACCCTATCTGCTCGATGGCGCTCGCCAGGGGTTGCGCATGGGGCATGGTCGGATGCTTGACCATATGTTCCTCGATGGTCTGGAAGATGCCTATGACAAGGGCCGTTTGATGGGCACCTATGCTGAGGACTGCGCGCAGCAACATGGCTTCACTCGTGAAGAGCAGGACGCCTGGGCATTGCAGTCGCTGCAACGGGCGCAAACGGCCATAGAGCAGGGTCTGTTTGCCGAGGAGCTGACCCCGGTGTTTGCCCAGGTTGGACGCCGTTCGGTGAATGTGCGGGCGGACGAAACCCCACTCAAAGTCGATCCAGAACGTATTCCCGCCCTGAAGCCGGCCTTCCGTGAGGGGGGCACCGTCACGGCAGCCAACTCCAGTTCGATTTCCGACGGTGCGGCGGCGCTGCTGCTGATGCGTCAATCCGAAGCCCAGCGCCGCGGGCTGAAACCGCTGGCTGTGATCCGTGGGCATGCTGCCTTCGCTGATGAGCCGGGCCTGTTTCCAGTGGCGCCAATCGGTGCCATCCGCAAACTGCAGGCGCGCACTGGCTGGTCGCTGGACGAAGTGGATCTGTTCGAGATCAACGAGGCCTTCGCTGTGGTCAGCATGATCGCAGTGCGCGAGCTGGGGCTGGACCCGCAGCGGGTCAACGTACACGGCGGCGCTTGCGCTCTGGGGCATCCCATCGGCGCCTCGGGCGCCCGCATTCTGGTCACGCTGCTCGGTGCGCTACGGGCCAGAAAACTGCGCCGCGGCGTAGCGGCCATCTGTATCGGTGGTGGTGAAGCCACGGCCATGGCCATCGAATTGCTCGACTGAGGAGGCACATATGCTACTGAATGAGGAGCAGCGCGAAATTGCCGGCATGGCCCGTCAATTCGCCCAAGAGCGGCTGCTGCCGTTTGCCGCCGAGTGGGATCGGGAGCACCGGTTTCCCGCTGGGGCGCTGGCGGAAATGGGTGAGCTGGGCTTTCTCGGCATGCTGGTGCCGGAGCAGTGGGGCGGTTGTGATACCGGGTACCTGACCTATGCCCTGGCGCTGGAGGAAATCGCCGCCGGTGATGGTGCCTGCTCGACCATCATGAGTGTGCACAACTCGGTGGGATGTGCACCCATCCTGCGCTTCGGCAGTGATGAGCAAAAGGATCGCTTTTTGCCGTCGTTGGCCAGTGGCAAGCAGATCGGCGCCTTTGCTCTGACCGAGCCTCATGCCGGCTCCGACGCAGGCTCATTGCGTACCCGCGCTCGGCGCGATGGCGACAGCTATGTGCTGGATGGTGCCAAGCAGTTCATTACCTCGGGCCGTGAGGCGGGCACTGTGATCGTATTCGCGGTAACCGATCCGGATGCCGGTAAGCGTGGCATTACCGCATTCATCGTGCCGACTGATACCCCCGGTTATGAGGTGGTGCGGGTTGAGGAGAAACTCGGCCAGCATGCCTCGGATACCTGCCAGATCGCCTTTGATGGTTTGCGCCTTTCTGTGGCCAATCGTCTGGGCGAGGAGGGCGAGGGGTATCGCATTGCTCTGGCCAACCTCGAAGGCGGCCGTATCGGTATCGCTGCCCAGGCGGTTGGCATGGCACGGGCGGCATTCGAAGTGGCCCGGGATTATGCGCGGGAACGCGAGGCATTCGGCAAGACCCTGACCGAGCATCAGGCGGTGGCTTTCCGGCTGGCCGACATGCTGACGCAGATCACCGTCGCCAGGCAGATGGTGCACCATGCAGCGGCGTTGCGCGATGCCGGCCAGCCTGCGCTGATCGAGGCTTCGATGGCCAAGCTGTTCGCCTCGGAGATGGCCGAGAAGGTCTGCTCAGCGGCGATCCAGACCCTCGGCGGTTACGGGTACCTGAAAGACTTTCCTCTGGAGCGCATCTACCGCGACGTACGGGTTTGCCAGATTTACGAGGGCACCAGTGATATCCAGCGGTTGGTGATTGCGCGCAATCTGGGAGATCAGTAGCTCCCGATACAGATAATCAAGACGGCAGCTGCACAGCTGACTGCCGTCATGCGGTTCGATAACAAAAACAAGGAGTAGAACGATGCAGAATTTCCAGACAGGCAGCATGCAGCAGTTTCCCCTGATGATCAGCAGTATCCTTCAGCACGCGGCTGCTGCCCACGGTGACCGGGAGATTGTGTCACGGCAGGTGGATGGCCCATTGTGGCGCTATGACTATGCAGGCCTGGCCGATCGGGCTGGCCGAGCGGCGAATATGATCCGCCGGCTGGGTATCAAGCCGGGGGATTTCGTCTCGACCCTGGCCTGGAATACCCATAGGCACTATGAGTTGTTCTTTGCCGTGCCTGGTACCGGGGCTGTCTTGCATACTGGTAATCCACGTCTGTCCGATGAGCAGATAGCCTATACCCTCAATCATGCCGGCAGCACTGTGCTGCTGTTCGAGCCCAATTTCGCCGAGCTGGTGCAGCGACTGTTGCCGCAACTGACTAATATCCGTCACTTCATCATGCTTACCGGCGGTGATCTGCCGGAGCTGCCCGGCATCGAGCTGCAGGGCTACGAACAGCTACTGGCTCAGGAGCAGTCGCTGCAGGACTGGCCGAATTTTGATGAGAATGCCGGCGCGATTCTCTGCTACACCTCCGGCACTACCGGCAATCCCAAGGGCGTACTCTACAGTCACCGCTCCATCGTACTGCATGCCTTGGCAGCCGGGCTGAGCAGCGCCTTCAACTTCTCTGCTTTCGATTGCATCATGCCGTGTTCTTCCCTCTACCACGGTACCGCCTGGGGTGTGCCTTTTGCTGCGGCGATCAACGGCTGCAAGTTCGTATTGCCTGGCGACAAGATGGATGGCGAGAGCCTGCAGGAGCTGATCCAGAATGAAGGCGTGACCTTCTCCGGTGGCGTGCCGACCATCTGGACCCTGTATCTGGATTATCTGGAAAAGACCGGAGAGGATGCTGGCAAGCTGACCCACCTGGTCATCGGTGGTTCGGCCGTGCCGCGGGCCATGGCGGAGAAGTATCAGAACAAGTACGGCGTGGCCGTGCGTCAGCTATGGGGCATGACCGAAACCAGTCCGCTGGGTGTGGTGGCAACGCCGACACCCAAGCTGGCGGAGCTTGGCGAAGATGCGGTCAACGACGTGATCTGGAGCCGCCAGGGCCGTCTGCAATACGGGATCGAGCTGAAAGTGGTGGACGGCCAGGGCAAGCGCCTGCCGGCCGACGGCAAGAGCGCCGGCACGCTGATGGTGCGTGGACCCTGGACCGTGGAACGGTATTTCCGCAGCGAGACCAGTGCGCTGGATGCCGATGGCTGGTTCGATACTGGTGACATTGCGACGCTGGATGAAAATGGTTTCATGCGCATTACCGACCGTACCAAGGATGTGATCAAGTCCGGCGGCGAATGGGTCAGCTCGATCGATATCGAGAACGTGGCAGTGGCCTGCCCGGGCGTACGTCTGGCAGCGGTGATCGGTGTTCATCATCCCAAATGGGAAGAGCGGCCGTTGCTGATTGTCGAGCCACATGAAGGTATTGATGTGACAACCGAGGCCATGCTGCAGCACTTGGATGGCAAGATCGTCAAATGGTGGATGCCGGATCAGATGGTCATCGATGTGATTCCGCTGACGGCCACAGGCAAGATCGACAAGAAGGCGCTGCGTGATCGCTACTACAACTATCTGGTCGAGCAGGATCGGGTGCTGGCATGAACCGGACGGAGGCTCCCATGGACGCCACCGGGCACAGCGAGGGGCCGTTGGCCGGGCTGCGGGTGTTGGAGTTTGCCGGTATCGGCCCGGGACCACACTGCGCCATGCAGTTGGCGGATATGGGTGCCGATGTGTTGCGCATCGAGCGTCCGGGCGGTAACGGGTGGCCCAACCCGGTGGTCGATCGCGGGCGCACCTGTATCACCCTGGATATCCGTACCGATGAAGGTCGCCAGCGCTGCCTTGAGCTGGCGCAGCGTGCCGATGTGTTGATCGAGGGCTACCGCCCCGGTGTGATGGAGCGCCTGGGGTTGGGGCCGGACGTGTTGGCCGAGCTCAACCCTCGACTGGTCTATGGACGCATGACGGGATGGGGGCAGAGTGGCCCGCTGGCGCAGAGTGCTGGACATGACATCAACTATATAGCACTGACTGGAGCGCTGGCGGCCATCGGGCCGGCACAGGGGGAGGCGGTGCCACCGCTGAACCTGGTGGGCGATTTCGGTGGTGGTTCGATGTTTCTCACAGTCGGTATTCTGGCAGCGCTGCTGGAGCGCGATCGGTCTGGACTGGGCCAGGTGGTGGATGCCGCCATAGTGGACGGTACCGCTTCGCTGATGTCCTTTTTCAGTGGCCTGCTGCCCAGTGGGCGGATCGATATGCGCCAAGGGCAGAACCTGCTGGGCGGTGCCACGCCCTGGTATCGTTGCTATCGCTGCGCCGATGGCCGGCAGATTGCGGTGGGCGCGCTGGAGCCGGCGTTCTACCGGGAGTTGGTGCAGCGCAGTGGTGCGGGTGAGGTGTTACAACAGCAGGCATCAGGCAGCGAAGCTCAGGCTGCCCAGACTGAACATTGGGTGCGGTTGTTTGCCCAGCGCAGTCGGGATGAGTGGTGCGATCTGCTGGAAGGCAGCGATGCTTGCTTTGCGCCGGTGCTGGAGCTTGATGAAGCCCAGAATCATCCGCATATGGCTGCGCGAGGTATCTACCAGGACATCGACGGCGCCTTGCACAGCGCCCCGGCGCCGCGCTTTTCTCGTAGCGTTTCGCAGATCCGACCCTCGGTGGTTGTCGATGCTGCAATGGATATCTGGGGAGCGGAAGTTATTACCGGGCAGAATGGTACGTAAGCATGGCCCGTTCAGTTCCCTCCTCGCGGATGTGCACATCCCAACGATGCTAAGTTTTCTGACCTCGGACAGCCTTCAATCGGAAAGTTGTCGCAAACTGCGTCCCTGATATGAGACTTTGTCTTTATTTGAGACAGTCATCACTGGGCTAGTTAAGCGTAGCGGTCCAAGCGTGGCGCAAATTCTTCATTTTTGCGGTTATGGGCTATGGTTTCGGTTATGGATTGGATCGCTCGGGCTCTGTTCCGATATTGGCTCAATTTTTGCTTTATGTGATAGATACTTAGGAAATGAATACCCACAAAAATAAGAGAGTTCTGCAACCAAGCTAGACTGCAGAGGTGATCAAATGCATATAAATACAAGAACCAACGAAGAGCTGGTCGATATTTTTCGGGCTCGGGAAATAGCTCTTGCCGAACGGGGCTGGCGCTCCGGGGAGTTTGTCTTACGTGAGCCGATTCGGGCATCTTGGCAGCGCAGCATTGATTATGGTTTGCAACCCGATGATGTCCATGTTAGAGAAGATGATCTCCTCGGCGCTGATGAGCTCTACGAAAGCAACCGAATGCTGTTGGATTGTGCCGAGCCCGCTCTGCAGCATCTGGCTGACCGGCTCGGACATCATGGTAACGACGGTCAGCTCATTCTGGTGAATGCCCAGGCGACGATACTCGCTAGCGAAGGTGACGGCAATAATTGGCAGAAGCCGCGTGATCTCGGCCCGGGAGCCTGCTGGAGTGAAGCCGAGCGGGGCACCAATGCACTGGGTACGGCACTGGTTGAAGGTCGGTCAATCATGGTCGGTTATGGAGAACATTTTCTTGACCGCCTCAGCATTTTCTCATGTGCTGCCGTACCCATCCGCAATCCCCACGGAGTACTTGAAGGCGTGCTCGATCTGACTCGTCAGGGCCCAATGTTGCAGGCCCAGGACAGCCTGCTGTTGCTGGAAATGACTGCCAGCCAGATTGAGAGCCGCCTATTTGTCGCTACTTTCGGCCACCAATACGTATTGGCCTTCCATCCCCGGCAACAATACCTGGATACGGCGTGGCAGGGTTTGCTAGCGCTGGATGGAGAAGGCAAGGTCCTGGCGGCTAACGCGCGCGCCTGTGAGTTTTTCGGGCTGGACCGTACACAGTTGGTCGGGCAGCCGGGCGAGAGCCTGGTGCGGGATTGGCAGGCACGTTTCGGGTACCTGAAAAGTGGTACTGGTGGATGCCTGCAAACCCCGCGTGGGGATTTTTTCTACAAGACCTTGCACATGCCCGAACCGGTGGCGGTGCCTGTCAGCCAACCCAATGTTCGCCGCAGCAACCCGATACCCAGTCTGGAGTCGCTTGCCGGCAGCAACAACCCGCGTTATCTACGGGAACTCAATATGGCGGTGCGTGGTGTGCAGCATGACCTGCCCATTCTCCTGCTCGGCGAGACCGGCTCGGGTAAGGAGTGGGTAGCCCGGGCTTTGCACCAGAATAGCCGCCGGGCAGACAAGCCTTTTATCGCGGTCAACTGCGCAGCGATTCCCGAGGGGCTGATCGAATCCGAACTGTTCGGCTACCGCGATGGTGCCTTCACCGGGGCGCGGCGCGGCGGCATGACTGGGCGACTGCAGCAGGCTCATGGCGGCACGTTGTTCCTCGACGAGGTGGGCGATATGCCGCTGGCGTTGCAGGCACGTTTGCTGCGGGTGTTGCAGGAGCGCAAGGTTGCGCCGCTGGGGGCGGGAACTGAGCAGGATCTGGATATCAACCTGATCTGTGCTACTCACCGGGATGTAAAGACCTTGGTAACAGAAAGCGTTTTTCGTGAGGATCTCTACTACCGTATCAATGGCATATCGGTCTGCCTTCCTGCACTACGGGAGCGCAGGGATCTGCGGGAGCTGTGCGGCACTCTGCTACAGCGCCTGGGTGGCGGTGAACTGTCGCTGGCGGATGAGCTGCTTCAGCTTTTTGCGGGCTACCATTGGCCTGGCAATATTCGTCAACTGGAAATGATTTTGCGTACTTTGCTGGCCATGCGTCTGCCAGACGATAGTGTGTTGGGGCTGGAGCATTTGCCGGCCAGTACCATGGAGGAACTGTTGGCGTCGAAAGCGGTGCCGCAGAGCAGCAATATTCATGAGCAGGAACAGGAGCTGATTCGCCAGGCACTGGCCGAGCAGGATGGCAATGTGTCGGCTGCGGCCCGTACCCTGGGGATCAGCCGAGCTACTTTGTATCGCAAGCTGAAGCAGCAATCCTGATGCTGGCGAAATTCGTTACGCGCCTCGCCGGTAACCAGTCATCGGATGCACTGCATGGCGGACTGACCTGGCTGTACAGCTTCGTGCGGCCGCAGTTGCCTGCCATTCTCGGCTTGATGGCGTTGTCGCTCATGGCCTCGCTGTTGGTGCTGGTGCAGCCTTGGCTGACCAAACTGCTGATTGATGATGGCCTACTGGCCGGGCAGATGTCGATGCTGGTGATGGTAGTGCTTGGCATGATGTTCGCGAGCGTATTCGGCACGCTGCTGGCAGGGATCAATCGCTATCTGCATACCCGACTGTCGGGGCGTGTCCTGTTCGCGCTGCGGGAAAGCATCTATAGTCATCTGCAACAACTTTCCCCACGCTTCTTCGGTCGCCGCCGTATTGGCGATCTGCTCAGCCGGCTGGATGGCGATATTGCCGAGATCCAGCGTTTTGCCATTGATGCGCTGTTCTCCGCCACATCCAGCTTGATTGGTCTGGCTGGTGCTGTGGTCATGCTGATGTTGCTCTCCTGGAAGTTGGCATTGCTGGTGGCGGTATTGGTGCCTATCGAAATACTCTGGCTGCGCTGGATGCGGCGCCGGGTAGCAGACGAGACTCGACTGCTGCGTGAGCGCTCCAGCGATATGTCTTCATTTCTGGTTGAAACCCTGCCAGCGACGAAGTTTATCCAGGCGGCTGGCCGCCAGGAACACGAGGCTGGGCGCCTGCATTTGCTGGGCGGTAGTTATCTGCAGCAGTTGCTGCGGTTGCAGGTCACGGAGTTCTTCACCAATGCGATTCCCTCAACCCTGACGTCATTGACCCGCGCGTTGGCTTTCCTGATCGGTGGTTACTGGGTCATCAGCGGACAATGGCAGGTGGGCTCGCTTATTGCCTTTTCTACCTACCTCGGAATGGTTGTGGGTCCCGCGCAAAGCCTGCTTGGCTTGTATGTTGCGGTACAACGCATGGCGGTGAGCCTCACGCGGGTAACGGAATTGCGTGATGAGCAGCCAGAGGTGACTGCGCCCGAGCAACCCCTGCCGTTGCCGTCAGCGCCTGCGGAACTGGTCTTGCATCACATCGGCTTTCAATACGACTCTCGACAACAGATCATCATCGAAGCGGGTGATGCCCGTTTTCCGGTTGGTCGCAAGATAGTCCTGTCAGGCCCCTCGGGGAGCGGCAAATCCACGCTGGTTGATCTGTTGCAGCGTTTCTATGATCCGGATCAGGGGTATATCAGTTACGGAGGCATGGATATCCGCCAGCTTGATCTGGCGGGTTATCGTCAGCGCATCGCGGTAGTCAGCCAGGACATTGTGTTGTTCCGCGCATCGCTGGCGGACAACCTGCGCTACGCCGCCCCGGAAACATCCTTGGAGCAGATCGAGGAGGTGGTGCGTCTGGCACATCTTGAGGAACTGGTGGCCAGCCTTCCGGAAGGGTTGGCAACCGAGCTGAGCGAGCGTGGCCAGCAGCTATCGGGGGGACAGCGCCAGCGGATTGCGATCGCCAGGGCATTGTTGCAGGACGCCGATGTGCTGGTTCTGGATGAAGCTACCTCAGCGGTGGACGTGCAGACCGAGCAAGCCATTATCGCCGAGATCGACCAGTTGTTTGCCGGGCGTACCCGGATCGTCATCAGCCACCGCCCAGGTGCCGCCGACGATGCGGATCTGCATTACCAGCTGCGCGCTGGACGGTTGACCGCCCGGGTTGCGGAAGGAGTAGCAGATTGAAGGTGGGCATCATCGATAGCGGGGTGGGCGCAGCGCACCTGCCCCACTTGTTGGCCGGTCAGGCGTTCCTGCTGGAGGGTGAGCATCTGGTGGCGCAGTCGCTGGCGGCAGACCAGCTTGGCCATGGCGAGCTGGTAACGCGGATCTTGCTGGAAGAGGCGCCCCAGGCAGAGCTGTTGGTAGCCCAGGTATTCGGTCGCCGTGGCGTGACCACTGCGGCGCAGGTGGCGGCAGCGCTGCATTGGTTGCTGGGACAGGGCGCGATGCTGATCAACTGCAGCCTGGGCTTGCGCGCCGATCGTCCGGCATTGCGCTCCGCCTACCAGCAGGCACGGGAGCAGGGCGTATTGCTGTGCGCTGCCAGCCCGGCCATGGGGGATGCAGTCTATCCCGCCAGTTATCCGGGGGCGCTGGCAATCACCGGCGATGCCCGGTGTCGCCCAGGTGAGTGGAGCTGGCTGCATGGCCATGTGGCTCAGTTCGGTGCTGCGGTCGGAGTGGGTGCTGCTGGGGGCGCTTCGATGGCCTGCGCACGCTTCACCGGCATGCTCGCTGCCTATTGGTCGACGCAGCCGGAGCTGAACGGGCAGCAGGTGGTGGATTATTTCCAGCAGCAGGCCAGTCGGATCGGTCCGCAGCGTAGGGAGCCGGTATGAGAAAACAACGCATAGCTGTTCTTGGGGCTGGCCCGGCGGGCGCTGCTGCCGCGCTGGGGTTGTTGCGAATGGGTTATGACGTGCGGGTCATCAGTGACTGGCGTCGTTTCAATGCCGTCGAGGGAATATCCGAGCGGGTGCTTCAGGCCTTGTACGGCGCGGGCTTGCAGCGTGCCAGTGCAGTAGCGATGCCGGCAGCGACGCGGGAGGTCTACTGGGCAGGTGCTCGCCAGTTACGCAACCGCGAGTTGCTGCTGAATCGGCAGCACTTTGACCGGGCGCTACGCGAGGACCTGCGGCAGGCCGGTATTATGCTCATCGAGGCGCGAGTGCTGGCTATTGATGAGCGCAAGACCGATACATCGCTCCAACTGGACGGAGCTGATGATCTGGATGTGGACTTTATAGTGGATGCTCGTGGGCGCCAGGCACCTCGCTCGGGGGACGCGGCGCGAGGGCCGGAAACCCTCAGTCTTCTGTGTCGCTGGGAGGGCGCACCGGGGGAGGCGGCGAGTGCGGTCGAAAGCATGGAGTCCGGCTGGTGCTGGTTGGCTCGTCTGGCTGATGGTCAGCAGTACTGGCAATGGACCTTCGATGCCCGTCAGGCGGATATGCCTGGTAAGACGGAGCTGGCCGCCTGGTGTGCAGCGCAGCGGGTGGGGACTCATCTGGCCGGATCATTCTATCCGATCGAGCCGGGAGTAGCGGTAGAGCTCAAGGCCCGCAGCTCGACCTGTACGCTGGCGAGCGACCTCTGTACCTTGCGCAGTATCCGTATCGGTGATGCTGCCATGGCTGCAGATCCGCTGTCAGGTAACGGCATCTTCCAGTCCTTGTCATCGGCGCTGCAGGCACCGGCCGTGGTGAATACGTTGCTGTGTCATCCCGCCGATGCAACTCTCGCCCAGAGCTTCCATCGGCGCCGGGTTACCGAACTGTTCTATCGCTTTGCCCGCCTGGGCAGAGACTTCTATCGTCAGGTGGAGGCCGAGCCGCATCAGCGCTTCTGGCTGGACCGTCAGCATTGGCCGGATCAGCAGGATACCCATGCAGCGGTCACGCGGGAGAGGGTGACCACCGACTGGGCACCAGTGATAGCGGGATCGCGCATCAGCAAGGCGCGGGTAGTGATCACACCGGATCAGCCGCTGGGCATCTGGCATCTGAATGGTGTCGAGCTGGCACCGCTGGTCGACGCCTTGCGGGATCAGCCTTGGCAACAGGTTATCGCACAGGTGGCTGTGCCGCAGCGTGACATGGTCGCCGGTTGGCTGTGCAGCATTGGGTATGGGCCGGGTACGGAGGTACCCGGCCAGAGGATCAGATCCGAATAAGTACGGACTTCCGTTCGGTGTAGTACTCGATGGCGGCTTCGCCCATTTCCCGACCGACGCCCGACATCTTGTGCCCGCCAAAGGGCAGGGTAGGGTCCAGTGCAGTATGGCAATTGACCCAGACCGAGCCGGCCTTGATCCGCGGGATCATACGGTGAACCTGTTTGAGATTGTTGGACCAGATACTGGCACCTAGTCCGTAGGGATTGTCGTTGGCCATGCGCACGGCATCTTCAATATCGTCGAAGGGCTGTGCCACCAGTACCGGACCAAAGATCTCTTCCTGTACCAGCGGGGATGCCTGATCCAGGCCAGTGATGAGCGTGGGACGCACGAAAAACCCTGGCCCTTCGGCAGTACCACCACAGGCGATATCGGCACCGAGTTCTCTACCCATGTCGATGTAACCGCTGACCCGGGCCTGCTGTTTTGCAGAGATCAGCGGGCCCATATCCACGCTGCTATCCAGCCCGTTACCCAGTTTCATGTTATTGGCGATATTGCTGATCTCCGCCATGACTCGGTCGTACTGTTTGCGCTGCACATACAGCCGTGAGCCGGCGGAACACACCTGTCCCTGGTTGAAAAAGATGGCATTGGCTGCGCCAATGGCGGCTTCAACCGGGTCCATGTCGTCCAGCACTATGGTCGGCGATTTGCCCCCCAGCTCAAGGGTGACCCGAGTCATCGAGTCCATAGCTGCCTTGCCGATCAGCTTGCCCACAGCAGTCGATCCGGTGAAGGTCAACTTATCTATGTCGGGGTGAGCGGCCAGGGCAGCGCCCACTTCCGCGCCGATACCGGTTATCACGTTGAGAACACCTGGCGGATAACCCGCCTCCAAGGCTAGTTCTGCTAACTTCAGAGCGGTAAGAGGTGTTTCATCGGCGGGCTTCAGCACCACCGTACAACCGGTAGCCAGAGCTGGGCCGACCTTCCAGCAGGCGAGCAACAGCGGAAAGTTCCACGCTACGATAGCGCCAACCACACCCACAGGTTCACGGGCGATATAGCCATGGAATTGGTCGTCTGGCATCAATGGCAAGGAGGGGCTTACCACGGTGCCGTGGATCTTGGTCGCCCAGCCGGCCATGTAACGGAAGAAATCGATGCACAATTGGATGTCCACTGCACGGGCCATCTGTACGCTCTTACCATTATTCAGGCACTCCAGCTCAGCCAACACATCAGCATCACGTTCAAGTAAATCAGCCAGTTTCAATAACAGATTCTGCCGCTCACGTGGGCGCGTGGTGCTCCAGCTGGACTGGTCGAACGCATGGCGTGCCTGTTGCACGGCACGGTCTACGTCATGTTGTGTGCCACGAGGCACGTCGATTAGATGATTTCCCGTTGCCGGATTCAGCAAAGCCATGGTCTGGCCCTGTTCACCAGCCGACCATTGTTCCCCAATCAGCATAGTGCTGGGGCGGTCAAGAAATTCCCGGGTCTTGGGAAGTAGAGCAAATGCATCAGCCATCTTGTTTCTCTCTCTGACATTGTAGGCTGAAGTGATAATGCAACCCTTATGCCAGTGGGAGGGAAAAGCCTGCGAGGCTCGACTTCATGCTTGATCAAGAGCTGCCGAGCATCATCTGAGAGGATATGACTGTTGCACACTGAAACACATGTGAGACAGGCGTTACAGAAGACAATGTTTTTATTACTTGTCTCTGCGATGGAAGTGCGTCAAGGCCAATAGCAAGGCAATGGGCCTTTGCAGTACCGCTCTCGACGAATACAGAAAGCAAAGTACACCTGTCTCACAAGGTGAGATGTGATGTCGCGCAATAAGACATAATCGAATCGGACGAAATGTCTTTGAGTGGTGGGTTTTTATATAACCTATTGATTTTTATGCTAATAAATATTTTGGTATAGGGCTTGCAGACATGTATTGGCGGCAGGTCACCATCGCTACTAACGATAAGACTGGGCCGGGCTTATCAATAATTACTAGAAAAACACCGTGGGAGGTCTCAACCCGATGAAAACAAAACTGATAAGGAAAGGGGTTCTGGGAGGGCTGGTAGCATTGGTTATCCTCCTGCAGCACAGCGTGGGAGTGGCGAAAGAAAAGACCGCAGAAGCGATTCTTGCGACCCAATGTGCGAGCTGCCATCAGCAGCAGGATGGCGACAAGTATAGCCGTATCAGCTATCAGCGTAAGACGCCTGAAGGCTGGTTGATGACGATTGCGCGAATGCAAACGATTCATGGTTTGCAGATAAGCGATGAAGAGCGCCGGACGCTGGTTAAATATCTGGCTGACAAGCAAGGAATGGCTCCCTCCGAAACCGCCGATTACCACTACGGGTTAGAGCGACGTTTGAATGTTCAGGAGGATCTGCAACAGACACCGGAGCTAGCTGAGATGTGCGCCCGTTGTCACTCTGTTGCCCGTGTGGCATTGCAAGGGCGTAGCGAGGATGAGTGGAAGCACCTGCTCAATTTCCATTTGGGGCAATTCCCTACGTTGGAATATCAATCCATGGGCCGTGACCGTGACTGGCTCAATATCGCATTGAACGAAACGGCTCCTTATCTGGGCAAACGCTTCCCGCTGGAAAGTGAAGCCTGGTTCAAATGGCTGGACGAGCGTCCGTCTGCGGAGGCACTGGCTGACCGCTGGACATTCAAGGGGCACTACACCGGCCAGGGTGAGGTAGCCGGTACCATGACCATCAGCCATGTCGAGGAAGACAACTTCGAGGTGAACGTAGACGGGCGTTACGCTAACGGCGAACCGTTCACCGGCAGCGGGACTGCATTGTTGTACAACGGGCATGAATGGCGCGCCAATATTGAAATCGACGGAACCAAAATGCGTCAGGTATTCAGTGTAGTGGACAGTGAGATGAAAGGTCGCATGTTCGAGCGGGACCGCGACGAGCGAGGCCTGGACTTTTACGCGGTAGCCAATACCAAGCCGGCACTGGTCGCTATCCAGCCAGGGTATGTAAAGGCAGGCCAGGAGCAGGAGCTGACCCTGCTGGGCAATGCTCTTGATGGCCAGCCGCAACTGGGCGAGGGGATTGAAGTGTTGGAAGTTCTGGAGAGCTCTGCTGGGCAGATGCGAGTCAGGGTTCGTGTAGCAGCTGATGCTTCGGTGGGTATACGTGATATTGCCATTGGAGAGATTAATGGAGCCACGCTGGCGGTCTATCGTCAGATCAGCGAGGTGCGAGTAGTGCCCGACTATGCGGTAGCTCGGATCGGCGACGACGGCAGCTCAACGGAAAAAGTGGAAGGACGCTTCGATGCGGAGGCCTGGGGGATAAGTGAGGATGGCAAGACTCCCTACCGGATAGGCTTTATGCCTGCCAGCTGGTCGGTCGAGCCTTTCGACGAAGGTGCGGCGAGGCTGGAGGATGTCAAATTCGCTGGGGTTATGGATGGCGATACCGGTGTCTTTGTACCGGGTAATGCAGGTCCCAACCCCGATCGACAGATGATGGCCAACAACGTCGGTAACCTGAAAGTGGTGGCTACTGTTAGCGAAGGTGAACAGGCAGTGACTGGTGAAGGTCAGTTGATCGTTGCTGCTCAGCGCTGGGTAATACCGCCAATTCCGTGAGTAATGAGCGGTTGAGAGCAAGCTGACATCAACAGACTTAGTGGGGTAATTAACATGGGCATCAAGTTGAATGTGGTCGAGCACAACCTGCACCAGGTAGAGGTTGATACTGCACAGATGTTGTTTCACATCCCGACGAGTTCGCTCTTTACCCAGGATGAGCTGACGACCGGCATCCTGGCAGCGCTCCGCGGTGGTGCGGATTCACCCGAGCAGGTGCATGCGGCGTTAGCAGGTCGCTTCCTGTCTTCAGATGTGGACGAGGCGCTGCAGGATCTGGTGGCGTTGGAGGTGGTGAATGATGGCTCGCCGCTGACCGGAGATGTGATGACGGGGAAGGTGACCAAAACTGCGTTAAGCACCGTGGTTCTCAACGTCAATACAGGTTGCAATCTCAGTTGTACTTATTGTTACAAGGAAGATCTGGATAAGCCTACCGAGGGTAAACGCATGTCCGCGGAGACGGCCATTGCCTCAGTAGAAATGCTGCTGGAGCAATCGCCGGATGAGCAGCGCTATACGGTAGTTTTCTTCGGTGGCGAGCCGTTGAGCAACCGTCCACTGATCGAATATATGGTGGACTATTGTGAGCGGCGGTTCCGTGAGGTCGGGAAACAGGTCGATTTCATCATGACCACCAATGCCACCATGCTTACCGAAGACATTGTTGATTACCTTAATCAGCATCGTTTTGGCCTGTCGATCAGTATGGATGGACCCAAGGCCATTCATGACAAGAACCGGATTACGGTGAGCGGTCAGGGCACTTATGAAGTGGTGCGGCGCAAAGCGCAGATGTTGCTGGCGCGTTATGACAGCAGGCCGGTGGGTGCCAGGGTGACTCTGACCCGGGGCACTACTGAGGTCGAGGCCATCTGGGATCATCTGATCAATGACCTGGGGTTTGCCGAGGTGGGCTTCGCGCCGGTGACCTCCGGCGATATCAGCACCTTCAACCTGACCTCCGAAGAGCTGATAACGCTATTCGCCAACTTCAAGGCGCTGGGAAGGCGATACCTGGATGCCGCACTGAAGGGCGAAAATATCGGCTTTTCCAATCTCCATCAGCTATTGACTGATATCCATGAGGGCCACAAGAAATCTCTGCCCTGCGGCGCGGGCCTGAAGATGCTGGCGGTGGATTACAAGGGCGAACTGAATCTGTGCCACCGGTTCACCGGCTCTTCGCTGCCCACGTTCGGTAATGTGCATAGCGAAGTGGATAATGCATCGTTGACAGAATTTCTGTCGGAACGTTTGGATCGCAGCAATACGGGCTGTCAGACCTGCCGCATTCGAAATCTGTGTTCCGGTGGTTGTTATCACGAGAGCTATTCCCGTTACGGTGATCCACAACATCCGAATTATCACTACTGCGATCTACTGCGCGACTGGGTGGATTTCGGCATCGAAATCTACGCCAAAATCATGAGCAGTAATCCAGACTTTATTACACGCCATATCGTTCCGCGGAAGGTGCATTGATATGAAACATCTCAAAGCTGTTAACAATAAAGCGCACTTGCTTGAGCAAGCAGTTGCGGAAGAGCAGGTTGAGGAAGTTCTGGCCATGAACGCGACCCTCGGTTGCACCAGCTCAGTGGATCCGGGGTGGGAGACAGACGTGTTCGGCCAGGTTAGTGGGCTCTGTCAGCCGATGGAGGCGGATCTGTATGGCTGTGCCGATCCCTGCTGGTGGCCGGCTCAAGTTCCGGATATTTCGAGTACCTATCCTAATTGGAGTGATGGTGTCGTCGATACCACTACGGATTGGCGCAAGCTGGATACGGTTTTCCCCACAGACAAGTGAGCCCGGGGCACGAGGATAACGATATGTTTATGAACAACAATAAAATGATATGCCTGGGTGCGGCAGTTCTTTTTAGCGCCATGAGCACACAGGTGATGGCTGAGAGTGCCGAGCTGGCGCTACAGCCCGGGCAGGAGTACCTCATAACGGCTCACTATCCGGATAGCATCAGTGTAATTGATGCCGAAACTGACAAAGTATACAAGACATGCTCCGTACCCGGCCGCTTCAATCCAGGAATGTCATCCCTTGTAGTCAGTCCGGATAGTTCCCGGGCCTATGTAGTGGGTGACATGCTCGGAACGATTTACGGCATTGAGCTGGATACTTGCCAGGCAGTATTCAAGGCACAGCTGTCTCAGCAGCCTGGAGAGCGCGCGAGGAGCATTTTCTCTCTGGCAGTTAGCCCTGATGGCGAAGAGGTCTACACAGTTGTCAACCCAACACAGATGAATGTTGATCATTATGTGGTGGGTGAGCCGCGGCTGCAGGTGTACCGTGCGTCCGATGGTCTGAAAGCAGAGCCGGTGCGTATCTTCCCTGCACCGCGACAGACGACCATCATGCAAACTGCAAAAGATGGATCACTCTACATGGTGGCCGACAATATTTATAAAGTAGATGTGAATACCGGTGAGCGTACGGTGGCCATTGCTGTAAGGAACTGGGAGCGACCGGGCTATGGTCAGCCAGACGTGCTCTATGTCTGGAATCATCAACAGCCCACGCAGGACTTCAGTGTCATATATGCAGCTCCAAAGTTCGTCGATGATGCCGAGGATCTGGAAACCGCTGACTTTGTATATGGGTTTTTTAATATCGACCTGGAAACAGGAGAAACTGAAACAAAAGATTTTGGTCTGTTTAAAGAAGTCTATTTCACTGCTATACGTTCCCCTAATGACTCCAATCTGCTGTATGGCGTATTAAACCGGCTGGCCAAGTTCGATATCAATAAGCAGGAGTTGCTCCAGGATCAAGCCCTGGATCATACGTACTATATAGTTACCTTTAATCATGCCGGTAACAAGTTGTACCTGTCAGGCACGCTCAATGATATAGGGGTTCACGATCCTGGCAGTCTGGAAAAGATTGGCAGTATTAAACTTCCCGGCGGCGATATGTCGCTCGCTACGCTGCAAGTTTTCATCCGTTGATCCGCCGCCGCCCTGGGTAACCGGGGCGGCGTTAATAAAAACAAGAGGTCTACCATGACTACCGATCAAATCTTTGGGCGGCGGTTCCTGCTGCCTGCCATTCTAGGCCTTGGCCTGACATTCGACGCGACCGCCTACGAACTGACCTCCGGTCCCGATGGTTATCTGAATCTGGATATCAATGGGGCCGCGGGTATCTTTCACAGCGATAAGCGCTACAACATGGATGGAGCCACCAGCGCGAATGATGTTTCCTGGCGTGAAGCGTACCTTGAATATGGCATCAGCTTTGGCTACAGCAGTCAGATAGGTCGTTGGGAAGGTGCGCTTAGCGCACTGAGTTCGGGTACTTGGGGTGATGGGGACGCAGCCGGCTTTTCCAACGGCAGCGAAAGGGAAACCGATCTGGAGCAAGCGTGGCTACGCTGGAACTCCGCTGAGTTGTTCTCGGCGCTGGGGCCAGATGGGCTGGTGCTATCCGCAGGTCGCCAAGACATCATCCTCGGCGATGGATTCATTCTCGGCACCGATATGGTCAGCATGGGCCAGGGGCTGGGGGATGAGTTTGACCGAGGTGGTGCCTATTACCTGGGAGGACGTACCGCATTTGACCGCACAGCGGTAATCAGTCTGGGTGGTACTCAAGGCTGGCGTGGCGATCTGATGTGGCTGGAGTCGGATAACCATTTTCAGGCGGATATGGAGTTGGCCGTAGCCAACCTGGAACATGTCGGCGATAAGGCCACATTTGGCCTGTCGGCCATCAAGGGTTTGGACGTGGATCAGCGCTATGCCGAGATGCTCGGTTTGGAAGAGCGTGATGATCTTAAAATCTACAGCGTGCGCGGACAGGGTAATGCCGGCGTGGAACAACTGTTTCTGTCGGCCGAGTATGCCCATCAGCGTTTATCGTCCGGTAACGAAAATGCCTGGTACCTGGAAGGCGGCTGGACTTTCACCGAGCAATCCTGGCAACCGGCGCTAACCTACCGCTACAGCCAGTTCTCCTCCGGTTATGACCCGCTGTTTTATGGCTTTACCCGGGGTTTCGGTACCTGGTATCAGGGTGAGTTAGCGGCCAACTACGGCGGGCCGTTCAGCAGCAACGCCAAAGTTCACCATCTGGGGTTGCTGCTGAGCCCGAGGGAAGACCTGACGCTGGGACTGGCAGCTTTTGACTTCACTACTCGTGATGCGACTGATGGGGATATGTCCGGTCAGGAACTGGATATCTACGCGGAGTGGGCCATGTCCGACCATATAAGTCTCATCCCTCTGGTCGGTCTGTTCAGTCCAGACAAGTCCGCGGCAGAAGGCGGAACACAGCTCGGTGGACGTGGCGACAATCTGTATGCGCAGCTATTGATGTTCGTGAGTTTTTGACCACGTTTAACTGGACACGCTATCAGCTGTTTATAACAGTCATGCAGCTAAAGAATTGTTAATCCCCGCCCCAACCAATGCAGCGGAGATGAGTGCATACTTTTGAGGCGTTCAATAATAAACAAAAGGAGTAGAACGATGCAGAATCTTCAGCTCGGGAGCATGCAGCACTTCCCCCTGATGATCAGCAGTATCCTGCAATACGCTGCGACCGCCCATGGTGATCGGGAAATAGTCTCACGACCGGTGGATGAGCCGCTGTGGCGTTATAACTATGCCGCGCTGGCCGAGCGCGCGGGGCGAGCAGCGAATATGATCCGGCAGCTGGGCATTGGTCCGGGGGACTTTGTCTCGACGCTTGCCTGGAATACGCATCGGCACTACGAATTATTCTTCGCTGTGCCGGGAGCCGGCGCGGTGTTGCACACTGGCAACCCACGCCTATCGGATGAACAGATCGCGTATACGATCAATCATGCTGGCAGCTCCGTACTAATGTTTGAGCGCAGCTTCGCTGATCTGGTGCAGCGGTTACGACCGCAATTGACCCAGATCCGTCATTTCATCATGCTCGCCGATGGCGACCTGCCGGACATGCCCGGCATCGAACTACTGGGCTACGAACAACTGCTGGCGCAGGAAGAGTCCCTGCAGGACTGGCCGAGTTTCGATGAGAACGCCGGCGCGATTCTCTGTTATACATCGGGCACCACTAGCAATCCGAAGGGTGTGCTATATAGCCACCGCTCAATTGTCCTCCATGCCATGGCCAGCGGCCTGAGCAGCGCTTTCAATTTCTCCGCCTTCGATTGCATCATGCCTTGCTCGTCGCTGTATCACTGCACAGCTTGGGGTGTGCCTTTTGCGGCGGCGATCAATGGCGCCAAGTTTGTCCTGCCCGGTGACAAGATGGACGGGGAAAGTTTGCAGGAGCTGATTCAAAGTGAAGGTGTCACTTTTTCCGGTGGCGTCCCCACCATCTGGACCATGTATCTGGAACACCTCGAGCGGACCGGCGAGGATGCCGGTAAGCTGACCGACCTGATCATCGGTGGTTCAGCAGTGCCCCGGGCCATGGCCGAAAAATTTCAGAGTAAGTACGGCGTGGCTGTACGCCAACTGTGGGGGATGACCGAGACCAGCCCGTTGGGTGTAGTGGCCACACCGACACCGAAACTGGCGGAACTTGGGGAAGACGCCGTGAACGAGGTGATCTGGACCCGTCAGGGTCGCCTGCAATACGGTATCGAACTGAAGGTGGTGGACGAACAGGGTGAACGCCTACCGGCTGACGGCAAGAGTGCCGGTATTTTAATGGTGCGCGGTCCCTGGACTGTAGAGCGTTATTTCCGTAATGAAGACAGCGCACTGGATGCGGACGGTTGGTTTGATACCGGCGACATTGCCACACTGGATGAGCATGGCTTCATGCGGATCACCGACCGTACAAAGGATGTGATCAAATCAGGTGGTGAGTGGGTCAGCTCGATCGATATCGAGAATGCAGCGGTGTCCTGCCCTGGCGTGCGTCTGGCAGCAGTGATCGGGGTGGAGCATGACAAGTGGGGAGAGCGACCGTTATTGATAGTCGAGCCGTATCCTGATGCTGAAGTGACCATGGAGACCATGCAAGAGCACCTGGAGAGCAGGATCGTCAAATGGTGGATGCCCGACGATATGGTCATTGATGTCGTTCCGTTGACTGCGACCGGCAAGATTGACAAGAAGGTGCTGCGGGAAAGGTATTACACCTATCTGGTTGAGCGAAAGTAGCTAGTCGAGCTCTGATGGCAGCTTCGCCGCAGTCGGGCTGCCGGATAATGCCTGCGGCCCATATTCCCAATATTGGAGATGCTTTATGAGCATGGATCAAGCCCGTGAGCCATTACTCAAGAAAAATGAGGCCGGCGTGGTAACCCTACATTTAAACCGTCCTTTGCAGTTCAATGCCTTGGCCGAAGAGTTGCTTCATGCACTCCGGCATGAACTTGATGCCATAAGTACAGACGATCAGGTTCGCTGTGTTGTGTTGTCAGGTGCTGGCAAGGCGTTCTGTGCTGGACATGATCTGCGTGAGATGCGAAGCCAGCCTGATCGTGACTATTATAAATCGCTGTTTACCCGCTGTAGCCGAGTCATGCAGGGGATCAGAGAGCTACCTGTACCTGTCATCGCGCGAGTGCATGGGGTAGCTACAGCTGCCGGCTGCCAACTGGTCGCAAGTTGTGATCTTGCGATAGCGGCGGAGTCGGCGCGTTTTGCTGTCTCCGGAATTAACGTAGGCCTGTTCTGCTCAACGCCGGCCGTTGCCTTGTCACGCAATATTTCTTCCAAGCGTGCCTTCGACATGCTGGTGACAGGACGATTTATCGACGCTGCCACCGCGGCAGAGTGGGGGCTTATCAACGAAGCGGTAGCCGATGACGACCTGGACGCTGCGGTGGCGAGAAAGACTGCAGAGATTCTCGCCAAGAGCCCTGCCGCCATTCGCTACGGCAAGCGCATGTTCTACAAACAGCAGCAAATGGGGCTCGCTGATGCTTATGCCTACGCGAGTGATGTCATGGCTCAGAATATGATGGAGGAAGACGCCAGCGAAGGCATCGATGCATTTCTTGAAAAGCGTGACCCTCGTTGGTGTTCCTGATTATTTCAAGCAAGGTTTACGTTGCTTCACTCAAAACGGCCAGAACACCGGAATGAAGATCACCCCCAATACCCAGAAGATCAGGTTCAACGGCAACCCGACCTTGATGAAGTCGACGAAGCGGTAGCCGCCGGCGCTGTAGACCATGGTGTTGGTCTGATAGCCCACCGGTGTCGCGAAGCTGGTTGACGCGGCAAAGGTGACTGCGATCAGGAGGGGGGTGGCGTCCACGCCCATCAGCTTGGCGGTCGACATGCCGATGGGAGTCAGGATCACCGCTGCGGCGGCGTTGCTCATGAACTCGGTGAGCACCAGTGCCATCAGATACAGTACTGCCAATACCACCAGCGGGCCCAAGTGACTGACCAGCCCCAGGGTATTAGCGACGACAAATTCCGCCGCACCGCTCTGGCTCATGGCTATCCCCAGCGGTAGCAGGCCCGCCAGCAGGATGATGATGCGCCAGTCGATGGCATCGTAAACCTCGTCTGCATCCAGGCAGCCTGCCAGGGTCATGGCGACCGCGCCGATCAAAGCGGTAATGGCGATGGGTGCCCAGCCGATGGCGGAGATGGCGACTACCAATGCCATGGTGATCAATGCAAAGGGCGCGCGCCACCCCATCGGCTTGTCCGCGTCACGCTGGCTCAGCACAATCACGTTGGTGTCCTTGCGCAGGGCAGGCATCTCGCTTTCTGGCGTTAACATCAGCAGCACGTCACCGACATTCAACCGGACATTTTTCAATTGGTCGCGCAGCACCTGGCCACGCCGGTGGACCGCCAGAACCGTGGCGTCGTGTTGCCAGCGGCGGTCAAGCATCGCCAGCGTGCTGCCGATCACCCGTGAGCGGGGAGCGACCATTACCTCGGTCAACACCTGCTGGGTGCCTTCTTCGAGGTTGCGAGCCTTGAGCTTGAATTCGGAGTCTATTTCCAAGCCAGTCTGGTTCTTCAGTTCATCCAGTTTCGACCAGTCGCCACGTGCCAGCAATATGTCGCCTTCCTTCAGCGTCTGTGACCGAGGCGACCAGACTTTCTCATCGCCGCGCAATAACTCCAGAACGAATACGCCGAACTCCTCACCCAGCTTGGCTTCGCCGACCGAGGTACCGATCAATGTGGAATCGGGCATTACCCGCAGCTCGGTAATGTACTTGCCCAACTCGTAGTGTTCGACCAGTTCGGTGGCGCGAGTGGAGGGCAGGAGCCAGCGTCCCAGGGTCAACAGATAAACACAGCCGGCAACAAAACAGATCACGCCCAGTGGAGTGAACTCGAACATGCTGAAGCCGGGATGCCCCAGATCCCGGGCCATGGCATTGACCAGCAGGTTGGTAGAGGTGCCTACCAGGGTACAGACTCCGGCCATCTGCGAGACATAGGATAGCGGGATAAGCGCCCTGGACGCAGACATGCCGATGGCGGCGGTGGCGGTCATGACAATGGGCATGAATACGGCAACTACCGCCGTGTTGTTGACGAAGGGAGCGACCACGGCCAGCACACCGAACAGGGTAAGCAGAAACAGGAACGGCGACTTGGCCTTGCTCAGCAAGCGGCCGATGCCAGACAGTGCTCCGCTGTTCTGTAACCCGGCAGCCAGAATGAACATGGCCGCGACGGTGATCGTCGCCTGGTTACTGAAGCCGCTCAGAGCGTCGCCGGGGCTAACCAGGCCGAGAATCGCCAGGCCGGATAACACCAGCAGTGCCACGGCATCGATACGCAGTTTTTCGGTTGCAAACAGTACTACGGCGATCAGGGCGATACCCAGGACCAGTGCAATTTCTATCGTCATGCCTTGTTTTTCCCGGCCCGGAGTATGGATTGTTATATGGCAGGCATAATTCTCGCATGAGTTAGGCCGGGGCAACAAAGTATTCGCGGCGGCATTGGGTATTGGAGTGGTCGGGCAGGGTGAGTCGGGGAGGGGTGGAAAGGGGGAGAGCAGAAACGACAAAGCCGAGCATAGGCTCGGCTTTGTCTTGAATTGGTGCCCAGGAGAAGACTCGAACTTCCACGGCCGTGAAGCCACTAGCACCTGAAGCTAGCGTGTCTACCAATTTCACCACCTGGGCGTGCCATTCAATCTTCCATTGCCGTTGCTGCGAAGCGTTGGTTGATCATGCCGACAAGGCATCACTGCTTAAACTGAAAAAACCGGACCTGAGTCCGGTTTTCAGAATTGGTGCCCAGGAGAAGACTCGAACTTCCACGGCCGTGAAGCCACTAGCACCTGAAGCTAGCGTGTCTACCAATTTCACCACCTGGGCATGCCATCCGACTTCTTCTGCTATGCTGAACCTGTCTGGCCCGCAGTGCAACCGATGTCGTGTTGACGGCGCGAATGATACGCAGCAGGTAAAACCTTGTAAACCCCTGTTTGCTAAAAAAATATCCAAGTTGAAATAAGGTGCAAGAAATCGCGTTTCGCGGTTCAATAGGCGTCTATGACGAAAAAGACCAAACCTCAAGCCTCGATGCCCGCATCGAGCAAAGCTGCCGACTCGCACTCTGTTGGTTCGGCCAGCTGGACCGAACTGGATCCGGCGGCAAAGCGTGAAGCAGAGAAATACGAAAACCCCATTCCCAGCCGAGAACTCATTCTCAAGCTGTTGGCCGAGCGCGGTGCGCCGGCGACGCGGGCACAGTTGCAGCAGGAATTCGGCCTCCACGACGAAGACGGTATTGAAGCCCTGCGCCGTCGCCTGCGTGCAATGGAGCGCGATGGCCAGCTTATCTATACCCGACGGGGTGCTTATGCGCCGGTAGACAAACTCGACCTGATCAGCGGTCGGGTCCAGGGTCACCGTGACGGTTTCGGCTTCCTGGTGCCTGATGATGGCAGCGAAGACCTGTTTCTCGGACCGTCGCAGATGCGCATTGCCTTCGATGGCGATCGTGCATTGGGTCGCATCACTGGCGTTGATCGTCGCGGCCGCAGTGAAGGTGCGATTGTCGAGGTCATCGAGCGTGCCCATGAACTGCTGGTGGGTCGCTACTATGAAGAAGGCGGCATCTGCTACGTGGCGGCGGATAACGCCAAGATCAATCATGAAGTGCTGATTGCGCCCGGCTGCTCCGGCGGCGCAGAGCATGGTCAGTATGTCGAAGTGAAAATCACCCAGTGGCCGACCATGAGTCGTCAGGCCCAGGGTGAAGTGATAGAAGTGGTCGGCGACTATATGGCGCCCGGTGTGGAAATCGAAGTGGCTCTGCGCAGCTACGATATCCCCAGCGTCTGGCCGCAGGAAGTATTGGATGAGGCCGCACGCCTGTCTGATCAGGTGCCGGAGAAGGATAAGCTCAAACGGGTGGATCTTCGCCACCTGCCGCTGGTCACCATTGATGGCGAGGATGCCCGCGACTTCGATGATGCTGTGTACTGCGAGCCCCGCAAGGCCAGCGGCTGGAGACTGTTCTCTGGTGGCTGGAAGTTGTACGTGGCAATCGCCGATGTATCCCATTATGTCCCACTGGGTTCGGCACTGGATGCTGAAGCGGAGCTGCGTGGCACTTCGGTGTATTTTCCCAGCGAAGTGATTCCGATGCTGCCAGAGGCCATCTCCAATGGTCTCTGCTCACTGATGCCCAACGTGGATCGCTTGGCCATGGTTTGTGAGATGACCGTATCCAAGAGCGGCGAACTCACCGACTTCCAGTTCTACGAAGCGGTTATCCATTCCCATGCGCGGCTGACCTACAACAAGGTCTCCAGCATGCTGGAGAATCCGCGTAGCCGCGAAGGCAAGGCATTGAGTGCGGAATACGCCGAAGTGTTGCCGCACCTGAAGAGCCTGTATGACCTGTACCAGGCGCTTGCCAAGGCCCGCCACGGCCGCGGCGCGATCGATTTTGAAACCACCGAAACACGCATGCTGTTCGGCAAGGATCGCAAGGTCGCCGAGATTCTGCCGACCACCCGTAACGATGCTCACAAGATCATTGAAGAGTGCATGCTGTGCGCCAACGTCGCCACTGCGCGCTTCCTGCAGGAGCTGGAGATCCCGGGCCTGTACCGGGTGCATGACGGGCCCAAGCCGGAAAAGGTCGAACGGCTGCGTCAATTCCTCGGTTCCATGGGGCTATCGCTGGCGCGCAAGAAGGGTGACCCTACGCCGGAAGATTATGCAGCGGTGCTGGCCAAGGTTCAGGACCGGCCCGATGCTCAGCTGATCCAGACGGTGATGCTGCGTTCGTTGAGTCAGGCAGTGTATACGCCGCACAACGCGGGGCACTTCGGTCTGAATTACGAGGCTTATACGCATTTCACGTCACCGATCCGTCGCTACCCTGACCTGCTGGTGCATCGGGCGATTCGCTCGGTCATCCGCTCGCGCAAGAAGACCGATCTGGTGCAGCGTAGCGGTGCAGGCGTCCTGCCCAAGGCAGCCGTCTATCCTTACGATCTGGCGGAGCTGGAGCGTCTGGGTCAGCAGTGTTCGCAGAATGAGCGGCGTGCCGACGAGGCCACTCGTGATGTGGCCAGCTGGCTCAAATGCGAGTTCATGAAGGACCGTGTTGGCGAGAACTTCGATGGTCTGGTGACTGCTGTGACCGGCTTCGGTCTGTTCGTCGAACTGACCGATATCTATGTCGAGGGTCTGGTGCATATCACTGCGCTTCCGGCCGACTACTACAACTTTGATGCGGTGCATCATTCGCTGGTGGGCGAGCGGGCCGGGCGGACCTTCCGGCTCGGGGATTCGATCCGTGTGCAGGTGGTGCGGGTGGATCTGGACGAGCGCAAGATCGACTTCGAAATGGCATCTGACCGGCCAGCAGCCCCGGATGCCAACAACAGCCGGGCGGTACGTGAGAAATTACTGAGTGAGGCGCGCAAGGCTGGTGAATCCGGATCGCGGGCAGGCAAGCCCACAAGATCGGGCAAGCCCGGCAAGGGGCGGGGTGCCGGTTCTTCCGCGCCGGCCCATCCGGGTGCCAAGCGAGGCGCGGGTAGCACACGCAAGCCTGACGGCAAGCCGCCGCGGGCTCCACGTAAGCGCAAGCCTGAATGAGCGCAGTGAAAAGAACATGAGTGATCTGGAATATATATATGGCCTGCATGCAGTGCAGGCCATGCTGGAGCGTGCTCCGCGTCGTATCAAAAAACTGAATGTCCAGCGCGGACGTCTGGATGACCGCATGCAGGCGGTTCTGGAGCTGGCAGCCAGCGCCGCAATCGACACTGAGCGTCTGTTACCTGATGATCTTGACCGTCTGGCTGATGGTGGTGTGCATCAGGGTGTGGTTGCCGCGGTAACGCCAAGTCAGTTGTGGTCGGAGGATATGCTCGGGCACATGCTTGATAATCTGGACGGCGCGCCGCTGCTGTTGGTACTCGACGGGGTTACTGATCCACACAACCTGGGCGCCTGTCTGCGCAGCGCCGATGCGGCGGGCGCGCAAGCAGTGATTATCCCCCGTGATCGCTCGGCGAGCCTGTCGCCGACGGTGCGCAAGGTGGCCTGCGGCGCCGCCGAAACCGTACCGCTGGTAGCAGTGACCAATCTGGCCCGTACACTCAAGCAGTTGCAGCAGCGCGGCTTGTGGGTGGTCGGCACCGCAGGTGAGGCGGATCAGCTGATGTATCAGGTCGATCTGACAGTGCCTACGGTGATTGTCATGGGTGCCGAAGGTGCCGGCATGCGCCGGTTGACCCGCGAACATTGCGACTATCTGGCCAAGCTGCCGATGGCCGGTGGGGTCAGCAGTCTGAACGTCTCGGTCGCGGCAGGAGTCTGCCTGTTCGAGGCGGTCCGTCAGCGCAGCAGTACCTCTCCAGGCAAATGAGCAGGGTGGCAGATCATCGATTTGCTACCTGATTCATGCTTTTCCTTGCCACTTCCAAGCCGCTTCCCTAGAATGGCCGCCCCAAACCTGAGTTCTACTCCTTGCCAGACCATTTTGGGTGGCTGGCTATAACCCGTAAGGAGCACAAAATGCGTCATTACGAAATCGTTTTTCTGGTTCACCCGGACCAAAGTGAGCAGGTTAACGCGATGGTTGAGCGTTACACCAAGCTGATCGAAGAAGACGGCGGCAAGATTCACCGCCTGGAAGATTGGGGCCGCCGTCAACTGGCTTACCCGATCGACAAGATCCACAAAGCTCACTACATCATGCTCAACGTCGAGTGCAGCGCCAAAGCACTGGAAGAGCTGACCGAAAACTTCCGTTACAACGATGCGGTCATTCGTAACATGGTCATCCGCCGTGACGAAGCCGTTACCGAACAGTCCGACATGCTCAAGCCTGAAGACACTGGTCGTGGCGAGCGCCGTGAGCGCCGTGAGCGCAGTGACGATGACACCGATTCCGGTAAAGACGCTGATGACAGCGACGACACCGATTCCGGCGACGACGAGTAAGTTTTTCGGTTCCCATTCCAGTTAGAAGGAGACACTGCCATGGCACGTTTTTTCCGTCGCAGAAAGTTCTGCCGTTTTACCGCTGAAGGCGTTAAAGAGATCGATTACAAAGATCTCAACACTCTGAAGGCCTATGTCACCGAAACCGGCAAGATCGTACCCAGCCGTATCACCGGTACAAAAGCCAGATACCAGCGCCAGCTGGCAGTCGCTATCAAACGCGCCCGCTACCTGGCTCTGCTGCCCTACACCGACAGTCACGGTCGCTGAGCAGCAGCTCAAACCCGTAATCAGGGGATATTGAACCGGCATGCGTGGTCTGGCTGAATACATCATGCGCGGCCGCAAGGAAGCTACTCTTGCAGTAGCGATTGCGGCAGCCATACCACTGCTGTTCTGGTTCAGTGCGGCAGCTCTGGCGCTGGTGATCCTGCGCCGTGGGCTGTCGGAGGCATTACCGATACTTGCCTGGGGTGTGTTGCCCGCATTGGTCTGGTCCTTTCTTGGTGACCTGACGCCCTTGCTGGTCATGCTCGGCAGTGCCGGTCTGGCCGTTGTGCTACGTCAGCACAACGACTGGGTTCGCGTGGTGTTGCTGGCAGTGCCGCTTGGTGTGGTATACGCCCTGACATTGCTGGTCGTGCTCGGCGAGCCATTACAGGCCATGGCTGGCGCGTTTCGTGAGATGTTGCCGGAGCTGCTGACGCAAGTGGGTCTGCAGCTGGATGAGGCAGGCAAGGCGCAATTGCTCGCCCGTCTCGACGAACTGATGATACCGGTGCTCGGTGGAGTGATGGGAGCCATGCATATGCTGATGGCTCTGGTCAGTCTGATGATTGCACGATCCTGGCAGGCCCGGTTGTACAATCCGGGCGGCTTTCGTCAGGACTTTCATCGGTTGCGCCTGCCAGCGCTGGCCAGTATTGGTTTGTTGGTGGTGGTCATCGTGGCGCCGCAATGGCCGCAGTTGGCGATGTTGTCGCCGATAGCGAGCGTGCCGCTGCTGTTGGCCGGACTGGCACTGATACATGGCATGGTCGGTATCAAGAAATTGGGTCCGGGCTGGCTGATCGGGACATATGTATTGTTTGTCCTGTTCATCCGCTTCGCCTACCCCCTGATTGTGGTTTTGGCATTTGTAGATAGCTTGTTCGACTTTCGCTCTCGCATGAGGCCGCCCTCCGGGTCGCCCGGTGATGACGACCCGAACAGCCAAGGTTGAATTCAAAGAGGTCATCGCAATGGAAGTTATCCTGCTCGAAAAGATCGCGAATCTGGGTAACCTGGGCGACAAGGTCGCCGTTAAAGCTGGTTACGCTCGCAATTTCCTGTTGCCGTTCGGTAAGGCAACTCCGGCTACCGCCACCAACGTAGAAGCCTTCGAAGCGCGTCGCGCTGAGCTGGAAAAGGTTGCTGCAGAACGCAAGGCAGAAGCTGAAGTTCGTGCTGCCAAGCTGGGTGAGCTGATCGTTACCTTCACCGCCAACGCTGGCGAAGAAGGCAAACTGTTCGGTTCCATCGGTACTCGCGACATCGCTGATGCCGTGACTGCTGCTGGCGTTGAGCTGGAAAAAAGTGAAGTGCGCCTGCCTGAAGGCCCGCTGCGCACTGTCGGTGAGTTCGAAGTGGATGTGCATCTGCACACCGACGTCGAAGCTACCGTCACGCTGGTAGTCGTTGCCGGCTGAGGGGAAACCCTCGAACTGCGGCGTCGCTCATTACCCGGTTACGACCTGTGGTCGGGACCGGGTGATTTGCCCAGGCACAGCAGTTAGAATTGCCAACACGGCGCTTGTCCTCCGACAGGCGCCGTGTTGTTTTTTGTGAAGCCCGCCAATCCAGGATTCGAGTCTGTACCGATGAATGATCAGATTTACGCCGCCCGCCCGGAATTGGACCTGCAGACTACCGCGCTGAAGATTCCTCCGCACTCCATCGAAGCCGAGCAGGCTGTGCTCGGTGGTGTCATGCTGGAAAATACGGCATGGGAACGTGTCGCCGAACTGGTCAGTGAAGCGGATTTCTATCGCCATGACCATCGTCTGATCTTCCGTGCGCTGGTACGGCTGGCCGGGCGCAATCAGCCGTTTGACGCAGTCACCCTGTCCGAGGATCTGGACCGCGAAGGGCTGATCGATCAGGTTGGCGGACTGGCCTATCTGGGCCAATTGAACAAGAACACCCCGTCGGCGGCCAATATCAGTGCTTATGCGCAGATCATCCGCGAGCGCGCGACCATGCGCCAGTTGATCAGTGTCAGTACCGAGATCACCGATACCGCCTTCAGCCCCAAGGGCATGCAGCCCAACGAGGTGCTGGATGAGGCTGAGCGGAAGATTTTCGCCATTGCCGAGAGTCGGCCCAAGACCGGTGGGCCCGAGCCCGTCAACACACTGCTGACCAAGGCTATCGATCGTATCGACACGCTGTTCAACAGCGAAGGCTCGATTACCGGTCTGACTACCGGATTCACCGATCTGGACGGCATGACCTCCGGTCTGCAGCCGGCGGATCTGGTCATCGTCGCGGGTCGTCCGTCCATGGGCAAGACCACCTTCGCCATGAACCTGGTGGAAACCGCAGTGATGAACAGCGACAAGGCGGTACTGGTGTTCTCGCTGGAAATGCCAGGCGAATCGCTGATCATGCGTATGCTGTCGTCGCTGGGCCGTATCGATCAGACCAAGGTCCGATCCGGGCGCCTGGATGACGAGGACTGGCCGCGGCTGACCTCGGCGGTGAACCTGCTGAATGATCGCAAATTGTTCATTGATGATACCGCCGGTCTATCGCCGATGGAGATGCGCGCGCGCGCGCGGCGGGTGGTACGCGAGCATGGCGATCTGGGCTTGATCATGATCGACTATTTGCAGCTGATGCGCATCGGCGGCGCGTCGTCGGAGAACCGGACCAACGAGATTTCCGAGATTTCCCGCTCGCTCAAGGCGCTGGCCAAGGAATTCAACGTGCCGGTCGTCGCTCTGTCGCAGCTCAACCGCTCGCTGGAACAGCGGCCTAACAAACGCCCGATCAACTCGGATCTGCGTGAATCGGGCGCCATCGAGCAGGATGCCGACGTCATCATGTTCGTCTATCGGGATGAGGTCTATCACCCCGATACTCAGGATAAAGGCATCGCCGAGCTGATCATCGGCAAGCAGCGAAACGGCCCAATCGGCACCTGCCGCATGGCCTTCATTGGTAAATACACCCGATTTGAAAACCTCGCACCCGGTTCATACCAGGGTTATGGGGAGGAGTAGGTAATGGCCCTCAGCATGCCGGCGGCAAGACCGCTGTTCGATCATCCCCGCTATTGGGCCGAGTGCTTCGGACCGGCACCTTTCTTGCCGATGAGTCGAGCGGAAATGGACCAGCTCGGCTGGGACAGTTGCGACATCATCATCGTCACCGGCGATTCCTATGTGGATCACCCATCCTTCGGCATGGCCATTATCGGTCGCCTGCTGGAGGCTCAGGGCTTTCGGGTCGGCATGATCAGCCAGCCGGACTGGCGCAGCAAGGATGACTTCATGCAGCTGGGCAAGCCGAACCTGTTCTTCGGGGTCGCTGCCGGCAATATGGATTCGATGATCAACCGCTACACGGCCGACCGCAAGATTCGCTCCGACGATGCCTATACGGCTGGCGGCAAGGCCGGCAAGCGTCCTGACCGAGCCAGCCTGTCCTATTGTCAGCGCTGCCGTGAGGCGTACAAGGATGTGCCGGTGATCCTCGGTGGTATTGAGGCCTCGCTGCGGCGCATTGCCCATTACGACTACTGGCAGGACAAGGTTCGCCCATCACTGCTGATCAATACCAAGGCCGACATCCTGATCTACGGCAACGCCGAACGGGCTGTCGTCGAAGTGGCCCATCGTCTGAGCCGGGGCGAAAGCGTCACCAGCATGACGGATATCCGCGGTACTGCATTCATCCGCAAGGACACCCCGGAGGGCTGGTTCGAGCTGGATTCCTCCCGCGTCGACCGCCCCGGTCGTGTCGATAAGATCATCAATCCTTACGTCAATACCCAGGATACAGCCGCCTGTGCGGTCGAGCAGGGTAAGGGCGACGGTGCTGAGGGCGCTGCGGCTGATGCCGAGGTGCAAGTGGTCGAGCTGCTGCATCACCCGCGCCTGGAGCGCGACCGCACGGTAATCCGTCTGCCTTCCTACGAGAAGGTGCGCAACGACACAGTACTCTATGCCCATGCCAACCGCGTGCTGCATCTGGAGACCAACCCAGGCAACGCCCGGGCGCTGGTGCAGCGTCACGGCGAGCGGGATGTCTGGTTCAATCCGCCGCCGATTCCGCTGAGCACCGAGGAAATGGACTACGTATTCGGGTTGCCGTTTGCACGGATTCCACACCCGGCGTATGGCGATGCGAAGATTCCCGCCTATGACATGATCCGCTTTTCGGTGAATATCATGCGCGGCTGTTTCGGCGGTTGCACCTTTTGCTCGATCACCGAACACGAAGGTCGCATCATCCAGAGCCGCTCGCATGAGTCGATTCTCAATGAGATCGAGGAGATACGGGACAAGGTGCCGGGCTATACGGGGACCATTTCCGATCTCGGCGGACCGACTGCCAATATGTATCGTCTGGCCTGCAAGAGCCCGGAGATCGAGGCGTCCTGCCGCAAGCCATCCTGCGTCTGGCCGGGTGTGTGCGAGAACCTGAATACCGATCATACATCGCTGATCGGGCTGTACCGCAAGGCGCGGGAGCTGCCGGGGGTCAAGCGCATCCTGATTGCCTCTGGATTGCGTTACGACCTTGCGGTGCGCTCGCCGGAGTATGTCAAGGAACTGGTGACCCATCACGTCGGGGGTTACCTGAAAATCGCGCCTGAGCACACCGAAGACGGTCCGCTGTCGAAGATGATGAAGCCGACCATCGGCAGCTATGACATCTTCAAGAAAATGTTCGAGAAATTCAGCAAGGAGGCGGGCAAGGAGCAATATCTGATTCCGTACTTCATCGCCGCCCACCCGGGCACCACCGATGAAGACATGATGAATCTGGCGCTCTGGCTCAAGCGCGGCGGCTTGCGTGCCGACCAGGTGCAGGCCTTCTATCCCTCGCCGATGGCCACGGCCACGGCCATGTATCACTCGGGCAAGAATCCGCTGCGCAAGGTGGGTTACAAGACCGAGGAGGTGGGTATCGTCAAAGGTGAGAAGCAGCGTCGGCTACACAAGGCCTTCCTGCGTTACCACGACGCGAACAACTGGCCGATGCTGCGCGAGGCACTCAAGGAAATGGGCCGCAGCGATCTGATCGGGAACAGCAAGCAGCATCTGATACCCACCTTCCAGCCGGCGATCGATGGTTATCAGAGCGCACGCAGCAAGCAGTCCACGCAAGCGGGCAGCAAGAAGGGTGGGCGCATCCTGACCCAGCACACCGGATTGCCACCGCGCGACACCGGCGCTGGCAAGGGCAAGCGACGTGGGCCTGGAAACCGCGCGCCGAGTTGATTTCGGCTATGGTGCCCATTGGTAAAGCTCAATGGGCACCATGACTCCGCCGATGCACAATACCGGCAGTTCATCAGGAGAGCTGCCCATGTCGATTCAAATCATAGTCAACACCATGCTGGCCAACTATGCTGCCGCTACCACAGGCGCTGCGTTGCAGCCCCAGCGTTATTCGGAACCCGAGTTGTCCTGAATGTCCGGCGTTCTGTGCGTCATCCAGTAATCCAGCAGCGTCTTCAATTGGCCCAGCTCCACTGGTTTGGCCATGTGCCCATTCATGCCGGCACGGCGCGCCCGTTCGCGGTGCTCCGGCAGAATGTGCGCGGTTAAGGCAATGATGGGTAGCGGTGCGAATGCGTTTTGCTGTTCCCACTGGCGAATGTGTTCGGTCGCGGTGAACCCATCCATGTCATGCATTTCGCAATCCATCAGCACCAGATCGTAATTCCCCTGCCGGACTGCCTGCACCGCCTGCCGGCCATTTTCCACTGCATCGCTGGCGACATTCAGCTTGGACAACATGCCCTGAATCACGCGAGTGGATACGTCATTGTCTTCCGCGACCAGTACCAGAAAGCCCTTGTCTTCGTGCTCGCTTGGCTGCTCAGGGTGCGCGATGACGCCGGTCCGTTCGCAGTGCTGCAACCACTCATCAATTAATGTCGCCCGCAGGATATAGCCGGAAACTGGCTTATTGAGCACGCGATGAATACCTGCATTGCGAGCGACAATGCGACTGGGCAACTGATTCATGCCGGTCAGCATGATGATCAGCAGGTCATCGCTGATGAGTGGGTCATCCTTGATCTTGCTGGCCAGCTCCAAGCCGGTCATGCCAGGCATGGACTGATCTACCAGCAGAATATCGCAGGGGCTGTCCAGATTGGCCTGGGCGCGCAGAATGGCCAGCGCTTCACGACCGCTGGACGCCGTGCGGGCGGACATCTGCCAGGCACTGGCCTGCTTCTGCAGAACCTTGCGGCAGGTGGCATTGTCATCAACGATGAGGATGCTGCGGTCGATCAGACAGCGCCCCAGCTCATCGGTGGCGTTGGCAGGGCTGTCGATGAAGCGTGCTGGCAGAGTTACCCATACGGTAGTCCCCCGCGTCGCCCCGTCGGGCGTTGAGGCGGCTGTGCCCGAAAGGCCTGCAGCGCCCTCCTTGATCCCCAGCTGCCCGTTCATCATGTGAATCAGCTGCTGGGAGATATAGAGCGATAGCTGCCCCTGACTTTCCAGCATTTCCAGCAGCCGCTCGTTCGGGATGGACTGGTCCAGCAAGCGGTCTCGCGAGTCGGCGGTCATGCCATGCCCGGTGTCCTGAATCGCCAGGCGCAGCAGAGGTACGCCTGGCACCTGATTTTCCAACGCGACGGCCAGCAGAATTTCCCCTTCACTGGTGCTCAGCATGGCATTGTTCAGAAGGCTGATGATCACCTGCCGTAAGCGGACCGGATCACCTTCCATCAGCCGCGGCACATCCGGATGGACGAAGCTGATGAGCTCGATCGGCTGGCTGCTCAACCGGTTGCGGTGGCTCTCCAGGCAATCGTTGATCAAGGCATGTAGATCGAATCGCTGCTTGTCCAGGACCAGTTGGCCGGACTCCAGCCGTGATATGTCGAGTACATCGTTGATCAGGCCCAGCAGGTCATTACCCGAGCCGTGAATGGTTTGCACGTAGTCCCGTTGCTTGGCGGACAGGGCGGTGTCCAGCAGCAATTCGGACATGCCCAACACGCCGTTCATCGGCGTGCGGATCTCATGGCTGATACGCGCGAGGAATTCCGCGCGGGCGCTGCGTTGAGCCAGAATGGTTGCTTCGTCATGGCGCTGCTTTAATCGTCGGAGCACATTGCGTTGTATGCGTCGGTACATGCTCCACGTATAGCAGACCAAGGCTGCCCACAGCAGCAGGTCGACCAGATGTCGGGTCAGGTTGTGTGGTGGCAGGCCGAGCAGCTGCTCCAACAGCCAGCTGCCGATCAACAGCAAGGTTCCGCAGAGAAACAGCGGGTCGATGAATTCACGCCGGGCAACCAGAATAGCAATCAGCAGTGCAACCGTGAGCGGCAGACCGATACGGATGATGGACAATATCACTTCCAGCCAACTGGGCTGAACGATGCCGAACAGCAGCAGTAGCGTGCCCGTCAGCAGAATGGCAATACGTTCGCTGCGATCACCTGAGGTTCCGGGAATCGGATGCAAGCCGTGCAGAGTGGCGGCGAGCACGACAAAGCCGGCGAGGTTCATGAGGATGCCGGTGCGACCATGCAGGAAGGACCAGTTATGCAGTGCCCAGCCGATCCCGCTGAGGCTGCTGAAGCCGAACAGCAGGGCGGTTATGGCCATCAGGAGATGCAGGGGGTCCTTGCGCAGCAGACCCTGCAGCAGGCAGTTGAGCGCCAGTCCGAATAGCAATCCGACCAGCATGCCCTGTAATGCCTGATGTCGGGTATGGATCTTTGTAGCTTCGTTCAGCGACACCAGGCTGATATGAGTGCTGATCGGATAGTCATTCTGCAATCGCACCAGCAGCATCTGCTGGGGGTTGGCGTTGACGTTTATCGGAAAGGCGAAGCCTTCATGGGGGAGAGGGACTATGGTTCTCGCGTCGGCAGTGCCGCCGGAGAAGCTTGACCGCAACACACCAGCTCTGAGCAGATAGACATTGATGCGGGCGATGGTCGGGTTATGCAGCTCAAGCAGGTAGGTGGCCTGATGCTCGACGGGCACCTGGACCCACAGCGCGGCCGTTCCTCCCGGTAGTTTCACCGGGCCTTTGGTGCTGGGAACGAACAGATTGGCGTAGCGATTGGAGAGAATGTCATTCAGTGTCAGCTGGCCGCTGGTATCGACAAAGGTATGATAGCCGGACTCCGGCGCAGCAATCCCGTCGGCCCACACGCTGCCTGTTAGCAGGCAAAGAGCCACCAGACTGCTGAATAACAACCTGAGAGTCTGCTTCAATTTATCTGTCCTGTCCTTGGGCATGTGCAGCTATTCTGCTGAGATGTGATGTCTGACGCAAGACTGGCCCGGTGACATTGACGGGACACAGGTGCAGGCCCGCCGACCAGCTCCATGGTCGGCGGGACAGGTTGTCAGCTTTCCCGTTCGATGGCGCGGTAGCCGATGTCCGAGCGATAGAAACAGCCATCCCAGCTGATTTTCCGGGCCAGATCATAAGCACCTTGCTGCGCTGCCTTGACGCTGTTGCCCAATGCGGTGGCGCACAGCACTCGACCACCTTGAGTGACCACCTGGCCATCCTTCAGTGTGGTGCCGGCATGAAATACCTTGCCATCGGTAGCAACGGCTTGATCCAGACCAGTGATCGGGCTGCCCTTGGTGTAGTCGCCGGGGTAGCCTCCGGCAGCCAGCACCACACCAAGGCTCGGACGTGGGTCCCATTTGGCTTCAGTGTTGTCCAGGTTGCCTTCCAGTGCGGCTTCGATCAGGTCGGTCAGGCTGCTCTGCAGGCGCAGCAGGATAGGCTGAGTTTCCGGATCGCCGAAGCGGCAGTTGAACTCGATGACCTTGGGTGAGCCCGACGGGTCGATCATCAGACCTGCATACAGAAAGCCGGTATAGATATTACCTTCGGCCGCCATGCCCCGGACGGTTGGCCAGATGACTTCATCCATGACGCGCTGATGGACGGCATCGGTTACCACCGGGGCAGGGGAGTAGGCACCCATGCCGCCGGTATTCGGACCGGTATCGGCGTCGCCGACGCGTTTATGATCCTGACTGGTGGCCATCGGCAGTACATTCTCGCCATCGACCATGACGATGAAGCTGGCTTCTTCGCCATCCAGAAACTCTTCGATGACCACACGTGAGCCGGCTTCGCCGAAGGCATTGCCGGCCAGCATGTCGGTGACTGCTGCTTCGGCTTCTTCCAGCGTCATGGCAACGATCACACCCTTGCCGGCAGCCAGGCCATCAGCCTTGATGACGATGGGTGCGCCTTTCTCGCGCAGGTAGGCCAGGGCCGGTTTAACCTCGGTGAAGTTGGCGTAATCGGCGGTGGGAATCGCGTGGCGCGCCAGGAAGTCCTTGGTGAAAGCCTTGGAGCCTTCCAGTTGTGCTGCGCCGGCTGTGGGGCCATAACACTTCAGGCCGCGCTCGCGGAACAGATCTACCACGCCGGCCACCAGCGGCGCTTCCGGGCCGACAATGGTGAGTGCGTCATTGGTGGCAGCAAAGTCCGCCAACTTGTCCAGTTCCAGCACGTCAATGGCGACGTTCTCGCACTTGGCCTCGATCGCTGTGCCGGCATTGCCGGGGGCTACGAAGACCTTCTCGACGCGCTCATCCTGCGCCACTTTCCACGCCAGAGCATGCTCACGCCCGCCACTGCCGATAATCAGTACATTCATTTTGTATACCTCAAAATTGCATTTGGGGTTTTCGCTAGCAACTCGAAACAAGGTCGCGGTCAAGCCAGTAGATGCAAGGCGCCCGGGGCTTTGACAAGCGCAGTTGCCTGGTGGCAATGAGCATTGGCGAAGTCACGAGCAACGCAGCAGAGGCGGCTTCAGCGCGGCCGTAACCCTACTCAGTGGCGGAAGTGGCGCATGCCCGTGAACACCATGGCGATGCCGGCTTCATCGGCGGCATCGATCACTTCCTGATCACGCATGGAACCGCCGGGCTGGATCACCGCGCGGATGCCCACGGCAGCGGCATTGTCGATGCCGTCACGGAACGGGAAGAAAGCATCGGACGCCATGACCGCGCCCTCAACTTGCAGACCGGCATGCTCGGCCTTGATAGCAGCGATGCGCGCGGAGTTGACGCGGCTCATCTGGCCGGCGCCTACGCCGATGGTCTGGCGGTTGCTGGCATAGACGATGGCGTTGGACTTGACGAACTTGGCCACCTTCCAGGCGAAGATCAGATCGTGGATCTCTTTTTCGGTCGGCGTGCGCTTGGTGACCACCTTGAGATCAGCTTCGGTGATCATGCCAGTATCCCGGCTCTGTACCAGCAGGCCGCCGTTGACGCGTTTGTAATCCAGATCCCGAATGCGCTCGGCTGACCACTGACCGCACTCGAGCAGGCGCACATTAGCCTTGGCAGCAATCACCTCACGGGCCTCAGCGCTGACGCTGGGGGCGATGATCACTTCAACAAACTGGCGCTCGACGATAGCTTGAGCCGTGTCGGCGTCCAGCTCGCGGTTGAAGGCGATGATGCCGCCGAAGGCCGATTCGCTGTCGGTGGCAAAGGCCAGTTCATAGGCCTTGCGAATACCGCCCTCGTTATCCGGAACAACGGCCACACCGCAAGGGTTGGCGTGCTTGACGATGACGCAGGCCGGTTTGCTGAAGCTTTTCACGCATTCCAGGGCGGCATCGGTGTCGGCGACGTTGTTGTAGGACAGTTCCTTGCCCTGTAGCTGGGTAGCAGTGGCGATGCAGGCCTCGGCTGGTGCCGCTTCCCGATAGAAGGCGGCGGCCTGGTGCGGGTTTTCCCCGTAGCGCATGTCCTGGGCCTTGATGAACTGGCTGTTGAAGGTGCGCGGGAAGTCGGCGCGGTCTTCGGTGCCGAGCGTATCGCGACTCTGGTCGATGGTGCCCAGGTAGTTGGCGATCATGCCGTCATAGGCGGCGGTATGCTCGAATGCCTTGAGCGCCAGATCGAAGCGCTGAGCGTAGCTCAGTCCGCCTTCCTTGAGGCTGCTGAGGATGCTGTCGTAATCACCGGCATTGACCACAATGGCGACATCCTTGTGGTTCTTGGCTGCCGAGCGGACCATGGTCGGACCGCCGATGTCGATGTTCTCGATGGCGTCGGGCAGGCTGCAGTCGGGCTTGGCCACGGTGGCAGCGAAGGGGTAGAGGTTGACCACTACCATGTCGATCGGCTGGATGCCGTGTTCAGTCATGATCGCGCTATCCAGATCACGACGTCCCAGAATGCCGCCGTGAATCTTCGGATGCAGCGTTTTCACTCGCCCGTCCATCATTTCCGGAAAACCGGTGTAGTCAGCGACTTCCACTGCATCGATGGCATTATCCCGCAGCAGCTTGTAGGTGCCACCGGTGGACAGAATCTCCACACCCTGAGCGCTGAGCTCACGGGCGAAGTCGACGATACCGGTTTTGTCGGAAACACTGATCAGCGCGCGGCGTACCGGCAGGCGAGTGGTTTGGTCGGTCATTTTGCTTCCAATTACAGTTGATTAAAAGGGTCAGAGCAGTCCGTACTGCTTGAGCTTCTTGCGCAGTGTGCCGCGATTCAGGCCGAGCACTTCGGAAGCCCGGGTCTGATTGCCGCGCACATAATCCATCACGCTTTCCAGCAGTGGCGCTTCGATTTCCGCCAGCACCATGTTGTAGACGTCGGTAACGTCCTGGCCGTCCAGATGTTCGAAATAGTTGTGCAGCGCTTGCTCGACACTGTCACGCAGTGTCCGCGACCCGGCCAGGGGGTCGTTCGGGCGGCAGGATAGGTCAGCTTCAGGGGTCTCGCTCACGGGTAGGTTTCCGTCAATCTGGGAAGTATTCAGTTGATTCATGCCGCGAGGCCTCCGTCCATCAAGCGGTTGAAGAAGTGTTGTATTTCCTGGCGTTGCTGCACGCCGCAATCCATGCGGTTGAAATGGCGGCGAAACTCCTCAGCACCGGGCAGCGACTGCAGTTGCCAGCCGACATGCTTGCGCGCGATGCGTACGCCTTGTTCCAAGCCATAAAACTCCTGCAGGGCGTCGAGATGGGTCAGCAACAGGGACTGTTGCCAAGCCAGCCCGGGCGCAGGCAGATGTTCACCGTGACGCAGGTAGTGATCGATCTCACGGAAGATCCAGGGGCGGCGCTGGGCAGCGCGGCCGATCATCACCGCATCGGCACCGGTATGGTCGAGGACCTGTCGGGCTTTTTCCGGGGAGTCGATGTCGCCATTGGCGAACAGCGGAATGGAGATGGCCTGACGGATCTCGGCAATGGTGTCGTACTCGGCCTCGCCGGTGTACAACTCGCTGCGGGTGCGACCATGCACGGCAAGCGCCTGAATACCGCTCTGCTCGGCGATGCGCGCAATGGTGACACCGTTGCGGTTGTCCGGGTCCCAGCCCGTGCGGATTTTCAGTGTCACGGGAATGTCCACGGCGCCGACCACGGCTTCGATGATCTCGGTCACCAGACGTTCATCACGCAACAGGGCGGAGCCAGCGGCCTTGTTGCAGACCTTCTTGGCCGGGCAGCCCATATTGATATCGATGATCTGTGCGCCATTGTCGCGATTCATGCGGGCGGCGTCGGCCATCATCTGGGGATCACCACCGGCGATCTGTACTGAGCGCGGGTCCGGTTCACCGCGGTGATCGAGGCGCTGACGGGATTTTCGGCTATGCCAGAGACGGGTATCGCTGGTGACCATTTCCGACACTACCAGTCCGGCACCCAGCTGCCGGCACATGGTCCGGAACGGGCGATCGGTCACGCCGGCCATGGGGGCCAGGATGACGGGGCTGGTTAGCTGAAAAGATCCGATACTGATCACTGCATGTCCATCCCTGTACTTTGTGGTCAATGGTGTGCGCCCCAAAACAGCTGGACGTGTTCGGGCAGGGTCAGAAACGTGAAGAGGGCCGCTATCATACCTGCTACCTGTGACCATATAAAGTCTGTTCTGGCTGATATTTGATCAACTGGTCGGCTGACCAGGTGCCGGAAATTCAGCGTCTGGTCAGGGACTGATAAATTCGAGACTGTAGCCGTTGGCCTGGGGGCCGGGGTCGAGCATGCTCAGGCCTACATGAATCGGCGTTTGCGGCGGCATCAAACGCACGCCGGCCAGTTCGCCGGCGAGGTATTCTTCCGGACGGAAACGCCGACTGGCGATGTCACGACCACCGGCGTCGGTGAACTGCATCTGCAACACCGGGAAGGGTTGCTCGAAATCGGCGCGGTTATACAGAATCACATCGATGGCCAGGGCGTTGGGAAACTCCGGATGCTCGCGCACCAGCAGATTGGCGCTGCGGATTCGGCTGATATCCACCCGAGCCGGCAGCTCGCACTGGGCAATGAAACACAGGTTTTCCAGCAGCGCTCGACTGCGCTGGTCGCGGGCCAGGGCGTCGAAATTGTAATAGAAAAACTGTGCCGGTAAAGCCAGTAGGGCGAGCAGACAAAGGCTACCCCATAACCAGGGGCGCTGGGCGCGCCGGGTAGGGGCTTCTTCCAGCAACGACTCGTCGAACAGTTCCGGTAACAGCAAGGGACTGATCAGTGGTTCCCGACGGTCGTTGTCGATATGTTCGTGGTCGATTGCCGGTTCGTCCTCGGCCTGTTCACTGCCGGTGGGGCGGTCGCGGCGAAATATCCCGTGGTCGGCGTAGTCGTCATCCACTGGTCGCAGGTGCTGGATACCCGATCGGTTGTGATCGAAGTCCGGGCCGAAGTCCTGCGCCGGCGGAGTGGCCAGAAAGTCTTCATGCAGGTCGCTGAAGCTTTCGGTCGCTGGGGTCGCCGGCGAGTCTGTCTTGGTGCTCCGTGAGGATAACTGCCCCTGAGCATCAGTGACCGATTCGCTGGCCAGATCCGCAGGGGTGTCATCATCTGACTCAACCGGCACTGCTTCCAGGCCGGTTTTCCGGTGACCGGTCATGCCGCAGGGATTGACTTCGTCGATGATCGACTCGTCCAACCCGAGTGCCTGCAGATCCGGCTCGTCCAGGTCGTCATGCAATAAGGCTGAGCCCGGTGCTGGAACTGGAGCTGGAGCTGGCGGTTCTGCAGCCGGGGTTGCCGGTGCTTCGGTCACCTCGGCCTCGCTCGCATTGAATACTTCAAGACAGGCGCCACAACGCACGTTGCCGGCAGCTACCAGCAGCTGTTCCGGTGTTAGCCGGAAGCGGGTCTGACAATAGGGGCATTGTGTGACCAGCAGCTCACTCATGTGAAACAGGCATCCTTAATAATGAGCGCACGTCGCGGTGCGGCAATCGCGATATTGTGCCCGCAAGCTGGTCAGAGTGCCACGTCGCGACGTACGCCGCTGACGCGGATCCAGCCATCCTTGTCCGCTACCGGGTCCAGCTCGAAAGCATCACGGTAGGCGGCGAGAATGTCCTCGGTCTGCTCGGCGAGAATGCCGGACAGGGCAATGCGGCCGCCGGGTTTGACCAGGCTGGTCAGTTGAGGAGCCAGACTGACCAGCGGGCCGGCGAGAATATTGGCCACCAGCATGTCGGCCGGGGTGTCCGGCATGGCTTCGGGCAGGTACAGCGGGAAGCGTGCGTCATCCAGCTGGTTGCGCTGGGCATTGTCGCGCGATGCTTCCAGTGCCTGGGGGTCGATATCGGTGCCGACCACGCATTGCGCGCCGAGCAGCAGGGCGGCAATGGCGAGAATGCCTGAGCCACAACCGAAGTCGATTACCTGCAGGCCATCGAGCGTCTGGCCATCCAGCCATTCCAGGCACAGAGCGGTAGTCGGGTGGGTGCCGGTGCCGAAAGCCAGGCCGGGATCGAGCAGCAGGTTCACTGCATCGGGCTCCGGCGCCTCATGCCAGCTAGGCACAATCCACAAGCGACGGCCGAAGCGCATCGGCTTGAAGTTGTCCATCCAACTGCGCTCCCAGTCCTGATCGGCGATTTCTTCGAGCTGGTGCTCCGGTAGTTTGCCCGGCCAGATCTGCTGGAGTTGGTCGAGCAGCGCCTGCTGGTCGACATCGGCTTCAAACAGTGCCAACAGGTGAGTGTGCGACCACAGTGGGGTCGTGCCCAGGTCGGGTTCGAAAATCGGTTGATCCTCGGCGTCCATGAACGTCACCGAGACGGCACCCAGCCCGAGCAGCAGATCCTCCATCGGGTCGGCTTGTTCTGGAATAATGGCTAGACGCAGTTGCAACCAGGGCATAAGAGTTCCTTAAGCAGAAAAAACAAAGGGAGCGACAGGTCGCTCCCTAAAACACGGATCATAAACTTTGAGGTTACTGCTTGTCAGCTTATGCCGAGCTTATGTTCCAGGTAGTGAATGTTCACACCACCCTTGCAGAACTCTTCATCGCGGACCAATTCACGGTGCAGCGGCGTGTTGGTCTTGATGCCGTCTACCACCAGCTCATCCAGGGCGTTGCGCATGCGCATCATGGCTTCGTCGCGGGTGGCGCCGTAGGTGATCAGCTTGCCGATCAGCGAATCATAATTCGGGGGAACCTTGTAGCCGCTGTACAGATGCGAATCCACCCGCACGCCGTTACCGCCTGGCGCATGGAAGAAGGTCACTGTGCCAGGGCTGGGCAGGAAGCTGGTGGGGTCTTCGGCGTTGATCCGGCATTCGATGGAATGGCCGCGGATAACCACGTCTTCCTGCTTGATGCTCAGCGGCTGGCCGGCACACACCAAAATCTGCTCCTTGAGGATGTCGATTCCGGTGACCATTTCCGAAATTGGATGCTCGACCTGAATGCGGGTGTTCATCTCGATGAAGAAGAATTCGCCGTTCTCGTAGAGAAACTCGAAGGTGCCGGCGCCACGGTAGCCCAGATCGATGCAAGCTTTCACGCAGCGGGCCTGGACCTCGGCGCGGGCCTTTTCGTCAATGCCGGGGGCTGGCGCTTCTTCGATGATCTTCTGATGACGGCGCTGCATGGAGCAGTCGCGATCGCCCAGATGAACGGCATGACCCTGGCCATCGGAAATCACCTGGACCTCCACGTGACGCGGGTTGGTCAGGAATTTCTCCAGGTAGACCACTGGGTTGCCGAAGGCTGCACCGGCTTCGGTGCGGGTCAGGCGGATCGACTTGATCAGCTCTTCTTCCTTATGCACCACGCGCATGCCACGACCACCGCCACCACCGGAGGCCTTGATGATCACCGGGTAGCCAACGCGACGACCGATCTTCAGACATTCCTGCTCGTCTTCAGGCAGTGGGCCGTCGGAACCGGGTACTGTGGGTACGCCGGTCTTCTTCATCGCGGCGATGGCCGAGACCTTGTCACCCATCAGGCGAATCACCTCGGCGCTGGGACCGATGAAGGTGAAGCCGGAGCGTTCGATCTGCTCGGCAAAATCGGCATTTTCCGCGAGGAAGCCGTAGCCGGGATGGATGGCGTCGGCGCCGGTGACTTCAGCCGCGCTGATGATGCGCGGGATGTTCAGATACGACTCGGTGGCAATCGCTGGACCGATGCAGACGGTTTCGTCGGCCATGGCCAGGTGCATGAGTTCGCGATCGGCAGTGGAGTGCACTGCCACAGTCTTCAACCCCAGCTCCTTGCAAGCGCGGATAATGCGCAGTGCAATTTCGCCACGGTTGGCTATGAGTACTTTGTGCATCGCTGCCTCCGGGTCGGGCTCAGGCGATGCTGAACATGGGTTGATCGAATTCCACTGGTTGACCATCGTCGACCAGGATGGCTTGAATAACGCCAGTCTTGTCGGATTCGATATGGTTCATCATTTTCATTGCTTCGACGATGCACAGTACATCACCGGCCTGGACGGTCTGGCCGACTTCAACAAAAGACGCAGACTCAGGCGACGGTGAACGGTAGAAAGTACCGACCATGGGTGAGCGAACCAGGTGGCCGGCCGGCTCGGCCGGTGCTGCTTCAGCGGCCGGGGCGGCAGCTGGGGCTGCTGGGGCTGCTGCAGGTGCGGGGGCTGCGGCTACCGGAGCCTGGAAATATTGAGGCATGGCGGCCTGCTGGCTGTGCCGGCTTATCCGAACCGACTCTTCGCCTTCGTGAATTTCCAGCTCGTCAATGCCGGACTCTTCAAGCAGTTCGATGAGTTTCTTTACTTTGCGGATATCCATTGATACTTGCGCTCCAGGGCAATGTTGATCGTGTCAGTTTTGTTCGAGTCTGCGTACAGCTGCCTGCAGGGCCATTGCATAGCCCTCGGCTCCCAGTCCGCAGATGACTCCTTCGGCAATGTCCGAAAAATAGGAGTGATGGCGAAAAGGCTCACGTCTGTACACATTGGAAAGATGAACTTCGATGAATGGGATGCTCACCGCCAGCAATGCGTCACGTATTGCGACACTGGTGTGGGTAAAGGCGGCGGGATTGATGATGATGAAATCAATCGCTTCGTCCCGGGCAGCATGAATACGGTCGATCAATTGGTATTCGGCATTGCTTTGCAACGCCTGCAATTGATGACCGCCGCGCTGGGCCTGTTCGAGCAGACGGGCGTTGATCTGGGCCAGGGTCACGGCGCCGTAGACCTCGGGTTCGCGGCTGCCTAACAGGTTCAGGTTGGGTCCATGCAGGACCAGAAAGCTGGCCATCAGAATATTCCAGGGTGTTGGTTGGCGATTGACTTGGCAGTCATCAATGGGCGAAGAGTTTGCCGGATTCGCAAAGGGCTGTCCAGAACCAGTCGTATGTCATCAGATGACCGCATGATGGCCGGGTTTTTGCGGAAATTGAGTTTGATATCAGCCGTCCACACCCTGCATATGCTGAATGAAGGTCTCCCGTCCCACTTCACCCTGAATGCGTATGTCTGCCATCTCCTGACCCTGCTGGTCATAGAAGAGGAAAGCGGGAGGACCGAACAGTTGTTGTTCGGTCATCCAGGCGCGCTGGTCTGCTGTGTTATCGGTGACGTCCAGTTGCACACGGACGAAACTGTCCAGCCCTGCGCGAACGCTGGGATGATTGATGACTTCCCGTTCGATCACCTTGCAGCTGATACACCAGTCGGCGGACAACTCGACGATGGCCGGTTGTCCGGCTGCTTTGGCCTGGGCCAGTTGCTGGCGCACGGCGTCGGCAGTGGTCACCTTGGTGAAGTAACTGGTTTCGTTGTTGCTGACGGTGGCATTACTGCCGCCAAGCGCGTGCAAGGGGCGCAAGGGGTCCGAGTTGCCGGCGAGCGCGCCGAACAGCGCGGCGGCAGCGTAGATGGCGAACAATAGCGCTGCGGTTTGCGCCAGACGGGAAGTACCGGAGCGCGGTTCACGGTCGAATAGACCCAGCTGCACGGCGATGCCAGCGGTCAGCCCAGCCCACAGCGCAAGGCTTACGGGGCCGGGGATGACCCGTTCCAGCAACCAGATGGCGACGGCCAACAAACCGAAGCCGAAGAATTGCTTGACCTGGTTAAGCCAGGGGCCGGAGCGGGGTAGCAGGGTCTTGCCAAACATCGCTACCAGGATCAGTGGTACGCCCATGCCGATGGCTAGGGCGAACAGGCGCAGGGCGCCGCCCATGGCGTCACCGGTAGCACTGATATAGATCAGCGCGCCGGCCAGTGGCGCAGAAATGCACGGCGAGACCACCAGTGATGACAAGGCGCCCATGACTGCGGCCCCGGGAATCGAGCCGCCACGGGTGCGGTTGCCCAGTCTTTCCGCGGGGCCGCTGATGAAGGCTGGCAGGCGCAGGTTGAATACGTCGAACATGGCCAGGGCGAAAAGTACGAAGAAGACTGCAAAGACGCCCAATACCCAAGGCGACTGCAGGCGCGCCTGAATATTCAATGCTGCACCGAACAGGCCGATCAGTGCGCCGACCGCAGCAAAGGTCAGGGCCATGCCGAGCACATAGCTGACGGACAGGGTGAAGGCGCGCGTTCGATCGATGTTTTCGCGTCCCAGTACCATGCCGGTGAGGATAGGCACCATGGGCAGTACGCAGGGAGTGAAGGTCAGTGCCAGACCAGCGGCAAACAGCAGCAATAAGGACAGCCACAGGGAGGAGTCATTCTGGGTCGCAGCGCTGGCAACCGTGCCGGGTTCAGCGCTGCCGCCGGTGGTGGGCAGATCCAGCAGCAATATTTCCGGTGGATAACACAGGCCAGCATCGGCGCAGCCCTGGTACTCGACCCGCAACTGCTTGGCGGGTGTGTTGCCCGGTGCTACATCCAGCATCACTGCGAGGCTGTTGTAATACACCTCGACATCACCGAAAAACTCATCGGTGCGTTCTACACCGTCCGGCAGATTGACCTGGGTGATCTGCGCATCACCGCCCAGCAGCTCGAACTTCAGGCGATGCCGGTACAGATAATATTCAGGGGTGACATCGAACTGCAGCTGGATGCGCTCGGCATCCGCCTCGACAATACCGGCGCGAAAGGCCTCGTGCACTGGCAAAAATTGGGTGGCGCTACTGCTGCCCACACCACCGAACAGGCTACCGAGGCCGCTACTTCCCGAGGTGTTGGCTGTGGCCAGAGCAGCATTGCCGGTCAGCAGCAGGGTAATCAGCAGAAGGCGTATCAACGACATGGGCATATCCGTAAAGAGCTTGCTGGTATATTAAAGCCTGTCGCTGCGAATGCCAGTGACAAACTGCCACCGGATCTGTCAGACGCGCTCGATGCGATCCGGGTGAATGACGATGCGCCCCTGGCGATACAAACCGCCGATGGCCTTCTTGAAGTTGCCTTTGCTGACGCCGAACAGGCGAGCGATTTCCGGAGCGGCGCTTTTGTCGCTCAGGTTCAGCACACCATCATTTTCATCCAGCGTCTGCATGATCAAGGCCTGCAGGCTGTCGCCGGCATCACGGCCGACCGGTTGCAGGCTCAGACTGACCTTGCCGTCGGGACGTACTTCACGGATGTAACCCCGCTCGCGCTTGCCACCGCGTACGAACTTGAAGATTTCGTTCTTGTGGATCAGGCCCCAATGGCGGTCATTGATGATCGCCTTGTAACCCAGATCCGTGGGTTCTACGACCAGCAGGCTCACGGCTTCGCCGACTTCGTAGTTGGGTGGGGTCTGATCCAGGTGGCGGTCCAGGCGTGCTGTGGCGGTGATGCGTTCGCTGTGTTTGTCGAGATAGACATACACCACACAATAATCACCGACCTGCAAGGGACGCTTTTCCTCGGAATGTGGCAGCAGCAGGTCCTTGGGCAGCCCCCAATCGAGGAACAGGCCGACGCGGGTGATTTCAACCACTTTCAGGCTGGCAAATTCGCCGACCTTGACCTTGGGCTGTTCGGTGGTGGCGATCAGCTTGTCTTCGCTGTCGCGATAGATGAACACGCGCAGCCAGTCACCGATCTCGGTGGGCTGGTCCTTGGGGATATACCGATTGGGTAGCAGGATCTCGCCATGGGGGCCGCCGTCGAGATAGAGGCCGAAGCCGGTATGCTTGACGATCGATAGATTGTTGATGTGTCCGATAGCGGCCATGAAAGTACATCCTGAGTGAGCGAGAAGGGCTATTCTAGCTGATACAGGGCTGACCTGGGCGGTTGCCGGCAGGGGATTTCAATACGCAATGAACTGCCCGCGATGGTTATTCCGTGGGTGCCCTGATGGTATGCTTGCGGCTGCACAGACACAGGAGAGGGCAGATGAAATTTTCCAGACGTAAACAAGGGACGACCACTGCACCGGGAAACCGGCTTGATAGTGAAAACGGCCGTTTGCTGGGTAAGATAATTGCCGTGGTGCTAATCGTCTATCTGCTCATCTGCCTGCTGGTTGGCTGGTACTGGAGCCGCGAACCGGATCTTGATGATCTGACCGTGTTGCCGGTGGGCAACACCGAGACGCTGACGACCGGCTCGCATACTGCGCGCACGCTGCAGGCGCTGGTGGGTACCCTGTTGGACAAGCCCGGTGGTTTCATCAGCAACGACATCGCTCCGCCCGGTATCTGGCTGGATAACATGCCGAGCTGGGAGTTTGGCGTACTGGTGCAGGTACGCGACATGACCCGTTCGATGCGTCGTGACATGGCCCGTTCGCAATCCCAGTCTACCGAGGATGCCGATCTGTCCAGGGCCGAGCCGCGCTTCCATTTCGACCACAACAGTTGGGTAATGCCGGCCAGCGAGAGCGAATACCGCGACGGGCGCAAGGCGCTCAACAACTACATCACTCGCCTGGAAAGCGGCAACGCCAGCTTCTATGCGCGGGCCGACAACCTGGCCGGCTGGATTGGTGATGCCAGCACCCGATTGGGCTCGCTGTCCCAACGTCTGTCGGCCAGCGTGGCACGCACGCCGCTCAATGACGGCGGTCGTGAGCGTGCCAAAACACCTTGGCTGGAAATCGATAATGTGTTCTATGAGGCCCGCGGTAGTGCCTGGGCGCTGGTGCATCTGCTGCGCGCGGTGGAAAAGGATTACGCCGATGTGCTGAATAACAAGAACGCGCTGGTCAGTCTGCGCCAGATCATCCGCGAACTGGAAGCGACCCAGGCGCCCATGTGGAGTCCGGTAATCCTCAATGGTGGCGGTTTCGGCATGTTGGCCAACCACTCACTGGTCATGGCCAACTACTTGTCCCGGGCCAACGCGGGTCTGATCGATCTGCGCCGTCTGCTTGAGCAAGGTTGAGGCAGGACGGACCATGAGTAAACGTCAGACAGGATTCGGCTCTCTCGGAGGCCTGGTGTTTTCCACTGATACCGGCCGTATGTGCCCGGAGTGCCGGAATCCGGTGGACGGCTGCACTTGCGGCCAGCCGCAGATTGCCACAGGCGATGGTGTCGCGCGGGTGCGCCGTGAAACCAAAGGCCGGGGCGGCAAGACGGTGACCACCATCAGTGGTCTGGCGTTGCCACTCGATGAGCTCAAGACTCTGGCCAAACGCATAAAGGCCCGCTGCGGCTGCGGTGGTTCGGTGGTCGACGGAGTGATCGAAATCCAGGGTGATCGTGCCGAGATGCTGTGCGAGTGGCTCACCGCTGAAGGGTTCAAGGCCAAGCGGTCTGGTGGCTGACATCTTGACGCTGGACTCATTGCTGTGACCCTTTCCGGTTTACTTTCTGCAGCGCGTCATCGGCCGACCCATAATCGGGTCTGGGCGTTGGCGACGCCAATGATACTGTCCAACATCAGCGTGCCCCTGGTCGGCCTGGTAGATACCGCCGTGATCGGGCACCTCGACGGTGCTCACTATCTTGGTGGGGCCGCGGTAGGCGCTACGTTGATGACCTTCATCCTGTGGTCGGCAGGTTTCCTGCGCATGGGTACCACTGGTTTCGCTGCCCAGGCGTGCGGCGCCGAGAATGGCAACCAGTTGCGCCTGGTGTTGCTGCAACCGCTGTGGCTGGCGGTCCTTCTTGCATCGCTGATCTGGCTGCTGCATGAGCCGTTGCTGGCGGCAGGACTGTATTACCTCGATAGCAGTGCCGAGCTGCTGGAGCAGGCGCGCATTTACGTCAATATCCGCTTGGTGAGTCTGCCGGCGGCGCTGGCCAACTTCGTTCTAGTCGGTTGGTTCATCGGTGCCCAGCGCGCCCGCGCGCCGCTCTATCTCCTGCTGGTAGTCAATATCACCAACGTGGTGCTCGATGTATTGTTCGTCGTGGTGCTGGAGTGGGGGGTAGCGGGTGCCGCGTGGGCCACGGTCATCGGTGACTACGCCGGATTGCTGCTGGGGCTGTGGCTGCTGCGCCCGGTGCTGGCGCGTTTCCCCGGTGTGATGCCCTGGCTGAATGCACTGCGGCTGCGCGGCGCGGCGCCGCTGATCCGGGTCAATCGGGATATTCTGATCCGCACCCTGGCACTGGAGCTGGTGTTCTATCTGCTGGTGCTGCAGGGCGCCCGGCTGGGGGATTCGGTGGTCGCCGCCAACGCTGTCCTGTTGAATTTTCTGTTGCTCACGTCTCACGGCTTGGACGGCCTGGCCCATGCGGTAGAGGCATTGGGTGGGCATGCCATGGGCCAGCGTAATCGGCTGGCGCTCAAACGGATATTGGTGATCAGTACGCTGTGGTCACTGGTGGTCGGGGTGGGCTTCGTGCTGGTATTCAGCCTGTTTGGCAACCAGATTGTCAGCCTGTTGACCGATCTCGAATCGATTCGTCAGGTGGCTTTCGCCTATCTGCCGTGGATGGCCTGGATGCCGCTGGTGGCGGTCTGGAGCTATCTGCTCGATGGTCTGTTCATTGGCGCTACTCGCGCCCGCGCCATGCGTAACGCCATGGTGCTGGCCGTACTGCTGGTCTATCTGCCGGCCGCCTGGTTACTACTCGATACCGGCAACCATGGGGTCTGGCTGGGTTTCCACCTGTTCATGCTGGCACGCGGTGCGCTGCTTGGTGGCTGGTTCATCTGGCTGTGGCGGCGGGATCGCTGGATGCCCGCCTAGCTCTCAACAGGCTTTGAGCCAGCAATGCAAATAGCGCCCCAGGTGCCGGTAGGCCGGGTGCAGGCTGTATAGCAGTTCCTGCTCGATCACCTGCTGCGCGTCGGCGTCGGACTTGAACGGCTCATGCATGTAATCGTGGAATACCCGCACGCCGGTCTGCGCCCGGCAATCGAAACCTGCCGCCGCCATCCAGGTATACACCTCACGCGGGTCCAGCGGTTGCTGCGGGGTCAGGCTGCGTTTGCCTTCGCCTGCCAGCTGATTGCGCTGCAGTTTGCGGAACTGTCCCTTGATCAGATTCTTGTAGATCAGCGCGTCACGATTGTAGAAGGCGAGGGAAACGGCGCCGTCGTCATTGATCAGCTGCCGCAGACAGTGCAGGGCGGCAGCGGGGTCCGCCAGCCACTCCAGCACCGCATGGCAGATCACCACATCATAACGCTGCCCCCGGGCGGGCAACTGTTGCAGGGGAAGCTGCAGAAACTGCACCGTTTGGCCTGGTTGCAATGGCTGAGTTTCCAGGCGTTCCCGGGCGGCCATCAGCATTTCTTCTGCCGGCTCGGATACTGTGACGCTGTGGCCGCGTTGCAGCAGCCATTCACTGATATGCCCGAGCCCGGCGCCCACATCCAGAATACGCAATGATTGGCCTTCCGGTGCCAGCTCGGCCAGCCATTCCTGCAGGTCGCGGGTGAGTACGGCAAGGCGAATTGCCCCCTTGGGGCCGGCGTATATCTTGCGTGCGAAGTGGGTGCCCAGCTGGTCAAAATACCGATCGGTCATGGGAGTTTTCTGCTGAATTCAAGGTGTTGGATTATACCAGACGGCATGAACTTGAGAGCCTAACGGCTTGACCGGATTGAAATTCAACGAACTTCTCGGCGAGGAACGGGTCGGTATTTACTCAGGCTATAATCCAAGAGGAAAGACCATATGCGCCTAAGCAAAACTTTGATCCGAGCTTCCGCCGTAGGGCTCGTAGTAGGGCCGACTTACGCAATGGCGGCTGACGCAGTCTCCAACCTGGGCATTATCGTTGCTGCCGACAAGTATGAGATGAACTCGGATAACGATGATGTTGATGGCCGCGATGAGACCGTTGGGAAAGGCGGTATTTTCTATAATTACGGCAACAAAATGACCGGCGGACCCGGCACCATCTTCCAGGTGGGCATTGACGCCAAATATGGCGAAAAGAATGACAGTGAAGTCAAAGACGCCCGCGCCGAGGCTGACCTGGGTATGCGCATGCCGTTGAGTGACAACAGTAATTTCGACATGCTGGTCGGTGTCGGCTATGACTGGACACGCTTTGAGCTGGAAAGTGGCAATACTGATGCGGAGCTGAGCAACAAGAGCCCCTTCGCCAAGGCGGCGCTCGGTTGGCACCATCAGGGCGACACCGTGACCACGCGTCTTGAAGTAGGTACCCGCTACAGCATCGAAGGTGAGGGCAAGGTGAAGCTGTCTGGCGTGGGAAGCGAAACGGCCGATCTGGAAAACAAGTTCAACCCCTATGCTGAATTGAATTTCCTCTGGGATCGCGGCCAGGGTTTCCCACTCACTGCGGGTGTCTACTACACCCAGACCAACTATGAGCTGAAAGACGATCGCATGCTCGCAGACAATACCGAGTTGGAAAGCAACGAGTTCGGTGTCAAGCTGGGCGTGTTGTTCTAAGCAGCAGTGCACATTGATCCCGCAGCCGATCATATCGGCTGCGGGATTGTTTTTTCAAACGCGGCGCAGCCGTCTCGCCTGGCGCTTACGCCACCAGATAACCACGCCCGTCACCGATAGTACGCAGATTGCCAGACCCAGAGCTGCAATCAGAAAACGTCCCGGCATTCCCAGAATACGCCCCCCGTGAATGGGTGCTTGCAGTTGGAAGAAGCGCTCGCCCAACGTACCTTGCCCCGGTATCTCCTTACCCAGTAACTGGCCATCTGTGCCATGGAAGAAAACCCAGGCATTGCCCTGATTGCTGGCATGATCACCAAAACCGGCACCGTAGAAGTTGTACTCGAAGCTGTAATACAGCTCGGTGATGGGCTCTTCCAGTTTGAGGTCGCGGGCGTGTTGCATCGCCAATTGATACGCCTCGCCATAGCCGTACCCGGTCACGCCGAGCTCCTCGGCAGGCAGCTCGCCGCGTGCAGCATAGACGCTGGGTTTAATCGGCGAAGCCAATGAAATCACCGGCTTGAAAACCTGCTCGGGCAGGTTCATTGCCACACTGCTGATGGCTACCGGCAACAGCAGCAGCCAGAGCCACAACCCACTCGCACGATGGATATCCAGATTGACCCGCGTGGAGTGGCCGCCCTTGATCTTCCACGCCCGTTGCCACTTCTGCCAGAACGGCTTGCCGCGCGGAAACGTCAGCAGCAATGCGATGAAGCAGTCAACTACCCAGGCGATCGCAATCAAGCCCATCAGCCACAGTCCCCAATTGCCCGGGAGAGTCAGGTTGTAGTGAAATTCCAGCATGAAAGGCACGAAGTTGCGCCGTGAAAAGCAGCAATCGCCCCAGTAACGTTCACCGACCTGTTCGCCGGTAACCTGATCGAGATAACGCACTATGGGCTTTTCTGGCCAGGGCTCGCTGGTCTCTGGGTTGGTACGAGGCACCATGGCCAGCATTGCGGCGTGATCGGCTTCCTCGGGAAACTCCATATACCAGACTTGCATGTGCGGCCAGGCGCTCTCCACCCGCTCGACCAGTTGATCGGGAGGCAGAGCCGGCCCGCTGGAGCCGGTATGGTAAAGGTCAGGGTTGAGCCACTCGTCCAGCTCATGGTGAAACGCGAGAATAGTCCCGGTCAGGCCTGCCAGCGCCAGGAACAGCGCCATGGCCAGGCCGATATAACGATGCAGATACAACAGGATGGAACGCATTGAATTGATCCGGAATGCATGAAGCCGCCGGCGATATGCCGGCGGCTTCAACGGGTGGTCAGAAGTCGTAGGTCAGGGTTGCCATGAGGTTGCGCTCGTCGCCGTAATAGCACTGGTTCAGGCTGTTGCATGCCGCCACATAGGTCTCGTCGGTCAGATTATTGAGGTTGACCCGCAGACCCAGTCCCGTAGCCCCGAGCTTGCTCAGGTCATAGCCAACCGACGCATCGAACAGGGTATAGGAGGGAAGGCGCAGGGTGTTTTCCGCATCCGCCCAACTCTTGCCGAAATAACGCACCCCGGCGCCCAGTTGCAGACTCGCCAGCGAGCCACTGGTGAAGCTGTAGTCGGCCCATAACGAGGCCATGTTTTTCGCCACCGCGTTGGGCGTGTTGCCCCGGTTGTTGACCTCGGCGGCGCCGGTGAAGTCCTTCGAGTATTCCACGTCCATCCAAGTATAGCTGGCCAGCACATTGACCGGCTCGATGGGCTTGAAACGGGCCTCAAACTCAACACCCTGGGAGCTTACCTCACCGACGGAGCGATAGAAGTTTTCACCGGAATCCTTGTTGGCCAGATTCGACTGGGTCAGATCGAACAGGGCGATGGTGTACAGGTCCTGGGTGCCCGGAGGCTGGAACTTCAGGCCGATTTCGGTTTGTTCGCCTTCGGTCGGTTTCAGCAGGGTGATTTGTGTTCCGGACGGGGTTTCGTTGTAGGCGCCGGTAGCGTTGGGATTGAATGACTGGGAGAAGCTGGCATACGGCGACAGGCCGTTGTCGAAGGCGTAGAGCAGACCGATACGACCGGAAAACTGGTCAGTACGAACATCATCGGATTGGTCACCCAGGGCCCCAAGGGTTTGATCAAAATCGATATCGACCCAGTCCTGGCGTGCGCCGAGGGACAGCCGCCAGTTGCCCAGGCTGATCAGATCCTGCACATACAGACCGGTCTGCTCGAGAAAGCGGGCTTCGTCATATTGATGGTAAAACACCGGAGCGCCAGCGCCTTCGGCGCCGGTGAAGGGGTTGATGGGAGCGAGGCCAGTGGCTGCATCATAGGAGACTTTGGTCTTGCGCCGCTGATAATCCAGCCCGGTAACCAATGTATGGGAGAGCTCACCCGTAGCAAATTCGAACTGCAACTGGTTATCCACGCTCCAGGCGTGCAAGGTTTCATCGGCGCCGGTGTAATAGCGAACCAGATCGTCGGTGCTGGCCACATAACCGTACTGGTAGACCTGCTCCGACTCCACCCGCGAATCCAGATACTGGAAGTTCTGCCGGGCGGATACCACGTCATTGAAGCGGTGTTCCAGCTGATAGCCGAGCATGTATTGATGGCGCTCGAACTTCTCGTAATCTTCGTCACCTTCGAAGAAACTGCGAGAAATACGCTGGCCGTTATGAGACGTGACAGTGCCGTCTGCCGGCAGGCCGCCGTGATAGCCGCCCTCCGGATCATGTTGAAGCATGGCCAGCAGTGTCAGACGGGTATCCTGGGTGAAATCGATGCTCAAGGAGGGCATCAGCGCGAAGCGCTCGTTCTTGATGTCATCCACCTGATTGTCGGCATCACGCACCACCCCGGCCAGCCGATAATTCACCCGCCGACCTGCATCCAGTGGTGCGCCGATGTCGAAGGCCGCCTGCTTGTAATCGTGACTGCCATAGGACAGTTGCAGCTGACGATGACTGTCATAGCCCGGCTTCTTGCTGGTCAGTGCCACCAGACCGCCCGGCAGGCTGCGGCCGTAGAGTACGGAAGAGGGGCCTTTGAGGATGTCGATCCGCTCTATGAAATAAGGGTCGACCTGCAAGGTGCTGTAAGTGGCGCTGTCGCCCAGCAGCTTCTGACCGTCCAGATACAGGTTGTCCACCGAGCCATCGGTGATACCGCGCATGGCCACATAGTCATAACGGCTGGTGGCGCCGTAAGGTGCGGCCATCAGACCGGGGGTATAGCGCAAGGCCTGGGAAACGCTCTGCGCACCCTGATCATCCATCTGCTTGCGAGTGACTACGGAAACACTTTGCGAGGTTTCCACCAGCGGCATGCTGGTCTTGGTGGCGACGTTGCTATGGCTGGCACGATAACCTTCGGTTTCGCCCAGAGCGTTACCCAGGGAACCCTGGATATAGGTTGGCTCCAACTCAATGCTTGAGTTCTGATCGGTGGGGGCATTCGTGGCTGCCATGGTCGGCAGCGCCAGGGAAATGGACAGGGGTAATAGCAGCAGGGCGAAGGGGAGGACAGGTCGCGACATGGGTATTCCGTTCCGTTTCTGGGGTGAAATCGGAGCGAATGATATCGTTACTGATAATGATTTGCATTAGTTTTACGGAGGATTTTATGGTTTTTTTGTGCTATGGGTGCGCTCAGAGCAGATGGCGGCAATCATCATCAGTCCAACGTTCGATGATCACCGGCAGCGCGGTATCGAGCTTTGCCTGGTCGATCTGGCGAAAGACCGGATTGGCCAGCCAGAACGTGATCGCATCGGAAATGGTGTCCAGTTCCTCGGCATCCAGCTCATCGGTATGGGAGGGGAAGATGGCAAAAGTGAATTCGGTATTCTCGAAGCGTGGATTCATTGCCGAGACCAGTGGCTCATCGGCGGTGAACAGGGGCGAGACCCAGCATACCTGGCCAGCGATCACGGCAACGATACCCGGCCCGTTGCCGCGTAGCTGTCGGGCAACCTCGCAGCTCAGATCCACCATCCGTTCGAACGCCGCTTGCTCGTCGAGATTGCCGCTGTAGCTACGGCGTTGAAAGCGTCGTAAATCCCTCGCGCCGGTGTGAATGTCGATCATGTCATCGGCGGTGGCAGCATGGGTGCTCATAATCACTTCCTCAATGGCGGGCAACGGGAGCTGTGTCTTCAGTGTTGATCAGGATCGTGATTCTCTCCACTTTCTGACCAGCCGTTGAGGCATTCGATCAAACAACCGGTCGTGGCAACTACCCAGCGCTATAGTTGGCTATGGACAAACCTGCTGGAGAGAGTCATGAACAAGCTGAAAGAACAGCACTGTGAAGCCTGCCGTGCGGATGCACCGCGTGTTACCGATCAGGAGCGGGAGTCACTGCAACGGGAGATTCCCGATTGGCAAGTGATTGATGTGGCCGGTGAACATCAGCTCATGCGCGAGTTTCGCTTCCGCGATTTCGCTGCTGCGCTGGTGTTCACCAATCAGGTGGCTGAACTGGCCGAAGCGGAAAATCACCATCCGGCGTTGCTGCTGGAATATGGCAAGGTGACGGTGCGCTGGTGGACACACAAGATCGGTGGATTGCACCGTAATGACTTCATCATGGCGGCGCGGACCGACCTGTTGGGTTGAGGGGAGCAGGCGCATCAGCGCCAGCCGCTACATGGATTGGCAATGATCGGCCACAAAGCTCTGGGTCAATACCGGTTGGCTGGAGTCGGCGAGCACAAAATGGTAGGTCAGGGTCGCGCCCATATCCAGCAAGCGGCGGAAGCGCTGGTCGGCGCAGACACTGCTTTGCAGTTGGCTGCGCACGACCAGCGGGTCGCCCTGCATGCGGGTGGCGTATTCGCTGTCCACAGTCAGGTGGTTGATGAGTTCCTTGCCTTTGGCACTGAACCCTTCATCAATGATATTGGCATTGACCTGACGCGGGGTGTCCTTGCTGCTTTGCTGGGCAACGTTTCGCAGGGTTTCTTCAAGGCGGGTATCGCGCAGCGACACGGCCTGGCTGGGCATGGCAATCAATAAGGCAGTCAAAACAATAAGGTAACGCATAGAATCTCCAGCGAGCGGTATACATCTGTCGGGCATACATCTGTGACCGCTGTTGCCCCGACTGGTTCTGATGGGGCCAAGGTTTTTATCAATGATGTCCCGCCGGCTCCTGCTGTACTGCTGCGCGGCTGTGACGATGTTGCCGGTAGATCGGCACCAGTTGTGCGACCAGCATGCCAGTCAGCATCAGACAGCAGCCGATGAAACCGCGCAGACTCAGCGTTTCATTCAATACCAGCCAGCCGGCGAGGGCGGCGAATACGGCTTCGAGACTGAGAATGATCGCCGCGTGGGACGCCACCGCGTTCTTCTGAGCGACCACCTGCAAGGTGAAACCAATGCCCACCGCCAGCAGGCCGCCATAGAGAATGGCCGGCATGGCCAGGCGAATAGCATCCAGGTCGATTTCCTCCAGCAGCAGGGCCAGGATCAGGCTGACAACGGCGCATACGCTGAACTGAATAAAAGACACCCGAATTGGATCATAGCGCGAAGCCAGTACGCCAACCAGCAGGACATGCACCGCCCAGCAGGCCGCGCCGGCCAGTTGCAACAGGTCGCCGAAGGCGATGCGGTAGTCGGCATTGACGCTGAGCAGCAACATGCCGACCACCGCCAAGCCAGCGCCGCACCAGGTGCCCAGCCCGTTACGCAAGCCGATAAACAGGCCGAACAGCGGCACCAGAATCACGTACAGACCGGTAATGAAGCCTGAGTTGGTCACGGTGGTGAACAGCAGGCCGACCTGCTGCAGGTTGATACCCAGGGTCAGTACTACTCCCAGTGCAATACTGCCCAGCAGCATGGGCTTGCTGAAGCGGCGCGCCGCCTGATCGGCTTGCGGCCGAGCGAGCAGCACCAGAGGTAGTACCACCAATGAGCCGAGTGCAAAGCGCAACCCGGTATAGAGAAAGGGTCCGATATGAGCCATGCCCAGACTCTGGGCGACAAAGGTGGTGCCCCAGATCAGGGCGGTGATCAACATCAGGACATCGGCCCGATAAGTGCGCAGGTTCATGTAAGCTCTTGTATCGTCATAAAAAGCGAAGAATTATGCGCGGCGCAACCAGATAATGACAGCAGATTCAGCCTGCAGTTCCGGTAAAGAAATTGACGGATGGTGCCGCCGGTGTCAGGCTGTGTCGCGGCATAATGACACATCCAGATACACTGATACCGGCAGGCGGAAGCACGGCATGGGGCCAATCTACGAGATTTTGATTGCGGATGATCATCCGCTGTTTCGCAGCGCACTGTTCCAGGCGCTGAGCAAGGGTCTGAGCGCGGAAATCAAGCTGACCGAGGCCGGGTCGATTGCCGAGTTGCAGTCCCTGCTTGAGCAGCGCAGTGTCTGGGATCTGGTACTGCTTGATCTGAATATGCCGGGCGCTCACGGATTCTCCGGCCTGGTGTTGTTGCGCAGTCAATACCCGCACGTACCGGTCATCGTCATTTCCGCTCAGGAAGAGGTGGCCGTGGTCAAACGGGCAAAGGATTTCGGTGCCAGTGGTTTTATTCCCAAGTCCTCCAGTCTGGAAGATATCCAGAAATCCGTGCAGGACGTACTGGATGGCGATGTCTGCTGGCCGGTTCAGGTGAACGAAGATGCCGCCCCGCTGAGCGCCGAGGAAGAAACCATCAGCGCTCAGCTGGCCAGTCTGACACCCCAGCAGTTCCGGGTGCTGAGCATGGTCTGCGACGGTCTGTTGAACAAGCAGATCGCCTATGAGCTGAGTGTCTCCGAAGCGACCGTCAAAGCGCACGTCACCGCGATCTTCCGCAAGCTCGGTGTGCGCACACGTACCCAGGCAGCCATGGCGCTGCAACATATGGAGCTGGCCACCTCGGGACGGCAACCACAACCCTGATGGAACCCACGGATAACCCCTATAAAGGCATTACCGGTGTACGTCGCATCTGGCGTGCTTTCGGTTATTCGCTGGACGGGTTGAAGGTTGCCTATCGCGGGGAAGCAGCGTTCCGGCAACTGGTCTGGCTCGCCCTGGTGCTGATTCCAATAGCCTGCTTTCTGCCGGTACCGGCGGTATCCAAGGCGCTGCTGATAGCCTGCGTGGTGTTGTCGCTGGTAGTGGAATTGCTGAATTCCGCCATCGAAGCGGCGATCGATCGCATTTCCCTCGAGCGACATCCGTTGTCCAAGGCATCCAAGGATATGGGCAGCGCCGCGCAGCTGTTCAGCCTGTTTCTGATTGCCGTAGTCTGGGGGTTGGTACTGCTGGGCGACTGAGCGGACTTCGACTTAGGTATGAGGCGCAGCGTCTGGGCAAAGTCGCCAACGCCTGCCAGACTACGCTCTCTTCTCATCTCGAGATTTTACCGTCAATGATGCTTTCTGCCGGGCTGGTTGCGTCCGCATTCCTGATCTATATGGCTTGCCTGTTCGCCATCGCCTTCTGGGGCGATCGACAGACCGGTGAATTCAATCCGCGCCTGCGTGTCTGGGTCTATAGTCTGTCGCTTGCGGTTTGGTGCACCAGCTGGACATTCTTCGGTGCGGTAGGCATGGCGGCGGGCCAGATCTGGGATTTTCTGCCGATCTATATCGGTCCGGTGATTCTATTCATTCTGGGTTGGCGGCTGTTTGCCCGCATGCTGGCGGTCAGCAAGCAGGAAAACATCACCTCAATCGCTGACTTCATTGCCTCGCGCTACGGTAAGTCCCAGGGCCTGGGGGTGATCGTCACTCTGCTGTGTCTGGTCAGCGTGCTTCCCTACATTGCGCTGCAGCTCAAGGGCATAGTGCTGGGCTTCAACCTGCTGACTGGCAGCGATATGCCGATGTCCGAGGGCGGCCATGGGGCGGAAGACACGGCCTTGGTGGTGACCTTCGTACTGGCACTGTTCACCATCCTGTTCGGCACGCGCAGCCTGGACGTCACCGAGCATCACCGCGGCATGATGCTGGCGATCGCCTTCGAGTCGCTGGTCAAGCTTTTTGCCTTTCTGGCCGTGGGTATCTTCGTTACCTTCGGTCTGTTTGGTGGCTTCGCTGATCTGCTGGAGCGGGCAAGCACCAGTCCGGATCTGGCGGAGTACTGGCAGCGCGAAACCATGTATACCAGCCTGCTGATCCAGACCTTTATTGCGATCCTGGCCTTTCTCTGTCTGCCCCGGCAGTTTCAGGTGGCGGTGGTGGAAAACATCCAGTCCGGTGACCTGCGCATGGCCCGCTGGGTATTTCCCGCCTATCTGGTGCTGGCCGGCCTGTTCGTGGTGCCGATCAGTCTGGCTGGCCAACTGAGCTTCGGTTCAGCATTATCGCCTGATTCCTACGTTATCAATCTGCCATTGATGGAAGGCCAGCCGGTGCTGGCGCTATTGGCCTTCATTGGTGGGGCATCGGCGGCCACCGGCATGGTGATTGTCGCGGCAATTGCGCTGAGTACCATGGTGTCGAACGATGTGGTGCTGCCGCTGCTACTGCGTACCCAGAAGTCCGAGCGCTCTTACGAGGAGTTCCGCGGCTGGCTGCTGAACGTCCGGCGCAGCAGTATTCTGATTATCCTGCTGCTGGCCTATGTGGTTTATCGCATGATCGGCTCGGCTGGCAGCCTGGCCAACACCGGACAGATTGCCTTTGCCGCCATCGCCCAGCTGGCGCCGGCGATGTTCGGCGCGCTGTTCTGGAAGCAGGCCAATCGCACCGGAGTCTTCGCAGGTCTGCTGGTGGGTATCGGTCTGTGGCTGTATCTGCTGATCGTGCCGTTGATGGGCATCACGGGAGCGGCTGATTGGCCCGTTCTGGAGGAGCTGTACAGCAATGGGTTCGGCTTGCCGATCGATGGTCTGACGCTGGGCAGTATCGTTGCGATTGGCTGTAACTTCGTGATTTTCGTGGTGGTGTCTCTGTTCAGTCGTACCCGCGTGCTGGAACACTGGCAGGCCAGCCGTTTCGTCAGCCTGGACGGCGATCAGTGGGCGGACGGCCCCAGCCGAGCCATGTTGCGGGTGACGGTGGATGATCTGCTGACTCTGGCCTCGCGCTTTGTTGGGGAGGAGCGTGCACAGGCCGGCTTCGAGCGTTTTGCCGAGACTCAGGACCTGGAGTTCAACCCTGCGCAGGTGGCGGACAGCAGCTGGATCACCCATACCGAACGGCTGCTGGCCGGGGTGTTGGGCGCCTCGTCCGCGCGGGTGGTGGTGAGAGCCGCAATTGAAGGCCGGGACATGCACTTCGATGATGTGGTGCGCATCGTTGACGAGGCGTCCGAAGTGCTGCAGTTCAACCGCGGACTACTGCAGGGCGCCATCGAAAATATCAACCAGGGCATCAGCGTGGTGGACAAGGAGCTGCGCTTGGTTGCATGGAACCAGCGCTATCTGGAAATGTTCCAGTATCCCGAAGGGCTGATCACCATTGGCCGGCCGATCGCCGACCTGATTCTGTGCAACGCGCGTCGTGGCCTGTGTGGACCGGGTAACCCGCAGCTGCATGTGGACAAGCGGGTCAACTGGATGCGCCAGGGCACGGCGCACCGCTCGGAGCGCATGTTTCCCAACGGTCGGGTTATCGAAATCATCGGCAATCCGATGCCCGGCGGCGGTTTCGTCATGAGTTTTACCGATATTACTGCGTTCCGCGAGGCCGAGAAGGGCTTGAAGGATGCCAACGAAGGGCTGGAACAGCGGGTGGTCGAGCGTACTCGCGAATTGTCCGAGCTGAACCGGGCGCTGATTCAGGCCAAGGCGCAAACCGAGCAGGCGAGTCAATCCAAGGGCCGCTTCCTTACAGCGGTGAGCCATGACCTGATGCAGCCGATGAACGCTGCGCGCCTGTTCTCCGCCTCGCTGGCGCATCAGCCGAGCCTGCCGGCCGAAGCTCAGGAGCTGGTGCGGCACCTGGATACATCGCTTCGCTCGGCCGAAGATCTGATATCTGACTTGCTCGACCTGTCGCGCTTGGAATCCGGCCGTATCACCCCGGAATGGAGCAGCTTCGTGCTCGCCGAGCTGATCGAGCCGCTGCGTATCGAATTCGGCGCCCTGGCCGTTGAGCAGGGTGTGGATCTGCGGGTCTACAACAGTCGCGTGCGGGTACGCAGCGACATCCGCTTGCTGCGTCGTATATTGCAGAACTTTCTGACCAACGCCTTCCGCTACGCCGCAAACTCCCGAGTGGTGCTGGGCATGCGCCGCCTGCCGGATGCGGTGCGTATCGAAGTCTGGGATCAGGGCCCCGGTATTCCGCGGGATAAACTGCAGACCATCTTCGAGGAATTCCAGCGGTTGGATAACCACCGCACCCAGGCTGAAAAAGGTCTGGGGCTGGGGCTGGCCATCGCCGACGGGCTGTGCCGGGTTCTGAATCATGAGCTTGCCGTGCGCTCATGGCCGGGGCGGGGCAGTGTATTCAGTGTGACGGTGCCGGTCGACCGTTATGACCGGCATGCGCGCGCGGTGCATCCGCAGAGTGCGCCGGCATTGAGTGGTGCGCAGGTGCTGTGCATCGACAACGAGCCGAATATTCTCACCGGTATGAAAAGCCTGCTCAGCCGCTGGCAATGCAACGTTGCCGTGGCCCGTGATCGCCGGGAGGTGCAGGAGGTACTGGATTCCGGATTCGTCCCGGAGCTGGTGTTGGCCGACTACCATCTGGATAATGGCGATACCGGAATCGAGCTGATGGCCTGGTTGCGCGAGCAGCTGAGTATGGAATTGCCGGGCGTAGTCATCAGTGCTGACGGGCGCAATGAGTTGATCATGCGCATCCGACTGAACGGCTTGGACTATTTGCCCAAACCGGTGAAACCGGCCGCATTGCGCGCGTTGATCAGTCGCTACGTCAGCGTCTGATTCCTTTTTTGCGTACAACCAACCGAGATCGAAATGTCACCTTTCAGGGAACTGTTGCTGGGCATGCGCGATACCATTCCCATGCTGATCGGCGCACTGCCGTTCGGCATTGTTTTTGGCACCCTTGCGGTTTCTTCGGGGCTGTCGATCAGCGCCACGCTGGCGATGTCTGCCTTGGTATTTGCCGGGTCAGCGCAATTTGTTGCTGCCAGTCTGGTGGCATCCGGCGCCGGCTTGGTGGTGATTCTGCTCACCACACTGATCGTCAACCTGCGGCATGCACTCTACAGTGCCAGTCTGCTGCCCTACGTACGGCATCTGCCGCAGCGCTGGCGGATCGGCCTGGCGTTCGGTCTGACCGATGAAAGCTTCGCCGTGGTCCATCGTCATTACCTGCTGGGCAAAACCCCGCTGGAGCACAAACACTGGTACTTCTTCGGTTCCTGTCTGGCCATGTACAGCGTCTGGCTGACCTGTACGATTATCGGCGTGGTGCTGGGCCAGGCTCTGCCGGGGATGTCCGATTGGGGATTGGAATTTGCCATGATTGCGACTTTCATCGGCATCGTGGTACCTCTGCTGCGCAATCGGCCGATGATACTGGCAGCGCTGGTGGCGGGTGCCACTGCACTGCTTGCCCATGGCCTGCCATATCAGCTGGGATTGATGCTGGCGGCGTTGTCCGGTGTGGTGACGGGGGTGATTGCCGAGCAGCGTATCGGTGGGCCTGACGTTGCTCCGGAGTCCAAATGAACAGCTTCGAGGTGGCACTGATCCTCGGCATGGCAGCGATTACCTTTACCATCCGTTATACGCTGTTCGCCGTTGGCCACCGGGTACGTTTCAACCCACTGGTGGCACGGGCCTTGACCTATGTGCCGGTGGCGGTGCTGACGGCCATCGTGGCGCCCGTCATGTTGATGCCGGACGGGCAGGGTCTGCAGCTGTCATTTGATAATGCCTATCTGATTGGCGGTCTTGCCGCCATTGGCATTGCCGCGCGCTGGCGCAACCTGATCGCGACCATTGCCGGCGGGATGCTCTGTTTCTTCCTCTGGCGCTGGCTCTACTCCTGAGCTCTACGCTCGCCGCCGCACCAGCATCAGCCCCAGAGCTGCGCCGGAAATCAGTACTGTGAATCCCAGCATGCTGTTCACCATCCCGAACTGGTCGCTGGCAAAGCCGATGCCCAGTACCACGATAGCCATGGTCAGGTAGGCGGCAAGATAGAACGCCGAGGTCATCGCGCCACGCTCGGCAGGCGGGGCGGAGCGGGCGATCGTCACCACGGCAATCACCCCGATGGCGCCTGCGCCCATAGCTGTGGCCAAGGTGGCGAGGGTGAACAACCAGACGGATGCCAGCAGCACTGCGCCGGCCATGGCGGCCAGCCCGGCGATCAGCATCATCGGCCCCGCCACGCGCAATCGATTGAGTGGCTGACGTTGCCCGGCAAACTGGGTGAGGCCGGCAACCAGCTGCCAGCCCGCAGCAAACAATCCGGCGAGCGCCAGGTCACTGACGCCTGCCAGATCCCGCGCCATGGACGGTCCCAGCGAGGAATACAGGCTGCCGGTGGACCAGGCCAGACAGATTGCTGCTGCAGAAAACAGAAAAGGACCCAGTAATGAGCGAGGCACGCGCACGGCTGTCGGTCGCCATGTGCGCAGACTGAAGTCTTGCTGCCGCTGCCCGAGATGGGTCGGCCAGGGCGCGCGTACCAGCAGGATAATACCCAGTACACCCAGACCAATAATGATAAGAAACGGCCAGACATGGGCATGGCTGGTCCAGCGCAAGGCCAGCGAGCTGACGGTCGGTCCGGTCGCAGCGCCCAAGGTAAATGCCAGTGCCGACAGGGTTGCGCCGCGTGCCCAATTGCCATCTGGCTCCAGCTCGACTACGGCAGCCGTTGCCGCGCCGGTAACCATACCCGTGCCGATGCCGGTGAGCAGCCGCGCACTGCCCAGCTGATAGATGTCGCCGGCCAGCATGAAGGCGACCGAACCGAGCAGGATGAACAGCAGGCCCGGAATCAACATCTGCCGGCGGCCGAGCTGATCCGATAGGGAACCCATGGTCAATAGCGTCAATACCACGCCCAGCACATAGACGGAAAAGACCGCGGTCAACGCCGTCGCAGAGAATCCCCACTGCTGCTGCCAGACTGCATACAGCGGCGTCGGCATGTGGCTGGCCATAATGGTAGTGAAAGTGGCCAGCAGGCAGGCTGCTATCGCTAGACTGTTTCTCTGGGTGGGAACTGTCGCCGTGCTGTGCATTCAGAAATCTCTTTGGCTGACAAACTGCGCCATTATTGCAGAGGTCGCGATAGTATGTGCGTCATACGGGATATCAGGGGAGCTTATGGCGCGCTTTGTGGAAGATAAACGCTGTAAAAGTATTCCCTCTATCGCCCGGCGGCCTGCTGTTATGATGAGCCGGGCAAGAGACAACGAAGGAAGTCTATGAGTACAACAACGCCACCCCCATCCATCATGCCGTCGCATTCTGCGGCGCGTTGGCTTCTACTACTGGTGATTGTCGCCGGAGTCTATTTCTTTCATGGTTTTGTCGTCCCCGTCCTCGCGGCGCTGATAATCGCCTTTGCCACCTGGACTCTGTATCAGCGTCTGCTGCGGATGTGTGCAGGGCGTCGAACGCTAGCCGCGGCCATTTCGATAATGCTGATTCTCGGCGTGTTGATCATGCCCTTGTTCATGGCATTTTCATTCGCTCTGGAGGAAGCGCAGAGCTGGATGGCCTGGTTGGTGGAGGCTAACCGGGAGGGCACCAGCGTTCCCGGCTGGATCGCTGCATTACCTTTGATGGGCACCTGGCTGGCCGAGCAATGGAATGAATACCTGAATCACCCCCACGCCATCAGCGAGATCATCCAGATGGTCAGTGGTCAGCATCTTGGGAATATCTCCCGGGTGATCATGGCCATGAGCGGCAAGGCATTTTCACTGACCCTGGCGCTGCTGTTCATGCTGATCACACTATTCTTCCTGTACCGGGATGGGCATCTGCTGGTGGGGCAGATTGACCGTGTGGGTGAAGGCGTGCTGCCGGCCCGCTGGCAGCGTTTTTCGCGCATGGTGCCCGCGACCGTTACCGCCACGGTGATCGGCATGGGGCTGATCGCGATCGGTGAAGGGATTATCCTGGGCATTGCCTACTGGGTCGCCGGCGTACCCTCACCGGTGGCGCTGGGGCTGATTACCGGCTTGATGGCGTTGATCCCCGGTGGTGCACCGCTGGCTTTCACACTGGTCTCGCTGTATCTGGTGGGCAGCGGCGATACCGTGGCGGGTGTCGGACTGTTCATCTGGGGCTCTGTCGAGTTGTTCATTGTCGACAAGACCATTCGACCTTCCCTCGTGGGTGGGCCGATCAAGCTACCTTTCCTGCTGACCTTCTTCGGCCTGATCGGTGGCGTCACGACCATGGGGCTGGTTGGGCTATTCGTCGGCCCGGTGCTGATGGCCTTGCTGCTGGCGATCTGGCGTGAATGGGTGCATGAAGGGGACACAGAGGTGCCCTTGATCACGCACCAGCACCCAGGGTAGAGCTGGGTCCGCTTAACGGGCTCTCTCCCCCGGCTTATGGCGAAGCGGGGGAGAGGGCCAGCGACTCGGCCAAGCGCTGCAACGACACCGGGTAGCTTTCGTCCAGCGCGCGCCGATGCAGAAACCCCAGAGCTGACAGCTGCACAGGGGGCACTGGCCACAGCTCGGCAAACTCAATCAGCCGGGCTTCCTGCCCCGCTGGCTCAACCTGAGCCAGGGCAAAGCGGAACGGGTGATAGCCGGTCATGCCCAGGCGCAGATCGGTGACCACCCAATGATCATCAATCAGGTCATAGCGCAGCAGGCCGCCGGTGAACCAGTGCAGGCGCTGGTGTTGAGGTGAATCCGCAAGCACTGCCTGTGCGGCGCTGGCGTGACGCGGCAAGCGTTCCAGCCGTGGCGGGTGAGCATCGAACCAGCTCACCAATCCCTCGTAGTAATCGTCGCCATCCACGGCTACCACACGCCACAGCAATGTATTGAAGGGTGTGGGAGAGCTGAACGTGGCCTGTGGTTGGATATCAACCTCGGCCAGCGCCTGCTCCAACCGCTGCTCGGCCATCTGCTTGCCCGCCAGAGTACTGAGCAGGTACAAACTGCCGAGAGCCAGGGCGATGTACTGCAGGCGGACGCCGGCCCGCTTGTGCAAACCGATCGCCACACCACCGATTACCGCCAGCAACAGCGGCAGTGTGTACAAAGGATCGATGATGAAAATGCTGGAGATGGCCACAGGCGGCGTGGCCAGCGGCCAGAACAACTGGGTGCCGTAGGTGGTGAAAGCGTCCAGCAGCACGTGGGTGGTAAGCACCAACCAGATAGATAGCCAGAGCCGCATACCGCTGTACCCTGGATGCGGGCGAAACCGCCTTAGCATCCAGGCCATCAGCACGCTGAGCAGGCTCAATACCAGCAGCGAATGGCTGAATCCGCGGTGATAGGTCATATCTGCGACGGCATCGCCGAAGTCCAATACCACATCCATATCGGGCAAAGTGCCCAGCATGGCGCCATACAACAGGGCCTTACGACCCTGCCAGCGCCCGAGCAGGGCGCCCTGAACCGAAGCGCCCAGTACCGCCTGAGTAATTGAATCCATCAGAGGTTATGCAGTTTGTCTTCTGCGATCGACTGATCCAGCAACTCCAGCAGTGCTTTGCGGGTCTTCAGCTTGGTATTGCGATGGGCGGTCATGTTCAGCTTGGTCAACTGTGTTGCCATCGCCATGGCTTCGCTCTCCAAAGCCTCGGCCGACACCACTCGATCCAGGAAGCCCGCGGCAACAGCGTCTGCCGGCGAAAACAGTTCAGCGTTGATCACCGAGCGAGTAAAGGCGCTATGAGTCAGGCGCGCGCGTGCCAGCTCTATGCCAACATGGTGCATGGTCATGCCGATAGCCACTTCGTTAAGCCCGATCTTGAATGGACCTTCCACACCGATGCGGTAGTCGGCGGACAACAGCAGAAATGCGCCTTTGGCTATCGCATGGCCGGTGCACATAGCGACAACCGGATAGGGATGAGACAGCAGGCGGCGCGACAGAGTAGAGCCAATGGCCACCAAGCCCTTGGCAGCCTCGGGGCTGGAAGTCATGACCTTGAGATCGTAGCCGCCGGAAAAAATACCTTCCTTGCCCTTGATCACCACCACCGCCCGATCTTGCTCAGCCTGATCCAACGCAGCATTGAACGCGGTGAACAGCTCAGGCGACAGGGCATTGGCCTTACCGTTGTCCAGACTCAGCAGCGCAATACCATCGGAAAAACTGTAGGAAACCAGCTCGCTCATCCAAGAACCCTCATCAATTGTTTTCAACCGGGCAGGCGCCGGCGTGGTCTGGCAGTGTACCAAGATAGCGATGACTGGCGAGTCTGCAAATAGGGTTTGCCAAACCGCTCTGTTTTGGATACATTAGCGCGCCTCGGAACAGGGGAAACCCAGTGTCGAGATTGCGGAGAGCTGTCCGAGTGGCTGAAGGAGCACGCCTGGAAAGTGTGTATACGTTAATAGCGTATCGAGGGTTCGAATCCCTCGCTCTCCGCCAGACAAACTTGAAATCAATAGCTTACAGCGGCTATGGTTTCACCAACGAAGATCCCAAAAATGGGATTTGGTTGGAATGGAAAACAAAGCCCCGATCTGAGAAATTCAGATCGGGGCTTTTTTCATTGTGCTTAGGCCAACATTCGATTTCCCTAAGAAAAGCGCCTCCTGGCCAGATAAGATAATTGGCTATGTATGCTAGGCCTGTTGTCTCATACAGCATTGAAGGATGAGTTTGATGAGCCACTCTTGGTCTCTGCCAATCAGCGATGACATGTGCAATAAAATCCTGTCAGGCGCCGCCGTGGAATTTTCTGAGCTGTCGCACCCGGAAATTGCATCGCTGGTTTATCTGCAAAAGCTTTCTAAGCTGGCTGCAGGTACCGCAAGCTCTCTTGAGCTGGAGCGTAAATATGCTGCGCTGCTCGGAATTCCTCATCAGGACTTGCTAGAGGTGATCAGTGCCAGCTTTGATCGCAACGCCATAGTCTCCGGGAGTTTCAAGGCAGCACAGTGTGGTATTGATTTCATGAGCCCCGAAGAGGTCGCCGGGAGAAGTTTCTTGCGGCCGGACGGTGGGTGGGACTTTTCTTTTGCAAGCCGCCATGAAGTGCCGGTGATGCCGTATAAGATGGTGCGTGCTGATGGCTCAGTTATGCTTTTAAGTGATGGTCAGAGTCGGTTTCTGGATGCATTCAGAGCCATGCCGGACGACAATCTGCGCTCCCAATCCTTTGCCGGCACCGGTAAAACGACCATCGTTTATGAGTTAGTGGAAAATATTGCGATACAAGGTTTGAAGCCGATCACTTTCCTGGTAGATCAAGGGCATAAGCATCGGCCGATCATCAAGCGTATTGGTAAACAAAAGTACGAAGCCAACAGAAGCCGCATCAAGTTACTTACTTACATAACGCTGGCTGTGGAAGTCCTGGCGGCGGGCAACAAGGCGCTTGAACGCAGGTTCAGTCGCGCTTTGTCTGTAAATTACGCGCCGAGAACGATTTATGAGCGTGCGCAGCTAGCCAGCCCCGGCCCCATGACTGTGAATGCTTTTGTTGGCCTGTGCTGGAATATGGTGCGCAGGTACTGTTGGAGCACTGATCTGGCTATATCGGAAAGGCACATTCCCAAGGGCGAGCGCCTGCGTATGAGTGATGTACAGACAGCTGCCGCGGTGGCATCTGCGGTACAGCTTTGGAACGCTATGGTAAGTCTGGAGCATTCTGACATCCCGATGGCGGGTTATCACGTAATCAAACTGCTGGCGTTGTCTGGAAGGCCTATTCCAGAGCGCTATGGGATTATTCTGATTGACGAGCTGCATGATGCACCGAGATTGCTGATAGATGTGCTACAGCGGAGCGGTCTGCCTGTGCTGATGCTGGGGGATCGCTACCAAAACCTTCAGGGGCTGGATCTGCCTTCAGTCGGTACAGCCCTGTCGAGTGATATGACCCTCTCCCTTCGTGCCGGCCTCAAGATGGCGGATTACGTAAACCCGCTGATCGATATGCATCCCATGAAATCCACTTCGGGGTTTTCTGCAGATAACGGTAGACATACTGATTTCCATCAATATCCAGTCGATGGCTTCCCGGAGGAATCTACGCTCATTGCTGTTGCTGATGAATGGGGGATGCTGGACTGGTTGATACGTGGCCGTAGACAGGGGCGGGTAGTCAAAGTATTTGATCCCGGGATGAAAATGGCTACGTTCGTGGCTGACTGCGAGTCGCTATTTCATGCTCAGGGTAACAACCAACACGGATCACCTCACTATGCCCCTACACATGGCGCTTTATCACGTTACTCGTCCTGGCAAGAGCTGAGCAAAACCATGTCATGGAACGCGGCTTTTTGCCGAGTCGAACGATGGCTGGATAAAGGGGGGCGATACGGAAGCCTAGACCGGTGCGAGTATCTACAGCCAAGACCATTAGAGCCGACGGTGGTAATGGTGCATGACGTTAAAAGCATGGAAATGCCAGCCATCACTATTTCCGAAGATCTCTACTGCCTTGCTCGAGAGGGCAGCAGCCAGGAACTGTCTCGCACAGTGGCGCGGTTGTATACAGCGGTCACCCGTGGGGTCGAGAGAGTGCATGTTCCCGATTCCCACATTGAGTGGCTAGCATACTTGGGCAGAGGGTAACGCAGATCTGAAATAAATGATTCTCGGCAGATTGTTACCTTCTCAATCTGGGGGCCCTTGGAGAGGGGTCTTTCCTGGATGCACCCCCCAACGTTTTCATCGCTGCATCCAACGAATCAGCATAAAACTGGCTCGGAGTTTGGTGAACAGTTCCGTGGCGGAGGTTGAAATGTCCATAGTGCTGGCCAAGGGCAGCGCAAGGGCGCGAAGACCAGCCGTGGCAGTCGCTGCGTACCTCAGCCCGCAAGCAGGCTGAGGTATAAGCGACCGCTACAGGTAGTGCCCGGCATAGGCTGTGGTAAAAGCCCCTTCCTGGAACTGCTTGAGCCCGGTTTCCTGAAAGGGGACGGGCTGCGGACTGTCAGCCAGAATGGCCTTGATCTGTGTCGCCGAGATCAGGTGGACCTCGATATTCGGTTCAGCAATCAGCTGAATTGCCGCCTCAATCTTGAAGCTGACGGCACCGCCAGCGAACTTGCCCTTTTGCAGCCGCTCCTTGACGACTACCCGCTCCACTTTGTAATCGCGCAGAAACTGTACAAGGTCCTTCTGAAACCGCTGCAGATCGGCGCGAGTATGCTCTTTCGGCAACGTCAGCTTGCGGATTCGGCTGTCCGGCAAATTGAACAAGCCGTGCTCACTGCTGAGCAAGCACACCACGGCATCATTGCCGGTCAACTCGATACCACAAATACGCATATTGATTCTCCGCCTTAATGTTCTTTATGAAACTGAATATGAAGCTGGTGTACCTGTGCGGACAGTTCCTCATCCGGGCCTGCCACCGAGGTATCGGTAATCACCTTGCCAATGGGCAATGAGCGAACCCGCGACGGCGGCACCCCAAGCGCCGACAGCCAGCTGCCGAGCTGCCCGGTAGAGCTGGCATAGACAATTCTGCCGAGCCCCACCCACCCGTGGGCAGCGGCGCACATGGGACAATGCTCGCCGGAGGTATAGACAGTCGCATTGGCCCGGTCCTCGGGGCTCAGGTTCTGCGCCGCCCAGCGGGCAATGGCAAACTCCGGATGCTGAGTATGATCGCCACCGGCGACACGGTTACGATCTTCGAACAGCACCTTGCCATCAGCTGACACCAGCACCGAGCCAAAGGGTTCATCGCCGGCGGCCACAGCCTCGGCTGCTAGCTCCACGCACCGTTTCAGGTGCATACGATCCTGCTCGCTAATCATGGATATTTCTCCAATCAGGTGTTTTGTCCGGTCTCCGGCAATGCATAGAGACCGGCCCGGGAAGCCACAGCCAGCCATGTCCGAGGAAACAGCCCGTGCTCGCATAATGGGAAGTGGGACTATTATGGGCTGAGTGTTCGCTGCGGGCTACAGTGGGACCTGCTGGGGTGCCTGAAAAGAGGGATGACGATCATGGCATCGCCGACGTGCAAGCTGCTATCGAGTCCGGCAAAGCCAGCGACGGCTATAAGTGGCGTCATGCACCTAAGGTTAAACGTATCGCGAAACGAGGGGCAAGTGCGGGGAATGCTTTTTGGGATTGCTCGGCGTATCCGGGATGTCGTGGGGTGGTGAATCCTTGAGCGGCAAATACCTTTATCTCGCAAGCCGGACGAACTGGCTGGTGGGGTTCGGTAGTACCTATCAGTGACTATCTGCTTCCCACAGCGCTTACAGTAGCGCTTCGTATTCATCCGCTGTTTTGGCCAGTGGTAGGGGTAGACCCCGCGGGTCGTGGCGGTCTTGATCAAGCAGTAGACGGCTGGGGTGCGCCTCGTCCATCGGGAAGGCCTGCAGACCTATTTGGATGATTATAACCAGAAGCTGATTGAGGTCTTTCAGGCTGAATCGGAGGAGGAGCATGAAGAAATGATCGCGTGATAGGCCGGAACATTCAACAGTTCCAGAGTCACTGTTGCCGGTAACTGCGCATCGGTACAAAAAAGGCCACGGGTTTCCCCGTGGCCCTCTCAAGGTGCTGCAGATGCTGGTTTTAAAGCATCCTCAAATCAGGACACCTTGATCACTACCTTGCCGAACGCGCCGCGGGCGAGGTGTTCGTATGCCTGGTGTGCTTCGTCAAATGAATAAACGTGGTCAATGAGCGGCTCGATGGCATGCTCGTTGAGGAACGCATTCATGCGATCGAAGGACGAGCGGGGTGCTACGGCAATCCCGCGTATGGTGGTCTGCCGGAATATCAGCGGCATCAGGCTCAGCGTGGTGGTCTGCCCGGTCAGGAAGCCGATCTGTGCAATCCGGCCCGCCGCCTTGGTTGCTGCGACGGACTGGTTTATGCCTTCACCGCCTGCAACGTCCAGCAGCAGGTCTACGCCCTTGCCATCGGTGAGCTTCAGGACTTCTTCTTCCCAGTTGGGGAAGGTCCGGTAGTTGATGCCGGCGACAGCGCCCAGTGCCTTCACGGCCTCGATGTTGTCGTCACGGCTGGAGGTGACGATCACTTTGGCACCAAGCGCGGTTGCCAGCTGCACCGCAAACACCGAGACCCCGCCCGTGCCTTGCACCAGCACGGTTTGCCCCGGCTGAACCTGGCCGTAATCCACCAGTGAATACCAGGCTGTCAGTGCCGCGATGGGCAGGGTGGAGGCTTGTTCGTCCGTCATGTTGTCGGGAGCACGAACGGCGCTGTCTTCGTGGATGATCATGTATTCGGCCAGGCCACCCGGCAGCGGCGAACCGACGCAGTAAGCGGGTTCGTTCGGGCCTGGTTCACCGTCGAGCCAGTGGGAATACAGATGCGAGTTGACGCGGTCGCCGACGGCGAATCGGCTGACACCCTCTCCAACGGCGACAACAGTACCTGCCGCATCGCTGACCGGGATCAGTGGCTTGGGCACCAGGTGCGGCTCGTAGATGCCGTCGACGATTGCCTTGTCGCGGTAGTTCAGTGAAACCGCGCCCACCTTGACCAGCAGCTCGCCGGCTTTGGGTTCAGGGGTGGCTGTATCGCCCAGCACCAGATTGTCGAGACCGAAGTCTTGCAGTAGCCATGCTTTCATCACATATCTCCAGGTAATGAGTAACTGACGCCAGTCTCCGGTAATGGCCGAGCCAGATAAATGCCTGGGAAAGGACTAGACTGTTGCTTATTGACGCAACAATCACCTGATATTTTAAGGTGGTTGTAGGAACAATACTTCGAGAGGATCAGGCCATGCGGCTGTTTCAGATGATGCAGGTGTTCGTCCGGTTAGCCGAGTTGGGTAGCTTTACCCGCACGGCAGAGGCGCTGCAGATGGGGCGACCGCAGATTACCCGGTCGATACAGGAACTGGAGGCTTCGCTGGGTGTACGTCTTTTCCATCGCACCACCCGCAAGGTGCGACTGACGTCAGAAGGTGAGCTGTTCTATGAGCGAGCGATGGCGATCCTCGGCGATGTGGCGGAAGCGACCTCGATGTTCGGCAGGCCCAACGCCCCTGTCCACGGCCGATTACGCCTCGGCATACCGACGGCATTTGCGCAGCCTGGCTTCATCCAGAGCCTGCGCAGCTTTACTATCCTTTATCCGGAAGTTGATCTCGCACTCGGCGTCACCGACAGAACCGTGGATCTGGTTGCTGAAGGGGTGGATTGTGCGTTGCGCATCGGCGAGCTACCTGACTCGAGCCTGATCGCGCGTCAGATTGGTAAGGTGACGATGATCACTTGCGCAGCGCCTGATTACCTCCGCGCGCACGGCACGCCCACCACGCTGGATGATCTGCGTGCGCACAGGGCGGTGACCTTTCTCTCGGGGCAGAACAGGCGCCCGCTGCCCTGGCAGTTTCGTGATCGGGGTAGTGATCAACCCTACTTCAGTCATCGCGGCATTACTGTTGATGATTCCAACGCCTATGTAGAATGCGGTGTTGCCGGCTTTGGCATTCTGCAAGCGCCCGGTATCGCCCTGGACCGTTATCTTGCAGATGGCTCTCTAATCGAAGTGCTCCAGACAAACCGCCCGAGTCCTCGACCGGTATCGGTGCTGTATCCCAGCCGGTCTCATCTGGCACCACAGGTGCATATCTTCATTGAGTGGCTGCGTGAACAGTTTCCCCTTCTCTACGGTCGTTGGCTGGAGAGCTAGCCGTTGATCTGGAAGGCCAGCGGCTTTATCTGCTCCAGAGATCGCTATAAAAAGGTTTCGCTCCACCCGTCATGTCACGCCTGACGCCGCTACATGAAATTGTTTAATGATCGATTGAATTCCGTTCAATATTACTCAAGTGATCGCTGATCTAAGATACGTCCCAATTCAGCACAACGTAAATCATTGGGCAGGCTTGGCTTTCCCAGGCATTCAAGGTATCGGGCTAAAAATGAGCAAGGATTTTCAGTTCAGCATCAAGAGTATTCGCTTCGACGAGGATTATCGCCCGTCGGAAAATACGCGCATTACCACCAACTTTGCCAACCTCGCCCGGGGCGAGAGCCGTGAGCAGAATCTGCGCAACACCTTGAAAATGATCGACAACCGTTTCAACGCCATGGCGCACTGGGACAACCCCAACGGCGACCGCTATGCCCTGGAGCTGGACATCATCTCCGTGGAGATGGATGTTGAGGCGGGCAGCATTGGCAAAGGCATTCCGCTGATCGAGATACTGAAAACCAATATTATTGACCGGCAAGCCAACAAGCGCATCGAGGGGATGGTCGGCAATAACTTTTCGTCCTACGTGCGCGATTATGATTTCAGTGTATTACTGCGTGAGCATAATGAGGGCAAGGCCGAATTCAGCACGCCGGAAGATTTTGGCGAGCTGCATGGCAAGCTGTTCAAGTGCTTCCTCAACTCAGCGGCGTACCGGGAGTCCTTCAGCAAACAGCCGGTAATCTGCCTGAGCGTGGCCAGTGGCAGAACCTATGTGCGCACTGAAAACCAGCATCCGGTACTGGGTGTTGAGTATCGGCAGGATGCCTATTCCTTGACTGATGAGTATTTCGGCAAGATGGGCTTGAAGGTGCGTTATTTCATGCCCGCAGGTAACGTTGCGCCTTTGGCTTTCTATTTTTCCGGCGATTTGCTGACGGATTACAGCAACCTTGAGCTGATCAGCACCATCAGCACCATGGATGCTTTCCAGAGGATCTATCGGCCGGAGATTTACAACGCTAATTCAGCGGCCGGCACGGTTTATCAGCCCAGCCTGGATAACGACGATTACTCCTTTACGCGCATTGTGTATGACCGCGAAGAGCGCAATCGTCTGGCTATCGAACAGGGCAAGTTTGTTGAGGAGCTGTTCATCAAGCCCTACCAGTCTGTGCTTCAGCAGTGGGCTGCTGATTACGCAGCCTGAATAAAAGAACATAAAGAACATAAAAGATCTAAGGCCTTATACCATGCAAAAGTTGTTACCCACTTCAACCGCCGGCAGTCTGCCGAAACCCTCCTGGCTGGCGCAGCCGGAAACCCTCTGGTCACCCTGGAAACTGGAAGGGGACGAGCTGATCGAGGGCAAGCAGGATGCCTTGCGTCTGGCCTTGCACGAACAGCAACTGGCCGGCATTGATATCGTCAGTGACGGTGAGCAAACCCGTCAGCACTTCGTGACGACCTTTATCGAGCACCTCAGCGGCGTTGATTTCGAGAAGCGTGAAACCGTCAGAATTCGTGATCGCTATGATGCGAGCGTGCCGACCGTGGTAGGTGCTGTGTCTCGTCAGAAGCCGGTGTTTGTGGAGGATGCTCGATTCCTGCGTCAGCAAACCAGCCAGCCGATAAAATGGGCTCTGCCTGGCCCCATGACCATGATCGATACGCTGTATGACAACCACTATAAAAGCCGGGAAAAACTGGCATGGGAGTTTGCCAAAATTCTCAACCAAGAGGCCAGAGAGTTGGAGGCTGCCGGCGTTGACATCATCCAGTTTGATGAGCCAGCGTTTAACGTGTTTTTTGATGAGGTGAATGACTGGGGCGTCGCCACGCTGGAGCGAGCACTGGAAGGGCTCAAGTGTGAAACAGCCGTCCACATCTGTTATGGCTACGGCATCCAAGCCAATACCGACTGGAAAAAGACCCTGGGCTCGGAGTGGCGGCAGTATGAGGAGGCCTTCCCCAAGCTGCAGAAATCCAGCATCGACATCATCTCGCTGGAATGCCACAACTCCCACGTGCCGATGGATCTTATCGAGCTGATTCGCGGCAAGAAGGTGATGGTAGGGGCCATTGATGTGGCGTCCAATACCGTGGAGACGCCGGAGGAAGTAGCCGCCACCCTGCGCAAGGCGCTGCAGTTTGTTGATGCTGACAAGCTGTATCCGTCGACCAACTGCGGCATGGCACCTTTGTCCCGTGAGGTGGCGAGGGGCAAGTTGAATGCCTTGAGTGCCGGGGCAGAGATTGTTCGTAGAGAGCTATGAACCTGATGTCGGCTCCTGTTCATGCAATCGAGCCTTCGCGTTTTCGCGAAGCGCTCGGGCACTTTGCCTCCGGTATTACGGTGATTACCTCGCAGCTGGATGGCGAGCCGCTCGGCTTCACCTGTCAGTCATTCTACAGCGTGTCGATGAGCCCGCCATTGGTGTCGTTCAGCGTCATGGGCCGTTCGGCCAGCTATCCGAAGATTCGTCAGGCGGGCCGGTTCGCGGTCAACATCCTGTCAGGTGAGCAGGTCGGGATTTCCGACCAGTTCGCCAGTCGGGGTGCGGACAAGTGGCGCGGCGTGGAATGGGGCGAATCGCCGCTGGGCAATCCGCTGATCGGCGACAGCCTGCACTGGCTGGATTGTGACATCCACGCAGAGCACGTCGCGGGCGACCACCTGATCGTGATTGGTGAAGTGAAGGCGATAAGCCGGCCACGGGCTGCGGAGACGCAGCCGTTGCTGTATTTCAAGGGACAGTATTGCAATCTCGGCGCGCCGGCGGTTTGAGCGTTCAGCCGCCGGTCTCCCAGCTGCGGTTCAGAGCGCGGGGGTCAGTTATGGCCGAGCGCGCCTGTTTGTATCACCACTGACTCGGCTCCCATATCCAGCAGACGTCGTCTGATCCACTGCGCGTCACTGTCGGCCAGCCAGCTGGGGTGGGCAGTGATGCGCAGTTGGTGGCTGACGCCGCTGTTGATGACCAGCTCGGCGCTTTGCCAGGCAGCGTTACCGCTGTCTTTGGTTCGGGTGATCAGTTGGTAGTCGTTTTTGCTGGTCTTTATATCCAGGCCTATCCAGTCGATCAGCGGCAGCAGTGTCTGCAGTTTGCGTGGGTAGATGCCGGCGCTGTGCAGGCCGATCTTGAACCCCATGGAGCGTATCTGTTCGATGGCCTGGGGCAAGGCTGACTGAAAGGTCGGCTCACCACCGGAAAATACCACCGCATCCAGTAGCCCGCGACGACTGTGCATGAAATCGACGATCTGCTGCCAGGGGATTTCTGTTTCGCCCCGTGCCGGCAGCAGTTCGGGGTTATGGCAGTACACGCAACGCCAGGGACAGCCTTGAGTGAAAACCACCGCTGCCAGCTCTCCCGGATAGTCGATGCTGGTGAGGGGCACAAGGCCCCCCACGCGCAGTGATTCAACAGCCATCGCTGGCTGAACTCTGTGGCTGGAAGAACTGCCGCTCGCGGTGCTCGGACTGCTTGCCGGGGTTCCATGAGGAGACAGGGCGATGATAGCCCATGACCCGGGTCCAGACTTCGCAGCGGACCCGTTCGTGGCCTTGCAGTTGCGTGTTGACGGATTGATTCATGCTGATACTCCCTGGTTTTTTGCTTTTTGCTGAAGGATGTCCTCATCACAGCGTGGGCAGAACTCATGCTCGCCACTCAGATAGCCGTGATGCGGACAGATGGAAAAGGTTGGGGTAACGGTCAGGTAGGGCAGCCGATAATTGGCCAGTGCTCGCTGCACCAGCCGCCGACAGGCGTCGGCACTGGCCAGGGGTTCGGCCATGTACAGGTGCAATACGGTGCCGCCGGTGTATTTCTGCTGCAGGGGCTCCTGCCGCTGCAGCGCCTCGAAGGGATCGCTGGTGAAGCCGACCGGCAGTTGTGAAGAGTTGGTGTAGTAGGGCTTGTCCGCCGAACCGGCCTGCCGTATGTGGGGGAAGCGCTTGCGGTCTTCCCGGGCAAAACGGTAGGTCGTGCCTTCGGCCGGAGTCGCCTCCAGGTTGTACATATGCCCGGTGTGCTCCTGGAATTCGGTCATGCGCCCGCGTACATGATCCAACAGGCGGATTGCCATGGCATGCCCGTCGGGGTGGGTTATGTCCTGTGCATCCTCGGTGAAGTTGCGGATCATTTCGTTGATGCCGTTGACGCCCAGGGTGGAGAAGTGATTGCGCAGGGTGCCCAGATAGCGCTTGGTGTAGGGAAACAGCCCGGCATCCATGTGCTGCTGGATCACTTCGCGCTTGATTTCCAGGCTGTCGCGGCCCAGCTCCAGCAATCGATCCAGTGTCCGCAACAGGGCGGCCTCGTCTCCCCGGTGCAGATAGCCCAGGCGGGCACAGTTGACGGTTACCACGCCCAGCGAGCCGGTCTGCTCGGCAGAGCCGAACAGGCCATTGCCGCGTTTGAGCAGTTCGCGCAAATCCAGCTGCAGACGACAGCACATGGAGCGCACCATGTTGGGCTGCAGCTCCGAGTTGAGGAAGTTCTGAAAGTAGGGCAGGCCGTACTTAGCGGTCATGGCGAACAGGCGCTCGGCGTTCTCACTGTGCCAGGGAAAGTCGTGGGTGATGTTGTAGGTCGGGATCGGAAAGGTGAATACTCTTCCCTTGGCATCGCCCTGACTCATGACCTCAATGTAGGCGCGGTTGATCATGTCCATTTCCGCCTGCAGCTCGCCGTAACTGAAGAGCATTTCCTCTCCGCCGATCACCGGCACCTGCTCGCGCAGATCCTCTGGGCAGACCCAGTCGAAGGTCAGGTTGGTGAAGGGAGTCTGGGTGCCCCAGCGTGAGGGGACGTTGAGGTTGTGGATCAGCTCCTGGATGTGCTGGCGCACCTGCGGGTAGTCGAGCTGGTCTTTGCGTACATAGGGGGCCATGTAGGTATCGAAGGAGCTGAAGGCCTGGGCACCGGCCCATTCGTTCTGCAGCGTGCCGAGGAAGTTGACGATCTGCCCTACGGCGCTGGACATGTGCCGTGGCGGGGCGGAATCGATCTGCCCGGGAATGCCATTGAGTCCTTCATTGAGCAGGGTGCGCAGCGACCAACCGGCGCAGTAGCCACTGAGCATGTCCAGATCATGGATATGGATGTCACCATCACGGTGAGCCTGCCCGATCGCTACCGGATACACGTGACTGAGCCAGTAGTTGGCGATCATCTTGCCGGCGCTGTTGAGAATCAGCCCGCCGAGGGAATACCCTTGGTTGGCGTTGGCATTCACTCGCCAGTCCTGGCGATTCAGGTACTCGTCGATGGTGCTGGAGACATCCAGCAAAGTGCGGTCGGTGGACGCGGTTATGGCCGGCGTTGTCATGCGATCCCTCATGCTTTTGGTCGGTGCACGCGGGACAGGACGCAGCTTTCGCCGCCCTGGTGTCCTGACGCGGGAACCGGGTTGTCGTCTGGTGACGGATAAAGGCAGGCATTCGGGCTCAGGGCTATTGGGTCAGCTCCATACCGTTGCGCGACAGCTCTGGATTCGCACCAGATTCCCCTGCGTAAAAGCTTAAACACAATATATGGTGTTTTGTTCTGCTTGGATGGCACTATATGGACTGGTCGGGCAATCATCTTTGACGAAGGTCAATTTCTCCCGTGTTCCTGCACGCAGCCGCAACGGGGCATCAATTGTCAACACAGCCCTTGGCCAGAGCGGTGTGACGCGGAGGGTATTCATGAGTGAAACTGCATGTTTCCATGAAAATCATGAGATTGTTTCATTATCGGGTGGCACGGAGAATCCTTCCATCATTCATTGAGGGAGTATTGACCGATGGCTTTGGCACACAATCTGGGCTTTCCGCGTATCGGGTGTGACCGTGAACTGAAACGGGCGCTGGAGGCGTTCTGGAAGGGCGATCTGGACGAGGCGGTGTTGCGTGAGACAGGTGCGCGGCTGCGCGCTGAGCACTGGCAGCTGCAGAGGCAGGCCGGTATCGAGCTGTTGCCGGTTGGCGATTTCGCGTGGTATGACCAGGTTCTGACCCACTCGCTGATGTTCGGGGTTATCCCCGAGCGTTTTCGCAAGGCGGGTGCCGCGCGGCCGGATCTGCAGACCCTGTTTGCCATGGCGCGTGGTGCGACCGGCGGCTGCTGTGGTGGCCATGCCCAGGAGATGACCAAGTGGTTTGATACCAACTATCACTATCTGGTGCCGGAGTTCACCGCCGACCAGCAGTTTTCCCTGAGCTGGGAGCAGCTGTTCGAGGAGGTGGATGAGGCCCACGCGCTGGGGCACAGGGTCAAGCCGGTGGTGATCGGGCCCTTGACCTATCTGTGGCTGGGCAAGGTCAAGGGCGAGGAGTTCGACAAGCTGGAGCTGCTTGAGCGGTTGCTGCCCTTGTACGGCGAGATCTTTCAGCGGCTGGCGGCACAGGGTGTGGAGTGGGTACAGATTGATGAACCGATTCTGGTACTCGACCTGCCGCAGGACTGGAAGAGCGCGTTCGAGCGGGTCTATAACCTGCTGCAGCAGGAACCGCTGAAAAAGCTGATCGCAACCTATTTCGGTGGTCTGGAAGACAGCCTCGGGCTGGCGGCGGGCCTTCCGGTGGACGGCCTGCATATTGATCTGGTGCGAGCGCCCGAGCAGTATCCGGCCATTCTTGACCGTCTGCCGTCCTACAAGATTCTGTCGCTGGGGCTGGTCAATGGCCGCAATGTCTGGCGCTGTGATCTGGACAAGGCGCTGGATGTGCTGCGCCATGCCCATGAGCGTCTGGGCGAGCGGCTCTGGGTGGCACCATCCTGCTCGCTGCTGCACAGTCCGGTGGACGTGGAGCGGGAGGAGCAGCTGGATGCCGAGCTCAAGAGCTGGTTGGCCTTTGCGGTGCAGAAGTGTGAGGAGGTGACGACACTGGCCCTCGCCCTGAGCGAACCGCAGGCCGCCGACGTGCGGGCAGCATTGGCGCAGAGCCGGGCGGTGCAGGCCAGTCGAGGCGCGTCCCAGCGTATCCACCGGCCGGAGGTGCAGGCCCGTCTGGCGGCAATCCAGCCGGGTGACAGTCAGCGCCAATCAACCTTTGCCGAGCGCATTGGGCAGCAGCGGGCGCGGTTGAATCTGCCTGCCTTCCCGACCACCACCATTGGTTCCTTCCCGCAGACACCGGCGATTCGTCTGGCGCGTCAGGCATTCAAACAGGGCAAGTTGAGCGGGGCCGAGTACACCGAGGTCATGCACAGTGAAATCCGTAACGCGGTGAAGATGCAGGAGCAGCTGGGGCTGGATGTGCTGGTGCACGGCGAGGCCGAGCGTAACGACATGGTGGAATACTTCGCCGAGCAGCTGGATGGCTATGCCTTTACCCAGTTCGGCTGGGTGCAGAGCTATGGTTCACGCTGCGTCAAACCTGCCATCATCTTTGGTGACCTGAGTCGCCCGCAAGCCATGACCGTGGACTGGATCAGTTATGCCCAGCAGCAGACCGACAAGGTGATGAAGGGCATGCTGACCGGCCCGGTGACCATGCTGATGTGGTCGTTCCTGCGGGAGGATATCAGCCGCGAGCAGCAGGCCCGGCAGCTGGCGCTGGCGATCCGCGATGAGGTGAAGGATCTGGAAAAGGTTGGCATCCGGATCATCCAGATCGATGAGGCGGCGTTCCGCGAGGGCTTACCGCTGCGCAGATCAGGGTGGCAGGGCTATCTGAATTGGGCCACCGAGGCGTTCCGCCTGACCGCCAGCGGGGTGCGCGACGAAACGCAGATTCATACCCATATGTGTTACAGCGAGTTCAATGATGTGATCGAGTCGATCGCGGCGATGGATGCCGATGTGATCACTATTGAAACCTCCCGTTCGGACATGGAGCTGCTGGAGGCCTTCGAGCAGTTTGCCTACCCGAACGAGATCGGACCGGGTGTGTACGATATTCACTCGCCGACGGTGCCAAGCACGGAGCAGATGGTCAGCCTGCTGCGCAAGGCCGCGCAGCGGATTCCGGCGCAGCGCCTGTGGGTCAACCCCGACTGCGGCCTGAAAACCCGCGCCTGGCAGGAAACCAGGGAGGCGCTGGCCAATATGGTGGCTGCGGCGCGTGAGCTGCGCGTGGCGGGCTGAGGACTGATTGCAGCGGGATGCTCCGGCGTCCCGCTGCGTCGACGTCATCGGAGGTCAGGCGTCCTTGCCGTAACTTCGGCTGATGAATTCCGGCTCCACCAGCCCACGACGCTGGTTTATCACCAGCGTCAGTACAAAAAAGAAGTTGCACAGCATATTGCACATGCGCGGCAGCAGCATGGGGACATCCTTGCCTTCCTGATCGACCTTGACCATCACGCGGATGGCCTTCTTGCAGGCGGAGCGGGCGAGGTGCAGTTGCGGGATCGGCGGGGTTCCGCGGGGCAGGACGAAGCCGCCTAGGCGGTCGGCGACTTCCTCTTTGTAGTGATTCAGGCGCGCCTGCAGCCAGGCCTGATCGTCCTCGCTGACGGCCAGCCGGCCGCGGATCGAGCCGTTGATATGGAAGGCCAGCGGCTGTATCTGCTCCAGATCGGCGGCGATGTCCGGCATGTTGTCCGGCAGATGGGAAATGATGGCGCCGATATGCCCGCACAGCTCATCGGTGATGACCTCGAAATCGCACAGCGACGAACTCTCGTACATGAAGGGGTAACACATTTCGTCAAAATTCTTGCCGAACTTGAAGGCCATGGGCACTTACCTCGGAATAATAATGGGTGGGTCGCTGTCCAGGTCGATATGCGCATCGACCTGAAACGCCTGTTGCAAATGCTGGCCGGTCAGTACCTCGGCGGGAGTGCCCAGGGCGAGCAACTGACCTTCGTGGAGCAGGCAAAGGCGATCGCAGTAACGGGCTGCCAGCGACAGGTCGTGAATCGATAGCATCACGCCGCGCCCGCTCTGAGCGTAGCGGCGCAGCAGGCGCAGTACGTTCTGCTGCTGGTACAGATCAAGGCTGGCTACCGGCTCGTCGGCCAGCAGTACTCTGGGTTGCCCGGCCAGTACTCGAGCCAGCCAGACCCGGGCCTGTTGTCCGCCGGAGAGCTGGTCGACCTGCCGATCCAGCCAGTCTTCCACCTGGGCCGCGGCGGCGGCTTGAGCGATGGCCGGGGCATCGGTATCGCCCCAGGGCAGCCGCCCGAGGGCAATCACATCGCGTACCGACAAGGCCCAGGCACTGTGGCTGCTCTGCGGTAGAAAGCCCAGCTGTTGCGCGCGCTGGCGCTCGGGAATGGTATCGAGCGGCGTGCCGGCCAAGCGGATCTCGCCCTGATAGGCCTGAATGCCGGCCAGGCAATGCAACAGGGTGGACTTGCCGGCACCGTTGGCGCCAATGACGCCGAGCATCTCGCCGGGCCGCAGGTTCAAACTGACGTTGACCAGGCGCTGGCCGACGCTCAGACCATGGATATTGATCAGATCCACCGTTTGCGCTCCTTCCATACCAGCCAGATGAACAGGGGCGCGCCGAGCAGCGAGGTCAGTACCCCGAGCTTGAGTTCGCGACCGGGTGGCAACAGGCGCACGCCCATATCCGCCCCACAGACCAGAATGGCGCCGGCGAGTGCCGCCGGTATCAACAGCCGTTCCGGACGATGGCGTACCAGTGGGCGCAGCAGGTGTGGTACCAGCAGGCCGACAAAGCCGATGCTGCCGGCTACGGCGACCGAGGCGCCAACGAGTATCGCCGCGCCCAGCACTATCATCAGGCTGCCGCTGCGATAGTTCAGGCCCATGCTGCGGGCCACCTGATCACCCAGACTCAGGCCACTGAGTAACCGGCGCTGGCTGAAAATCAGCGCGCCGCCGATCAGCAGTGCCGGGAGCAGGAGCCACAGATGCTCCAGCCCCCGTTCGGATACCGAGCCGAGCAGCCAGAACACCAGTTCCTGCATGGCGTAGGGGTTGGGCGCAAAATTCAACACGGTGGCCAGGGCGGCGCCGGCGAGGGTGGAGATGGCCAGGCCGGCCATGATCACCATATGCGAGCGGGCCGAGCCGGCCAGGGCCAGCATCAGGATCAGCGCCATTGCTGCGCCGATCAATCCGGCCACGCCGGGTGCCGCTGCGCCGAGGCTGGGGAACAGGCCGAAGTAGAACACACTGGCTGCCCCCAACGCTGCGCCCTGGCTGGCGCCGGTCAGGCTGGGTTCGGCCAGTGGGTTGCGCAGCAGTCCTTGCAGGGCAGCGCCGCTGAGCCCTAATGCCGCGCCTACGGCCAGTGCAATCAGCGTTCGTGGCAAACGGATTTCACCAACGACGATGGCGTTCAGACTGCTTTGGCCGGTGAGAAAGTCGAACAGCCCGGGCAGCACCGCCACCGACGTCGAGCCGACTGCCAGCGAGGCTAGGGTGGTGACCAGCAGCAGGGCGAGCAGAGCAGGGGTTATCAGTCTAGCCATTGGTTGAGTTGCCTTATCAGATCCCAGGTCCAGGGGCCGGGACATTGCCAGCGCCAGTAGTCGGTGCTCAGCCAGCCGTCAGCCGGGATGCTGCGACGCAGCACCGGATGCTCGGCAAAGCGATTGGCCAGCGCCTGATGGTCGGGCGCGGCAAACAGGATGGCATCCGGCGGATCGCTGGCGATGCGTTCCAGATCCAGTTGTACGTGCCCGGAGTCGGTCAGGTAGTTACGCCAGCCGGCTTGCTCGATGATCTGATGCTCGAAGGTGTCGCGGCCGGTACCTATGCCATTGGAGCCGAGCAGCAGCAGGCGTTTGGCGTCGGGCTGTGGCGTGCTGGGTGCGGGTGCCGGCTGCGCCAGCTCTGGATTGCGCCCCATCAATTCGAGCAGGCGTCGCTCGTAGGATTCCACCTGTTCCAGAGTGGCGGGTAGCGGTAGCACCTGAACCGGATAACCCAGGGTACGCAGACGTTCGCGGAGCAACAACGCGCTGTACTGGCCGGCCAGGACCAGATCGGGTTGCAGCTGCACTATCTGTTCCAGCGAGCCGTCGTGGGTTGGCCAATGGCCGTTGATCCAATGGATGGGATAGCGCAAATGCAGGGGGGAGAGGGCGGCCACACGGGCCGGATCGGCATGGTGGGCCAAGGTCCAGTCCATGCACAGATCAAGGGAAACGATGCGCTGCGGTGGCTGGGCGGCCAATACCGTTGTTGCCAGGCTGCCCAGCAGCGCTATTGTCATATGTACCAGAACCCCGCGCAGCCATCTCACCGCGGTGGTTAACGGGGCGAGATGGGAACTGCCTTGGTGTGGCTGGCGGCGGGGGGTGGTCATTTCATTCAGAGGTTCGGAGTCCAGGTCACGCCGAGCATAGCGGTGAAGGGCGTTTCCTGATAGCCATACTCCTGTCCGTTGTAGCTATACAGCAGGCGACTGTAATCCTTGTCCAGTATGTTGGCCAGTTTGACATCGAAGGCCACTTCGCTACTGGCCTGCCAGCTGGCGCGCAGGTCCAGCACACCATAGCCGGCCAGTTCCGATGTATTGGTGCCATTGCCATAGCTGCTGCTCACAGCGGTGAAACTGGCGCCGATACCAATGTCGCCGAACCGACGGTCCAGATTCATGTTCAGGGTGCGTTTGGCACGGTTGGGCAAGACATTGCCGGTTTCACGGTTGCGTGGGTCAATGATGCTGACACCCAGATCACCATGCCAGCCGAACAGTTGCTGCTTCAGGGTTGCCTCGAAACCGTTGACCCGGGCGCGGTCGATGTTGTCCATGGTGCTGTAGTCAGCCGTGGATACAATCAGATCCCGGAAGTCGGTACGGTACAGCGAGGCTTCCAGCCGGGTGCTCGGGCTGAGCTGGCTACGCCATTGCAACTCATAGCTACGGGATTTCTCAGGCGTGAGATCGGGGTTGCCTTGGTATCCGCCATATAGTGGCCAATAGAGATCGGCAAAGGTGGGTACCCGGAAACCTTCGGCGTAGGACAGAATCAGCTGGTTGGCTGGGTCGAGGCGGTAGCTCAGCGCGCCGTTGAAGGTGTTCTCATTGCCAAATTGTTCGTTGTCATCATGACGCATGCCCAGTTCGGTGCCGAAGCGCTCACCCTGGAAGCTATGCTGGACAAACGCAGCCTTGTTGTCGCGATTGTCTACCGAGAAGTCGTTGCTGCTGCGCACTTTATCCTTCAGGTAATCCGCGCCCAGCCGCAGACTATGGCCATCGCCCAGTGCCAGCGTGTTCAGCCAGTTTGCTGAGTCGCGGTAGGTGTTATTGACGGTACTGCCAGGAAACAGCTTATCGAAGTTTTCCTGTTTGTCTTCGCTATGACCAAGCTCGATACGGCTGCGCCAGATATCGTTGACGCGACCGTCCAGCCACAGGGTGCTAGTGCTGACGCTGTATTCGTCGTAGGGGGCTGCGGGCACAGATGCACCCCATGGTGGAATGCTGTCGTCCCAGCGTCCGAAAGGGTTGTCGATCTCGGTCTTGCCACGCTGATCCAGTACGGTGAAACCAGCTTCCAGATCATCAGTGAAGCGGTGGCTCAGGCTGAACGCCAGGGAGCGGTTGCGATAGGCATCATCATCTGCATCGCTGGCATAGGATGTGCGGGTGCGGTCGATACCGGCGGTTTCTTCCAGCCCAGCGGACAGGTTGAAGCGGGTGCGCTCGTTGCCGCCGGACAGGCCCAGGGTGCGTTCCCAGGTGCTGTCGCTGCCGCCGGCGATGCGTACATAGGGGCGAAGACCGTCGCTATCGCCGCGGCGGGTGAATATCTGGATCACGCCGCCCATGGCATCGGCACCATGAATGGCCGAGCGCGAGCCACGCAGCACTTCGACGCGCTCGATCTGATCGACGCTGAGAAACTGCAGGGCTGCGCTACCTGCGGTGGCCGAACCGGCGCGCACGCCGTCGACCAGTATCAGGGTCTGAGCGGTGCTGGTACCGCGTACGTTCAGGCCGAACAAGGCGCCACGACCACCATAATTGGAGACTTGTACGCCCGGCACCTGGGTCAGTAGCGTGAGCACGTTGGCCGGACGCAACCGCTCGATATCCGTCCGGGTAAACACGGTGCTCGCGGCGCTGCTGTCGCTGCGCTGTTCCACGTCGCGGTTGGCAGTAATCAGGGTATCGGACAATTTCAGTGCCTGTTCATGGGAAACAGGCTGCTCAGCCAGTGCCAGGCTCGGGGCCAGGGCGATGCTAAGGGCAATACGAGACAATTTCATTATGAATCCTCAAAAGGTCGGAGACTTTCGAGGAGGGCAGGTAAGCAAGTGCGGACGGGAGGAATAATAGAAAACCGACACGGCACTTGACGGTGATGCCCTCCGCAACACCAGTCGATATTTCATGTGGGCCGGTCTCCGGACTCTCGACACCCATTCGCTCACCTTCCCATGCCGAGGCACAGTGGTCATTGAGCGAACGCCGATCCATGATCGGGGTCGATTACCGTTGCGGGGGCAGTGCCGGGATTGTTCGCTCGATTGAGTCGGGAACGCACCGGCTTTCCGTTTCATGCCTGATATCAGGCACACCTGCATGAATAGCGCGGCGAATGGTATGTCGCTGGTCTGGGAAATACAAGAAGTCATGCTGGCGTGGTGCCGTCAGTGGCTGGCTCACCGCCGACGGGCAGGGCATACTTGCCTGTACTTCAGTCATCACCTGGCCGCCTGCTGATCATGCTGCTCTCCGATACCAATGGATCTTTTGCCGAGACCACCATTACCCAGTTGCGCGACTATCCCGAATGGCATCGGGGCCGTAGCCGTTACGCCATCTGGATGATTCCCATCAACTGCCCGGAGGTGCTGGCCTATATCGATCAGGTAACAGTATCGTTGGCGGATCTGCTGCATCCCACCCGGCGCCAACCACATATCACCCTGTTCGTCTGTGGTTTCGAAGGGCAGAGCGTTATGCATGACGACGACTTTACTTATACCCAATTGCAGCGCCAGCTGGCTGATCTCAACCGGCTGAGTTTGCCGCCAGGCGCTCTGCGGGTAGGCGGGCCGGACAGTTTTTCCAGTGCGGCCTTCCTGACGGTGGGGGACCCACAGGGATATTTGCCACGCTGGCGCGAGACGCTGGCTGCCAGTTGTACCGAGATTCGCCAGGCCGTTTATGTGCCGCACATTACCCTGGGTTTGTATCGGCGAACGATCAGTGCCGAGGACCTGCGCCAGCGTCTGCAGCGACTGCCGGGGCCGGGTGATCTGTCAATGCCGGTGGAACGGCTTGAGTACGTTACCTACCGGAGTGATGACATGTTCAGTCCACTGGAATGTCAGCACCGGGTGACGTGGTAGAGGGATGAGCGGCCGCTGCGGCAACCGCCTACCTTCAGCTAGGCCGATCGTCGATCAGAAAGTTGCCGGTTTGGTGCGAGGTATCGCTGCTTTCCAGGGTATTGAGCTCAGCTTCGTCCTTGAGGCCGACTCCCGACAATTGCCGGCGGCAGGCCTCGCGCATGAGGTACATCAGACGGTGAGCGGCCATGCCGTAGCTGAGCCCTTCCAGACGGATATTGGATATGCAATTGCGTGCGGCGTCGGTCAGACCGACCTTGGGCGCATAGGTGAAGTACAGGCCCAGGCTGTCCGGTGAGCTGAGTCCCGGGCGTTCGCCGATGAGGATTACTACCATGCGTGCGCCGAGGCGTTCGGCGACTTCGTCGGCTACCGCTACTCGGCCCTGTTGCACCAGGACCACAGGTGACAGCGTCCAGCTTTCGGCCAGCGCCTGTTCCTCCAGGCGGCCGAGAAAGGGTTCGGTATGGCGCTGCACAGCGAGAGCGGAGAGGCCGTCAGCGATCACCACCGCTAAATCGCAGCCGCCCGGGTGCTGCGCCGCGTACTCATCGAGCTGCCTGGCCGACTCTTCGCTCAGGCGCCGTCCGAGATCGGGACGTTGCAGATAGGTATAGCGATCCTCGGCGGCGCTGTGCAGCAACAGGTTGTCACGCTCGCGAGCAGTCAGTTGGTCACGGATACTCTGATGGTCAAAGGGCAGGTGCACGGCGTCGCGGGCCTGCGCATGGGCAAACTGAAAATCCAGTTGCGCGGTGGTCGGCAGGCTGGTGCCAGCACGGCCGAGAGCGATTCGGGCAGAGGTCAGCCGGCGTAGTTCTTCCCAGGGATCAGCGGTGACCGCCGGACTGGCGGATTGGACGGGCAGGTCAGTCATTGTGCGTTCCTCATCAAGCCAGTTGCGACAGGGCATGGCTGAATGCCGGCGGCAATGTGTCGCCGAGGTGGATGCGGCCATCGCGTTGTCGGGCGATGCCCATGGTTTCCAGCCAGGCCTCGAATTCCGGCGCTGGTTTGAGCCCCAGCGTCTGGCGAGCATAGAGCGCGTCGTGGAACGAGGTGGTCTGGTAGTTGAGCATGATGTCGTCGGAGCCAGGAATGCCCATGATGAAGTTGATACCGGCCACACCGAGGAGGGTCAACAGTGTGTCCATATCGTCCTGGTCAGCCTCGGCATGGTTGGTGTAACAGATGTCGCAGCCCATGGGTACGCCGAGCAATTTCCCGCAGAAGTGGTCCTCCAGTCCGGCGCGGATGATCTGTTTGCCGTTATAGAGGTATTCCGGGCCGATGAAGCCGACTACGGTATTGACCAGAAATGGCTTGTACTTGCGCGCCACGGCGTACGCGCGGGCCTCACATGTTTGCTGGTCGACACCATGGTGGGCGTTGGCGGACAGGGCGCTGCCCTGGCCAGTTTCGAAATACATCAGGTTGTTGCCCTGGGTGCCGCGTTTGAGTGACAGGCCAGCCTCATAACCTTCCTGGAGTAACGCCAGACTGATGCCGAAGCTGGCATTCGCTGCCTCGGTGCCGGCAATGGACTGGAATACCAGATCCAGGGGCACCCCGCGCTCGATGGCGGCGATGGAGGTGGTGATATGGGTCAGCACGCAGGCCTGAGTTGGAATCTCGTAGCGCTGGATGATGGCATCAAGCATTTCCAGCAGGGCGCAGATTGAGGCGATGCTGTCGGTCGCCGGGTTGATCCCGATCATGGCATCGCCATTGCCGTAGAGCAGGCCGTCGAGGATGCTGGCGGCAATGCCCGCCGGCTCATCGGTTGGGTGATTAGGCTGCAGGCGAGTGGACATCCGCCCGCGCAGGCCCACGGTATTGCGAAAGCGCGTGACCACGCGGATTTTCTGCGCGACCAGGATCAGGTCCTGCACACGCATGATCTTCGATACTGCGGCAGCCATCTCCGGGGTCAGGCCGGGGGCCAGGCTTTTCAGGACGGCCTCGTCGGCCTGGTCGCTGAGCAGCCAGTCACGCAGGCCACCGACGGTTAAATGACTGACCGGTGCAAACGCCTGGGAATCATGTTCGTCGATGATCAGGCGGGTCACTTCATCCTCTTCATAGGGGATCAGTGCCTCGTCGAGGAAATGCTTGAGGGGTATATCCGCGAGGGTCATCTGCGCGGCGACCCGCTCGCCATCGCTGCCAGCGGCGATTCCGGCGAGGTGGTCACCGGAGCGGGCCGGGCTGGCTTTGGCCATCACGTCCTTCAAACTGTCGAAGCGCCAGGTCTGGCCGCCGATACTATGGGAAAAACTCGCCATTGGGATCTCCGTGATACGCATGGAACCTGCATAGAATGTCAGGTTCCAGTGCCTGCCTGGTTCAGCCTAGCTGCAATGGGATGGCCAGGCAGGTTGAATTTCTTGCTCCGCTCTCATGACAACCATTCAGGCTGTTGCCTTGGCAGGCGGAGCCTCAGGTGCGGCCTCGGGTTCGGGCAGATATTCGCCCGCCAGAATGACCCCTGCGGCACGATCCTCTTGTTCCAGCGACAGCGCCTTGGGCACCGACAGCCAGTAAGCCAGGGCCACGGCGATGCCGCCGGCGCTCAGCTTGCCAATCAGCACCGGCAGGATGATAGTGGGCTGGAAGTTGGCGGTGAATGACAAGTGGTCGCCGAGCAGGAAGGCGGCACAGACACCGAAGGCGATATTGATCACCTTGTCTTTCGGCGGCATCAGCCGTACCAAACGGAACATGGCAAGGATATTGGCAATGGTGGCCAGCATCCCGGCGCTACCGACCGCGCCCAGGCCGATCTTGCCACCCATGCGCTCCAATGGACCGCCCAGGTATTTGCGCAGCAGATACACCATGGGGAAGGCGCCAGCGAGCATGATGCCAATGTAACCGGCGGTTTCCAGCGCGCGGGTCTGGTCCTCTGCGTCGGCAATGATCGGGTCGAAGCCCCAGCCGCCGAGCACCAGAGTAAAGACGCCGGTGAAATACTCAACGATGGAAAACACCAGAACCAGTTTGATCCCTGCATCCATGGTTCGGCCGAAAATGATGAAGCCCTTGATCATCAGGTCCGGTAAAAAGCGCAGGCCCAGCGCCAGGGCAACCACGAACAGCAGGATCGGCAGCAGGTTGGACAGAATCTCACCCAGGCCCAGAGCCAGCTGATAACTTGCTTCGCCGCTGGTGGCGACCACTTCGCGTACCAGTGGCTCGCTGGCAATCAGCAGCAGGCTGGCGATCAGTACGCCCACCGGGATGGTGAGAATCCCGGACATGATGCCCAAGGCCATGTACTTATGGTCGCGCTTGTCCAGCATGGCTAGGCCCATGGGGATCGAGAAAACGATGGTGGCGCCGCCCATGAAGCCGGTGATCATCGCCATGATCAGTGCTTCTTTGCTGGCGGTGAGCGCTGCGGCGAGCTGATAACCACCCATATCCGAGGCAATGATCATGGTGGCTGCCAAGGCTGGATCTGCACCCAAGGCATTGAAGAAGGGTCCAAAAGCGCTTTCGATAACGACGGTGAGGTAGGGGATTGAAGCCATGATCCCGGCGGCTGGAACGAAGATATAACCGGTAGCATGGATGCCTTCCATGAACTCCTTGCCCAGCCCTGATTCACTATTGCGGATGGCGGCGAATGCGCCGAGAACAGCGCAGATCATGATGAGATAGAGCACGTAATTGCCGATCTGATCCATCGGGATGTTCCTTTTTATTGTTGTGGTTTGGTCAGCGGTTTTTGCAAGCCGAACGCTGCAAGCCGCAAGAAAGGCAAATGCCTTGCTTACAGCTTGTCGCGCGCAGAGATAGCTCGTGGATTACTAGAAAAAGCCCTGGGGTTCGGTGCTGTAGCTGATCAGCAGGTTCTTGGTCTGCTGGTAGTGATCGAGCATCATTTTGTGGGTTTCACGGCCGACACCGGACTTCTTGTAGCCACCGAATGCGGCGTGGGCTGGGTACATGTGGTAGCAGTTAGTCCACACTCGACCGGCCTTGATCGCCCGGCCCATGCGGTAGGCACGGTTGATGTCGCGAGTCCACAAGCCAGCGCCCAGTCCAAACTCGGTGTCGTTGGCAATCGCCAAGGCCTCGGCTTCGTCCTTGAAGGTGGTCACGCCGACCACCGGGCCGAAGATTTCCTCCTGGAATACGCGCATTTTGTTGTGGCCCTTGAGCAGGGTCGGCTGGATGTAATAACCGGTGGACAGATTGCCTTCAAGTTTTTCCAGCGCGCCGCCGGTGAGCACTTGCGCACCTTCTTCCCGGGCGATCTCCAGATAGGAGAGGATCTTGTCGAACTGCTGTTCGGAAGCCTGGGCGCCGACCATGGTTTCGGTATCCAGCGGATCACCGCGCTTGATTTTCTGAATCTTCTTCATCACTTCGGCCATGAACGGCTCGTAAATCGATTCCTGAACCAGGGCCCGGGAGGGGCAGGTGCAGACTTCGCCCTGGTTGAAGAAGGCCAGCACCAGACCTTCAGCGGCCTTTTCAATAAAGCTGGGCTCGGCCTGCATGATGTCTTCGAAGAAAATATTCGGCGACTTGCCGCCCAGCTCGACCGTGCTGGGGATGATGTTCTCCGCCGCGAATTTCATGATTTGCGAACCCACCGGAGTGGAACCGGTGAAGGCAATCTTGGCGATCCGAGGGCTGGTGGCCAAGGCTTCGCCGGCTTCACGACCAAAGCCCTGGACGATGTTGAGTACGCCCGGTGGCAGCAGGTCGCCGACCAGTTCGGCGAATATGGTGATCGACAGCGGGGTCTGTTCAGCGGGCTTGAGTATCACGCAGTTGCCTGCAGCCAGAGCCGGGGCGAGCTTCCAGGCAGCCATCAGCAGGGGGAAGTTCCAGGGGATGATCTGCCCGACCACACCCAGGGGTTCGTGGAAGTGGTAGGCGGCGGTGTGTTCGTTGATCTCGGCAGCGCTGCCTTCCTGGGCTCGGATGCAGCCAGCAAAGTAGCGGAAGTGGTCGGCGGCCAGGGGCACGTCGGCGTTCAGGGTCTCGCGTACCGCCTTGCCGTTGTCCCATGTTTCGGTGACGGCGAGCAGCTCGAGATTCTGCTCGATGCGGTCGGCAATCTTCAGGAGCGCCATGGCACGGTCCTGGGCCGACGTTTTACCCCAGGCGTCGGCGGCGGCATGTGCCGCATCCAGAGCCTTGTTCACATCTTCGGCGCCGGAACGGGGAAACTCGGCGATGACCTGGCCATTGACGGGTGAGGTGTTGGTGAAATATTCCCCCTTGAGCGGGGCGACGAATTCGCCGCCGATGTAATTTCCGTAGCGGGATTTAAAGGAAACGATGGCGCCGTCGGTTCCGGGTTGGGCATAGCGCATGGTGTATCTCCTGGCTCTTGTGTTTATTGGAACAATGCGTGAGATATACATAGCAAGGGGTGGGCCAGAACCAGGAAAGCATTGAATAACAACAGGTTGATGTATTTAAGGGAGACGAGAGGAGAAGCTGTTGTCACAGCTATGGCACGCGTGGCGTGACAAAGTGTCACAGGTTTGGGGCGGTCGCTGATCGGCGCTTGGTCCGGGTATTGCAATAGATTATGAGCTGGAGGATGCTGAACGCATCGCGTTTTGGATTGCAGCGCCCCGGCGCCATCCCCAAGGTGGAGAAAAGAATAATGCAGAGCTCCCACGCCAGCCGCCATGCCCAGCAGGTATTGACGGTTGCTCGGGGCGACCTGTCGCCCTTTAGTCAGATCACCGATCCATCGGTCGCGCGCTCCTGGTTGCGCTGCCTGGAACAGCATCAGCTGGACCCCGCGAAAAGTGCAGGGCCGTCGGTGCTTGAACATGCCTCCATGATTGAGCGCCGTGAGCGACTACATAGGGTTCTGGAAATTGCTAACGGCGAAATGAGCAACCTGCATCAACAGCTGGCCGGTTCGGGGCATGCTGTATTGCTCACCGATGCCCGGGGAGTGATCCTCAATCGGGTCACCAGCGAGGCCGAACAGCGCACTTTCGAGCGGGCCGGACTCTGGCTCGGTGCGGACTGGAGCGAAGCCTGCGAAGGTACCAACGGCATCGGTACATGCGTGGTCGAACGGCAAGCCATGACCATCCACCAGAGCGAACATTTCCGCGCCGACCATACCATTCTCACCTGTTCAGCCAGCCCGGTATTCGATACTCATGGTGAACTGTTGGCCATACTCGACGTATCCTCGGCCCGAAACAGTATGAGTCGTCAGAGTCAGTTTCATACCATGGCCCTGGTCAACCTGTCGGCCAAACTGATTGAGGGCAGCTATTTTCTGCGGCAATTTGAACATGACTATCTGTTGCGCTTCCATGGCCAGGCAGATTTTGTCGGCAGCCTCAGCGAAGGGCTGCTGGCGTTCGGTGCGGATGGCCGAGTGGTGGCGCTGAATCAAAGTGCGCTGAACTTGCTTGGCGCGTCCCGTGAGCAACTGTTGGGCCAGTCTGTCGAAACACTGTTCGATATTCGTCTGGATCAGTTGTTGCAACGCGCCAGTCGCCAGCCGGCAGCCAGCTGGCAGTTGTATGCCAGTAATGGCCGCATTCTGCATGCACAGCTACGAGGCGATGGATTGCGTTTGCAGCGTGGCGCGGTATCTCCAGCGGGCATGCCACAGCGTGAGGAAGTCTGCCTGGGTGATGCCGGACTGCGGCTGGATTTTGCCAGAGCGCTGCGAGTCTATGAGCGCGATGTTCCGCTGTTGCTGCAGGGCGAGACCGGCTCCGGTAAGGAGGTTTTTGCCAAGGCGATACATCAGGCCTGCTCACGCAGCGGTAAACCTTTTGTTGCCCTGAATTGTGCGGCCATTCCAGAGAACCTGATCGAAAGTGAGCTGTTCGGTTACCGCGGCGGCAGCTTTACCGGTGCGCGCAGGGAAGGTATGCGTGGACGCTTGTTGCAGGCCGATGGCGGTACTCTGTTTCTTGATGAAATCGGTGATATGCCGCTGATGCTGCAAACCCGATTGCTGCGTGTGCTGGAAGAGCGCCAGGTGGAGCCGATTGGTGGCGAGCCAGTGGCCGTCAACCTGCGGCTGATCAGCGCTACCCACCGCGATCTGCATGAACGGGTGGCGACCGGCGAGTTTCGCGAGGACCTGTATTACCGCCTCAATGGTCTCGCTCTGAACATGCCGCCGCTGCGTGAGCGCAGCGACAAGGGCGAGTTGCTGGATCACCTGCTGCGTTTGGAGAGTCAGGGCTACGAGCTGCGACTGGAACCGCCCGCTCGTGAGGCATTATTGGCCCATGCATGGCCGGGTAACGTGCGTCAGTTGCGCAATACTCTGCGTACTCTGGTTGCTTTGTGTGATGGTGCGCTGATCAGTCTCGGCGACCTGCCGGCGGCGTTGCGCAATCCTCCGCTCGGCCCGCTGAACGAGGCGCCGGCGCTTCCCTTGCAGACCGCCGAGCGGGATGCGCTGCTCAAGATATTGGAGCAGCACTGCTGGCATGTCAGCCGCTGCGCCGAGCAGTTGGGAATCAGCCGGAATACTCTGTATCGGAAGCTACGCCGGCACGGCATTACTCGGGTCTGAAGCGTAATCGAAGCCATGGAGGGCTTTTTTTGCCTTGTTCAGCAATTTGGTTGATTCTTGCCTGAGGACTACTTGTCCAGCGGATAAAAACAGGAGAATGGCATGAGAACCGTGGCACAGGTTATCCAGACCAAGACGATTCAGCAGGTACACACCATCGAAGTGGGCGATACCGTACTCAGTGCCCTGCAGCTGATGGCAGAGCACAATATCGGCGCGCTGCCGGTGACCGAGAACGGTAAGGTGGTGGGCGTGCTCAGCGAGCGTGATTATACGCGTAAGTGTGTACTCAAGGGGCGGGCTTCGGTTGGCACCATGGTTCATGAAATCATGAGCAGACCGGTGACGACGGTGACGCCGAAACAGAGCGTGTCCGAGTGCCTGTCGCTGATCACCGACCGCCACCTGCGCCACCTGCCGGTTGTGGAGGAGGGGCAACTGGTAGGGCTGGTCTCCATCGGTGACCTGGTCAAGGAAACCATCGCCGAACAACAAGAGCTGATCCAGCAACTGGAGCAATACATCCGCGGCGAGGTCTGAATCCCGCTGCGCGTCAGCCATCCGGTGACGCGCAGCGGTCTGCTTCAGTTGTTTGCCAGGCTGGCCATGTCGATCACGAATCGATAGCGCACATCGCCCTGGAGCATGCGTTCATAAGCATCATTGATCCCTTCCATTGGAATCAGTTCGATATCCGAGACGATGCCGTGCTCGGCACAGAAATCCAGCATCTCCTGCGTTTCCTGAATCCCGCCAATCAGCGAGCCGGCAAGCTTGCGTCGTTTGAAGATGAGGCTGAACACATCCGGCGCGGGGTGGGGGTCTGCCGGGGCGCCGACCAGGGTCATGGTGCCGTCGCGTTTGAGCAGCGCGAGCAAGGCATCCAGGTCATGTGGGGCAGCGACCGTGTTGAGGATAAAATCCAGGCTGTTGCGTGCCGCCGCCATCTGTTGCGGATCGGTGGAGATGATCACCTCTTCGGCGCCGAGTCGCAGGCCATCCGCGCTCTTGTCCGGTGAAGTGGTGATCAGTACCACCTGCGCGCCCATGGCCCGGGCAATCTTCACGCCCATGTGCCCGAGGCCACCCAGGCCGACCACACCGACTTTCTGCCCGGGTCCGACGCTCCAATGACGCAGCGGGGAATAGGTGGTGATACCTGCACACAGCAGTGGTGCAACTGCGGCGAGGTTATCCGTATGGGAGATTTTCAGTACAAATTCCTGGCGCACAACGATGTTGTTGGCATAACCGCCGTAGGTATTTTCCTGCCCACCGAAGGCGGACCCGTTATAGGTTCCGGTAAAACCATTGTCGCAGAACTGTTCCAGCCCTTCGGCGCAGGACGGGCAATGCTGGCAGCTGTCGATCATGCAGCCAACGCCGACCAGATCACCGACCTGGAATTTGTCCACCGCACTGCCGATTGCCGCTACACGACCGACGATTTCATGGCCGGGTACCGACGGGAACAGGGTATTACCCCATTCGTTGCGGGCGGTATGCAGGTCGGAGTGGCAGACGCCGCAGTACAGAATATCGATCTGCACGTCCTGCGGAGCGGGCGCCCGGCGCTCGAAATCAAAGGGTTGCAAGGGTTGGTCGCCGTTCAGTGCGGCATATCCGCGGGTCTTGATCATCAAAAATACTCCTGTGCCGATGTTTGGTAGCGCAACAGACCCTAGGATAGGCCAAGCCCAGCTGAAAGGGGGAGCGGTTATACTCCGGGTTCCCTATTCAATATGGGCGCATGCCAATGAAAAAGAACGTAGTGGTGTTCAACCGTCTTGCTCCTGATCTGGTCGACCGACTGGCAGCCAGTTTCAATGTCGTGCAGCTCGCTTCGTCTGCCGATCTGCCTGAGGCGCTGGCGGCAGGGCCAGTGCATGGGTTGATCGGTGCCGGCTGGCAGCTTGGGCGCACGCAACTGGCTGCAGCGGTGGGGCTGGAAGTAGTGTCGAGTATCTCAGTAGGCTATGACAACTACGATCTCGATTACCTGAATGAGTGCGGCGTGTTGCTGACCAATACACCCGATGTGCTGACCGAGACCACCGCCGACCTGGCTGTGACCTTGATGCTCAGCGCAGCGCGGCGAATTGTCGAGCTGGATGGCTGGCTGCGCGCGGGTAACTGGCGTGGGGCGCTGGGGCCGGAGCATTTCGGCTGCGATATGTATGGCAAGACGCTGGGGATCATCGGACTGGGCAATATCGGCGCAGCGATAGCACGGCGTGGGCGTTTCGGTTTCGGTATGCGGGTGCTGTACACCAGCAACAGTCCCAAACCGGCACTGGAGCAGGAGCTGGGCGCTGCCTTCCGGGATATGGATACGTTATTGTCCGAGTCTGATTTCGTCTGTGTTGTGGTGCCTCTCAACGAGCACACTCACCGACTGATCGGGCAGCGTGAGCTGGGCCTGATGAAGTCCAGTGCCATCCTGGTGAACGTGGCGCGTGGCCCGATCCTTGATGAGGCCGCGCTGGTTGAAGCGCTGAGTACCGGGCAAATTCGTGCCGCGGGCCTGGATGTGTACGAGCAGGAGCCGTTAGCCGACTCGCCGCTGTTTGGATTGAATAATCTGGTTTGTGTGCCGCACATAGGTTCGGCCACCCATGAGACCCGTCGGGCCATGGCTGAGTTGGCAGTGCAGAATCTCGAGCAGGCTCTGCTGGGAGAAACGCCACTGCATATGGTTAATCCTCAGGTGAGGGCGGTCTGATCGAGTTGCTCCAGGCCAGCCAGGCCGGCCCAGACCAGTTCCGCTCATGGCGCCGGTCTGGCCACGGTACCCAGCCAGATGCAGGCCGCAGCCACCAGGCCTAGCGCCACACAGGAAAGCACGTCATACCAGCCATCACCGAGCAGGGCGACGATCAGTCCCGCGGCACTGATGAGACCGAACAGCAATGGCCATAGCCAGGTTCTCATTTGCGTGGTCTTCATCCTCATTGCCTTGTTTCTGATGTGGAGTTCAACCCGGTGCGGGCGTTGCTGGCTGTCCCGGCTTTACGCCTGCTGCGCTTGGCCAGCCACAGATACAGCCCGCTACCCAGCAGGATGATGGTGATGACATCCAGTACCGCCCAGATGATCTGCAGCGTTTTGCCGCCGTAATCACCGAAGTGCAGTGGTCGTGATAATTGCAGGGCGGTGAAGTACCAGGGCAGCGGACGGCTGTCGGTGACCTGCGAGGTGCTGGCATCGATCAGTACCGGTTGCGACAGGTGTGCAGTCAGCGCCTGGTTGCCGTGCATGAACACGCCGTAGTGGTGAGGGCTGGAGAAGCTGGTGCCCGGGAAAGCGACGAACTGGATCTGCATGTCCGGCAGATAGCCCCGCGCCGATTGCACGGCGGCTTCCAGCGAGCCGAGTTGCTGCGGTGGCTGTTTGCCCTGATAGGGTTCGAGCATGGTGCTGAGTTGATCATTCTGCCAGGCCTTGACGATCAGATCGGCCCAGGCGTTGAGCACGCCGGTGCCGCCGACCACCAGAAACCACACCAGGGTGACTATGCCCAGCAGGTTATGCAAGTCCAGCCATTTGAGCCGGGTGGTGCGCTGGCGTCGAACCTCACCGAAGGCGAGCTTCTGCATGAACGGGGCGTACAACACGGCGCCGGATATCAGTGAAATCAGCAGCAATACGCCCATCAGGCCGAGAAACAGCATGCCCGGCAGACCGGCGAACAGGTCGATATGCAGCGAGTTGATGATATACATGAAACCACTCTCCAGCTGCGGCTCTCCGAGGATGTCACCGGTGCGGGCATCAATCGCCACCTGATGCAGTCCGCTGGTGGAGGTGGGCGTATCGGACATGGTCAGATACCAGACCCGGTCATCATCGGGTTCACGGGAGATGAACATGCCGCCCTGACCAGGGTGCCGGGCTTCACCAATCTGCATCACCTTGTCGAGGCTGATATGCGGGGTGTCCTCCGGCATCTCGGGGGCTTCGATCTCGGTACCCAGCAGATGGCCGATTTCATGATGGAAGATCAGCGGCAGGCCGGTCAGACATAACAGCAGCATGAACAGGGTGCAGATGAGGCTGGTCCAGGTATGCAGCCAGGACCAGATTTTCATGGATCGGACAGACATCAATGCGCTCCGCGCGGTTTCAGAAGTCCAGCGTGCTGGACAGGATAAAGGTGCGTGGTGCGCCGATGATCAGCGATCCATCACCGGGATAGCCACCGGCCGTGGCCCAATACTCCTTGTCTGCCAGGTTTTCCACTCGGGCGCGCAGGGTCAGCTGCTGATCACCGTCGAGCAGCAGGCTGTAACGTACGCCGGCATCAAAGCGGGTCCAAGAGGGCAGCTGCTGCTGGTTGTCGGTGTCGGCATATTGGCTGCCGGTATGAATGGCGCGGGCATCCAGCGCGAGGCCGCTGACGGCAGGGACCATCCAGTCGACGCCGAGGTTGGCCTGCACTTTTGGTGCGCCAATGGCGTCGTTGCCTTCCACATCACTGTCCAGCAGGCTGACCCCGCCGAGGATCGACAGCTGCGGCGTGGCCTGGCCATACAATGACAACTCCAGTCCGCGGTTGCGCTGGTGGCCAATGACGCCGAAAACCCCATCTTCGATACCTGCCATCTGCTTGCGGCTCTGGTAGACGCCCAGACTGCCGCCGATACGCCCGCCGTCGTATTTCATGCCCACTTCGTTCTGTCGGGTCTTGTAGGGTGTCAGGATCTCGCCTGCGTTATCCACTGGCGCTCCATTGGAGGTGGCGGGTGCGACATCGCCCTTGACCAGGCCTTCGATGTGATTGGCGTAGATCGACAGTTCCGGGGTCAGGCGATACAGCACGCCGGCCACCGGGGTGATTTCACTTTCCGAGTAGGCAGCCGTGCGTGCACCGCTGTTGTAGTCATAGCCATAGCTGCGGATTTTCTGATACCGCGCTCCCAGGGTGATCTGCAGGCGTTCATCCATGAAAGACAGGACATCGGCCAGAGCGACGCTGGAAGTTCTGGTTTCGTCAGTGACCAACGGGTGATCGAAGCTGCCACCAATCAATACCGGCGGTGGTACGGGCACATCCACCGGCTGGTATATATTCCCCGGGAAGCCACCGAAATCGGAAAATTCGTAGGCATTGCGCGAGTCCATGCGGAATATGGAGCTGGACAGACTCACCGTATGGCCGACGCTACCGGTATTGAACTGGCCGCGCACGCCGATTTCGCCGGTTTTGACGGTATCTTCGCGCACGTTGCTGAAACGATTGGCGGTGCTGTCGCCGTTGGCATTGTTTACTGTGGGTTCAGAGAAGGAACCGGATTCATCACCGTCGCGCATACCCGCTGCCGCCCAACCGGTAATGTAGTCATTGAAGTCATACTCGGCGCGCAGGGTACCGAAGGTGTCACGTGCATTGGAGAAGGTCCAGGGCTGGGCAATGCTTTTGCTGGCATCGGGCACGGATGGAATATTCACCCCGGGAGCGATACTGATCGCCGGCTGGATATCGTCCAGTTGGTGATCCTGGTGCCCCAGATCGGCGGAAATGCGCAAACGCTCGCCGCGGTAGTCGAGGCCCAGGGCAAGCATGCTCAACTCATTGGACTCGCCATCGACAGCGGTATCACCATCGCGGCGGGCGAAATTGAGCCGTACACCGATGCGATCGTCGGCCAGGCGCCGGGCGAAATCGCCGGTCAAATAGCCTTGGCCGCCGGAGCGCACCCCGGTGGTAATCTGATTCAACGGCTGGTTAGGTGCGCGCTTGGGCACTATGTTGATAGCGCCACCCAAGCCGCTGCCGCCGGGTGCGGCCCCATTGAGAAAGGCGTTGGCGCCCCGCAGCACCTCCACCCGCTCGATCAGTTCTGCGTCCAGATACTGTCTGGGCAATAAGCCGTACAGACCGTTGTAGGACATGTCGTCAGAAAAGATCGGCAGGCCGCGAACCATATACACCTGCTGAAAGTTACCGAAGCCTCGCGCCGTGCGCACTGCCGGGTCATTCTCGACGATGTCGGCAACGCTGGCTGCCTGCTGATCCTGAATCAGCATCTGTGTGAAGCTGGTCAGCTGGAAAGGGGTTTCCATATTGTCCTGATTACCCAGCAGGCCGACTCGGCCGCCGCGTGCGACCTGACCGCCAGCGTAGGCGGACGGCAGACCATCAGCGGATGCATCGGCGCTGGCACGAACTTCCGTTGAGGGTAATGCCAAAGGGGCGTCAGCACCGTTGTTGTCCTGCGCGAGGGTCGCATGGGAATGGAAAACGAGGGACAGTGAGAGGGCGGTCAGGGGCAACCGAACTAGGTGCATGGCGGTAGGCTCTTGGTATAGTGGTTGTATGCTAATGTAAATCCTTATCATTATAATTTCAGTTTGTAATAAATTGCTACACTTACCTTCGCGGTCAGTTCGATCCACGCAGGGCAAACTTTTGCTCACTCAGGGCGTCCCAGATAATGGGTACATTGCCAAGGGATACCATGTCATTTTTGAAACTGCGCAACGCCGGGGCTTTCACCGTTCTGAAGCGAACGGCGAAGGAATTCAGTGATGACGATATGTCCACCTATGCCGCCGCGCTGGCATACCGCGCTTTGTTTTCCATCTTTCCCTTCGTGCTGTTTCTCATGGCTGTGCTCGGTTTTCTGAATTTGCCGGACTTCTTTGATTGGCTGCGCGCCCAGGCGGCGATGGTATTGCCGCCGGTGGCGATGGAGCAGGTGAATCCGGTAATTGATCAGTTGCAGCAGAGCCAGGGTGGGCTTCTGTCCTTCGGTATATTGCTTGCCCTGTGGACGGCATCGATCGGTGTGCGCTCGCTGATGAATGCAATGAACAAGGCATATGACGTCAGGGAAGGGCGCCCCAGCTGGAAGCTGTTCATCCTGTCGGTGCTCTACACCATAGGTATCGCCATCATGCTGTTGCTGGCTGCAGGCTTCATGACGCTGGGGCCGCAGGTCATGACCTGGCTGGCCGCACAGATCGGCCTGGAGGAGTTATTGGTCGTTCTGTGGAGCTGGTTGCGCTGGCCGGTGGCGATCCTGCTGCTGATGCTTGCGGTGGCGCTGATGTACTACGTCATGCCCGACGTCGAGCAAGAGTTTCGCTTTATCACGCCCGGTTCTGTAGTAGCCGTTATCGTCTGGCTGGCTGCTTCGGTGGGTTTTGGTATCTATGTGCAGAGTTTCGCGGATTACAACGCGACCTATGGCAGCATCGGCGCCATCATCGTCCTGCTGTTGTATTTCTACATTACCGCTGCCGTGTTGTTGTTGGGCGCGGAGCTCAATGCGGTGATCGAGCATCTATCAGTGGAAGGCAAGGACGAAGGGGAAAAGGAGATTTCGTGATCGAGCAGGTGGCCAGAGATGCTGATAACCCTCTGGCCACTTTTCATCGAAGGGTGATCAGCGGCAATTTCCTGCCTTGCGATAGCCTTGTTTCTGTGCTTCGGCTTCGCTGTCAAACCAGCGTATGTTGCGATTGCTGACCTGATGGTAACTGGGGCAGCCCTGGGGTAGGTGATAGACCTTGCTGTTCTGGTTGCCGATGATCCGCTCTGCCTGTGCTGCCCGTGTGGCGGCGGGAGCGGGGCTGGCCGGTGCCCGAGACGACGAAGCGGGGCGCAGTCCATCGCCGCTGTTCCGATGATTCAGATGCCATTGTCGCTCGCCGGTTATGAACAGGTTTTCATGCCCCATCAAGCGACCGATGCGCTGGTTGCGTTCCAGCTCCCACGGTGTTGGTGGATATTGCCGATCCCAGGCCATCATCAGGCGCTGTTGCTGGGTGGCCATGTTCAGATTGTAGTGATCATGCATATAGAACCAGACCCGGGCGATCTGCCCTTTCACCGCATCGCGCGGCTCGACCAGCCGATCGGAAAACTCCACCTTGAAGTCACACTGACCATGACGGTAGTCGGTGCCGGGCAGGACGCCGAAGCGGAAGTTGCTGCGGTCGGCGTTGGTCTCTCCGATGGCAGGGGTGAGGTTGTGCAGGTCAGCTTCCATGACATTGAATGCCGGGTCGCTCTTCTTGCAATTGCTGCGTCCGCCCTGTTGCCAGCATTGACGCTGCTGACCGAACAGAGAGGCGGGGACTATGTGCTCCCATTCAATACGCGTGGCGCGGTTGGGCTGGGCGCGGGTTTGGTAGCCGCAGCTTTGATGATCCACTTTGCCGCCTGAGCGCCCGACCCATTCCCAGGTGCAGCCACAATAGAAGGTGCCATCATCGTTGCGGTCATGATAGACCTGCTGCCGAGCCTGCGTTTTGGCTGCTTCGAAGGTGGCAGGTGCGGCGGATAGGAGAGCGGAGTGGAACAGGCAGACAAACAGGCACAGCGCAACGGTACGAAAGGATCTGGACATTGAACGACTTATAGCAATGAGAACCGGGGGATCCGATACTGCGCGGCTATTGTAGCGGAAACGCCGTCCCAGAGCAGTCGCGTCTCGGTACCGAGACACTTTTTCACGCCCATGCGTATTCACAACATGAATGCCGGTTATTGGCGGGTTTCGTTTTTCATCGTCGGGTCTTTTGCGTAATGTATTGGTCCGTTCAGTCCATGCCGGCAGGCGTTTTTACACCCTTGCCCGGCGTACAAATACAAACTCTGGAGAAGCAATATGGCTTCGTTTGAAGACGTCAAACAGGTAGGTGTGATCGGTGCCGGCACCATGGGCCGTGGCATCGTCATGAACTTCGTCAATGCAGGTTATCCGGTGGTCTGGCTGGATGTGAATGCCGAGATGCTGGAGAAGGGGCTGGTTGATATCGCCAGTGTCTACAAGCGCTCCGTCGCCCAGCAGCGTTTCGATGATGCCGAGGCTCAAGCCCGTCTGCAGCGCATCTCCACAACCCAGGATTACGCGGCGTTGGCCGATATGGATCTGGTGGTCGAAGCTGTCTATGAAAACATGGATCTGAAAAAAACCATCTTTGCCGAGCTGGACAAGGCGGTGAAGCCTTCCGCGATTCTGGCGACCAATACCTCCTATCTGGATATCGACGAAATCGCCTCCGCTACCAAGCGGCCGGCACAGGTGCTGGGCCTGCACTTCTTCAGCCCGGCGCACATCATGAAACTGCTGGAAGTGGTACGTGGTAAAGCCACCGCTCAGGATGTGATGGATACCTGCCTGGCGGTCGGCAGCAAGATCGGCAAGGAAGCAGTACTGGCCGGCAACTGCCATGGCTTCATCGGCAACCGGATGCTGTCGATGTATTCTCGTCAGTCCCGCGAAGTGGTGTTGGAAGGTGCTACGCCCTGGCAGGTGGATCAGGCGCTGCAGGGCTTCGGCATGGCAATGGGCCCGTACCGCATGTATGACGTGGTTGGTGTCGATCTGGGCTGGCGCTCCCGGCAGTTGGCGGGCCTGGGGCGTGGCGAGCCGATTGTCTGGCTGGACAACCGTCTGTGTGAAATGGAGCGTTTCGGTCAGAAGAGCGGCCATGGCTTCTATCGTTACGAGCCGGGCAGCCGCCAGGCGATCCATGATCCGGAAACCGACATGATGGCCCGTGAAGTGGCTGAAGAGGCGGGTTACACCCAGCGCGAGGTCGGTAACGAGGAAGTCGTTCAGCGTTGTATTCTGGCACTGGTCAATGAAGGCGCGCGCATTCTGGATGAAGGTTTTGCTGAAAGTCCGGAAGACATCGATCGCGTCTACCGCTTTGGCTATGGTTTCCCGGCCGAGCGTGGCGGGCCGATGGCCTATGCCGATAGTCTGGGGCTGGATGTGGTTCTGCAGCAGATTCGCGAACTGGAAGCCAGCCAGGGCGAGTTCTGGAAGCCGGCTGCCGGGTTGGTTAAGCGTGCTGAAGCGGGTGAAAAGTTCATCGGCTGAGCCACTACCGCACCGACTGCCGTTATGGCGTCGGTGCGCGACTACCCTGAGACCCGCCGTACAGGCTGGTCTACCTCAGTTACTGGTGACCGGATTACCTGTCACCGGCTCGCCATCCAGCGTCGCTTCCTTGAGCATGATCTGATAATGCTGCCCATCGGTTTCGATCTGACTCAGGCGGACCAGCAGATATTGCCAGTCTTTGGCGAACCACAAGGTGGTTTCACGTTTGGCGCCGGGCTCGCGTACACGCTCGACTTCCACAGCGTCGAATTGGCCGGCACGCGTGGTAACGCGTTTTTCGCCGGTTACCCGAAAGCGGTACTCTTCGATTTCATCCTCATCCGCGACGCGATAGCGCATTTCCGTTTTGCCGGCCATGAGGTCGCGCTGCAGGGCAAGTTGATAGGTTGTGCGGTCGAGCAATCCGGGTTCGGTTGGCAGGCTGAAGGCTTCCTTCTTGTGCTCACCGGTGACAACCCCTGCTTCCCAATCGAAGTTCTGAGTGGTCAAGCGACCACGGCCCAGGCCTTTGCGTTCATAGCGATAGCTGAGCGGGACCAGTTGTTCATTGTCCAGCCGGAGCAGGCTCTCTTCGGTCAGCCTGGCGACAAACATTCCGGCTTGGAAGGAGAGCGTCCAGGTACCGTCAGGGTTGGCTTGCAGGCTGTGCGTGGCTTCGCCATTGACTGGGATCTTCTTCATATCAGCAGCGTAGCTGGCGCTGAAGGGAACCAGTGGCTGGGCACTCACCAGGCTACTGCCAAGTGCCAGAACGGCCGCCGCCAGCCAGCGGCCGGGCCGGCGGAACAAGAGCGAACTGCTGTCAATCATTGAAATGACCTCGCGTGTCGGTTTCGAATTGATCCAGCCTGAGGCCGCACGGAGCCAGGGGTTTACCATCCAGGCAGGCTCGGCCATCCAGCAGTCGCAGGCGACCGTTGGCATACAGCATAGCAGCCAGCGGGTAGAGACTGTGCTCTGTATGGCGAACACGCTCGGCGAGCGACTCTGGGGTGTCATCGGCGAGGATGGGCACATGTGACTGCAGGATGGCGGGGCCGCCGTCGAGCTCTTCAGTGACAAAATGCACCGTGGCGCCATGCTCGAGATCACCTGCCTCCAGCGCACGCTGATGAGTGTGCAGTCCCGGGTACTTGGGCAGCAGCGACGGATGAATATTCAACAGTCGCCCCTGATAGTGATGGGCGAACTCGGCGGTGAGAATGCGCATGAAGCCGGCCAGTATCACCAGGTCCGGGGCATGCGTATTGATCATGGCTGCGAGCGCCTGATCATAGCTGGCCCGATCAGAAAATGCGCGGTGGTTGAGCACCGCGGTGGGAATGCCGGCCTTGGCGGCACGCTCCAGCCCGAAGGCATCGTCGCGGTTGGAAATCACCGCGACGATGTTGGCCTGTCTGTCGTGCAGAGTATCGATGAAGGCCTGGAGGTTGCTGCCTGATCCGGAGATCAATACGACGATGCGGCAACTCACCTATCAGTTGCCGTTACGCAGTACAACAGCCTCACCGCTGGCATCGGCGGTTTCGATGGTGCCGATGATCCAGGGCTGCTCCCCGGCCTCTTTCAGTACCTGCAATGCGTTGTCGGCCTGGTCTGCGCCGACGCAGACGACCATGCCGACACCGCAGTTCAGTACGCGGTGCATCTCGGTCTCGTCAACGTTGCCCTGTTCCTGCAGCCAGTCGAATACGGCTGGGCGTTTCCAGCTGTTCAGGTCGATGCTGGCGCTGGCATTGTCGGGCAGCACACGCGGAATGTTTTCCAGCAGGCCGCCGCCAGTGATGTGCGCCATGGCCTTGACCGCTCCGGTTTGCTTGATCAGCTGCAGCAGGGCTTTGACGTAGATACGCGTGGGCGCCATCAGCAGGTCGGTCAGTGGTTGACCGTCGAGCTGTACGTTGCTGATGTCGACGCCGGCAACTTCGATGATCTTGCGGATCAGGGAGTAGCCATTGGAGTGTGGGCCGGAGGACGGCAGTGCCAACAGGACGTCGCCTGGCTGCACCTTGCTGCCATCGATGATCTCGGCCTTTTCCACCACGCCTACACAGAAGCCGGCCAGGTCGTAGTCGTCGCCTTCATACATGCCGGGCATTTCAGCGGTTTCGCCGCCTACCAGGGCGCAGCCAGACAGCTCACAACCAGCGCCGATACCGGTAACCACCTGCGCGGCGACATCAATGTTCAGCTTGCCGGTGGCGTAGTAGTCGAGAAAGAACAGGGGTTCTGCACCGCATACCACCAAATCGTTCACGCACATGGCAACCAGGTCGATACCGATTTGATCATGCTTGTTCAAGTCGATCGCCAGGCGCAGCTTGGTGCCCACGCCGTCGGTGCCAGAAACCAGTACCGGTTGCTTATAGCCTGCCGGGATTTCGCACAGCGCACCAAACCCGCCCAGGCCACCCATGACTTCCGGGCGCGCAGTACGTTTGGCGACATGCTTGATGCGATCTACAAGCGCGTTTCCAGCGTCGATATCGACACCGGCGTCCTTGTAACTGATGGAGGGCTTGGAGGGCGTTTGGCTGCTCATGCGTGGGTCTCGAGTGATCAAAGGGAGAGGGCGGGCCGTCATGTTTTCGGCTGTCGCGGCATAGCGCGCTAGTGTATCAATTCATCGCGCGCGCGACCATGCTCGAGCGACTTTGGATGACTGCGGTTGCCGCCGATCCAGCGCTTGTTTAATGTATGCGCTTTAAGAGCGCTGTGTCATGGCCGGTTTCGGGGCATACAGCAGCATCATCAAATGGAATTACCCATGCGTTTCAAGCAAAAAGTCCGGTTGCTCCTGTTGTGTATTACCGCCCTGGCATCTTTCAATCTCTGGGCGGCGGTACTGGATGATCTCTATCAGGTGGAATTGACGCAGGCAGAGGGCCAGAGCCGCGATGAGGTGATGCGTGACGCGACCATCGTCATGCTGCAACGGCTGGCGGGCAGCGATATCGCGCTGCAGCGTGGGTCTGTTGCCGCTGCGTTGAAAGCCCCTCAGGATCTCATGCGCCGCATCGGTTCGGCCGATGATGGCAAGGTCCGCATCGAATTCGAGCCTGACGCCCTCAGCGGTGTGCTGCGCGAGGCTGGACTGTCGGCCCTGGGGCGTAACCGACCGGGCATCCTGGTCTGGGCAGTGGAAGCTGGCGAGCTGGGAGATCGATCCATGAGCCCGGTCAGTCCATGGGCGCTATTGCTGAAGGAGGCCGCGACGCACCGTGGTGTTGCTCTGAGTTTCCCCTTGGGCGATCTGCAGGATATGAGTCAGGTCAATGAGCAGGTGATTCGCCAAGCCAGCCGGGATGAGTTGCTGGAAGCCAGTGAGCGTTATCCAGCAGAAGGTACGCTGGTGCTGACGATTGCCGGGCAAGGTGAGCAGGCAGCATTGGACTGGACTCTGTGGCTGAACGATCAAAGCAGCTCCGGTCGTATCACGGGCACCGCCGATGCAGCGGCAGATGAACTGATGACGCGCATGGCTGACGTCGTTTTTGCGCAATATTCGATTTCCGCGGCTGGTGCTGAGGACGTGTCCGGCTGGCAACTGCATGTCGAGGGCATCAACAGTGCCGCTGATTATTCCAGTCTGCTGCGCATGGTTCGTCAACTCGGCTCGCAACAGCAAGCCAAGGTAGTCGCCATCGACGGGGATACCGTACTGCTGCAGGTGCGTTTTCCGGGCAATGAATCCCAGCTTGAACGCTTGCTGAATCTCGATATGCGCCTGCAACGTATTCCCGAGCCGATACCGGAGCCAGAACCCGAGTCGGCGCCGCGTGCTTTGGAGCAGCAGACGGATGAGAGCTCGGCCGTAGCTGAATCAATGGATATGTCGGACCCAGCTCCGGAGTCGGCAGCTGAACCGGCAGGCGCTGGTGTTCTGCCTCCTGCGGAGCCCGAACAGGTTGCCCCTGTGGTGCCTGCTGCTCCGGCCATACCAACGCTGTATTTCCGCTGGCGCGGCTAAGGATGAAAAACGGGCCGATGCATAGCAATCCAATCAAGGTGGTATCGATCTGATGGCAGCAGGCCAACCTGTGCAACTGCCTCTGGGTGTCAAGCTCAGGGATGAAGCCACCTTCGACAGCTATTTCTGCGGTCCCAATGCCGGGGTGCTGGCAGTGTTGCAGTCGCTGGCCAATCCGCGGGAGCTGCCAGCAGAGTTGTGCGTCTATCTGTGGGGCCCTTCCGGCAGCGGCCGCTCGCATCTGCTTCAGGCTGCCTGTCATCGGATGGCTGAAGCAGGCGGTCTGGCGATGTACCTGCCGCTGGATGAGCTGATGGCCCACGGGCCGGCGTTGCTTGAGGGGATGGAAGAGTTTGATCTGCTGTGTCTGGATGGCCTGGGCGCGCTGGCTGGTCAGGATGATTGGGAAGAAGCGCTGTTCCACCTGTATAACCGTATTCAGCAACGTCAGGGCCGGTTGTTGATCGCCGCGACCGCAGCGCCCCGCGCGCTGGATTTCAATCTGCCAGATCTGGCATCACGCTTGGGTTGGGGGTTGGTCTATCAGTTGCAGGTGCTGGATGACGAGGGTAAGCAGCAGATGCTCAAGCTGCGTGCTGAGCGCCGCGGACTACAGCTGCCTGATGAAGTGGCGCGCTATATCCTCAGTCGTGGAGCGCGCGGCATGAACGAGCTGTTCGCGGCGTTGGAGCAACTGGACCAAGCATCCCTGCAGGCCCAGCATCGTCTTACCATTCCGTTCGTCAAACGGGTAATGGGCTGGTAACGCATAGCGCCCGCATGAGAGCAATTCACTTTGTGGGAGCGGCCTTGGCCGCGAATGGTGCTGGCTGAAAAGCTTCGCGGGCAAGCCCGCTCCCACAAGTCTGGCCCCCGGGAGGTTCACATAGTCAAACTGTGGCAGGCTGTAGCGAGCGTACCCGCTGCGCCTGGAAGCTCCAGCGCACGTAACCCAGCGCGGCGATGAAGTAGGTCACGCTGGTCCCCACCAGAATAGCGCCATACAGCTGACGCTCGGGCTGAAGGCAGGCCAGCACACCATAGACGAAATAGAGATTGATGGCGAAGCACAACCATGCATGAACCCGCGGGTTGCCGGTGACGATCCCCGGCAGGAAGATCAGCAGTGGTATCAGCAGAAAACCACCGATCACCAGCGGGTTGGCGCCATGCAGGTCTGCGAAGAAGGCGTTGTAGACGAACAGACATCCCAGCAGTCCAGCATACGCCAGAGCGGACAAGCCCCGAGTGATGCGTATCCGTGGTTGCAGATAGCTTAGCGGCGGCAGCGGCTTGTCAGCTCTGGACATGAGTAGCCCCAGCCAGCAGTTGACGAGTGATCGTGGTCACGCGTTTGCCGAGCGCACGACACAGAGCGGTTTCATGGTTGTCCAGTGGACGAGAACCATCGCTGCCGGCCAGGTGACTGGCGCCATAGGGTGTGCCGCCACCGCGGGTTTCGGTCAGCGCGCTTTCGCTGTAAGGCAGGCCGACCAGCAGCATGCCGTGGTGCAGTAACGGCAATTGCATTGATAGCAGGGTGCTTTCCTGACCGCCGTGCAGGCTGGCGGTGGTGGTGAATACTGCGGCCGGCTTGCCGGACAGGCTGCCCGACAGCCATAGGCTGCTGGTGCCATCAATGAAGTATTTCAGTGGCGCGGCCATGTTGCCAAACCGGGTGGGACTGCCGAGTATCAGGGCGGCGCAGTTTTTCAGGTCGTCCTCGGTGCAGTACAGCGCCCCACTGTCAGGGATTTCTGGCGCGCTGACGCGGGTCTCGGCGGATACCTTCGGTACGGTGCGCAAGCGTGCTTCCAAACCCGTCTGCTCGACGCCTTCGGCGATCAGGCGGGCCATTTTAGCGGTGGCGCCGTTGTGGCTGTAATACAGCACCAGAACATAGGGGGCGGTCATGCGTATAGCTCCAGAATTTTTTCCGGCGGGCGGGCGATGATGGCCCGGCCATCCCGAATAACGATAGGACGTTCGATCAGCCGTGGATAATCCTCCATGGCTTGAACCAGCTCGGCTTCGCTGAGTTCGGGATTGGCCAGGTTCAGCTCCTTGTAGGTATCTTCGCCCTTGCGGATCAGTTCGCGGGCGGTGAGACCGAGTTGTTGCAACAGGGCGCTGAGGGTGGCACTGTCGGGCGGGGTATCTATGTAATGGATGACTTCCAGCTCATCGCCCTGTTGTTCCAACAGCGCCAATGCCTGGCGCGACTTGGAGCAGCGGGGGTTGTGGTAGATGCGTACCCTGGACATGGCGATCTCCATTCAGGTGGGATTTGGCCCGCATGCTGTGGCTCGGGCGGGGTATGGAAGCTATTCTAAGCAAAACATCGGCTGTCAGGGAGCCTGAATGCCACCTCGATTGCAACTGTTATGGCATTTCTGCCGCTATCTGTTTCGGCGTTTCGGTGAAGACAATTGCGCCAAGAATGCCGCGGCCCTGACCTATACCACGCTGTTTGCCGTGGTACCGGTGATGACCGTCACCTATGCGATGCTTGCGGCGATACCGGCTTTCAATCAGGTCAGTGGTCAGATCGAGGGGTTTATCTTCGATAATTTCGTTCCTTCGACCGGGGCCGCGCTACGAGAGTATCTCAGCGTATTTTCCCAGCAGGCACGGCAATTGACCGGTATCGGTGTCGCAGTGTTGATGGTGACCGCATTCCTGATGTTGCTGAATATCGAGAAGGCCTTCAATGCCATCTGGCGGATCCGTTATCCGCGTCGCGGTATTTCCAGTTTCCTGTTGTACTGGGCCGTGCTGAGTCTCGGGCCACTGTTGTTGGGGGCGGGGTTTGTGGTCAGCACCTATCTGGCCTCTTTGTCCTTCCTGTCCGGTGATGCGGTGCTTGCCACGGCGTGGCGACAATTGTTGGGCTGGTTGCCGCTGCTACTGAGTATCGCCGCCTTCACCCTTATCTACGTGGCCGTGCCCAATACGCGTGTGCGGCTCAAACATGCATTTTCCGGTGGCCTGTTGGTGGCACTGTTGTTCGAGGGGGCGAAGGCCTGTTTCGCTCTGTATGTGGCGTTGTTTCCCAGCTTCCAGCTGATTTACGGCGCCTTCGCCGCCTTTCCGTTATTTTTGCTGTGGATTTACGTCAGCTGGATGATCATTTTGTTTGGCGCCGAGTTGGTATGCAATCTGGGCAGCAGTTTAGCCTGGCAGCGCCCGACCTACCCTCGCCTGATCAACTTGCTCGCCCTGCTGCGGGTGTTTCTCGGCGCGCAGCAGCAGGGCCACACAGTGGATCTGGCCAGAGTGAATGTTGTCGGCTGGCGCATGTCGGAAGAGCTGTGGTTGCAGTTGACCGATTGGCTGGAAGCCCGGCGCATCATCACTCGCGCTCAGCAGGGAGGTTATCTGCTGAGCCGGGACCTGGGGCAGCTGGAACTGGCAGAGTTGCTGGAAGCATTGCCTGAGGCCCTGCCGAGCGTGGCTTCCTTGCCGCTGTTGCTGCAAGGGGACGAGGTCTGGTATCCACCGATTCGTGAGGCATTGGTTGAGCTGGAAGACAGTCGTCGCCACATAATGGCTGGCAGCGTAAAAAGTTGGCTGAGTGGTGATGGCAAGAGTACATCCACAACGGGGGGAGTCACATGAAGAGGGGATTGTGCGGCGGCGTTCTGGCTGCTGCGTTGCTGCTGGTCGGCTGCGGTGAGGGGGAATGGCTGGATCATCAGGGCAGTCGGGTCAGTAGTGCGGACCTCGACGGTCGCTGGGTCGTGGTCAATTACTGGGCCGAGTGGTGCGCTCCCTGCCGCCATGAGCTGCCGGAATTCAACCGGCTGGCGGAGGGGAATCCGCATGTTGCGGTGCTGGGGATCAATTATGACGGCGTCAGTGGCGACCAGCTACGTGAGCTGGCGGAGGCAATGGATATCCAGTTTTCGGTGATGGGCCAGGACTTTGTCGACAGCTATGAACTGGAGCGCCCCCAGGTGCTGCCAACCACCTATGTTTTCAATCCTGAAGGTGAACTGTTGCATAGCCTGGCGGGACCGCAGACCGAGGAGACATTGTTGGCGCTGCTGGATTAGTCCTTGACGTACCAGTAGCGATACCAGTATTCCTGCACCTTGTCCGGGTAGCGGTGGCTGCCGAGGCTGCCGTTATAGCGCGCCAGGGCTCGGCGCAGGTCGCCTTTCTCCCGATCGAGGTAATACTTCAGAATGGTGCAGCCGTAACGCAGATTGGTCGCCAGATCGATCAGGTTGTCTTCGGGGCGCCCCAGTTCGTTCTTCCAGAACGGCATCACCTGCATGACCCCCTGAGCGCCCACGCGGGACAGGGCGTAGCGGTCGAACAGACTTTCCACATGGATCAGCGCCAATACCAGATCCGGCTTCAAGCCGGCTTGTCGGGCTTCGCGATGAACCAATTGCAGGAAGCCCAACCGTTCTGCTTCGTCCGGTATGTAGCGGCGCAACCGGGTGGACATGTCCAGCAGCCAGACTTCAGCATCAAACGCATCGGCAAAGCTGTCCGCCTGGGAGACGGTGTGCATCAGCAATGCACGCAGGTCGGGGTCGACCGGCGGCTGTGTCAGATTGGATGGCATCGCGGCAGGTGCGAGGCTTAGAAGCAGGCAGAACACAATCCATGTGTTACGGGGCATGATCAGGGACGTTCGCTGTTTTCCAGGGCTTGGAGAAAATCGGTCTGCAATTCGGGGTCGCCGATGGTCAGCATCATCAGCATATTCTCCAGCTGATTGGATTCCTCCTCCAGACCGAGTGCGTCAAGCCGATTGATGCGGTAGACCCACTGCGCGACATCGCTTTCTTCCAGGTTGTCATGTACCAGATTGACTGCTTCACGCAAGGTCGAGCGCAGCTCGCGGCTGATCAGCAGGTTCTGGTCGGCCACGATTGCCGGTCCGGCACGGGCAACAAGCTGAATGACGCGCAGACTCTCGAAATCCAGCTCGATGAACTGTTCGCTCAACAGATTCAGGCGCAGCAGGCCGTCATGGTCGGTCTGCAGGGAGAATCGCTTGCCGTCGGCAATCAAACTGATCGGCTGGCTGGCCCATGGCAGTGCCTGATAACTTTCAAGACGATTGACCAGCTGATCCCGGGCGTCGAATTCGGTTACCTGGTGCAGTAGCTGCTCGGTCACATGAATGGTTCGCTGGGGCGAGGTCAGTACCAATTGCTCGCCGACATCGATACGCAGATTGTGGCTGATCAGCTCGCGCTCAACCCGTGCAGCCGCATCCCCGGAGACTTGCGGCTGGCTACTGCAGGCAGTCAGACTCAAGCCGGCGCAGAGCCATAAGGCCCAGGGCAGCAGCGGTTGGCGCATAGCGAAAGATCTCATTGGTTGCGGGTGCGTTCGATCAGGAAATCGAGCATATCGGCAACCGGCATGCTGCTGGCATCCTGGTCGCGGCGATACTTGTATTCTAACTGGCCGTCGGCCAGACCGCGATCGCTGATGACCACGCGGTGGGGAATACCGATCAGGTCCATATCGGCAAACTTGATACCGGGGCTGACCTTCTTGTCGCGATCATCCAGCAGTACCTCGATACCGGCTTGCTGCAGGCCGTGGTACAGCTGCTCGGTTGTCTCGCGCACTGCATCGGAGCTTTCCATTTTCATTGGAATCAATGTCACCTGGAAGGGCGCCAGAGCGTCAGGCCAGAGGATGCCGCGGGTGTCGTGATGTTGCTCAATGGCGGAGGCGACAACGCGAGACACACCGATGCCGTAGCAACCCATGCTCAGAATCGAGGTCTTGCCCTGTTCGTTGAGTACGCTGCACTGCATGGCTTCGCTGTATTTGCTGCCCAGTTGGAAGATATGCCCGACTTCGATACCACGCTTGATCACCAGCGTGCCATTGCCATCCGGGCTGGCGTCGCCCTCCACCACGTTGCGCAGGTCGGCAGTCTCATCGAAGCGCGCATCACGATCCCAGTTTACCCCGACGAAATGCTTGCCATCCTGGTTTGCTCCACAGACGAAATCCGCCAGATGGGCAGCGCTGTGGTCGGCAATGATCTTGATGTTCATGCCAGCAGGGCCGATGGAGCCGGGCTTGCAACCGATCGCCTGTTGGATCTGCGCTTCGCTGGCAAAGGTCAGTGGTGCATGGATGGCCGGATGATTCTCGGCCTTGATTTCATTCAGTTCGTGATCGCCACGCAGAATGAGTGCCACCAATGGCTGCGGCGCGTCTTCTTCAGTGGTGCCGAGCACGATCAGCGATTTGACGGTGCGTTCTGCGGGCAAGCCGAGGAAGTCGCATATCGCCTCAATCGTGGTCTGGTTAGGTGTATCTACCAGCGTTTTCTCTTCGGAGGCAGCCGGGCGCTCGCCCTGGGGGGGAAGGGCTGTGGCTTTCTCAATGTTGGCGGCGTAGCTGCCGGTGTCGGAAAAGACGATGGCATCTTCGCCGGAATCAGCGAGTACATGGAACTCATGGGAGCCTACGCCGCCGATGGAGCCGTTATCGGCGACGACCGGACGGTAGTTCAGGCCCAGGCGGCTGAATATATTGCAGTACGCCTGGTACATGCGGTCATAGGTCTGCTGCAGCGATGCCTGATCCATGTGGAAGGAGTAGGCGTCCTTCATGATGAATTCGCGGGACCGCATCAGGCCGAAGCGCGGACGGATTTCGTCGCGGAACTTGGTCTGGATCTGGTACATGTTGAGGGGCAGCTGCTTGTAGCTGGTGATCTCGGTGCGTGCAAGATCGGTAATGACTTCTTCGTGGGTCGGGCCGAGACAGAAGTCGCGGTCATGCCGATCCTTCAGACGGAGCAGTTCAGGACCGTACTGCTCCCAGCGACCTGACTCCTGCCACAGTTCTGCCGGCTGGATGGCTGGCATCAGCACTTCGAGCGCGCCAGCACTGTCCATTTCCTCGCGTACCACTTTCTCAGCCTTGCGCAGCACTCGCAGGCCCATGGGCAGCCACGTATACAGGCCCGATGCGATCTTGCGGATCATGCCGGCACGCAGCATCAGCTGGTGGCTTATGACGGTCGCGTCGGTGGGGGTTTCCTTGAGTGTGGAGATCAAATATTGACTGGTACGCATGGGAAAGGAACGTCCTGGAAGCAGAGTCGAAGAATGCGGCTCATTGTACGTTTGTCCCATGGCGGCGTATAGCCTGCTGCGCGGGCTCAAGATCGAAAATGCAAGGCTTGGACGGGGTAGATTGTCCGCAAAGAACAAACCCGGCCGGAGCCGGGTTTGTTCTTTGGTTACAGCAGGACTGCTTAGAGCAGGTTCCAGGTATAGGAAGCGATCAGACGGTTCTCGTCGATGTCGCCACTGCCGATTGCCTGGCGCACCGTTGCATTACGCCAAACCAGGTCTACACCCTGCATGAAGCCCCGTTGGACGGTGTAGCGGATATCGGTATCGCGTTCCCAGCGTGTATCGCTGACGCCAGGAGCGGTATCGATATTGTTACCTTTGACATAGCGAGTCATGAAAGTCAGGCCGGGGATACCCATGCCTTCAAAGTCATAGTCATAACGTGCTTGCCAGGAGCGTTCATCCTTGGCGTTGAAATCGAGTACCTGGATTGAGTTGGCCAGGTAAATACCGGAGTCGAAGTACTCGAAACCAGCATCACCGCTCATGTGTTGGTAGGCAACAGTGAAGTCATGGAAGCCTGCGCCCAGGCTGAATGCCAGTGATGCCGCGTCGTTGTCATAACCCATCCCGGAATTGCTACCTGCAAGACTGTCATCCGAGGTCTTGTAGTAGGACAGGTCAGTCGTCAGGCTCATGTCGTTTGCCAGATCGGCAGTGTGCGCAATGCCGGCAAAGTGACGCTTCCACAGGTCTTCGGCTTTGGAGGTATACAGCGAGGCGCTGAGATTATCAGCAAACTCGTAAGTACCACCCAAATAATCAACGTTCTGGTCTTCAACACCATCGAAGGCACCTTCGCGCTGCGAAGACATGCCCATTTCGCCACGATCCGTCATGCGCCCGGCCTCTACAAGCAGGCCGTCGATGGAGGTGTTGGTGATGCTGTAGCCGAAATAATGGTTGGGCAGCAGCCGGGCATCTTCATAATTGATGACCGGGTTTTCGGTCAGGTGCACACCATAACGCAGAACGGTATCGCCAGCGATGTTGGCTTTGACTGCACCACGGATTTCTGCATATTCTGCAACGGTGTCACCACTGGAATCAGTCGGCAGCATATTCAGCTTACCGTTATGACCGCCGCTACTGTCGAGCTTGATGCCAGCCAGGGCCAGTACGTCCGCACCCAGACCGACAGGACCTTGGGTGTAACCAGACTGAAAGTTGAGTCTGAAGCCGGTTGCGGCTTCTTCTCCACGGCTCACTGAACCGTTCTGGTTGGTTTGGCCTGGATCCCTGAAATCACGGTTGAAATACAGCGTGCGGCTTTCCAGGGTGGCGCTGGCTCCTTCAACGAATCCTTCGCCTTGCGCTACAGCCTGAGTTGCGATAAGACCGTTCCCCATGGCGACCGCCAGGGCAACAGAACTCCATTTAACAGTGTTTTTCATTGTCGTGTGCTCCTTCATTTGAAAAGAGGTGCTCTGGCTGGATTCCCTTGAGCAGGTTCTTTCAGATCCATGTCGTCTTTAAGTAAAGCATCAAAGTCGAGGAAATGCTAAAGCGATACGTAAAAAATCTGCGTTTGGCTTATGCATTCATCTCGGTAACTTTATCGCCTGGTGTATGATTGTTTTATAGAGCAAGAGCTTAGCGGGTCCATGCCTCATTTCTTTGATCTACCTCACGCTTTGGCAGGATTCATAACCCATTCCCTGTAAGGAAGTCATTATGTACAGTCTGCATCCACAACTCGTCAATGATGGCCTTTGGGTAGGTGACTTTGAGTTAAGTACTCTTTTGCTTATCAACGATATGCAATATCCGTGGTTCGTGCTGGTGCCCCGGCGCGAGGACATCACTGAGGTATTTCAGCTGGCTCAGGCCGACCGCCAGCAGTTACTGGATGAATCATGCGCGCTGGCAGAGGCGTTGAAAGATGCTTTTTCAGCGCACAAGATCAATATCGCAACGCTCGGTAATATGGTCAGCCAGTTACATGTGCACCATGTCGTGCGATATCGGCACGATGCGGCCTGGCCTGCCCCAGTTTGGGGCAAGTTGCCTGCGGTGGCCTACGACGAAGAGCAGTTGAACGGATGTATACAGCGGTTGAAACAGGTGCTGACAACCAACTTCACTTATGCGGAGCAGTTCAAGTGACTGAGCAATTGATAGCGAGAATGGATGAGCTGGAAGTGCGCCTGGCGTTTCAGGATGACACCATACAAGCGCTGAATGATGTGGTGAGTCGCCAGGAGTTGGAACTTGGAAAACTGCGGCGGGCTTTGGAGTTGGTGGCCCGCCGGCAGGCTGATCTTGCGGCATCCATGCCGGGGGATGCGGAGGATGATCAGCCTCCGCCCCATTACTGACGGCAGTTCAGTCCAGTGGCTCGACGTCTTCGGCCTGCAAGCCTTTCTCGCGGTGTGCCACGACGAACTCTACCCGCTGACCTTCCAGCAATACACGGTGTCCTTCGCCACGGATCGCACGGAAGTGCACGAAGACATCTTCACCCTGGTCCCGTGAGATGAAGCCGAAACCCTTGCTGGTGTTGAACCACTTCACCGTTCCCATTTCCCGTGCATTGTCGTCCATGCGATGTGAGCGGGTCGGGCGGGGCAACATGCCGGTCAACGTGAGTGCGGCAAAAAGACAGACGCCGGCGACGCTGATGCCGATCGCCAGGGTCAGCAAGGTACCGGCTGCCGGGTTGGCTAATAATGTCACCAGCGGAACCAGCGCGCCGATCAGCAGTAACACCGAGCCGAGAACGGACAGGGTATTGCGTATGGGGGAGCGGCTGCGGTTGGTATTGCTGAATTGCTGAATATTGACCAGCCCCAACAGCATGGCGGAGATTGCTGAAAGGTCGATGAGGCCATTCTGACTGAAGAAGGGCACGCTTAAATAGAGACCGGACAGCAGTGCTGCCAGGCCGACGATCAAGTGAAGGTAACGGATACTGTTCAAAACGATTCATCCTGTTGCAACGGTGGCTATGACGGATCCGGCGGTAGTTGTGTTATGGCCGGGTGCGCACTCTAACCTGAAAACGTTGCTGTCACAAAGAGGATGAAGGGGTAAAGCAGGGGCGGAAGATAATCCGCCCCGCAAGAGTTCACTTTTCCAGAAGGCTGCGCAGCATCCATGCGGTTTTTTCATGGGCCTGCATGCGCTGGGTCAGCAGGTCGGCGCTGGGCTCGTCACTGGCTTTCTCGCATGCCGGAAATGCTTCGCGGGCGGTGCGGGCGCAGGTTTCATGACCTTCCACCAATAGGCGGATCATGTCGGTCGCTTCTGGCACGCCGTCCTCTTCCTTGATTGAACTCAGTTTGGCGAATGCCTTATAGGTACCGGGTGCGGGGAAACCCAGGGTACGGATGCGCTCGGCAATCTCGTCGACAGCTGCCGCCAGTTCGGTGTACTGGCCTTCGAACATGGTGTGCAGGGTCTGGAACATTGGCCCTTTGACGTTCCAATGGAAGTTATGGGTTTTCAGATACAGGGTATAGGTGTCCGCCAGCAGGTGGGACAGACCCTCAGCGATTTGCTCCCGATCCTTCTGGTTGATACCGATATCAATCTTCATTTGCATCTCCTGAGTTGCAGCGAAAAATGTTCAATCAGTATATGCCGTAGCGGGTCTTGCTCAAGTCTTGTTTGCTAATCCTCGGCATTGAGTCGGACTGTGAAGCTTGTGTCGCCGGCAATGCTCGCCTGAGGCAGGTCACTTCGGGTATATTATGGCGCTTTTATCTATCCGCGCTGACGCATGGGCCAAGCCGCTTGGCCAGGACGCAGCCGCTCTGTCGACAACAGGATTCCACACCATGATGCGTACCCACTATTGCGGCCAGTTGAACGAAACACTGGCGGACCAGGAAATCACACTCTGCGGCTGGGTCCATCGCCGCCGCGACCATGGTGGGGTGATCTTTCTGGATATCCGTGATCGTGAAGGTCTGGCCCAGGTGGTGTTCGATCCGGATCGGGAAGACACTTTTGCCTTGGCCGACCGGGTGCGCAGCGAGTTCGTGGTCAAGGTACGTGGCAAGGTGCGCCCGCGTCCGGCCGGTGCGGTCAACCCGAACATGGCCTCTGGTGCGATTGAGGTGCTCGGCTACGAACTGGAAGTGCTGAATCAGGCCGAGACTCCGCCGTTCCCGCTGGACGAGTATTCCGATGTCGGCGAAGAAACTCGTCTGCGTTATCGTTTCATCGATCTGCGCCGCCCGGAAATGGCTGCCAAACTGAAGTTGCGCTCGCGCATTACCAGCAGCATTCGCCGCTACCTGGATGACAATGGTTTCCTTGACGTGGAAACGCCGATCCTGACCCGTGCTACGCCAGAGGGTGCCCGTGATTACCTGGTGCCGAGCCGCACCCACCCCGGCAACTTCTTTGCTTTGCCGCAATCCCCGCAGCTGTTCAAACAACTGCTGATGGTGGCAGGCTTCGATCGTTACTATCAGATTGCCAAGTGCTTCCGCGACGAAGACCTGCGTGCCGACCGGCAGCCGGAATTCACTCAGATCGATATCGAGACCAGCTTCCTCGACGAACAGGACATCATGGGCCTGACCGAGGGCATGATCCGCGGTCTGTTCAAGGAAGTGCTGGATGTGGACCTGGGCGACTTCCCGCACATGACCTTCGAAGAGGCTCAGCGCCGCTATGGTTCGGACAAGCCGGATCTGCGCAACCCGCTGGAGCTGGTGGACGTGGCTGACCAATTGACCGAGGTTGATTTCAAGGTCTTCAGTGGCCCGGCCAAGGATCCCAAGGGTCGCGTTGCCGCGCTGCGCGTTCCTGGCGGCGCCGCCATGCCTCGCAAGCAGATCGACGACTACACCAAGTTCGTTGGCATCTACGGTGCCAAGGGGTTGGCCTATATCAAGGTCAATGAGCGTGCCAAAGGTGTTGAAGGTCTGCAGTCGCCGATCGTCAAATTCATCCCTGAGGATAATCTCAATGTGATTCTCGATCGCGTCGGCGCAGTGGATGGAGATATCGTGTTCTTTGGCGCGGATCAGGCGAAGATTGTTTCCGAGGCGCTGGGCGCATTGCGTATCCGTCTGGGTCATGATCTGAATCTGCTGACCTGTGAATGGGCACCGTTGTGGGTAGTTGACTTCCCGATGTTCGAAGAGAACGATGACGGTAGCCTCAGTGCACTGCACCACCCGTTCACCGCGCCCAAATGCTCACCCGAAGAGTTGCAGGCCAATCCGGCCACGGCGCTTTCGCGCGCCTACGACATGGTGCTCAACGGCACCGAACTGGGTGGCGGCTCCATCCGTATTCACCGTCGGGAAATGCAGCAGGCGGTGTTCGATATTCTCGGTATCAGTGCCGAGGAGCAGCAAGAGAAGTTCGGCTTCCTGCTCGACGCTCTGAAGTACGGTGCGCCGCCGCACGGTGGTCTGGCCTTTGGTCTGGACCGTCTGGTTATGTTGGTGACGGGTGCGCAGTCGATCCGCGAAGTCATTGCCTTCCCGAAAACCCAGAGTGCTGCCTGTGTCATGACTCAGGCGCCGGGTGTGGTGGACGCCAAAGCACTGCGCGAACTGAGCATTCGTCTGCGCGAGCAGCCCAGGGTCGAGTAAGTTTGCTGGAGTGTCGCCGGTGCGCCGGCGACTGACGTTATCGAGTTAGTGGAGTTATGTCATGGCTGGTCATTCCAAGTGGGCCAATATCAAGCATCGCAAGGCAGCGCAGGACGCCAAACGCGGCAAGGTTTTCACCAAGCTGATCCGTGAGCTGACGGTGGCGGCCAAGCTCGGCGGCCCGATACCTGCGGATAACCCGCGGTTGCGTGCGGCGGTGGACAAGGCGCTGACCGCGAACATGACGCGCGATACCATCGACCGCGCTATCGCCCGTGGTGCCGGCAGCAATGATGCCGACAATATGGAAGAGCTGACCTATGAAGGTTACGGTGCCGGCGGGGTGGCGGTGCTGGTCGAGGTGATGACGGATAATCGCAACCGTACCGTGGCTGAAGTGCGCCATGCTTTCAACAAGAGCGGCGGCAATCTCGGCACTGATGGCTCGGTCGCTTACCTGTTTACCCGGCGTGGCCAGATCAGCTACGCACCGGGCGCTGACGAAGAAGCCCTGATGGAAGCAGCACTGGAGGCAGGTGCGGAAGATGTCATCAATAATGATGACGGCTCCATCGATGTATTGACCGCTTTCGAAGATTTCGGTGTGGTCAAGGATGCGTTGGATGCGGCGGGTTTTTCCAGCGAGGCGGCAGAGATCAGCATGATTCCTGCTACTACGACATCACTGGACCTGGACACGGCGCAGAAGGTCATTCAACTGATTGATATGCTGGAAGACCTGGATGACGTGCAGAACGTCTACTCCAACGCCGATATTCCGGATGATGTGCTGGAGCAAATGGAGTGACCGACATCGTCGGCACAATCGGCAAGATGGGAGGGGAGGCATGGCCTCCCTTTTTCATGCCCCCTATGGAGGATTGAGCGCATGGCACTGATCCTCGGTATAGATCCCGGCTCTCGGATTACCGGCTTCGGTATTGTTCGCGAGGGGCGTGATGGGTGCGAATATGTTACGTCCGGCTGCATTCGCCTGGGTGACGGGCCCTTTCCGGAACGCCTGAAGCACATCTTCGATAACCTCAGCGAGCTGATCGGCAAATATCAGCCGCAGGTGCTGAGCATCGAACAGGTATTCATGGCGCGCAACCCCGATTCCGCGCTCAAGTTGGGGCAGGCACGTGGCGCCGCCATAGTCGCCGCCGTGAACGCTGGGCTGGAGGTGCATGAGTATACCGCCCGCCAGGTAAAGCAGGCAGTGGTGGGTACCGGCGCTGCGGATAAGACCCAGGTGCAGCATATGGTCACTCAGCTGCTTGGGCTGTCTGGTACGCCGCAGGCAGATGCGGCCGACGCACTGGCGATAGCCCTGTGTCATGCTCACTCCATAGGGTTGAAAGAGCAGGTGGGTGGCGGGCTTTTAGGATTGCGTAACGGTCGCATGCGACGACGCTGAAGGGAGTATAGATAGATGATAGGTCGACTCACCGGTATTTTGTTGGAAAAACAACCGCCGCAGATCTTGTTGGATGTGAATGGTGTGGGCTACGAGGTAGACGCACCCATGAGTACTTTCTACCGACTGCCGGCGGTGGGCGAGAAAACGACTCTGCACACCCATCTCGTGGTACGTGAGGATGCTCAGCTACTGTATGCCTTTGCCGAAAAGCGTGATCGTGCACTGTTTCGCGAGCTGATCAGACTCAACGGTGTTGGGCCTAAGTTGGCGCTGGCCTTGATGTCCGGGCTGGAGGTGGAGGAGCTGATCCGTGCTGTTCAGGCTCAGGACACCAGTGCACTGGTACGGGTGCCGGGAGTGGGCAAGAAAACTGCCGAGCGCTTGCTGGTCGAGCTGAAGGACAAATTCAAGGCCTGGGAGGATCTTCCAGGCGCGGCGGTGCCACTTGCCGCAGACAGTGGAGCGCCGACTGCGATGTCCGGCACGGCTGATGCGGTCAGTGCGCTGATCGCACTGGGTTACAAACCACAGGAAGCGAGTCGTGCCGTTGCCAATATCAAGGAAGAAGGACTCAGCAGTGAAGAGTTGATTCGCCGCGCCTTGAAGGGCATGGTTTAATTTCTCGATAGACCTTAGCTTATTAATCGAAGTGCCACGGAAACCCCATGCTGGAAGAAGACCGTTTGATCGCTGCTGCACCAAGGCAGCAGGAAGAAATCATTGATCGGGCCATCCGTCCGTACCGCTTGGCCGACTATATTGGCCAGCCTGCCGTGCGCGAGCAGATGGAGCTGTTCATGGCGGCAGCCAGGGGCCGTAATGAAGCGCTGGACCATGTGTTGATTTTCGGGCCTCCGGGCCTGGGCAAAACCACACTGGCCAATATCATCGCTCAGGAAATGGGCGTGAAGATCAAGAGTACCTCAGGGCCGGTGTTGGAGCGGGCGGGCGATCTTGCCGCCATGCTCACCAGTCTGGAAGAGGGCGATGTCTTGTTTGTCGACGAGATTCACCGACTTTCTCCGGTGGTTGAGGAGATTCTCTACCCGGCGATGGAGGATTATCAGCTCGATATCATGATCGGCGAAGGCCCCGCCGCGCGCTCCATCAAGCTGGATCTGCCGCCATTCACGCTGGTGGGCGCCACTACCCGCGCCGGTATGCTGACCAACCCGCTGCGTGATCGCTTCGGGATTGTGCAGCGTCTGGAGTTCTATGGCGTCGAGGATCTGGCCACCATCGTTTCCCGTTCTGCCGGTATTCTCGGTCTGAAGATCCATCCGGATGGTGCCTTCGAAATCGCCCGTCGGTCGCGGGGAACGCCGCGTATTGCCAATCGACTCTTGCGTCGGGTACGCGATTTCGCCGAGGTGCGCGGGCAGGGCAGCATCACCCGTGAGATTGCCGACAAGGCGCTGGATCTACTCGATGTGGACGCACAGGGTTTTGATCATATGGATCGTCGTCTGTTGCTGGCGATGATCGACAAGTTTGATGGTGGCCCCGTCGGTATCGATAGTCTGGCTGCAGCCATCAGTGAGGAGCGGCATACCATCGAAGATGTGCTTGAGCCTTTTCTGATCCAGCAGGGCTTCATCATGCGCACGCCACGCGGTCGTGTGGTCACCCGGCATGCCTACCTGCATTTCGGCATGAATCTGCCTGCGACCATGGAACAGCAAGCCGGCGACCTGTTCAGTCAGTGATCCTGGGGCGCGATTCAGACCCTTGAGTCAAATATATTTTCGATTTGGAGACAAACGCGCTATGCAAACAATCCACTTGGCCCTACATTATGCCGTCTGACATTTCAGGGCAGCCATTCGCGCTCAGGGCCCGTGTCTATTTTGAGGATACCGATGCCGGCGGCATTGTCTATTACGTCAATTATCTGAAGTTCATGGAGCGCGCCCGCACTGAGTTGGTCCGTTCCCTGGGGTTTGATCAAAGCGCGCTGCAACGCGAAAATATCATCTTTGTGGTCCACTCGGTAAGCGCCCGTTACCACGCACCTGCGTGTCTGGACGATGAACTTGTGGTCAGCGCCGCTGTCTTGGAACTCAAGCGCGCGAGTGTCCGCTTCGCTCAGCAGGTTCGGCGAACGGATGGGAAATTGTTGTGTGAAGGAGAAGTATTGGTTGCCTGCGTCAGCGCCGATCAGTACAAACCCAGAATCATTCCAGTTGCCCTGAGCAACGCCTTTGCGGCGAAGCAGGGTGACCAAGAGAAGCAAGAGCAAGGAGAGGCAAAGAGTGCAAGCTGATCAAATGTCGATGTGGCACCTCATAAGCGGTGCCAGCGTGCTGGTGCAACTGGTCATGCTGACGCTGTTGGCAGCGTCCATCGCGTCCTGGGTGTTGATTTTTCAACGCAGTTCCGTGCTGCGCTCGGCGAAGAAGGCGTTGGATGATTTCGAGGATCGCTTCTGGTCTGGCATCGATCTGTCCAAGCTCTATCGCCAGGTCACCGGTAATCCAGATCCGGACTCCGGTCTGGAGCAGATATTTCGCGCGGGGTTCAAAGAGTTCTCGCGTATGCGTCAGCAGCCGGGCGTGGATCCAGAGGCGGTGATGGATGCCGTGCAGCGGTCCATGCGGGTCGCGATTTCCCGTGAGGAAGAAAAACTCGACCAACACCTGCCATTTCTGGCCACCGTAGGGTCCACCAGCCCCTATATTGGCCTGTTCGGCACCGTGTGGGGCATTATGAACTCATTCCGTGGTCTGGCCACTGTGCAGCAAGCAACGCTGGCTACCGTAGCGCCGGGGATTGCCGAGGCGCTGATCGCCACCGCGATCGGCCTGTTCGCGGCGATTCCTGCAGTCATCGCCTATAACCGCTTTGCAGCGCGCTCGGAAACCTTGATCAGCCACTATTACACCTTTGCCGATGAGTTCTCCAGCATCCTGCATCGCCGCGTGCATGCCAGCGAAGGGGAGTGAGCATGCAACACAGAGGCAGACGCCAGAAACGCAAGCCGGTAGCCGAAATGAACGTCGTGCCCTACATCGACGTGATGCTCGTGCTGCTGGTGATCTTCATGGTGACCGCGCCCATGCTCAATCAAGGCGTGAAGGTTGACTTGCCCCAGGTGTCCAGCGAGATTCTGCCGTCCGATACCAACCAGCAGGTATTGACCTTGTCTGTGCTCGCGGATGGCACCTACTACTGGAACCTGGGCGAGACGGTGGACACCGAGAGCCAGACTGATGCTGCGGTCTCGCTGGAAGAAATGACCGACGGGGTAACCAAGATCATGCGCGCGCGTCCGGATACGCTGGTCTACATTCGGGGGGATCGCGAGGTGAATTACGGTGTAGTCGTTACTGCCATGGCATCCCTGCAGGAGGCAGGTGTGCCTAATGTCGGCTTGATTACCGAGGCGCCGTGAGTAACCGCGACCGTATTTCGGAACCCAGCCAGGAGCGTTTTGCACCGTCGATCATCAAGGCGGTGGGGCTGCATCTGTTGGTGTTGATCTTCCTCTTTGTGTCCTTCAGTTCGGCACCCGAGTTCGAGCCTGCCAAGCCGATCGTGCAGGCCACTCTGGTGCAGCTGAACTCCAAGAGCCCGGCGACTACCCAGACCGATCAGAAGATCGCGGGTGAGGCTGCGCGCACTGCGGCCCAGCGCCATGAAGCTGAGGAGCTGAAGCGCCAGCAGCAGAAACAGCAACAGGAGCAGGAAGCAGCGCAGCGCGCAGCATCGGCTGCCGCAGCAACGGAACAACGTCAGGCGGCGGCTGCAGCCGCCACGGCAGCCGAAGAAAAGGAAGCCAAGGAACGTCAGCAGGCTGAACAGGTCGAAAAACAGAAGGCCGAGGAGGCCAAGCGCAAAGCTGATGCAGCGAAGAAGCTTGCTGATGACGAGGCTGCAAAGAAAAAGGCAGCCGAAGAAGCGGCGAAACGTAAAGAGGCTGAAGAGGTCAAACGCAAAGCGGATGAAGCCAAGCGCAAGGCGGCAGAGGATGCCAAGCGTAAAGCCGAGGCTGCTGCCAAGGCCGAAGCTGATCGCGTAGCCAAGCTCAAGCGCGAGCAGGAAGAGGCCAAGGCTTCGGCATTAGCCGAGTTGTTGGCATCCGAGACGCAATACCAGCAGGCGCAGGCTGACCAGATTGGCGATGAGGTGGCTGCCAGCTACGATGATGTCATTCGCCGTTATGTCAGTGAGCAATGGCGGCGTCCGCCCACGGCACGAAATGGCATGGTTGTTGAGGTGCGGATCAGTATGTTGCCATCGGGTGATATCACCGATGTGGTGGTGCAACGTTCCAGCGGTGATGCCGGATTCGATCAATCCGCAGTGCAGGCTGTACGGAATGTAGGCCGCATTCCGGAAATGCAACAGCTGTCCAGGGAAAGCCCGGCTGCTTTCGATCGTTTGTACAGACAGCGTACGTTACGCTTCAAACCAGAGGATTTGGCATTTTGATGAAAACCATGAAGTACTGGCTGACCTGTGTTGCCATGCTGCTCCTGGCGCAGGTTGCGCTGGCTCAGGACGCCATCGAAATCACTCGAGGCAGCGATCGGGCGACGCCCATCGCGGTTGTTCCTTTCGGCTGGCAGGGCGGTACGCCGTTGACTGAGGACCTGGCTGAAGTTACGGCAAATGATTTGCGCAACTCCGGTATGTTCACGCCGTTCGCTCGGGAAAACATGCTCAGCCAGCCGACCCGCGCCGAGGAGATATTCCCGCGCGACTGGAAAATGCTGGGTGTTGAATATGTGCTGGCCGGACAAATAACCGGTACGACGACGGGTTACCAGCTGCAATACCATCTGTACAGCGTAGCTCGGGAACAGCTGCTCATGTCCAGAACGGTCAGTGGCAGCCAGAATCAGCTGCGGGATATGGCTCACCGGGTGAGTGATGAGGTGTTCGAGGAGATCACCGGCATCAAGGGGGCGTTCAACACCAAGCTGCTGTATGTGGCGGCCGAGCGTTTTTCGGCTGATAACATTCGCTATACCCTGCAGCGCTCGGACTATGACGGTGCTCGTACGGTGACTCTGCTGCAATCACGGGAACCGATTCTGACGCCGTCCTATGCGCCGGACGGACAACGCATCGCTTACGTCTCGTTCGAGTCACGGCGGCCGGAAATCTTCGTGCATTACATCCAGACCGGACGGCGTGAACGTGTTACCAGTTTTGAGGGGCTCAACGGTGCGCCGGCCTGGTCGCCGGACGGAAAACGACTGGCATTTGTATTATCACGTGACGGCAACCCGGAAATTTACGTCATGGATCTGGCAAGTAAACAAATGCGCCGGGTAACCAATCACTATGCGATTGATACCGAGCCGACCTGGCTGGATAACAATACGCTGGTATTCACCTCCGATCGGGGAGGGCGGCCGCAGATTTACAAACAGAATTTGAATAGTGGCAATGCAGAGCGCCTGACTTTCGTGGGCAACTATAATGCCAATGCCAAGCTGTCGTTTGATGGGCGAACCATGGTTATGGTTCACCGGCAGGAAGGCAACAGGAATTTTCATATTGCCACCCAGGATCTGGAACGCGGCAATCTGAAAGTATTAACAGAAACGTCGTTGGATGAGTCGCCTACTGTCGCACCGAACGGCACTATGTTAATTTACGCTACCCGTCAACAGGGACGGGGTGTACTTATGCTGGTTTCGACCAATGGTCGTGCGCGCTCGGAAATTCCGACGAAGTTCACAGACCTGCGCGTGCCATCATGGTCCCCATACCTGCCATAGGGTATACCAACACTAAACCAAACGGGGTTTATCAGGAGTCTATGATGGAAGTTATCAAGTTCGGCAAGTTTGCAGCTCTGGTTGTCGCTTTCGGCGTTGTGGTTGGCTGTTCCTCCAAGGGCGGTGATGCTGCCGGCACCGGTGCAGTTGATCCGAACGCTGGTTATGACAGCAGCTCCACTTCTTCGGCTGGCAGCAGCAACGTCAGCAGCGAAGAAGCGGCTCTGCGCGCCATCACCACTTTCTACTTCGAGTTCGACAGCTCTGATCTGAAGCCTGAAGCCATGCGTGCCCTGGACGTACACTCCAAGGACCTCAAGGCACAAGGCAACCGCGTAGCGCTGGAAGGCCACACCGACGAGCGTGGTACTCGTGAGTACAACATGGCTCTGGGTGAGCGTCGTGCCGCAGCTGTTCAGCGTTATCTGGTTCTGCAGGGTGTTTCCCCAGCACAGCTGGAGCTGATCTCCTATGGCGAAGAGAAAGCAGCTGTCACTGGTACTGGCGAAGAAGCATGGTCCCAGAACCGTCGTGTAGAACTGCGTAAATAAGAGGTCGCATGAAAGGGTATCAAGGATTAGTACTGGGTTGTCTGCTATTGCCGGTGACGGCAATGGCTCAGGTTCCGGTAATGGAGGGTAGCTCGGGCAGTAATGCGCCGAGCTACCAGCCGCAGGCCCAGTCACTGCCTGATGCCCGATCGTCCTCGGCTGGCCTCTCGATAGAGGGCCAGCTTATGCAGCAGATGGATCAAATGCAGAGGGAAGTTTCCATGCTGCGTGGCCTGCTTGAAGAGCAGGAGCATCGACTGAAGACGTTGGAAAAGGATCAGCTTGATCGTTATCAGGATATTGATCGCCGACTCTCATCTATTTCCACAGGTTCGCCCGCGCCGTCAGGCCCGAACGAGTCTGCCAATCGCAACAGTTTGCCGCCAGTAACGCCGGCCAAACCGGACGCGACCTCTCAAGCACCGGCTGAAGCTGACCCGGCGCGCGAGAAGCTGCTTTATGAAGCGGCCTTCGATCAGGTCAAGGCGCGTGATTTTGAAAAGGCTGAAATGGCCTTCAGCGCCTTCCTGCGTCGTTACCCCCAAAGTGATTATGCTGGTAACGCGCAATATTGGCTGGGCGAAGTCTATTTGGTGCAATCCGATCTGGAATCTGCCGGTCAGGCCTTCGCTAAGGTGATCAGCCAGTACGGCGGCCACCGTAAGGAGGCCGACGCCCTGTACAAGCTGGCCGAAGTTGAGCGGCGCCTGGGTAACTCGACCAAGGCGGCACAGCTATACCAGGAAGTGCTCAGCAAACATCCTGACGCCTCCGCAGCCCAGCTGGCGCGCCGTGAGCTGAACAACCTGCAGTGATATCCGCCTGGCGAGCGGATCAAGAATAGATCCGGTGTACGGGTTGGATACACCGGAAAATACTTAAAAAAAATCTTGAGTTTCACTGATAAATCAGTAAGATATCGCGCATCAAACGGGTCGTTAGCTCAGTTGGTAGAGCAGTTGGCTTTTAACCAATTGGTCGTAGGTTCGAATCCTACACGACCCACCATTTTGTATCCTCCTGCTGTATCAGGCCTCAGGCCGCTTTCTTCAGACTATTCTTCCTTTCTTCCATCTGCTTTCCCAATGTCAGCAATTGCTCTTCGCTCATCAGTTTGGCTGCGTTGACGAATATTTCTTTTCTTCTTCGGTGGTGATGTGAATAGCCAACTCCATCTCGACTTTCTTCAGCAGCGTTCATGTTATTTGCACGCTGGGCAATTCTGAAATCAGGTTGAACCCGCTCCGCATCCGCAGGGTCATTTGTAATACCACTCAGCGTAAGAGCAGGAGTTGTTTTATGAATACCATTGATTCGAAAGAAGTGATTTCCACGCTGAACGACCTGATTGAAACCAGCAAGGACGGCGAGGCAGGCTTTCGTACCTGTGCCGAGGATATCAAACGCCCGGAGCTGAAGAATCTGTTTACCGAACGCGCCGCGCAGTGCGCCCAGGCCGCCCAGGAGCTGCAGTCGATCGTCATTCGTCTGGGCGGTGACCCGGAAGACAGCACCAGCGTGAGCGGTGATCTGCACCGTCGGTGGGTCGATCTGAAGTCGGCTGTGACCGGCAAGGATGACGAGGCGATCCTCAACGAATGCGAGCGGGGTGAAGACGTTGCCAAGAAGAGTTACCACAAGGCTCTGGAAAAGGCCTTGCCGGAGGACATTCGCCAGGTTGTACAACGTCAGTACGATGGCGTGCTGCGCAACCACGATCAGGTGAAGATGCTACGCGATGCTGAACGCGCCCGTAGCTGAACGATGTAGACCATGATGCCGGCGGCTGCGGAATCCCCAGCTTGGTGCCCGCCGGCACTGCATTATGTCACCGACAGCGCGCCGGGTTTCAGCCGAAAGATTTTGAACGGCGCTGCTGTCTATTTTGATGAATACGGCCTGCGCATCCGCGATAAGGCCATTGCCCAACGTATCAACACACTGGCGATTCCGCCTGCCTATCGGGACGTGTGGATCTGCCGTGACCCCCTTGGCCATCTCCAGGCCACCGGTCGAGATGCCCGCGGTCGCAAACAGTATCGTTACCATCCATTGTGGCGCGAAGTGCGCGATGCGGCCAAGTACGAGCGCTTGTTAGCCTTCGGTAATGCCTTGTCCGGCTTGCGTCGAGAGTTGGACAAGCGCCTCAGGGTACGTCAGCTGAACCGGGAGAAGGTAGTCGCCGCCGTCATCATGCTGCTAGATGAAACATGCGTACGTGTCGGTAATCAGGAGTATGCCCGCCAGAACAAATCCTATGGTCTGACGACACTGCGCAACCGTCACTTGAGTCTGCGCGGCGACAATATCCGTTTTCGCTTCCGCGGAAAAAGTGGGGTGGAGCATCAGGTAAGCCTGCGTCATCCGCGGTTGGCGCGGATCCTGCGTCGCTGCCGAGAATTGCCCGGGCAGCATTTGTTCCAGTATCTGGATGATGACGGTCAATCTTGTTCGGTCAGCTCATCGGATATCAACGACTGTCTGCACGAGATCGCTGGCGCCGAGTTCACTGCCAAGGATTATCGCACCTGGGCTGGCAGCACTCTGGCGCTGGCCAGCCTGCTTGAACTCACGGCGCAGGGGCGCTCATCGAGCAAACAGGCCGTGGCCGAGGTGGTGAAGCTGGTTGCCGCCGAGTTGGGTAATACCCCGACAGTGTGCCGTAAATGTTACATCCATCCTGCGATCTTGGATGTTTATCTCAGAGGTGAGCTGGGCAAGGTGAGCTGGAGTTCTGGTCGAGCCAGGCGGCGCTGGCTCAAACCGGAAGAGGTGGATCTGATCGTATTTCTGCAGACCTGTACGTCAGGGTAAGGTCTGCTCGATGCGCTGTTCTTCGATACCCTGATAATCCCCGGGTGGGGCAATCGCCCGCCAGCTTTCCAGATAGAACAGACCAACGACCAGCATGGTCAGCAGGCCCACCGCCAGAATGCAGGTTGCATGAAAGTAGGCCTGGGGCTTGCTCAGCCGCATGAAAATCGGCAGCCCCAGATATAAATGCAATGCTGAATATCCTGCGACTATCGGAATGACCAACAGAATGAGCCAGCGCTCCGGGAGCAGGGCTGCCAGCGCCCCCAGCATAAATGGCATCGACAGGAAGGTGGCGAAGGCCATGCCGCGTAGAGCGGAAGGGCGTACTGGTGTACGAAACAGCACCCAGCGAACCATCCAGCCCATGATGACGACGTTGGTGATGTAGGCTAGCCACACCGCCACCGCCAGTAGCGCAGCACTACGTTGGCTGAGAAACTTCTGCTGTTCGGAGCCGAAGAGTGACCAGCCGGCCACCGACGCACCATAGTAGATGCACAGTGCAGGAACCAGTGAGCCGAGCAACAACAGCGGAATGAAGCTGCATGGGCTGCGCTCGATGTCATCGTGAATGCGATTCCAGGTGGCGTTGGGCGAGTAGAAAAGACCGGGTACGTGTCTGAACATGGGAATCCTGCCTTGTTGTGTGTGCCTGTCCCCTTGTAATCCTTGACTCGCTTCGTTGCAGGGAGTTCCAGTCGTGTTCGCGCTGTGCATCGGTAGATGAGGGCGACCGTGGTATGATGTCGCCGTTCCATTCCCGGAGGGGTTGTTAGATGTCTCAGATTTCCGAAAGGTTGCTGGTGCAGGCCCATCTGGCCGCAAAGCAGCCGGCGCCGCTGAGCGATGCCGAGAAAGCCGATTACAAGGTACGCATCGCCGCGGCATTGAAAGCCCATAATGCGGTATTGGTCGCGCATTATTACACTGATCCGCTGCTGCAGGAGCTGGCAGAGGAAACCGGTGGCTGTGTTTCCGACTCACTGGAAATGGCGCGTTTCGGCAAGAATCATCCGGCCAGCACGCTGGTGGTAGCGGGTGTACGTTTCATGGGCGAAACCGCCAAGATCCTGAGCCCGGAGAAGCGCGTGCTGATGCCCACGCTGGACGCTACCTGCTCACTGGATATCGGCTGTCCGATTGATGAGTTTTCGGCCTTCTGTGATCAGCATCCCGATCGCACTGTGGTGGTCTACGCCAATACATCCGCCGCCGTGAAGGCGCGTGCTGACTGGGTTGTCACCTCCAGCTGCGCCTTGCCGATTGTCGAGAGTCTGATGGACAAAGGCGAAAAGATCCTGTGGGCGCCGGACAAGCACCTGGGTGGTTATATCCAGAGCCAGACCGGAGCCGATATGCTGTTGTGGGATGGCGCCTGCATCGTGCATGAGGAGTTCAAGGCCCAGGCACTACTGGACCTCAAGGCTGTCTATCCTGAGGCGGCCATTCTCGTGCATCCGGAATCCCCGGCGTCGGTCGTGGAGCTGGCTGATGTGGTGGGCTCAACCAGTCAGCTGATCAACGCCACTCGGGAGCTGCCGAACCCGACATTCATCGTGGCTACCGACAAGGGCATTTTCTACAAGATGCAGCAGGCGGCGCCTGGTCGCAGGTTGATCGATGCACCTACCGCGGGCGACGGCGCTACCTGCCGCAGCTGCGCCAACTGCCCATGGATGGCGATGAATACCCTGCCGCGTCTGCTGCAAAGCCTGGAGCAGGGCAGCAATGAGATTCTGGTGCCGGAAGAGCTGATTCCTGCTGCGGTACGTCCACTGGAGCGGATGCTCAACTTTACCCGCAATCTCTGATCAGAAGCTTTTGATGATCTCCCGTCGACGCGCGACCTCTTCCTGGCGCGCGTTGATGCGGGAACTGACCACGAAATTGACGGCAAGCTTCAACGCTTGCTCCAGCTGCTGGTCCGCCTGATCCAGGTCGCCAGCCAGCATGAAGTATTCCGCACGGGCCTGATGCACGCCCAGAATATTCTTCGCCAGTCCACGGATTTCCGATACCAGATACCATACGTCCGGGTCTTCAGGGCGCAGCCGCGCCAGACGATCTGTTACGCGCTCGGCGGCGGAATAGTCGCGCATGCGCAATAACACATCGGCTTTGGCATTCAATAGTGGGTAGTTGTCGGGTTGGGTTTGCAGCAGCCGGTCCAGACGCGCCAGGGCCGCATCCAGTTGATTGCGACTGTTATCCAGTTCAACCCTGGCCAACTGTACGGCAATGTTGTTCGGGTGCTCGGCCAGCAAAGGCTCCAGTTCTTCCTCTGCAGCGTCATATTGTCCGCCGCGAGTCAGCGCCAGCACCAGACCGTAGCGTGCGGCAGAGTGATCACCTTCATGTTGGTCCAGTAGCGCACGGAATCGCTGTGTCGCCAGGCCGGGGCTGTCCTCATAGAACAGCTGCACACGGGCGCGCATCATCTGGTAGTACAGACTGTCCAAGCGACCATCGTTGTTGAGCTGGCCAGCGCGGTTGCGCGAATCGGCGATCCGGGACTGGCTGACCGGGTGGGTCAGCAAAAATTCCGGCGGAGTGCGGCTGAAGCGGCTCAGTTTGGCAAGCCGCTCGAACATATTCGGCATCGCGTTGGGATCGAAGCCGGCCTGCTTCAGGTTGAGCAGGCCGATGCGATCGGCTTCCTGCTCGTTCTGCCGGGAAAAGCGCCGTTGTTCTTGAATTGCCGCCGCCTGAGTTGAAGCCAGCGCCGCGAAACCGGCATCGCCGCCACCGCTGGCTGCGAGGATGATGCTGGCGAGCATGGCGGTCATGAGCGGGATACGGTTCTGCTGTTGATGCTGCAAACCGCGGGCGAAGTGCCGCTGGGACAAGTGAGCCAGCTCATGCGCCATGACCGAGGCGAACTCTGCTTCGGTATGGGCATGCAGAAACAACCCGCCGTTGATCCCTATGACGCCGCCAGGGGCTGCAAAGGCGTTGAGTTGCGGGCTATTGATGGCAACAAAGGTCAACCGCCGATCATCCAGTTGGCTGGTTTCCGCCAGGCCGAACACATGCGACTCGATGTAATCCTTCAGTAGCGGGTCTTCCAGGGTGCGTACCGAGCCGCGGAGCATGGATAGCCAGGCGCGCCCGAGCTGGTATTCCTGTTCGCGCGACATGATCGACGAGCTGGTATCACCCAGCGAAGGCAGATTGAATTCAGCGGTGGCGGGTACTGCAATAACGGTCATCAGCGAGAACAGCAGAGCTCTGATAGGCATTTTGGCCGCTTTGATACATTGCATGGACAGACTCTGAAATGGTGACGAAATAAGGATAGACACTAACCCATTTTTGCCTGGATTGTCTGCCGTCGATCAAGCAGCGGTATACTTGCCGTCCCGTGATGAAACGGAAACAGCTGCTTGTCGGGAGAAACACATGATTGATGGAAACAATGAACTGCAGGCGGATCAGTCTGTGGATGCCCGCGGGCTTTCCTGTCCGCTGCCGCTGCTGCGCGCCAAGCTGGCGCTGAACGGCATGGCCTCTGGGCAGGTGCTCTATCTATGCGCCACCGACGCCGGCTCGCAGCGTGATATAGCGAGATTTTCTGAATTGGCGGGACATTCGTTGTTGCGTGCCGACGAGCAGGACGGGGAGTTTCACTATTGGTTGCGCAAGGCTGGTGCGAGAGAAGAGGGGTAATTTCGAGAAAGATTTGGTTCGGATTATTCATTCCTGCCAACTGCATCACACCTCTGTTTCCCCGAGTCGGCCCGCCTGTCCGGATTCTGATATAACGGCAACTTTGTTCGTCAGACGAAGGAACACAGGATGTTCGCCCCGGCCAATACCGCGTATTTCACGCTCGACATTCCCCGCATAGACCACGACTTCAAGGTGTTGTCCTTTCTAGGCACCGAAGCCATCAGCCAGCCTTATTGCTTCGAGCTGGACCTGGTCAGCGAACGCCCCGATCTGGATATCGAAAGCCTGCTGCACCAGCCGGTGTTTCTCAGCTATGCCGGTCCGGGCAAAGGGGTACACGGCCTCATCCACAGCATCGCCCAGGGTGAATCCGGCAAACGCCTGACCCGCTACCGCATCACCCTGGTTCCGCGTCTGGCCTATCTGCAGCACGCCACCAACCAGCGGATCTTCCAGCACCGCAGCGTGCCGCAGATCATCACCGAGGTACTCAAGGGCCACGGTATTTTCACCGACTCCTTTCGGTTCCAGCTGCGCGAAGAAGGCCCCGAACGAGTTTATTGCACCCAGTACGGCGAAACCGACCTGCACTTCATCCAGCGCCTGTGCGAAGAAGAGGGCATCCACTACCACTTCCAGCACAGCCCTGACGGGCATCAGCTGGTGTTTGGCGAAGACCAGACCCTCTTCCCCACACTGCCGGCAACCAAGTTCAATCAAGGCAGCGGCATGGTCGCCGACGAACCGGTCATCAAGCGCTTCAACCTGCGCCTGCAAACTCGCCCAAGCCACGTCACCCGCCGCGACTACAACTTCGAGAAGCCGCGGCTGCTGATGGAAAGCGCAGCGCAAAGCGAAGTCCTGCCTGCACTGGAAGACTACGCCTACCCCGGCCGCTTCATGCACCGCGACCGCGGCGCGCACCTCGCCACAAGAACCCTGGAAACCCACCGCAGCGACTACCGACTGGTCCACGGCGAAAGTGACCAGCCCTTGTTGATCAGCGGGCATTTTCTGGCTCTGGCTGAACACCCACGAGAAGGCTGGAACGACCTCTGGCTCCTGACCTCCGTCAAACACGAAGGCAAACAGCCCCAGGTCTTGGAAGAGTCGGTTACCAGCAATACCCAGTCCGAGGATGGCTTCACCCAAGGCTACCGCAACACCTTCACCGCCACCCCGTGGGATGTGAATTTCCGTCCTCAAACAGACCACAAGAAACAAACCATCGCCGGCAGCCAATCCGCCGTCGTCACCGGCCCCGAAACCGAAGAAATCCACTGCGACGAATACGGCCGCGTCAAAGTCCAGTTCCACTGGGACCGCCACGGCCAGGCCAACGACAAGACCAGTTGCTGGCTCAGAGTCGCCAGCAACTGGGCCGGAGACCGCTACGGTGGCATCACGATCCCGCGAGTCGGCATGGAAGTGCTGGTCAGCTTTCTCGAAGGCGACCCCGACCAACCACTGATCACCGGCTGCCTGTACCACAAGACCCATCAAGTCCCGTACAACCTGCCGGAACACAAAACCCGCAGCGTCTTCAAAACCCTCAGCACGCCCGGCGGCGACGGCTTCAACGAATTGCGCATCGACGACAAGGCCGGTGAAGAACAGATCTTCATCCACGCCCAGCGTGACTGGGACCAGAACATCCAGCATGACCAGCATATCCGCGTCGGCAACGAACGCCACGACCGCGCCGAAGCCAACAGCTACACCGAACTGCTGGCAGAAGAACACCACACCACCCACGCCGACCGCAAAACCGAGATCAAAGCCGACGACCACCTGACCGTTGCCAACAACCAGCACGTCAAGATCGGTACTGCCCACTTACTCGACGCCGGCCGCGAGATCCATCTCAAGGTTGGTCAGAAAATGGTTATCGAAGCCGGCATGGAAATGACGCTCAACGCTGGCGGCTCGTTCATCAAACTGGCTCCGAGCGGCATAACGCTGCGTGGGCCGACAATCAAGATCAACACGGGAGGAGCGGCAGGACAGGGGAGTGGCTTGGACATCCGCTTGCCGATTGTTCCGGTTGCGGCGGCGCTTGATCTGGTCGGCCGTCAGCTTGGCAGGGCTCAGGCTAATTCAGTGGCTGCGCAACAGGACCGGGAGCCGACCGAATACCGTTTCAATATGCAGTTGTTGGATGTGCCGGGCGAAGATGGTTTTCCGCTGGCGCATACCCCCTGGCAACTGATCCGCGGAGAGGGTGAGGTGCTTTTTGAAGGCGAGAGCGATGGGCAAGGCCGTGTGCTGCTGGATGACGGTCAGCAGCACACGCTGTCCGATCACTATCGAACATCCGGCCCTATCTGGCTGTGCTATCCAGGCCAGCGTGTGAAATTGAGCATGCATATCGAACAGGAGAGCTGGCATGCGGACAGCGTAGCCATGGCTGCCCTGGATTACAGCGACAGTGTTAACCCCGCTCAGTGCAACGCGCCCTTATTTGCCCAGCGAAGCAAAGAGGACAGTCAGTGCGCGGCGGACCTTTATACCCATCTGCAATCCAGGGGTTGATTGAGCATGACTGAAACCACTGCATACAACGGCGTCCGCGCCAAGCAAGTCAACCAGATCAATCAGCAGGATGGCGAGGCCCTTGCCGCCTATTCGGCGCCGGACTTTTTTATCAGCGACGACTCGGCATTTGCCGCCAAACGAACGGGTAACCAGGTGCAGTTCTTCACTACGGGTGAGGATTACTTCAAAGACCTGGCCGGCGCGATAGGCAAAGCCGAGCGCTGCATCTTCATCACTGGTTGGCAGGTGAACTACGACGTATTGCTGGATGGCGAGCGTACGCTCTGGCGATGCTTGCACCAGGCACTGACCAGCAAGCCGCAACTGCGAGTGTATGTCATGCCTTGGCTGAGCCCCGGCAGCAGCGTAGGCACCTATGATATCGAAACCATGTTGGCGATATTTCAGCTGAACGCGGGATTGGACGGAGGGCCGCGCGCATTCTGCACACCGGCGATTCAGCAAAGTGATATGAAAGGTCTTGGCGCAACCTTTTCGCATCATCAGAAAAGCGTGGTGATCGATAACACCCTGGGCTATGTCGGTGGTATCGATCTGGCTTATGGACGTCGAGATGACAACAACTTCAGTCTGACCAGCGCTGACAGACTGGGCAATGATGCCTACAACCCCGGTTTGCCCAAGCTCGGTTGGATGGAGTTGGATGGGCATGTCAGCCGCACCGGTCTAATCATGGCGGCGCTGTTCGATCTGTCCAAGCCCGCGCTTGGTGGGCCCGTGCCGATGCCCACCCGGGCTCAAATGGGCAATAGCATCAACCATGTTCTCGATTTCTTCCGCGGGCCGCCGTTGCCCATCGTGCAGTCCATCCAGCAAGGTGTGGAGAGGTTTGGCGGTACTTTGGAGCGGGGTCGGAGGGCCGTTGCTGAACTCAAATACAGGTTCCTGGAGCGGTCCATACGTGCCACGTCTGAACTGATACAGTTGGTAGTCGATGACTTGCCGGGCAGCCCTGAATTGAAGGAGCGACTGCAGCTATGGTTGGCGGAGCTGCAGCGCACCCCAGGTAACATGACCGTGGCGCTGCGGATCAAGAGCATTCATCTGATCAACCTGTGGATGTCGGAAACAGATATCGGGCAAGTATTCAGACTACTGTCTGGCGCTTCATTCGATACCTTGCCGGCTGATCTGGTCCCCAAGGTCAATGAACTGGGTAGCTCGGTGCTGTGGCATCTGTACGGTCTTCTGCAAGAGCAGACGAGCGACAATCAGGCGCCTTTTCCCTATCTGCTTGAGCACGCCCAGCCGTTATCATCCCCCGATAACAGTTGTCTGGCGGAAGACCAGCCACGGATGCCCTGGCAGGACGTGCATTGCAGCATCTGCGGACCATCGGTATATGATCTGTCGCGTAACTTCATTGACCGATGGAATGGTCAACAAGCGTATCTGGCCAATACGCCGGCACCACAAGATACCGCCATAGTCAGCAGGGCTCTTGAAACGGTCATGACCTGGCTCAACCTATTGATCCGCAAGGCACATCTGCATCACTTCCTGGATAACGATAACTTTATTCGTCTGGACCTGAAGCAACCCACTCCAGTCTGGATTGCAGACCCACAACGCCTGCCTACCTACCCTGAATCCGTTCTCGGTGGCGTCAGCGTGCAGGTACTGCGTAGCGCTGGGGAGAGGATGCTCAGTCAGGAGCAGGTTGGTCGCCGTCAGGCGTCGGTCAGTCTGCCAGTACTTCCTGGGTTTGAGAGCCGTGGCATACAGGCCAACTGCAAGATCGCCATGTTGCAGGCGATCTCCAGTGCGCAACAGTTCATTTATATCGAGAATCAGTTCTTTCAGACCGAGTTCGGTCGGGAAGGTGAGCTTTTTGAAGATGTTCCGCTTTCAGGTCCAATGGCGAGCCTTCGCGACCCTAAAACTCTTCGCCAGGATCTGGTGCTCCGGGTGGGCTTGCGTGAAGCCCTGAAGGCCAGGGATATCTGGCGTTTGAACTGGGTAGAGATAGACGCCATATCACGCAACGCCGATAAGGAAAGCAGCGACTTTCTCGACCAACTGTTCGGTATGTGGGGGCTCAATGCGCAAGGCTGGCTCAGCCACCGGTTGGGTGAAGTGCAGCAGGGTGTGATCAACGATATCGGCAAGGCGCTGGCAGAGCGTATTGGTCGCGCTATCGACGAACACAGGCCGTTTCATGTTTACATGATTCTGCCGGTTCACCCGGAAGGCCCGCTTAATGTGCCTAATATCATGCATCAGGTTCACCTGACCATGCAGAGCCTCGCGTTTGGGGAGCAAAGCCTGATCAAGCGGATCCAGCGCCGCATGGGCATTCGCGGGCTACTGGACCGAGGGATCAGTCGGGACGAGGCCGAGCGGATTATAGAGCGGCGCGGATCCGACAACCGTCCGGTCTATGAACTGCAGGACTGGAGCCGCTACCTGACCCTGCTGAACCTGCGCACATGGGATGAGCTGGACGGCCGTGTGGTAACCGAGCAGATCTATGTTCACAGCAAGCTGCTGATCGCCGATGACCGTGTGGCCATTCTCGGCAGCGCCAACATCAACGATCGCAGCCTGCTCGGCCCACGCGACTCCGAATTGGCGGTGATTGTGCGTGACAGTACGCCGGTCACGGTGAAGCTGGATGGCAAGAACCCCCAACAGGTCAGCAAGGCGGTGCATGAGCTGCGGGTGGATTTGTGGAGAAAGCATTTTGGGTTGAGTTTGAGCAAGGCTTCCAAAGTGCAGCCAGCCACTGCCTTGGCCGCTTGCCTAAGTCAGCCCGCGGCAATGAGTACCTGGCAGGCCATCAAAACGGTTGCGCGTCAAAATCAAGATATTTACGAGCGATCTTTCGACTTTATTCCACGCAATATCAGCCAGGTCCAGCGACGTAATATGCCGGATACGTCGAAATACCCCGATGGTTTTCCCGCATCTATATGGCCGACCTGGGGATATCAAGATCTGGAGGATCTCAGGGTGGGCGGAAATTTGATGGAAGCTATGCCTTATGAAGCAGCATTCTGGCGAGGCGATATTCATCTGCCGCCTCGAGCTTACGCTCGACCCCAGGGTGTACAAGGATTTATCTGTCAGTTACCGATTCAATGGACTCGCGGCGAGAACAACGACTCGGGTATCAACCTGACCATACTGACTCAACTGATCAGGCGACAGAGCAATCGTTTTACTGCCAGTGCGGCGGCACCAATACCGGGACAAAGGGATTCAACCACATGATCAGGCTCATTTTTGCAGTCATACTTTGCTTGCCCTCCGGTTTTACCGCTGCCGAGAGCCCGCGCCAGGAGTGTCTAGGTCGTTTGACCTTTGATGTGCCGGAAGAAATGGAGTGGGCCACCTATGATGCTGAGCGTACATTTAGAATCTCGTCGGGAGGAGGGCATAACTTCACATCCAAGGTTGCTGCCAAAGGTGATCTTGCCTCCTATGACTTCAACGGCGTGGTCATCCGCGTCAGCGATATCGTCGCTCGATCAGAATTCGAGGCCGCTGTCGGATATCAGAAAGGGACGGGCATGCGGTATCAAAAAACTCTGATGGAGAAAGCGGAAAGCTATAAACAAATTATCGTTTCATTGAGAGAGCAGGCTGCAGCTGGTGTGGATATCACCCAAGACTATATAGATGGCTTTGAGAAAGATCTTGAGCAGATTGAGAAAGATATTCCCCTGACCATCCCCAGAGAACACGACCTCGGCATCCCCGACGCTTATTTCCTTGGCGGTGATTTTCCGGGGTTCGGCTATGTGTATCGCAATCAACGGGTCTATTACTTCGCCATGCGCCAGGGAGCTGTCGATGGAACCGGTGTTGAAGCGTTCAAGGACCTGATGGCGCGTTTTCGGCCCCGTGACTTATATGAAGTACCTGAAGGTCCCGGTATCTGCTTTCCCTATGGCTTTATTGCCGATGACGGCAAGACAGCCTATTCGATCAAGAACAGCCTGCGCTTCACCAGCACACCCAATGTGATATTCACCCTGGTCACAGCTTCGGCCAATGACCCTCGGCAGACCCAACCCACCACCGGCACCTACGACACCGACTACCGCCCCGGTTACGACGGCACCAAATGGAAGCTGACGCGCTTTATCGAGCCCAGCTATATCGGTGATCGTCTGGCGGGGCTGGAGGGCTGGCGGTTGGACCCCAAGCCGGAGTCCGGCGAACAGGAGCGCGCCTGGTTTGCCCTGGCACATACCGGCGGGCTGCTCAATCCGCTGATCGCGGTGCAGATATTCACCTTCCAGAAAGGACTGGACAACCTCACCGAATTCACCCCACCCCCGGAAGACGTCCTGTCGCGCTGGAAGGCATTGAGCGAAAGCATTCGGGTGACACTGGATCGCTAAGGTTGGCGCCAGGATAGAGGAACTTAACCACATGACCAGGCCTATTTTTGCGATTCTACTTTGCCTGTCCCTCAACCTTGCAGCGGCAGACACGCTTCGGCAGGAATGTTTGGGCCGCATGACATTCGAGGTGCCGGAAGAACTAGAGTGGGCTACCTTTCATGCTGACTACATCCATCGAGTTTCGGACGGCGGGGGACATGGTTTTGGTTTGAAAGTCGGCGCCAAAGGTGACCTTGCCTCCTATGACTTCAACGGCTTGGTCATCCACGTAAGTGATATTGTCGAGCGCTCGGAATTTGAAGCCGCTGTTGGTTATCAGAAAGGTACCGGCATGCGCTATCAGAAGCAGCTGCAGGAGCGACTAGAAACCAACAAACGTCGTCTCGCAAAGCTTCCGGGCATGGGCTACGGTCCCGAGGAGCTTGTGGAACTTGAACAGACCATCAAGAATCTGGAAGCCCAAATACCGAACGCAATTCCGCGCGAGCATGACCTTGGTATCCCCGACGCTTACTTCCTCGGCGGTGACTTCCCGGGGTTCGGTTATGTATACCGCAATCAACGCGTTTACTACTTTGCCATGCGCCAGGGGGCTGTTGATGGGACCGGCGCCGAAGCGTTCAAGGACCTGATGGCACGCTTTCGCCCTCGTGACTTATATGAAGTACCTGAAGGTCCCGGTATCTGCTTTCCCTATGGCTTTATCGCCGACGACGGCAAGACAGCCTATTCAATCAAGAACAGTCTGCGTTTTACCAGCACACCTAATGTGATATTCACCCTGGTTACAGCTTCAGCCAATGACCCGTGGCAGACCCAACCCACCACCGGCACCTACGACACCGATTACCGACCCGGCTACGACGGCACCAAATGGAAGCTGACGCGCTTTATCGAACCCAGCTATATCGGTGATCGCCTGGCGGGGCTGGAGGGCTGGCGGTTGGATCCCAAGCCGGAGTCCGGCGAACAGGAGCGGGCCTGGTTTGCCTTGGCACATACTGGCGGGCTGCTCAATCCGCTGATCGCGGTGCAGATATTCACCTTCCAGAAAGGACTGGACAACCTCAACGACTTCACCCCGCCGCCGGAAGATGTCCTGCCCCGCTGGAAGGGGTTGAGCGAAACCATTCAGGTGACGCTGGACAAGTGATACGCATGTAAGCGTGGGTTTTCAGGCGGGATGTCGTTGAGAAGCTTGAGCAAGGCAGCCGTGGAGGCTGCCCGTGGTAAGGCATTTACGCCAGTTCACGCGCCGCTTCGAGTACTTCGGCAACGTGGCCGGGTACTTTCACCTTGCGCCATTCACGACGCAGTACCCCTTCGCGGTCAATCAGGAAGGTGCTGCGCTCGATACCTTCGTATTCCTTGCCATACAGCTTCTTCTGACGAATTACATCGAACAGGCGGCACAGGGTCTCATCGGCATCGCTGATCAGTTCGAACGGGAAATTCTGCTTGGCACGGAAGTTTTCATGAGTGCGCAAGCTGTCCCGGGAGACACCGAAGACCACGGTGTCGGCTGCCAGAAACTGCTCATGCATGTCACGGAAATCCTGCCCCTGAGTGGTGCAGCCAGGAGTGTGATCCTTGGGGTAAAAATAGATCACGACTTTATTGCCGGCCAGCTCCGAGAGAGTGACGGTCTTGCTGCTGGTGGCCTGCACTGTGAAGTCGGGCAGGGTGGAATCCGGTTTGATGCTCATTGACAGCCTCATTATCGAAATCAGTGAAGGGGACGCCAGGGTTCTATGACGGCGTCCAGGTTGAGCTCATCGCAGAAGTCGAGGAACTGTTCGCGTAGCCAGCTGAGTTGAGTCTTTACCGGGATGGCGATGGTCAGCGTCAGATTCAGCATGGCGGTGCCGGTGTGTTGGGCCATGTAGGTAAAGCTGAACATCTCCTCGATATCGATCTCCAGATGCTGGAAAAAGGAGCACAGTTCGGCGACCAGTTCGGGCCGTTGGCCAGCTGTAACGAAGACATTGTAGGGCAGCGCAGAAGGGCGCTCTTCCAATGCATTGCTGCGATACAGGGATAATGTCAGGTGTTCGCGCTTGGCCAGCGCCGGCAGCAACGTCTCCAGTCGAGCCAAGGCATCCCAATTGCCGCTCACTTGCAGCAACAGAGCAGTGCAGGTGCCGTGTCGGCTCATTCGGCTACTGACAATCAGGCAACGCTGCTCCATGCAGAGGCGCGTCAGCATGCTGGCCATTGCAGTGGTTTGTTGCCCCATGGCATTGATTACCAGAAATTGCTCCTGGGGGCTGGGCGCTGTGGACATAAGATTCCTCAAAGACTGGATTGCCGGGTCGGCAGTCCAAACGAGGCCTGCTGACAAGCTGCCTATTGTCCCCGTCTGTCGTCGGCGGTTCAACCATCAGTTTTACTGCTGTTTATAGGCTTAACGCAGCCGTCGTCCCTTGTGCTGGAACCATGGCGAAAGTACCATTGCTGATCAATCTATTTCTTGTGGAGCCCTTGCATGATTTCAGGCAGCCTTGTGGCGCTGGTAACCCCCATGGACTCGCGTGGCAGCCTGGACTGGCAAGCGCTTGAGCGTATCATCGACTTTCATCTGGAGCAGGGCACCGATGGTATCGTCGCGGTCGGCACATCAGGAGAGTCTGCCACGCTGGATATGGATGAGCACAAAGAGGTCATCCGCCGCGTGGTCGATCAGGTCGCCGGGCGGATTCCGGTCATCGCCGGGACGGGAGCCAACTCCACCAGTGAAGCGGTCGAGCTGACTGAAGCGGCACGCAGCGTGGGTGCAGACGCCTGTCTGCTGGTTACGCCGTACTACAACAAGCCCACTCAGGAAGGGCTTTATCAGCACTTCAAATTCATTGCCGAAGCAGTGGCCATTCCGCAAATTCTGTATAACGTGCCCGGGCGAACCGCCTGCGACATGCTGCCCGATACCGTGGTACGGCTGGCAGATATTCCCAATATCATCGGCATCAAGGAAGCCACCGGCGACCTGCAGCGTGCCCGCGAAGTGATTGAACGCGTTGGTGAGCGCATGGCTGTGTATTCGGGTGACGACCCTACCGCGGTGGAGCTGATTCTCCTGGGCGGCAAGGGCAATATCTCGGTTACTGCCAACGTCGCACCCAAGGCCATGCATGATCTGTGTATTGCCGCATTGCACGGCGATGCCGACACTGCCCGCCGTTTGAATGACCTGCTGATGCCTTTGCACAAACAGCTGTTCATCGAGTCCAATCCGATTCCGGTGAAGTGGGCGCTGCATGAAATGGGCCTGATCGAGGACGGTCTGCGTCTGCCGCTGACCAGTCTCAGTGCGGGCTGCCAGCCGGTAGTGCGCGAGGCCATGCAGCAGTGCGGCTTGCTGTGACTCTGAGAATCATACAATCAAGGAATTCCAAATGAAGCCTGTGCTCAATGCACTGACCCTGGTAGTGATCAGCGCTGGCCTGAGCGGCTGTGGTTATCTGTTCGGTGAAGAAGGTTATTTCCGTGACCGCGGTTCGGACTACCAGTCCGCTGTCATCGAGCCGCGCATGACGGTACCTGTCGAACTGAACAGCAAGCCCATAGGCGACCTGCTGCCGGTGCCAGGTCAGCTGGGCGTCACCAGCGAAGAGAAATTCCAGCTGCCGCGCCCGCAAGCGCTGAATGTCGGTGCGGATTTCAGCGAATTTTCCATGCAGCAGAACGGTGGTGACCGCTGGCTGCTGGCGCAGCGCGAACCGACAGGTCTGTGGCCACAGGTACGACAATTCCTGAGTGAGTACCAGGTCCCCGTCGCCAGTGAGTCCGCCACGCTGGGCGAGATGGAAACAGATTGGCTGGCCTTTGAGGAAGACGCTGACAATGCCTTGATGCGCCGTTTGTTGCCAGCCGTTGGGCCCAACCGCCGTACCGATGGTCAGGAACAGCGTTTCCGTATTCGTGTGGAGCCGGGCGTGCAGTCGGGCAGCAGCGAAATCAAAGTGCTGCACATGCAGCGCAGCCAGGGCAGCGACCGGGCTGAGTGGCCTGCTGCTTCGGATAACAGCAATCTTGAGCGCGCCGTACTGGCCGAGCTGGAAACCTACCTGAGCCAAGCCGGCGACCTGGATTCGGCTGCATTGTCGACCGTGGGTGATGCTCCGGCAGCGCGGCGCAGTACCTTGGATCAGGACGGTGCCGGCAATCCGGTGCTGAATATCCCCAGCGACTTCAATCGTGCCTGGGCAGCAGTCGGCCAGGCGTTGGCCAAGGCGGACATCCAGGTTGCCGATATCAACCGCAGCGCCGGTGTGTACTACGTCAACCCTGAGCAGAGCGCTGTCGAGGATGACAAACCCGGTTTCTTCGGTCGCCTGTTCGGTCGTGACAAGCAGCCTGAGCAAGACAGCGCACAGCGTACCCAGGTGCGTCTGACGTCGGTGGGTAATCGGGTCCAGGTCACCGTGGAAGACAACATCGACACCAGCACTGACTCCAGCCAAGCCAGGGAATTGCTCCGCCGGATTCATGATAATTTGAACTGAGATGCGCTACTGCTCGCTCGGGAGTGGCAGTCGAGGCAACGCCACTCTGATTGAACATGGTCGGACCCGGCTGTTGGTGGATTGCGGTTTCAGTTTGCGCGCCACCGAACAGCGGCTGGCTGCAGCAGGCCTGAGTCCACGACAGCTGACAGCGATACTGGTCACCCACGAACATTCGGACCACATCAAAGGTGTCGAGCGACTGGCCACGCGTTACAGTCTGCCGGTGTATATGACGGCAGGCACCTACCTTGGCATGGGTGACACAGGGTTGCCGGTTGAGCTGATCCGCTTTGGTCAGGATTTGGTGATCGGTGATATCCGGGTCACGCCGGTTCCGGTGCCCCATGATGCGCGCGAGCCTTGTCAGTTTATTTTTGACAGTGGTTGTCATCGTCTGGGCGTACTCACTGACACCGGTATGATTACCCCGCTGATCACGGAAATGTACAGCGGTCTGGATGCACTGTTTCTTGAAGCCAACTATGATCCGCTCATGCTGGCCAACGGCCCCTATCCGCCCTTTCTGCGGGCGAGGGTAGGAGGCAGCCTCGGGCATCTGAGCAATCAACAGGCAGCGGGACTGCTTGAATCGATCGACATGAGCGCACTGCAACACGTTGCCATCGCTCACATCAGTGAAAAGAACAACCGGCCAGAGCTTGCCCTTGGCGAGCTGTCCAGAGTATTGGATGGCTGGGAGGGCGAGTTGCGGTTGGCATTACAAAATCAGGGTCTGCCTTGGCAGAACATAGGGTCTGTTGATATTTCACGACCTGTGTTGCTGGAAAAAGAGACCCTATGAACCACCACCATCTTTTCGCGCGCATCAGGAGCCGATAATGGAAAAACGCACTGAACTCTATCGCGGCAAGGCCAAATCGGTTTACACCACCGACGACCCGGACCGTCTGATCCTCCTGTTCCGCAACGACACCTCGGCCTTTGACGGCAAGAGGATCGAACAGCTGGAACGCAAGGGCATGGTCAACAACCGCTTCAATGCCTTCATCATGCAGAAGCTGCAGGACGCTGGCATACCGACTCAGTTCGACACGCTGTTGTCCGATACCGAATGCCTGGTCAAGAAGCTCGATATGATTCCGGTTGAGTGTGTGGTGCGTAACTACGCCACCGGCAGTCTGGTCAAGCGCCTGGGGATCGAAGAAGGTCAGGAGCTGTCTCCGCCGACCTTCGAATTGTTCCTCAAGAACGACGCCAAGGGTGACCCTTTCATCAACGAATCCCACGTTGTGACCTTCGGCTGGGCGACAGCCGAGCAGCTGGTGCGTATGCGCGAACTGACCCTGCAGGTCAACGACGTCCTCAAGCAGGCCTTCGATGATGCCGGTCTGTTGTTGGCCGACTTCAAGCTGGAGTTCGGTGTGTTCAAGGGTGAGATCGTTCTCGGTGACGAATTCAGCCCCGACGGCTGCCGCCTGTGGGATAAGGAAACCGGCAAGAAGATGGATAAGGATCGCTTCCGTCAGGGCCTCGGTGGCGTCATCGAAGCCTACGAAGAAGTCGCTCAAAGACTGGGTGTTCCGCTGTCTTAACGCTTTATCGGCCGTAGTGAAGCTGCTATCATGCGCGCCGACTTGGAGAGTTGCCGGAGTGGTCGAACGGGACGGATTCGAAATCCGTTGAACAGGCAACTGTTCCCAGGGTTCGAATCCCTGACTCTCCGCCAAATGACGGGTCAATCAATGACTTCACAGGTTTTTGATTGCTATCCCACAAAAAGCCCCACAACCTGAAAATGGTGTGGGGCTTTTTGTTTATGCTGGTCGGATAGCGTCTCGGCGCGGAGGTGGGAATGAACGAACAATGGTTGGCAGCTTTACCCAAGGCAGAGCTGCATATGCATCTCGAGGGCTCACTCGAGCCAGAACTGCTCTTTGATCTTGCCGGGCGTAACGGTATCAGTCTGCCCTGGGCGGATGTAGATGCCCTGCGGGGGGCTTATACCTTTGGCAATCTCCAGGAATTCCTTGATCTCTACTATCAGGGCGCGAATGTCTTGCGCACGGAGCAGGATTTCTACGACCTTACCTGGGCCTACCTGCAGCGTTGCCATGCGCAGGGGGTGGTGCATGTCGAGCCGTTCTATGACCCTCAGACGCACACCGAACGGGGTATTCCATTCGAGGTGGCTCTCGAGGGGATTAGCACAGCGCTGCGTGATGGAAAGAGGCAGCTGGGTATCGGCGGCGGACTGATCCTGAGCTTTCTACGGCACTTGAGTGAGGATGATGCCTTCGAGACGTTCGCTCAGGCTTTGCCGTATCGGGATGCTTTCTTTGCCGTCGGGCTCGACAGTTCGGAGCTTGGGCATCCGCCCAGCAAGTTCGAACGGGTCTTTGCCAAGGCTCGTGCTGAAGGGTTCCTGGCAGTTGCTCATGCCGGTGAAGAGGGGCCGCCGGACTACATCTGGCAAGCGCTGGATCTGCTCAAGGTCAGTCGCATTGATCATGGCGTACGCGCTGCGGAAGATCCTAAGCTCATTGAGCGATTGATCGACGAACAGATCCCGCTGACCGTCTGTCCATTGTCCAACGTCAAGCTTCGTGTATTTGATGATATGCGAGACCACAACATCCTGAGCCTGTTGGAGCAGGGCGTGAACGTTACGGTGAATTCTGACGATCCGGCTTACTTTGGCGGCTATGTGAATGAGAACTTCATGGCTTTGCATGAGAGCCTGAGGATGACAGAAGATCAGGCCCGGCGTCTGGCGCAGAACAGTCTCGACGCCCGGTTGGCATAAAGCTGAACCCAAACGGCCTGGGTAGGTTCGAATAGTGAACAGCTGGCCTGCCTGGCGGACCGGCAAGGTTTATTAGGGACGGATATTATGCTGATATCGAAACTGCCTGGGTTTGTTGTGTTGATGCTGGCTCTGTTGTTCATGCCGGTCGCTGCGGTGTCGGCACAAACGGCTGACCAAACAGAGTTGGATCCGGCACAAGCGCGACAGGTGCTCGATACGCTGCAGGATGACGAGCGGCGGAATGAAGTGGTGCGGGCGTTGGAGGTTATAGCCAGCGAGGCGCTGGCCGATGATGAAGCGCCGGCTGTGGAGGAGTCGCCGTTAAGCGCCATAGTGCCGCTGGAGGAGGGTGGTCTGGTCGCCCGCACGATGGATCAGGTCGGCGATTGGACTGATGGGCTGCATGCGCAGCTGGTACGGATTGCCCGGGCGCTGGCTGATTTACCCTCCTGGTTCCACACCACCTTCCTCAATGAGGTGGGGCGCATGTTGGCGCTGCAGACGCTGATTGATCTGGCTATCGTCTTCGGCATCGGCCTGTGTCTGGAATGGCTGCTGCGCCGTTTGCTGCGCAGATCCGTGAGCAGTTTGATAAGCAGCGCCAACCAGGCCGAGTCCCGCGTGCCCGAGTCAGCGCCTATTCCTGGACCCGTTCCGGACACCAGCGACCCCGTTGCCCTTGCTGCACTGCGACCGCTCGACAGTCGTACTGCACTGGTCCAGACCCAGCGCGATGGGGTGGAATATGTGGAGGCGGTGTCGGTCGGCCCCCATGATTCTGCTGCGGACTCGCCGGTGGAGGTTGTTGAGCAGCCTGTTTCAGCGCCGGCTGCCGCAGCACCTATCGAGTCCGAAATGAGGGCGTTACGCAGGCTGCCCTTTGCCTTTGCCGGTTTTGTGCTCGACCTGTTGCCTTTGGGGCTGTTTTTCGGCATTGCGGCGTTGGTCCTGCAACTGTTGCCGGGGCTGGATGCGCGTACCCATCTGGTTACCCGCGAGTTCGTTTACGCCTATGTGATCACCCGTGTCGTCATGGCGGTGGTGCGTCTGTTGCTGTCACCGGCTGATGCTTGTGTGCGGATCATCCAGCTGGGCGATATTGCCGCCGAGCAGATACATGGATGGACGCGCCGGCTGGTGGTGCTCGCGACTTTTGGTGTGGCGATTGGCAATGCACTCGGCATCCTCGGCACCGGCCCCGAAGCCCAGCTGGTGACTGTCAAAACAACCTCACTGCTGGTCCATCTGACGCTGATCTTTCTGGTGTTCCGTTTTCGCCAGCCGGTGGCAGTGTGGATCGCCGGTTCACCCGAGCGTGACGGTGCGGTGTATGCGTTGCGGCGCTGGCTGGCCGGTGTCTGGTCGCTGCTGATGGCGGTGCTGATCATGGGTGGCTGGGTGGTCTGGGCACTGCGCATCGAAGATGGCTTCACCAAGCTGCTCGAATTTATTGGAATCTCCGCTGCCATCATCGTGTTGGGTCGGTTGGCTGCTGTCTTGGCGCTGGGTGCGTTGGGGCGTCTGGCCGGTGTCAGCGAGGATGTGCCGGATGAGCGCCGTCCGACCAGCTCCACTGATCTGCGCAGTCAGCTTGCCGAGCAGTATTACCCGCTGCTGCGCTGGCTGGTTTCGCTGGTGATTACGGTAGCCACTCTGGTTGCGCTGCTGCAGGCCTGGGGGCTGAATGCGTTGCAGTGGTTTGCCCCCGGCACCATTGGCAGCAGCCTGGCGTCCGCGTTCGTCACTATCGTCATTGCCGTGGCGATCGCCCTGGTGGTCTGGCAAGCTGCCAACGCCGCGGTTGAACAGCGCATTACTCGCTGGCGCGGGCAGGGTGATCTGTTACGTGCCGCGCGGCTCAATACACTGCTGCCGATGCTTCGCGCCGGCCTGTTTCTGGTGATCGTGTTGATTGTCGGACTGACTGCGCTGAACCAGATCGGCGTCAACACCACACCGCTGATCGCCGGTGCCAGCATCATCGGCGTGGCCGTCGGCTTCGGCTCGCAGAAGCTGGTACAGGATTTCATTACCGGGATTTTCCTGTTGATGGAAAATGCCATGCAGGTGGGCGATTCGGTGACGGTAGCGGGGGTGGCGGGAACGGTGGAAAACCTGTCGATCCGTACCGTGCGTCTGCGCGCCGGTGATGGTTCCCTGCATATCGTCCCGTTCAGCTCGGTGACCACGGTCAACAATGCTCATCGGGGCATTGGCAACGCGGCTGTGCGCATCAGTGTTTCTTATGACACCGATATCAACCAGGCCATCAGTGAACTCAAGGCGATTGGCGCAGCGCTCCGTGAAGACTCCGTCTTCTCGGCGCAGATCCTGGCGGATATGGAAATCTGGGGCGTAGATGCCGTGGATGGCTCCATGGTCACCCTGGCCGGCCAGATGCGCTGTACCGACAAGGGCCGCTGGGGCGTCCAGCGGGAGATCAACCGCCGGGTGCTGGAACGCTTCCGGCAGTTGGGCATCGCCATTGCTGACCCGCGTGAACGTCCTTTCATGCCACCTTCTTCGGCAGTTAACTCGTCCGACGAAGGCTGACACCCAGCGCACCAAAGCAGGCCCTGCAGGCGTTATATTGCGCTGACATGGTTCAAGCAGGGCCTCATTCTTCCAGTCTATTCAAGCCCCTCCCGTACGGTTTTCCCTCACTCTATAAACTCCCAGCCCTTGCGCCACGCGGTATGCGAGACGTGCTTGCGTGTTGTTCCTCAGACTGGCACGCCCCTTGCTCTGGTCCTTGCACAGACAGTTGCAGCGAAGAGAGGAAGACTTATGGGTGGGGATGTCACTTCAACCTGGCGGGGAAGGCTGGTGATCATCGGCAACGGGATGGTGGGCCATCATTGCGTCGAGCAACTGATTGCGCTGGGTGCATTGTCTCGTTATGAAATCCATATATTCGGTGAAGAGCGTCAGCGGGCCTATGACCGGGTGCATCTGTCCGAGTACTTTGGCGGGCGTGATGCCGAGTCGCTGGCATTAGGGCAAGCGGCCTTGTATCAACAACCGGGAGTGCATCTGCATCTCGGCTCGCCAGTGCTGGATATTGATCGCGGCAATAAACAGCTAATCACTGCCTGCGGTCGAACCAGCTACGACCAGCTGATACTCGCCACCGGGTCCTTCCCCTTCGTACCACCGATCCAGGGCGCCGAAGGTACTTCAAGGCTGGTCTACCGGACTCTGGACGACCTGGATGCCATTCGCCAGGCGGCTGATGGCGCCCGGCGTGGTGTGGTGGTCGGCGGTGGCCTGCTCGGGCTGGAGGCGGCGAACGCGCTGCGATCTCTGGGACTGGAGGCCCATGTGGTGGAGTTCGCGCCGCGGTTGATGCCGGTGCAGCTGGACGCTGAAGGCGGCGCCGCGCTGCGGGCGCGGATCGAGGCGCTGGGGGTGGCGGTGCATCTGTCCCGCGCCACCAGTAAGATCACGCGGGGCGACGAGTACCGCTGGCGGATGAATTTCGCCGATGGCGAATACCTGGAAACCGATCTGGTGGTGTTCTCCGCCGGCATCCGGCCGCAGGATGCGCTGGCACGCAGCGCAGGACTGAGCATGGCGGAACGGGGTGGCGTGGTGGTGGACAATCACTGTCGCACCAGTGACCCGGCCATCCATGCCATCGGCGAGTGCGCCAGCTGGAATGGGCAGGTATTCGGGCTAGTTGCGCCGGGCTACCAGATGGCCCGGCTGGTGGCGGCGCAATTGCTTGGCCAGACCAGCGAGCCGTTCACCGGGGCGGATATGTCGACCAAGCTCAAGCTGCTCGGCGTGGATGTCGGCTCTATCGGTGATGCCCAGGGCGCTACCCCCGGATCGCGCAGTTACCGTTTTATCGACGAGGCCACCGCCGCCTATCGTAGACTGGTGGTTTCTGCCGATGGCCAGCATGTGCTCGGTGCGGTATTGGTTGGCGATAACAGTTACTACGATACCTTGCTGCAGTATGCGCAGAACGGCATCAAGCTGCCGAAAGCCCCGGCCAGCCTGATCCTGCCGCAGTCCGAGGGCAACCCGGCGCTGGGCGTCGATGCGCTGCCGGCGGCGGCCACCATCTGCTCCTGCCATAACGTCAGCAAGGGCTCCGTGTGCTGTCAGGTCGACGCTGGCGTGACCGACCTTGGTGAATTGAAAGCCATCACCAAGGCCGGCACCGGCTGCGGTGGCTGCAGCGCGTTGCTCAAACAGGTCTTCGAGCATGAGCTGAGCGCACGGGGTGTGGTGGTCGATCGCAGCCTGTGCGAGCACTTTGCCCATACCCGTCAGGAGCTCTACGACATCATCCGCGTAGAGGGTATTACCCGTTTCGAACAGGTGCTGGCCCGGCACGGCAAGGGCGAACTCGGCTGCGACATCTGCAAGCCAGCGGTGGGTTCGATCCTCGCCTCCTGCTGGAACGAGCCGGTCATGGACCCGGCGCTGGTGCCCCTGCAGGACACCAACGACACCTTCATGGCCAACATGCAGAAGAATGGGACCTACTCGGTGGTGCCGCGCATCGCCGGTGGCGAGATCACCCCGAAAAAGTTGATCGTGCTGGGTGAGGTGGCGCGCAAATACGACCTCTATACCAAGATCACCGGTGGCCAGCGCATCGACCTGTTCGGTGCCCAGCTGCACGACCTGCCGGATATCTGGGCCGAGCTGATCGCGGCCGGCTTCGAGACCGGTCACGCCTACGGCAAGTCCCTGCGCACGGTGAAATCCTGCGTGGGCAACACCTGGTGCCGCTACGGCGTACAGGACAGTGTCGGCATGGCCCTGCAGCTGGAGCATCGCTACAAGGGCCTGCGTGCGCCGCACAAGATCAAGTTCGGCGTGTCCGGCTGCACCCGCGAATGTGCCGAGGCGCAGAGCAAGGATATTGGCGTGATTGCCACCGACCGCGGCTGGAACCTCTACGTGGCGGGCAACGGTGGCATGCGCCCGCGCCACGCCGAGCTGTTCGCCACCGATCTGGATGACCAGACCCTGGTGCGCTACATCGACCGCTTTCTGATGTTCTACATCCGTACTGCCGACCGTCTGCAACGCACCTCGACCTGGCGCGAGAGTCTGGAGGGTGGCTTGGATTATCTGCAGCAAGTGGTCATTGAAGACAGTCTTGGGCTCGCCGCAGAGCTGGAAGGGCAGATGCAACGGGTGGTGGACCGCTACGAATGCGAGTGGGCCAACGCCATTAATGATCCGGAAAAGCTCAAGCGCTTTCGCACCTTCGTCAACGACGAACGCGATGACCCGGATATTCACTTCGTCAAGGAACGCGGGCAGCGCCGTCCGGCGCGCGCCACTGAGCTGACATTGATCCCTGTTACCGAGGAGGCACTCTGATGACCCAGGCATATGCTCTTACCATCGATTCGCAGCACCCAATGGCCAACTGGCATTCGCTATGTCATCGGCATGATCTGGTCCCCAACTCGGGCGTGGTGGCCTGGTTTGCTGGCGCGCAGATAGCACTGTTCTATCTGCTCCAGGCGGACGATGGAGAACAGGTATACGCGCTGCATAACCGCGATCCGCAGTCGACGGCCAATGTCATCGGCCGGGGCATGGTCGGTCATATTCAAGGCGCGCCGGTGGTGGCGTCACCGCTCTACAAACAGCATTTCCGTCTGGAAGACGGGCACTGTCTGGAGCAGCCCGAGCTGGCGCTGCAGGTCTGGCCGGTGCGGCTCAGCGGGGATCGGGTGGAGATCTACGCGCCCGGCAACCGCAGCGCCATGAACATCTGACTCTCACATAAGGAAACAACCCATGTCCTATCTCGTTCCTGTTGAATTCGTCACCAAGATGGTCGATGCCGGTGAGTCCAAGCTGTTTATGTCCATTCGTGATACGTTGATCCGGGCCTTCATGGCCGGCGCCATTCTTGCCCTGGCGGCGGTGTTTGCCATTACCGTGACCGTCCAGACCGGCTCGCCACTGCTGGGCGCGGTGTTGTTCCCGGTTGGCTTCATCATGTTGTATCTGATGGGCTTCGACCTGCTCACCGGGGTCTTCATGCTCACACCCCTGGCTTTGCTGGATCGACGCCCGGGGGTTACGGCTGGGACGATTCTGCGCCACTGGGGCTGGGTATTTCTCGGCAACTTTGCCGGGGCGCTGACCGTTGCCTTCATGATGGCCTTCGTCTTCACTTATGGCTTTTCCATTGAAGCGGGAGAGATCGGCGAAAAGATCTCGCATATCGGTGAAAGCCGTACCCTGGGGTACGCAGAATATGGCGCGGCCGGCTGGGCGACTATCTTCCTGCGCGGCATGCTGTGCAACTGGATGGTTTCGCTGGGCGTGGTCGGCGCGATGATTTCCACCACCGTCGGCGGCAAGGCCATTGCCATGTGGATGCCGGTGATGCTGTTCTTCTACATGGGCTTCGAGCATTCGGTGGTGAACATGTTTCTGTTCCCCTTCGGCATGATCATGGGTGGCGATTTCTCGGTGATGGATTACATGATCTGGAACGAGATTCCTACCGCGTTGGGCAATCTGGTAGGTGGGTTGGCTTTCACCGGGCTGACGCTCTACACCACCCATATCCGTACCGCACCCAAGCGTGCACAGGTGCGCCAGGTGGTATGACGCTCGCCATGTCGCATCCACGTCTGGATATCGCCCTCGGTCAGGCTTCTGACCGGGGGCGCAAGGATGTCAATCAGGACTGTCATGGCGTCTGTCTGCCAGCGGAACCCCTGTTGAGCACGAAGGGCATCGCGGTGGCGCTGGCCGATGGCATCAGCAGCAGCGAGGTCAGTCATCTCGCCAGTCACACGGCGGTTGCCGGTTTTCTGGAGGACTACTATTGCACGCCGGACGCCTGGTCGGTGCGCAAGTCGGCGCAGCGGGTGCTGGCGGCCACTAACGCCTGGCTGCACGGCCAGACCCGTCAGGGTGAATACCGGCATGATGCCGACCGGGGTTACGTTTGCACCTTCAGCGCGCTCATCATCAAGTCAGCGACCGCCTATCTCTTCCATGTGGGTGATGCGCGAATCTACCGATTGCGCGGCGCTGAACTGGAGCAACTGACCCGCGACCACCGGCTGCGCGTGTCGGCGGATGTCAGCTATCTGGCGCGGGCCATGGGTATTGGTCCGCATCTGGAAATCGACCATCTGGCATTGCCTATCGAACGCGGTGACCTGTTCATTCTCGCCACCGACGGGGTTCACGAATACCTGGATGCGCCGCAACTCGGGCATGTGATCTCCGAGCATGCAGATGACCTGAACCTGGCTGCCCGGCGCATCATCGAACAGGCGCTGGCGCTGGGCAGTGACGACAACCTGACCGTGCAACTGTTGCGTATTGACGTTCTGCCGGCACCGACTGTCATGGAGCACAGCCGGCAACTGACCGAGCTGTCGCCGGCGCCCCTGCTGGAGAGTCGCGCGGTTTTCGATGGCTACACCATCGAGCGCGAACTGCAGGCCAGCAGCCGCAGCCATGTCTATCTGGCGACGGACAACGCATCCGGCCAACGGGTGGCGTTGAAGGTGCCCTCGATCGACCAGCGCCAGGACCCGGCCTCGCTGGAGCATCTGATGCTGGAGGAATGGGTCGCCCGACGGCTGCACAGTCCCCATGTGGTCAGCGCGGCGCCGGCTCGCCAGCGCCACTATCTGTACACCGTCAACGAGTTCGTCGAAGGTCAGACCCTGCATCAGTGGATGCTCGACAACCCGCTGCCGGAGCTGCAGCGGGTGCGCGACATCATCGACCAGATCGCCACGGGGCTGCGTGCCTTCCATCGCCTGGACATGCTGCACCAGGACCTGCGACCGCAGAACATCATGCTCGATCGCGCCGGTACGGTGAAGATCATCGATTTCGGCTCGGTGCAGGTCGCCGGTATCGATGAGATGGAGGGTGGCGCGCCGCGGCATCCGGTGCCGGGGACGGTGCAGTTCGCGGCGCCGGAATACTTCCTCGGGCTGGGAGGATCGCCGCGCTCGGATCTATTCTCGCTGGGAGTGATCGCCTACCAGCTGCTCACCGGCAGGCTGCCCTATGGCACCGAGGTGGCCAAGGCATCCACCCGGGCTGCGCAGTTGCGGCTTCGTTACCAAAGCGCGTTGCAGTACCGGCAGGATCTGCCCGTCTGGCTGGATGAGGTGCTGAAGAAGGCGGTGCATCCGGACCCGAACAAACGTTACGCTGCGTTATCCGAGTTCACCTTCGACTTGTGTCAGTCCGGCGGCGCGCGCCTGACCACGCAGCGCCCATCCCTGCTGGAGCGCAATCCTGTCGCCGTATGGCAGAGCGCTGCGCTGCTGCTGTCAGTGGCGCTGCTTTTGGCGCTTTTCAAGATCGCCGGCAGCTGATATCAACAGGCAATCATTCGGCCTTCTTTTGGTCTTCAAACCTTCATTCGATAGTCGTTCAGCTTTCATCTGCCGCTTGCATGCTCTAGCGATCATAACTAAAGCCTGTAGAGGGAAGATCGGATGTCTGAGGAAATTCGCAACAACGTCATCATCGTCGACAACGGCAACGGTGATGAGCCGCAGCTGGATTATTCTGGCAACAGAAGTTTCGCCAACGTACTGGAAGCCCGTTTGGCGCGGCGTTCTGTATTGAAAGGCACAGCCGGTGCAGCGGCGCTGGGCTTCATGAGCCTGGGCCTGGCTGGCTGCCTGGACAGCGATAGTGACAACGATGACCGTGCGCCAGGTGCAGGCGACGGCGGTGAAACCGGGCCGCTGCTGGGGTTCACTGCGGTACCGACCAGCGAATCAGACGATATCATTGTTCCGCAGGGTTATAGCTTTCAGGTGATTCTGCCCTGGGGTACGCCCATTCTGGGTGACATGCCTGCCTTCGCCATCGACAACACAGGCGCCGAGCAGGGTATGCAGATGGGCTCGCACCATGACGGTATGCATTTCTTCCCGATCGAAGGCGACGAACCCTTCGAAGGTAGCTCCGATGAAGGGCTGCTGGTAATGAACCATGAGTACGTCGAGCCGCGTTTCATGCATGCGAATCATATCGGTGTGGCTCTAAGCAGTGGCGCTGTGGTTATGCGCGATGACGGCAGCCGTGACCGCGATCAGGCGCTCAAGGAATTGAATGGCCACGGCGTATCGGTCGTTCATGTACAAAAGCGCAGCGACAACCGCTGGGAGCATGTGCAGAGTGATTACAACCGTCGCGTCACCGGTCTGACCCCTATGGAGCTGCACGGCCCGGTACGCGGCAGCGATCTGGTGAAAACCAAGTACAGTCCGGATGGCTTCGCGACCCGCGGCACCCTGAACAACTGCGCCATGGGTGTTACGCCTTGGAACACCTATATGGCCGCCGAGGAAAACTGGGCTGGCTATTTCGGCAACCGCGACGAGACACTACCCCGTGAACACCAGCGTTACGGTATCCGCGCCAGTGACAGCCGCTACCGCTGGGCCCTGGCTAATGGTGGTGGAGAGGAATTCACCCGCTTCGACGCCACCAGCATCGGCGCGTCCGCTGCTGAAGACTACCGCAACGAGCCGAACTGCTTCGGCTGGATGGTAGAAATCGACCCCTTCGATCCGCAAAGCACGCCGAAGAAACGCACCAGTCTGGGTCGGTTTGGCCATGAGGGCGTGGTGTTCGGCCCTGCCGTGGATGGTGAGCCGGTGGTCTGCTACTCCGGTGACGACTCGACCAACGAATTCATCTACAAGTTCGTCAGCGATCAGCCGTTCCAGAAGGGCACTACTGACGGCTCCATTCTGGACACCGGTACCTTGTATGTTGGCCGGTTCAACGATGATGGCACTGGCGACTGGCTGCCATTGGTGCATGGTCAGAATGGCCTGAATGCCCCTGAATTTTCCGACCAGGCCGATGTGTTGGTCAATACCCGTATGGCTGCCGGCATCGTCGGTGGTACGCCAATGGACCGCCCGGAGTGGGGCGCTGTCGATCCGAACAATGGCGATGTGTACTTCACTCTGACCAACAACAGCGGTCGTAGCGAGGAGGATGCCAAGGGAGCCAACCCGCGTAAGCAGAACCGCCATGGTCACATCATTCGCTGGGCTGAAGCCGGTGGCAACCATGCCTCGACCACCTTCGAGTGGGATATCTTCCTGTTTGGTGGCGACACCGGTCAGAGTGGCGAAGCCCACCTCGAGGGCAAGGGCGCTGATGGTGAGGCATTGACCGCAGACAACCTGCTCAGCTCGCCGGATGGCCTGTGGATCGACAAGGACAGCCGTGTATGGATCCAGACTGATATCGGCGAAGGTAGCCAGAACAATGGTGTGTTTGAAGTGTTCGGTAACAACGCCATGCTCTGCGCTGATCCGAATACCGGTGAGATGCGCCGCTTCCTGACCGGCCCGATCGGCCAGGAGATCACCGGTGTGATCACCACCCCGGATCAGAAGACCATGTTCATCAACGTGCAGCATCCGGGTGCCACCACCACCCCGCAGGAATGGGAAGTGGGTCAGCGCTATGTGCGCAGCACCTGGCCGGACCGCAACCCGGTCAGAATGCCGCCCCGTTCAGCCACTGTGGTCATCTGGAAGGATGACGGCGGTGTGATCGGCAGCTGATCAAGACCTGCGGTATCTGAAATGGCTGGGGCACTGAGGTGTCCCAGCCATTTTTTTTTGGAGCCAAGGCGCTCCATCCTCCTCCTGTGTCACCCAAACAGGTTATTGAGCATGGTCTCGAATGACCGGTAGCGTGCAGTGCCTCCGATAATTCAATCAAGAAGCTTGCTGGTATATGGCAAATTCGTGACAATCAAATCGGCTGAGATAATGTTTCAGAACCATAACAATAAAACTGCAACGAAAGGTCGGTAGTCTTCTGCGACTGATCGTGTGGCCATTCGGCCACTGGCTTTGCCTGGAGAAAGCATGCCACTGGTAGCCCGTTTTACCCTGGATTCTGTGGTCAGGTTTTCAACCTTCATGTTGGTGGCTATCACTGCTGTTCTGCTGGGACGCCTGACCTGGGCTCTGCTGGAGCCTTCGAGCATCCTGACTGCTGTAGCTGAGACACCTGCCAGCATAGAGTTGTTCGCCAGTACCACCACCGCAGGCGGCAGTTTCGGTGAGCTCGCGAATCTGTCTGTGTTCGGCAAGTCTGCCGCCAAGGGCGGGGCCAGAGCTGTGCACGCACCAGAAACCTCCCTCAGCTGGTCCCTCAAAGGTGTGTTGTCCGATCCTGATCCGAGCCGCAGCGCGGCCATTCTTCTGCCCCGTGGGCAATCTGAAAAACTGTATCGCGTCGGCGCCAGTCTGCCGGGTGGCGTGAAGCTGCAGGAAGTATTCCCCGACCGGGTCATTCTCAATCGCGGTGGTCGTCTGGAAACCCTCCGGCTGAAACGCCATGACACTGCTGGTGCTTCCGCCGGAAGCCGGCGCGCGCCAGCGTTGCCGACAGCTCAATCCGCTTCGCTGGCAGCCGATGGCGGCGTGCCGCGCATCGACCGTGATGCCTGGGTCGACAACCCCCAACGTTTTCTTGATGTGATCAGTGCCAGCCCGGTGATGCGGGACGGCGCGTTGCATGGGCTGGAAGTCAGCCCTGCGCGTAATTCCCGTGAGTTCGAGGCCGCCGGGCTGGTCGCTGGCGACGTGATCACTGAGGTGAATGGCAGCCCAGTGTCGGATATCAGTGATTACCGCGATCTGTTGAAAGAGCTTGCCGATGCCAGTTCGGTATCAGTCTCTCTGGAGCGTGACGGACAACCGATGAACATAACGATTACCATGGACTGAGACTACGATGCCTATGTTGTTTGCGAAGACCCGCTTTACCCTGTCGTTGGCTTTGAGTCTGAGTTTGCTGAGTGCTGCTTCGATGGCGCAGACACCGGCTGCGCAGAGCACGGACAATGAATTGGTGTTGAATCTGCGGGACGCCGATATCAATGGACTGATCGAAATCGTCAGCCAGGAAACCGGCATCAACTTCATTGTCGATCCGCGGGTGCGCGGCCAGGTCAATGTGGTATCCGGCCAGGCGATCAAGCGTGATGAATTGTATGACCTGTTTCTCGGCGTACTGAAGTCCTACGGCTTTGCTGCGGTGGCAGGTGCCGAAGGTACGGTGCGCATCGTTCCCGAAGTGCAGGCCAAGGAGAACGAAGTAGGCACGCTGGATAGCAACAGCCGTGGCGACGAGTTCATTACTCATGTGATCAGCGTGCGCCATCTGGACGCCAGCCAACTGGTGCGCATTTTGCGCCCGCTGGTGCCCAAGGGCGGGCATCTGGCAGCGGCTGCCGAATCCAACTCACTGGTGATTGCTGATACCGCCGCCAACGTACGGCGTATCGAAGGGCTGATCCAGCGTATCGATCAGGAATCCATGGAGGAGTTCGAAGTTATTCCGCTGGAGCATGCCTCGGCACTGGAACTGGTGCGTATAACCGAAGGGTTGCAGGTTTCCTCGCCGGAAGAAAACGCCTCCAAGCGCGTGCGCATGATCGCCGATGAACGCACCAATACGGTGGTGCTGCTGGGCGATCCGCAAAAGCGTCTGGCTTACCGGGCGATGATTCGTCAGTTGGACGTGGTCGGTGATGAAGGCAATACCCAGGTGCACTATCTGCGCTACGCCAAGGCCGAGGATGTTGCCGAGGTGCTGCGTGGTATTGCTGACGGGCGGGACGTGGAAAGTGGCTCTACGGGTAGCACTTCGTCGAGCAGTGGCAGCTCCTCCGGCTCCTACGGTTATGGTAACCAGGATTCCAGGGTGCGGATTCAGGCTCACGAGAGTACCAACTCGGTGGTGATCTACGGTCCCGCGGAACTGACCCGTGAGATGTCACAGATCATCCGTCAGCTGGATATTCGACGGGCGCAGGTGCTGGTTGAGGCTGTCATTGCCGAGGTGTCTTATGATCGTGCCAAGGAGCTGGGTGTGCAGTGGGGCTTTGCCAATGATGGCAAGGGCGTGGGGATCATCAACTTCGCCCGCGGCAGTGGCGGCATCCTCAACCTGGCGGCGGGTATTGATGGCTTTCTGGACGGGGATCTCACCTCGCCGCCGTCGCTGTCCGATGGCGCAACGCTTGGCGGTGTGGGCACTATCGGTAGCACGCAGATCGGTCTGCTGATCAATGCGCTGCAGGGCGACAGCTCCAGCAATATCCTGTCCACGCCGAGTCTACTGACGCTGGATAACGAAGAAGCGGAAATCGTTGTCGGTCAGAACGTACCCTTCATTGTTGGTCGCTCGGTGGAAAACTCCGGCCAGGCGTTCGATACCATCCAGCGGGAAGATGTGGGTATCAAATTGCGGATTCGTCCGCAGATCAACGAAGGCAACGCGGTCCGCCTGGAAATTGCCCAGGAAGTATCGCAGATCGCACCGGGTGCCAGCGGCGCGGCCGACCTGATCACCAACAAGCGTAGCCTCAATACCCATGTCATGGTGGATGACAACCAGATGATCGTACTGGGCGGGTTGATCGATGACCAGATGGTCGAGACCCGCGACAAGGTGCCTTTTCTGGGCGACGTACCTGGGCTGGGCCGGTTGTTTCGCTACGATACGGCGAGTGTGGAAAAGCGTAATCTGATGGTCTTTCTGCGGACGGTCATCGTGCGCGACAGTGCGGTGGCGGAGAGCCTGACCCACGCCAAATACAGCTATATTCGTGATCAGCAATTAAAGGAACAGGGGCGTAACGACAGCTTGCTGCCACGCAGCGATATGCCGGTGTTGCCAGATTGGAATTATCTGCTGACCTTGCCGCCGCCCTTCGAGAATGCCAGCCAGGATAATCTGGCGGTCAAGAGTCCGATCCCTGCGCCGCCGGGGTCGAGATGACCATCCGGGAGGTGCCGGTGATTGAGGCTGATATCAGTGCTGTAATGCCTGAGGCCGGGTTGCAGGCCGAAACGGATTATCGGTTCGCCCGGCGTTTCGGGGTGCTGCCTGACAAGTTGCACGACAATCAGCTGGATGTGTTTGTGCGCGCTGACTGTGACCCGCAGGCGCTGCTGGAGTTGCGCCGGCTGGCAGGGCATCCATTGCGCCCGATCGTTCTGGACGATGATGCCTTCGCTGCCCGCCTGCGTGACCGCTACGAGCGCTCGGCCAACGATGCCATGCAGTTTGTTGAAGGTTTGGGCGAGGATACCGATCTGATGTCGGTGGCTCAGTCATTGGCCGAGCCGGAAGACCTGCTCGAATCCCAGGACGAGGCGCCGATCATCCGGCTGATCAATGCGCTGCTGTCCGAGGCGGTCAAGGAAAACGCCTCGGATATCCATATCGAACCCTTTGAAAACCGCCTGTCGATTCGTTTGCGGGTCGACGGTGTATTGCGTGAAGTGCTGGAGCCGCCACGGGCGCTGGCGCCGGTTATCGTGTCGCGGATCAAGGTCATGGCCAAGCTGGATATTGCCGAGAAACGCCTGCCGCAGGACGGCCGTATCGGCCTGCGTCTGGTGGGCAGGGCGGTGGACGTGCGGGTGTCGACCTTGCCTTCCGGACACGGCGAGCGGGTAGTGCTGCGTCTGCTGGATAAACAGGCCGGTCGTCTGGAGCTGCGACATCTGGGAATGTGCGAAGAGCATTATCAGGCCATGGAACGCATTCTCAGTCGCCCGCACGGTATCGTGCTGGTGACCGGACCGACCGGTTCGGGTAAGACCACTACGCTGTACTCAGCGCTGATGCGCCTGAATGACCGCAGCCGCAATATTCTCACCGTGGAAGACCCCATCGAGTATTACCTGGATGGGATAGGTCAGACCCAGATCAACACCAAGGTCGACATGACCTTCGCCCGGGGGCTGCGCGCGATTCTGCGCCAGGATCCGGATGTGGTCATGGTCGGTGAGATCCGCGACGTGGAGACAGTACAGATCGCCATTCAGGCGAGTCTGACCGGTCACCTGGTGTTTTCCACGCTGCATACGAACACGGCGGTCGGTGCGATTACCCGGTTGCGGGATATGGGCATAGAGCCGTTCCTGTTGTCCTCCACACTTAACGGCGTGCTGGCCCAGCGGCTGGTACGAACGCTGTGCCCTGATTGCTGCAAGGCGCATACTGCCACGCCCAGCGAATGTCGTCTGTTGGGTGTTGACCCGACGGCCGCGCCGACGCTGTACAGTCCGGTGGGTTGCCCGAAATGCAAGGGCGGCGGTTACCGTGGGCGGACCGGCATTTATGAATTGATCGAAATCGATGACACCCTGCGCGGGCTGATCCACGACGGTGCCAGTGAGCAGACCATGGTGCGGCATGCGCGGCTGGCGCAAATGGGTATTCGCCAGGATGGGCTGCGCCGGGTGCTGGCCGGTGACACCACGCTGGAAGAAGTTCTGCGCGTTACCCGGGAGGACTGAGCATGCCGGCTTTCGAATACGTTGCGCTGGATCAGTCCGGTCGTACCCGCAAGGGCGTGGAGGAGGGTGATTCCTCCCGCCAGGTTCGCGGGCGCCTGCGCGAACAGGGACTGATGCCGATATCGGTGAGCGAGATTGCCGAGAAGCGATCTGTGCTGCGCATGCCGGTATTGCAACGACGGATCAAACCGCTGGAGCTGTCACTGGCGACCCGGCAGATGGCTACGCTGGCCCGGGCGGGCATGCCGATTGAGGAGGTGCTTGGCACCGTGGCCCGGCAAAGCGAGTCGCCCAAGGTCAAGGCTACGCTGTCGGCGGTGCGCACGCGAGTCATGGAGGGGTTGCCGCTGGCCCATGCGATGGGTGAGTTCCCCTCCGTGTTTCCCACCATCTATCGCACCACCATTGCTGCTGGCGAGCAGGCGGGGCGCATGGACGTGGTGCTGGAGCGCCTGGCCGATAACGTGGAGGCGCAGAATGCCATGCGCCAGAAGATCCAGCTGGCGATGTTCTACCCGGCGATCCTGACGTTGGTGGCGTTGCTGGTGGTGGTCGCGCTGCTGACCTATGTGGTCCCGGAAGTGGTGCAGGTGTTCGCGGGGATGAATCAGCAGTTGCCCTGGCTGACCCGGGCGCTGATTGCCACCAGTGATACGGTACGGCATTGGGGCTGGCTCATGCTGTTGTCGATTGCCGGCGCAGTGATATTGACCCGGCATATTCTCAAGCGGCCCGCGGCGCGCTATCGCTGGGACCATACGATGCTCAAGGTGCCATTGGTCGGGCGCTTGATCCGCGGCCTGAATACCGCACGCTTTGCCCGCACGCTGAATATTCTGGCCGGCAGTGGTGTGCCGCTGCTGGATGCGTTGAACATGAGCGCCAGTGTGATCAGCAATACGCCGATGCGCGATGCGGTCAGTGACGCGGCAAAGAAAGTCCGCGAAGGCGCGGGCGTCGGCCATTCGCTGGAACGCAGCGGCTACTTCCCGCCGATGACCCTGAGTCTGATCAAGAGCGGTGAGAGCAGTGGCACGCTGGACAAGATGCTTGAACGCGCAGCGGAAACCCAGGAGCGGGAACTGGAAGCACGGATTGCGATGGTCATGGGCGTCTTTGAGCCCTTACTGATTCTGGCGATGGGGGGCGTGGTACTGATTATCGTACTGGCCATCCTGTTGCCTATCTTTGAACTCAACCAACTGGTCAATTGATATGTCCCATACAGCACGAAAAACACCCATTGCACAACGCGGTTTCACCCTGATCGAGGTCATGGTGGTGGTAGTCATTCTCGGTATTCTCGCGGCTGTCGTCGTGCCGCGCGTGATGGACCGACCCGATCAGGCACGGATCACCAAGGTGCAGAACGACATCCGGGCGATGGAGAGCGCGCTGAATCTGTATCGCCTGGATAACTTCAACTACCCAACCACTGAGCAGGGCTTGCGTGCTCTGGTGGAGCGGCCGACCGGCAATGATACGGCGCGCAACTGGCGTGCCGGCGGTTATATCGACCGTCTGCAGAATGACCCCTGGGGCAATGAGTACCAGTACCTGCGACCGGGCCGGGATGACCGCGAGTATGACATCTACAGCTTTGGCGCCGATGGCCGCGCCGGCGGTACCGACGCCAACGCCGATATCGGCAACTGGAACGTGGAAGAGCCAGGAAACCGCAACTGATCATGCGGACCCAGCGCGGCTTCACATTGATGGAATTGCTGGTGGTGCTGGTGTTGATCGGCATCGTTGCGGGTCTGGCAACGCTGTCGATCGGTGATGGCGCTGAACGCACGCTGCGCTCCGAAACGGAACGCCTGGCAGCAACCCTGAGTCTGGCCCGGGATGAACTGTTGATCACCGGCCAGTCGGATCGGGCCCTGGGTTTGCGCCGCGACGGATACAGTTTTCTCGAACTGGTGGTGCTGGATGACAACACCCGGGAGTGGCGGCCATTGGTGGACCGGCAATTGGGCCCGCGGCAATTCGAGCCGGGGTTGATCGAGGTGGAGCTGGAACTGGATGGCGAACGTACACCATTGCCGCAGACGCGGGGTTGGGAGCCGCATATCCGGCTGGGCAATACCGGCGAGATGACACCCGCGCTGATCACTCTGCGGGTGCCCGGCAAGGATCTGGTACGCCATATGCGAGTCGAGCTGGAAGGTCATATCGAGGTGCTGGATGCCATACCTCAGAACTAGGCGCGAGGCCGGATTCACTCTGCTTGAAGTGCTGGTGGCGCTGACCATTCTATCGGTGGCGCTCGCTGCACTGGTCAAGACCGGCGCAGACCATGCGCGCAACACCGCTTATCTTCGGGAGCGCACCCTGGCGCACTGGGCAGGGCAGAACCTGTTGACCGAATATCAGACCGGTATGCGTGCCGTGACTGAAGGGGGGCGTACCGGCGAGGTCACCATGGGGCCTTATCGGTTTGGCTTCGAGGTGGAAATGAGTGATTACACCGCGCAGTCACCATTCCCGTTGCCTGCGGTGAAACGGGTGGATGTGCGTCTGTGGCTGGCTGAACGGGGCGAAGACGCGCAGCGCGCCACTGCCAGTGGATTCCTGCTGCCATGAGACGCTCGAATATATCCCGGCAGGGGGGCTTCACGCTGCTTGAGATGCTCATAGCCATGGCGGTTTTTGCGGTGATGAGTGTGGTGGCCTATCAAGGCTTGCGCGCGGTTTTGAATGCGGACTTCATCACTCGTGAGCAGGGGCAGCAGTTGGCGGACCTGCAGGTGACCCTGAGTGTGTTGGAGCGGGATCTGGCCCAGGTGGTGGATGTCACTGTGCGTGACGAGTTCGGCGACCCTTTACCGCCGTTGCGCTTGCGCCCGGGGGCCGACGAGCATCTGCTGGAACTGGTGCGTGCCGGGGCGGGTGGTGACCAGCGTTTGCGCCGCAGTGCCTGGCAGATTACGGATCGGGGCCTGGAGCGGCGTCTGTGGCCGGGAGTGGATATCGTGGATGCCGAAAGCATGCGCGTACGACCCTTTGCCGAGCTGGCCGACGAGCAGCGATTGCTTGGCGCCAATAGCGGATTTGTGTTCATCGTTCGCACACCCTCGGGCCTGGAGCGGGTTGATGTCTGGCCACTGGCCGATGCCGATCCGGAAGCGGGTGGCTTGCCGGTGGCGGTGGAGGTGGTTCTGGATTTGCCGGGCCTGGGTGAGATACGACGGATGATGGCGGTGGGGTTGTGAATACACGACATCAACAGAAAGGCGTGGCCCTGATCACTGCGCTGCTGGTGATGGCGCTGGCGGTGGTCGCCGCAGTGGGGATGGCCATGCGCGGACAGGCAGATATTCGCCGTACCAGTGCGGTATTCGAGCGTGACTTTTCACGTCAGGTGGCACTGGGTGCCGAGAACATGGTGTTGCAGTTGCTGGAGCGGGCCGAGGGGCCGGAGGACTTGCTGTGGGATACCTGCCTGTCGCCGGCGTTACCCTTCGAAGTTGATGGCGTACGCCTGGAGGCGACACTGAATGACATGCGCTGTCGTTACAATCTCAATGCCCTGGCCGGCGCCGATGAAACCGAGCAGGGCTATTTTGCCCGTCTGGTCGATCAGGTAGGGCAGGAGAGCGGCGTGCAGATGCCTTCCGGCGCGCAACTGGCCATGGCGGTGAGTGACTGGATGAACCCCGAATCGGATGATCCGATCTACCGGCTGGAGACCCCGGCCAGGGTCTCCGGAAACCGGCCGATGGTAGTGGCATCGGAACTGAACAGCGTCAGTGGCATGACGGCGGAGGCCTGGCAGGCACTGGCGCCCTGGGTGACGGCTTATCCCGGAACGGCCAGCCCTATTGATCTGGAGCGCAGCCCGGAGTTGATGCAGGAGGTCTTCGCTGACCGGAGCGCCGGGGAGAATGCGCCCTGGTTCATGCGTCTGCAAATCATGGCGGAATTTGCCAATCGGCGGTTTTATCAATGCACTTTGCTGGATGCACCCAATGGAAAAGTGGTTCTCAGAGAACAAACGGCCTGCGAGCCATGACCAGTGTTAATCGACGGATGAAAACATGCTGATAGTGCTACTACCTGAATCACCGGATATCGGCACGCTTGAGCCGCCCCGACTGCATTGGTGGCGCACCGGTCGTGAGGGTACGCCGGAGGAGTCTGGGCAAGACAGCCTGGCCCAGTTGCGCACACGCTTTCCGACCGAACGTTTACGCGCACTGGCTCCGGCCACCGAAGTGAATCTGTACCGCATTGCCATACCGGTGCGCAGCGCCTCGGCAGCCCGCGCCGCGCTGCCCTTTGCGCTGGAGGATCAACTGGGCCAGGAGCTGGAAGAGCTGCATCTGGTGGCGGGCCCGCGTCGAGCCGATGGCCGCTTCGCCGCCGCTGTCACCGAGCAGCGTCATATGGTGGCCTGGTTGGATGGCTGTCATGCCGCCGGCTGGCGGTTGGAAGCATTACTGCCGCAAGCCAGTCTGCACGATGATATGGCGCCCGCGGCAGGGCTGCGGGTGCAACCATCACCCTGGCCCGCCGAGGCTGATAGAGCCTTGGTTACCAGCGTCGATCAGGAGCCGGTGTTGATCGAAACCGGGTTGCTCGGGTTCTGGCTGAAACAGCGTCTGGCACAACTGGATGGGGAGCAGCGGGTCCTGGAGCTGAGCGGCTATGAGTTGACCGAGCTGGGACTGTCGGAAGCCGAGTGCAAGGTGCAGCAGGCAGAGCTGATCCCGGCGCTGGACGCCGCACTCAAGCGCTGCCAGCAACCGGCGCGGGTGCTGAACCTGCTATGTGGCCCTTACACCAACGGCATGGCCACGCCTCCCTGGCGCAAACTGCGGCCGGTGATGATCGCGGCAGGCGTATTGCTGGCGGTGCTGGTGGGGCAGCTGGTGATCGAGGGCATGCTGTTATCCAACGAGCGTGAGCGGCTGGTGACGGAAATTGACCAGCTGTTCGATCGCACGCTGCCGAAAAGCCGACGGGTAGATCCGGTCACCCAGTTCCGCCAGGCACTTGCCGGCGGGACGGCACAGGCGAGTCAGAGTGGCACCGGTAGTTTGTTGTACGAGGTCCTGGCGGTGGTGGGTGAGGGCAATACGGAGCAGATCAAACAGTTTCGCGCGACGCCAACCGAGGTCGAATTGGAGCTGCAACTGCCGTCCTTCGCTGAACTGGAAAGTATTCGCAGCAAACTGGCTGCCGGACCTGGTCTGAGCGAGACCTTGCAGGGTGCTGACTCAGGCAATGAGGGTGTTACTGCCCGGCTCAAGGTACAAAGGGGTGGATCATGAATACCTGGTGGGCAGGGCTGGCTCCGCGTGAACGAGCGGTGCTGATTGGCGGTGCCCTATTGCTGTCGATACTGGTGCTCTGGTTGCTGATCTGGGAGCCGCTGGTGCAGAAGCGCGAACAGCAGCGGGCGGACATCAGTGCACTGACCGCCGACCTGACCTGGATGCAGCAGGTAGCTGGGCAGGTCAAACGACAGGGCACGCAGCGGGGCAGTCAGAGCGGGGGCGTGGCGGCAGGTGGTTCGGTGCTGACGTTGGTGGAGGTCTCGGCCAGCGCGGCGGGCATCCGCGAATCCATGGAGCGCGTACAACCCGAAGGACAGGGTGCTCGGGTGTGGTTCAACGAGATGAGCTTTGACGTGTTGCTGGTGTGGCTGGCCGAGCTGGAGCAGCGTCATGGTTTACAGGTCAGCCAACTGGCCGTGGATGCGGGAACGGCACCGGGTCAGGTGTCGGCCCGAGTCAAGGTGGAGCCGCGTTGATGATCAAAGCCTGGAACATCAAAATGATGGTGGTCTGTGCGCTGTTGTTGTATGTGCTCACGCTGCTATGGAATCTGCCCGCAGCCTTTGTCTGGAAACGACTGGAGGGGCAGTTGCCGACGCCGGTGACCCTGCATGGGTTGACCGGTACGCTGTGGTCCGGGCAGGTGGCTCGGATGGAAGTGGATGGCATCGATCAGGGTAGGCTCAGCTGGGACTGGTTGCCGTCCCGATTGCTGCGTGGCCAGATCGGGCTCGACCTGCTCTGGCAGCCGCGCAATGGCAAGGTCAATGCGCAACTGCATGCGGGTCTGGGTTCGCTGACAATCAGCCAGATCAATGGCACGCTCGATGCGGCGAGCATGGCGGCCATCAACAACGCTCCTTTTGTTCTGCGTGGAGTCTGGTTGCTGGATGTGCCCGAAGTGGCGCTGAAGGATTTCGAGTCGGTGGTGGCAGCCAATGGCCGTCTGGTATGGCAGGATGCGGCGGGTGGTTTGCCGCAGGCGATGCCGTTCGGACATCTGACCGCGACACTGGAGGACGACGATGGCTGGTTGCTGCTCAATCTGCAGGACCAGGGCGGGCCGCTGGGGCTGATGGGCGATGCGCGCTGGCGTCCCGGGCAACCGATGAAACTCAATGTGCAGCTGCAGGCGCGACCGGATGCCGAGCGTGGGCTGGCTGATGGTCTGGGGCTGCTTGGCCAACCGAATGCGCAGGGCTGGGTCAGCTGGCGCGCGCAATTACAGTGAAATGGAACAACGGCCATGATGGCAGGGGATATCTGATGCGTTTATTTGTGGTGCTGATGTTACTGGTCGGGCTGACGGGGTGTGCGGGAATGGGCTCATCGCAGCAGACTGAGGCAGGTTTGGTCGATGCTCGGGCCAAGATCAGCATGGGCCGCTGCGATAATGGATTGGTTGCTGATCTGCGCCGGCACAAGGCTCCGGAGCTTGAGCAGCAGGCGGCTTATATCTGTTTGCAGCAGGGCGAAGTGGTGGCGGTGGAAGCGCTGCTCAAGGATTACCGCAAGCGGCATGTCGATCCGCCGTATCCGGATTACTCAGCGTACCTGATGACGCTGGCGCAATATGCCCGGTTTGAAATGACCCAGGATGATGATGCACTGCGGCTGAAGGAAGCGCGCAAGGTTCACGCTCTGTTCGCCGAGTTTGTCCGGGACTTTCCGGAGTCCGACTACCGCGCCGAAATCGCACCTCGGCTGAATGAGCTGTTGGAAGAGATGGCGGGGGCCGAGTACCGCTTGGCATTGCAGGCCATCGAAGCCGGCGACGCTCAGATCGGCGAACAACGCATGCGTTATATCGCCCGATACTACCCCCACACCAACCCCGGCCGAGACGCCAACGCCTGGCTGGACCAGCACGAGGAGCGGTAGCCTCGCCCCGCAGAAGCCCCCGACCGCTCCCGCAGGGAGCACCACTCGTTCTCTCACGGCACAGATTGATTCCACGGACCGCGAGTTCGTCAATAGCTAATGCCGAGTTTTGATCCGGTTTTTTACGCGATTTTGAGATATTGACGCTTGACATTGTGCACAGTCAAAGGGATTCGGGTCGGATTTGTGCGAACGCTTGGCTATAAGTCCATGATATATCACGAACTACACTAACTCGTTGATTTTATTGATAAAAAATGTTGGTTATATTTTGATCATTCTGACTCGCGGCCACGTATTTCATGCTGCGGAACGAGTTTTAAGCAGGCTATCCACAGAGTTTTCCACAGGTTTTGTGGATAGCTTGCCCAAGCCCCGATAGCGCCGGGGTTGCGGGGTCAGATTCCCTGGGGAATATCTTCTCCGCCCAGCGCGGTGGTCAGTGCTGGCAGCAGTTCTGACAGGGTGCGGGACATGATGATGAAGCTGGCATCGAGTTGGCCGGCCATGTCATCGCCGCCCTGGTCGTCCGCTTCGTCACGCAGCAGCTCTTCAAAACGCAGACGTTTGACTGCCAGTTTGTCGTCCAGAGTAAAGGACAGCTTGTCATGCCAATGCAGAGCCAGTTGACTGACCTGCTTGCCGACAGTCAGGTGCTGTTGGATCTCGTCGCTGGACAGATCCTGACGCTTGCAACGAATCACACCGCCGCCTTCACCCGTGTCACGCAGTTCGCACTCATCCGAGATCAGCAGGCCTTCCGGTGCCTGGCCGCTCTTGACCCACTCGGTCATGCACGCGGCTGGAGCCATTTTCACGTTCATCGGACGTACCGGCAGGCTGCCAGTGCCTTCACGCAGCAAGCTGAGCAGGTCTTCGGCACGTTTGGCGCTTGAGGTGTCCACCGCAATCCAGCCTTCCTTCGGTGCGATGCAGGCGAGGGTGGTCTGGGTGCGAGTGAAGGCGCGTGGCAGCAGCGACATGATGATGTCGTCCTTTAGTGTGTCGCGTTCCTTTTTGTAGATCTTGCGGGCATCACGAGCTTCGATTTCTTCCACCTTCTCGGCCAGGGCGTCCTTTACTACGCTACCGGGCAGAATGCGTTCCTCTTTGCGCAGCGCGATCAGCCAGTAGCCGTCACCGACCTGCAGCAGGTTTTCGGAATGACGTCCGAAAGGCGTGGTCCAGCCCAGGGTGTGGGTTTCCTGGCTGGCACAGGGGCGGGCGGGGCGCTCTTCGAGAGCGGCGAGCAGTTCTGCTTCGTTGAAGGGTACATCCTGACTGAAACGGTAGAGCAGTAGATTACGAAACCACATGGGTAGTCCTTGTGTGACGGTGCGTGGATGAAAGAGCTGGAAAGGGCGGGCATTATTGCGCGTGACGACATTTTCAGCCAGTGCTGGCCGACGGCTGCATAACATATTGAAAGAAAGCGAGATTTTTTTCACAAAAGGTATTGCCAGAAGCGAAAAACCTGCCTAGAATGCGCCCCACTTCGAGAGTAAACGGGTGATTAGCTCAGCTGGGAGAGCATCTGCCTTACAAGCAGAGGGTCGGCGGTTCGATCCCGTCATCACCCACCACTCGAGGTAACGCGCAGTGGTAGTTCAGTTGGTTAGAATACCGGCCTGTCACGCCGGGGGTCGCGGGTTCGAGTCCCGTCCACTGCGCCATATCCGAAGCCCTTGCATCGAAAGATGCGAGGGTTTTTTTATGCTTGTATGCCCAGCCCAAGCCTACAATTCCCGCCACTCCCCCGGCTGCAGATCCTGCAATACCCAATCCCCGATTCGTACACGCACCAGTCGCAGCGTTGGCAGGCCTACTGCTGCTGTCATGCGGCGTACCTGTCGGTTGCGGCCTTCGCGGACGGTGATGGCGAGCCAGGAGGTGGGTTTGTTCTTGCGAAAGCGTACCGGCGGGTTACGTGGCCAGAGTGCTGGTTCGCTGATCTGTTCAACCTCTGCAGGGCGGGTAGGGCCGTCATTCAGTTCGGGGCCGGCACGCAGTTGCTGTAGCTGTTCTGCGGTTGGTTCGCCTTCAACCTGTGCCCAGTAGGTCTTTGCCAGTTTGTGTTTCGGGTCGGTGATGCGTGCCTGCAGGCGGCCGTCGTTGGTCAGCAACAGCAGTCCTTCACTGTCCCGGTCCAGGCGGCCGGCGGGGTAGATGCCGGGTGTATCGACGAAGTTCTTGAGGGTGGCTCGGCCTTGGTCGTCGCTGAACTGGGTCAGCACATCGAAGGGCTTGTTCAATGCAATCAATATCGGGTCGGCGGGCGGTGCTGCCTGGCGCCGAGGCTTGCCGGTTGGGCGGAGGAGCGATGGTTTACGCGGGCGAGTATTCATCAGGGATCTGCCAATCAAACCTGTGGTGCGCTTCGGGCAATCAGGGCAGCTACGTCCAGTCCGCGTGGCAAGGTGCCGTAGACGCGGCCGCGATGCTGTAGCCGGCTGGCAATGAAGGCGTCGGATACTGTGCTGTTGCCTGCTTCCAGCAACAGCTTGGCTTGCAGTGCGACGGCGATATCTTCGGTCAGCTGGCGTGCGCGGTACTGGATGTCGTTCTTATCTGCAATCTGTTGCTGCAGCCTATGGATATGAGCTTTCAGATAGGAATCGCCGTGGCCATCGCCCAGTTCGGCGGACAGCATTTCCACGAGGCCGGGTTCTTTGCTCAGCGCGCGCAATACATCCAGGCACTGCACGTTACCGGACCCCTCCCAGATGGAATTCACCGGCGCTTCCCGATACAGTCGCGGCAGGATGCTGTCTTCCACGTAACCAGCGCCACCCAGGCATTCCTGAGCTTCGTTGATCATTGCGGGGGCGCGTTTGCAGATCCAATATTTGCCGATTGCGGTGACCAGTCGAGCGAACCCGGCTTCATGTTCATCACCCAGATTATCCAGTGCGCTGGCCATGCGCATGGTCAGCGCCACAGCAGCTTCGCTTTCCAGCGCCATGTCGGCCAGTACGTTCTGCATCAACGGCTGCTCGACCAGCACCCGACCGCCCACCTGACGATGGCTGCAATGGTGGATGGCCTGAGTCAGTGCCTGACGTATCAGCGAGCTGGAGCCGATCATGCAGTCGAAGCGGGTCATGGCAACCATTTCGATAATGGTCGGTACGCCGCGGCCTTCCTCACCTACCATCCAGGCCAATGCACCTCGAAACTCCACTTCGCTGGAGGCATTGGCCTGATTGCCGAGCTTGTCTTTCAGGCGCTGGATATAGAATTGGTTACGGCTGCCATCGGGCCGGTGGCGCGGCAGCAGGAAACAACTCAGGCCCTTGTCGGTCTGCGCCAAGGTCAGGAAGGCATCACACATGGGCGCCGAGCAGAACCATTTATGCCCCAGTAATTCATAGGGCCGGCCAGGGCCTGGATTATCCATGGGCCACGCGCGCGTGGTGTTGGCGCGCACATCGGTGCCGCCTTGTTTTTCAGTCATGGCCATGCCGATGGTCAAGCCGGTCTTCTGCTCCATCGGCAGGTTGCGCGGGTCGTACTGACGCGACAATATTTTTGGTAGCCAGCTTTCCGCGAGATTCGGTTGCAGGCGCAATGCGGGTACGCAGGCAAAGGTCATGGTCATCGGGCAGCTGGTGCCAGCTTCGGCCTGATTATGCAGATACATGGTCGCAGCGCGGGCAACGTGTGCGCCCGGACGCGGGTCGCTCCATGGTGCGGAGGTGATGCCATGGGTGATCCCGGCATGCATCAGCTCATGATAGGCCGGGTGAAACTCGACTACATCGATACGCTGGCCATAACGATCATGGCTATGGAAAGTCGGTGGGTTCTCATTGGCTTGAAAGCCGGCATGCATCAACGGAGTGCCGGCAAGCTGACCATAGGCAGATAGTTGCTCGTCGGCCCAATCGCCTCGGTAGCGGTGCACCCATTGCTGCAAAGGCAGGTCGCTGCGGTACAGATTCAAGCCATCCAGCGGCGGGACCTGGTTGGTGACCTCATGTGTTTCAGCGTATTGGTGCAGGTTCATGGCGCGGCGCTCCGAGGAGGTTTTATATTTTTTAGCCTTCCACACTACCAAGAATAATGGCCTTGATCACGAAGCCGAGCACACCCAGACCCAGGGCGAAGAACAGCACCATGGTGCCGTAGCGCCCTGCCTTGGATTTTTTGGCCAGATCCCAAACGATAAAGCCCATGAAGGCCACCAGGGCAAAAAGCGTCAGGGGCAGGGCAAGGGCTTCAAATTCTTCGTAGGACACGATGGACTCCTGTAAGGAAAGGAAAAGGCTGTTTATTTTCTGACCAGATGATTGAGCGGCAATTCCGTACTGGATACCACCTGGTTCAAGACGAAGCTGGAACGCACGCTGGAAACACCCTCGATCCGGGTCAGGGTGCCGAGCAGAAATTGCTGATAGTGGTCCATGTCCGGCACCACCACCCGCAACTGGTAATCGGCATCCATCCCAGTGACCAGGCTGCAATCCAGCACCTCTGGGCAGGAACGAATGGTCTCCTCGAAACCGGCGAAACGGTCCGGTGTGTGTCTATCCATGCCGATCATCACGAAGGCTGTCAGGGTCAGTCCGAGTTTCTTCGGCGCAAGCAGCGCTACCTGGCGGGTGATGAAGCCCGCATCTTCCAGTTGTTTGACTCGCCGGGAGCAGGGGGAGGGTGACAGGCCGATACGCTCGGCCAGTTCCTGGTTGCTGATGCGTGAATCGTGCTGCAGGGCAGCAAGAATTTTCAGGTCATAACGGTCAAGATTGTCTTCTTGCATGATGTTCTCTTCTTGCGTTGCTGAGAATCAGAGTATAGCGAGTTATTATTGCGCTGTCGTGGTTGAATTGCGCAATAAAAGGCAAGAAATGTCGCAGAGGCGTCGCTATTATAACCACATGTTTTCAAGCCCTAGCCGGCGAGTCCAACCAAGTGCTCTACGAGAGTGACATTGGGACGACAGGTTCTACCGCATCTGGTCGTCACCCGGCTACCCAGCCCACAAGGCCACGGGACAGGCAATATCCCAAAAGGATACTCAGCGGACCCAGCGCAAACGGCCGACCTAGTCGGCCGTTTGCGTTTGTGGGTTCTGGTCGACGGGGTCTTTGTGCACCAGTACGTCAGCCTGAGGGAATCGCCGCTCTATGGCGTGGCGTACCTGTTCGCCGAGTTCGTGGGCGTCGGTCAGTAGCAGGTCACCGGGTAGCTCCAGGTGCAGCTGCATGAACCACTGCTGGCCAGATTCGCGGGTGCGCAGATCGTGCACGTCGACTACGCCGGGCACGGCGCGAGCCAGTGCCAGTGCTTCCTTGCGTACCTCATCGGGTAACTCGTGATCCATCAGAATCTGGACCGCATCCCGACCAATCTGCAATGCACTGAAACCGATGAGCAGGGCGATCCCGATACCGAACAGGGCGTCTGCTTGGGGAAGGCCGTAATGAGCGAGCACCAGAGCGGCGATGATGCTGGCGTTCATCATCAGGTCGGAGCGGTAATGCAGGGCGTCAGCGCGTATCGCCGTTGAGCCGGTGTGCCGAATCACGTGGCGCTGGAAGCTCAACAGCAGCAGAGTGGCGACGATCGATATCAGCATCACGGCGACGCCGAACCAGGCTGCATCCAGCGGGCGGGGATTGCGCAGGTGGTCGATGCCCTGATGCAATACCAGAATCGCCGAGCCTGCGACGAATACGGACTGTGCCAGACCTGCGAGGGCTTCGGCCTTGCCGTGGCCGAACCGGTGGCCTTTGTCTGCCGGTGTCAGTGCATAGGCCACTGCGACCAGGTTGATCACTGAAGCGCCGGCGTCCATTACCGAGTCGATCAATGATGCCAGCAGGCTCACCGAACCCGACATGAACCAGACGATAGCCTTGAGTATGATCAGTGCAACGGCGAGTGAGACCGAGGCGTAGGTTGCCAGCCGCAGCAAACGGGCATTGCGTTCATTGCGTTGCTGAGCAGTCATATCCATCATGCGCGCGCCGGCAGGCCGAGCAGGGCGAGGTGTTCTGCCTGCGGGTGATGCAGTTGCCGGGCCTGTTCCAGAGGTAACTGCAGGCCCAGGTCCTGGTACAGAATGGCTTTGAGTTTCAGCGGGTTCACCTCGCCATCCGCATCGACGGCCTGGTCGAGACGTTCCGGTGTCAGCGTGTAGCGCTCATCCGGGAAATAAATAGCGCCGGTAGTGAAGTCCACAGCAAAGGCGATCAGTCCGGGAATGACATAGAACAGCAAGCCGATGCCGTTGAGAATCGCTACGCCGGGGTCGATCTCCCCGCTGATCTGGCCGCGCCGCTCGGGATAAAAAATCGATCCGCACGCTGTTAATTGGGTAACCAGTGTGGTGCTCAGCAGGATGCTGGCCAGAGCCTTCAGACGCATTTCGATCCTCGTACATTGCGGGTGATTCAGTAAGCCATCACTATACGCTGCCAGACTGATTGCGAGAACTGATGAACGAACTTCCTGTACATGCCGTGCTGGGTGAGCTCGACCAGCAATTGGCCAGTCACCCCAGCGTGGTGCTCCAGGCACCTCCCGGTGCCGGCAAGACCACACTGGTGCCCTTGGCCCTGCTCAACAGTCCTTGGCTGGCGAGACAGAAGATCATTTTGCTGGAGCCGCGTCGTCTTGCTGCCCGCGCTGCCGCCGAGCGGTTGGCGCACATGCTTGGCGAGCCGGTGGGGCAGACTGTGGGTTATCGCATTCGTCTGGAAACGCGAGTCAGTGCCGCTACCCGCATAGAGGTGGTCACCGAAGGTATCTTGCAGCGCCTGTTACAGACCGACCCGGAGTTGCCGGGTGTCGGGCTGGTGATTTTTGACGAGTTTCATGAGCGCAGTCTGGATGCCGATCTGGGCCTGGCATTGTGTCTGCAGACCCAGCAATACCTGCGTGATGAGATACCGCTGAAGCTGTTGGTGATGTCCGCCACACTGGATGCTGCTGCCGTCAGCCGGTTGCTGGACGATGCGCCGCTGGTCAGCAGCGAGGGCCGGCAGTACCCGGTGCAGATCCAACATGGTGCAGCCGTAGCGCCGGGTCAGTCGCTAGAGCCGCAACTTGAGCAGGCGGTGTTGCAAGCGCTGGCCACAGACAATGGCAGTCTGCTGGTGTTTCTGCCGGGGGCGGCGGAAATCCGCAGACTGCAAACGAGGCTTGAGGATTCCCTGGCGGCTTGGCCGACGGTGGACATCGCCCCGCTGTATGGTGATCTTGACTTTGCTGCCCAGCGCGAGGCGATCAGTCCGGCTGCGCCCGGTCGGCGCAAGGTGGTATTGGCTACGCCCATTGCCGAAACCAGCCTGACCATCGAAGGGGTGCGGGTGGTGATTGACTCGGGTCTGTGCCGTGAGCCGGCTTTCGATCCGGTATCCGGCATGACCCGCTTGCATACTCGCCGCATCTCGCGTGCTGCCGCCGAGCAGCGTGCAGGTCGCGCCGGACGTACCGAGCCGGGTGTCTGTTATCGGCTCTGGTCTGTTGATCAGCATGCCCAACTGGCGGCCCAGAGTCAGGCCGAGATACTTCAGGCGGATCTGGCGCCACTGGCGCTGCAACTGGCCCAGTGGGGTATTGATGATCCTGCCGAGCTGGCCTGGCTGGATGCGCCTCCTCCCGCAGCTCTGCAACAAGGGCGTGATTTGCTGGGTCAGCTGGGTGTGTTGCAAGCCGGGGAGCGGGGCTGGCAACTGACTGAGCACGGCAGTGCGCTCGCGGCACTGCCGATGCATCCGCGGCTGGCACACATGCTGGTGCGCGGCCAGCAGTTGGGACTGGGTCGTCAGGCCTGTCGGCTGGCGGCGATACTCGGTGAGCGGGATCTGCTGCGTGGTGTCGATGATGCCGATATCAGCCGTCGACTGGCGGTGTTTGAACAACCCCGTAATGAACCGGCGCTGGACCGCGGTGCGCTGCAGCGTGCGCGCAAGCTGGCCGAGCAGTGGCAACGGCTTATCGGTCGAGGCTCTGTCACGTCTTCGTTACCGGAGCCGGATAGCGAGCGCTGGGCTGGGCTGCTGTTGGCGCTGGCCTATCCGGACCGCATTGCCCAGCGCCGTGGCGATAAGGGTAGTGATTACCGTCTGGCCAATGGGCGTTCTGCCGGCTTCGTTCAGGTCGATAGCCTGCAACAACAGGCATGGCTGGTGATTGCCAGTCTGGGAGGGCATGCCGCACAGCGAAATGCGCGGATATTCATGGCTGCCGCGCTGGACCCGCAATGGCTGGAGCAGTATCTGCCGGAACTGCTGCATGAGGAGCAGACTCTGGAATGGGACCCGCGCAGTGAGACACTGATTGCCGAGCAGCAACGGCGGATAGGTGCGCTGATTCTCAATCGCGAACCCTTGCCGGGAATCGATCCGGCCCAGCGCAGCCGTGCGCTCTGCGGCGTGGTGCGCCGTCAGGGGCTGGCCTTGCTGCCGTGGACGCCGGCGCTGCGCCAATGGCAGGCGCGCATCCTGCTGCTGCGCCAGCAGGATCTGCAGGAAGGCCGCGTAAGCGCCTGGCCTGATCTGTCCGATCAGTGCTTGCTCGATACCCTGGAAGATTGGCTGGCGCCCTGGCTGGACAAGGTCAGCCGGCTGGCGCATTTCGCGGCGTTGGATCTGGCCGGCATTCTCAGCGGGTTGTTGGCCTGGCCATTGCCACAACAGTTGGATGAGCAGGCTCCGACTCATTGGACGGTGCCGACGGGATCACGCATTCGGATCGACTACGGCGAACAACCACCGGTGTTGGCCGTGCGTCTGCAGGAAATGTTCGGCAGCCGAGAAACTCCGCGCATCGCCAATGGGCGGATAGCACTCAAGTTGCACCTGCTGTCCCCGGCCCGGCGGCCAGTGCAGGTCACTCAGGATCTGGCCGGGTTCTGGAGCGGCAGTTATGCCGAGGTGCGCAAGGATATGCGCGGCCGCTATCCCAAGCATTATTGGCCTGAAAACCCTCTCGAGGCGGAACCAACGGCCCGAGCCAAACCAAGAAAACCCTGAAGCCTCACAAGCCCCGTGCACGCTCAAGCACCCGAGATGAGCGCTGCGTTCGATCGTTCCCACGCTCCAGCGTGGGAATGCCTGCTGGGACGCTCTGCGCCCCGGTTTGGTTGTTGTGCAGCCGGCAGGTTCGGACGCTGGAGCGTGGGCACCATATGGTATGAGCTCTGCGTCCCGGTTTTGGCTGTTGTGCGGACGGTGGGCTCGACCGCTGAATTTCTGGCCCTGTCTTTAAGCTCTTGCTGGCCACGCGTACAATGCCCGGCCCGGTTTATCTTCGGAGCATCATCATGGACAACACCAGTCAGATACTTGAACGCAGCGCCGAGCTGTTTGCCGGAAAGCGCCTGCTGTTGGTCAATCCGCCTGCGGATGGGCTGACCGGCGAGCTGCCCGCGGACTGGCACGTTTGGACCTGGGATTATTCCGTGCAGCAGGGGCTGAGTTCCCGTTTGGATCAACAGCATCTGAGCTTCTCCCATCTGTGCCCGCAGGTTGACGGATTGGATGCGGCCATTCTGGTGATGCCCAAGGCCATCGAGCGGGCTGAGTATGCATTGGCGCAGATGGCGCCATTGCTGAAATCCGGGTGCCCGTTGTATCTGGTAGGGGAAAAGAAGGGCGGTGTAACCCGGGCAGAAAAGCTGTTGGCCCCTTATGGCTCGGCGATAGAGAAGCTGGACTCCGCACGCCACTGCCAACTGTGGCGGAGTATTGCCCATGACCAGATCGCGGCTTTCCAGTTGGCTGACTGGCAGCGCTCCATTCGTCTGGAATTCCCCGATCAGGCTGTCGATCTGATCAGCCTGCCGGGGGTGTTCAGTCATGGTCGGTTGGATGAGGGCAGTCAGCTGTTGCTGGAAGAGATGGCGCCGCTGCCCTCCGGCAAAGTGCTGGATTTTGGCTGCGGGGCAGGGGTGTTGGCTACCGTGTTGGCGCGGCGCAATCCAGGCGCTCGCTTCGAACTGGTGGATATCGATGCGCTGGCGCTGTATTGCGCGACACAGACCCTGAGCCAGAATGAGGTGCAGGCGCAGGTCTATCCGTCAAATGGCCTCAGCGATGTGCATGGCCGTTTTGCCGCCGTGGTCAGCAATCCGCCATTCCATACCGGCATCCGTCACGACACCAGTATCGCCGAACAATTCTTCAACGAGGTCACCCGCAATCTGTTGCCGGGCGGCGAGTTGCGCATCGTGGCGAACGGCTTTCTCAAGTACCCGCCGCTGATCGAGGCGCATATCGGAAAATGCCGGGTGCTGCGCGAGAACAACAGGTTCAAGGTGTACTCGGCGGTAGCGCCAGGTTGATTCAACAGGCGGCCCCTGCTAAAGTTGCCGCCGTCTTAGGGGAGTAGTCTCTCCGGAAGCCTGCCTTCCAAGGCAAACGTCAACATACTCGGCCCTCAGGCCGTGGCGTTTGCGACCCATCGATCACCCTTGGGGTGATGGGGTTTGACGAGACCTTTGACACAGGAACACCAGCCGAGGGGCGGGGGTGGGCCTGTGTCATTGGAACAGTCTGACCCGCCCTCGTTTGGAAAGTCCGTGGAAGCCTTTTTAGTTTCAACCGGTATTGTTTCGCTGGCAGAGATCGGCGACAAGACCCAGCTGTTGGCGTTGCTGCTCGCTGCGCGTTTTCGTCGGCCCTGGCCGATTATCTGGGGGATTCTGCTGGCAACGATTGCCAACCACGCCCTGGCGGGTGCGGTAGGTCAGTTGGTGGCGGATCTGCTCAACGATACCTGGCTGTACAGCTTGCTGGCCATCAGCTTTCTGGCCGTTGCCGCCTGGACCCTGGTTCCGGACAAACTGGATGACGATAACACTCCCCCCATTAGCCGTTACGGCGCCTTCATGGCGGCGCTGGTGGCCTTCTTTCTCGCGGAAATGGGCGACAAGACGCAGGTTGCCACCGTGGTATTGGCCGCGCAGTTCGACGCCTATCTGTGGGTCGTTGCAGGTACCACTCTGGGAATGATGCTGGCCAACGTACCGGTGGTATTTCTCGGCAACGCTGCGGCGGGCAAGCTGCCGCTGGGCCTGATTCGAGGAATTACCGCGGTGATCTTTCTTCTGCTTGGCCTGTATGCGGGCTGGTTGGCCCTGGGGTAAGCCCGGTAGGTGAGCGGAGGCGTTCTGGCAGGCGCCGTCGCGCCCCGAGGCGGTGCTTCTACGGGGTATTAGCTGTTATTTTTGGTTATAACCAAGTTCCAAAATAATATTTTTCGTTATATGTTTCTCTGTCTACTATCTGCTCCTCCGATACGCAAGTATCAAACCATGATCCGGAGCAAGACCATGACCGCAACAACACAACTTCATGCGGCTGTGGACGATCAGAAGGTACTGGCCGCCATTGCTGAAGCGCTGCAAAGCATTCAGTTCGGTGCAGTGGAGATTACCCTGCATAACGGCCAGGTGGTGCAGATCGAGCGCAAGGAAAAGATCCGCTTCCAGCCACCGACACGAACGTCCTGAGTTACCCGACCACGGGATTGCGCCAACACGATTTTAAGTAATCGCCCGCCGACTGGATAACCAGAGGTGTGTGCAACCGCCACTACAACATGGAGCACACCATGACACGGCTTGCCACATCCAGTCAGACCCGCCTCTGTAAAAGCGTCACTGCACGAATGTGTCGGTAATCAGCCGATCCAAGCGATTTCCCTGACAGCTTTTACTGAGTAATTATCATGAAGAAGATTCTGCGCAATACCCTGGTGGGTGGCCTGGCCACTCTGTTGGCTGGCTCCGTGCTGGCGAAAGACATCACCCTGTTGAACGTGTCCTACGACCCGACCCGCGAGTTCTATCGCGAGTACAACGAGGCGTTCAGCGAATACTGGAAACAGGCCACAGGCGACACCGTCACCGTGCGCCAATCCCACGGCGGCTCCGGTTCCCAGGCCCGGTCGGTGATCGACGGCCTGGATGCCGATGTGGTAACCCTGGCCTTGGCCTACGATGTGGATGCGCTGCGTCAGCACGCCGATCTGATTCCCGAAAACTGGCAGAGCCGCCTGGACAAGAACAGCTCGCCCTACACCTCGACCATTGTGCTGCTGGTGCGCAAGGGCAACCCGAAGAACATCAAGGACTGGGATGACCTGATCCGCGACGACGTGGAGGTGATCACCCCCAATCCGAAAACCTCCGGCGGCGCGCGCTGGAACTACCTGGCGGCCTGGGGCTATGCGCTGAAGCACAACGACGGCGATCAGGACAAGGCTTACGAGTTCGTCAGCAAGTTGTTCGCCAACGTGCCGGTGCTCGACCCCGGCGCCCGTGGCGCCACCAATACTTTCGTTCAGCGTGGGCTGGGTGATGTATTCATCGCCTGGGAAAACGAGGCCTATCTGTCGGTTGAACAGCTGGGCAAGGGCCAGTTCGAAATCATCGTGCCGTCGGTCAGCATTCTGGCCGAGCCGCCGGTGTCCGTGGTGGACAAGAACGCCGAGCGCAAGGGCACCCGTGAGGTGGCCGAAGCGTATCTGCAACAACTGTATACCGATGACGCGCAACGTCTGGCAGCCAGGCACTACTACCGCCCGAGCAACCCGCAGATCGCCAAGGAGTTTGCCGACAAGTTCGTCGACGTCGAACTGTTTGGTATCGACGAGGTGTTCGGTGGCTGGGAACAGGCACAGAACGAACATTTCAACGATGGTGGCAAGTTCGACCGCATTCTGGAAAGTATTTCCCGACGCTGATCCGGATTCATCTGCAGCTATCCCGGGCGCCATACGCCCGGGCTTTTTCCGAGGTGATGAATGTTTTCTGCCACCAAGCAACGCAGGGTCATACCCGGGTTCGGGCTGACCATGGGCTTCAGCCTGCTGTACCTGGGCTTCATTTTTCTTATTCCGGTGGGCGGGCTGCTGCTGTACACCTCGCTGATGAGTTGGGATGACTTCTGGAGCGCCGTCAGCCATCCGCAAGTGGTTGCTTCCTACAAGCTGTCTTTCGGCGCCTCGCTGATTGGCGCGACCATCAATCTGGTATTCGGCGCGCTGGTGGCCTGGGTACTGGTGCGTTATACCTTCCCCGGCAAGAAGATCGTCGATGCGCTGGTGGACTTGCCGTTCGCCTTGCCTACCGCGGTGGCCGGTATTGCATTGGTAACGCTCTACGCCTCGACCGGCTGGGTAGGGCAGTACCTTGATATCTTCGGCATCAAAGTGGCCTATTCGCAGTTGGGTGTGGTGATTGCGCTGACCTATATCGGCTTGCCTTTCGTGGTGCGTACCGTGCAACCGGTGCTGGAGGATCTGGAAGCCGAGCGCGAAGAAGCTTCCGCCAGTCTGGGTGCCAGCCGCTTCACCACCATCCGTCGGGTGATCCTGCCGTCTTTGCTACCGGCCTTGCTGACCGGTTACGCGCTGGCTTTTGCTCGCGCTGTCGGCGAGTACGGCTCGGTAGTATTCATCTCCGGAAACATGCCCTATCGCACCGAGATCACTCCGCTGCTGATCGTGGCCAAGGCCGAGCAGTACGACTACCCCGGCGCTGCCGCCATCGGCACCGTCATGCTGATTGCTGCGTTTTTACTGCTGCTGTTGATCAATGGTCTGCAGTGGTGGACCCAGCGTCGTGGCCGGTGAGGAACCAAGGATGACTACCCAAACCCTGGCCCATGTGGCGAACCCTGAGCAGGCTGCACGTTGGCGCCGCGCCACTGAAGAACCCGTTTGGGTACGCTGGACGCTGATCGGTGTAGCGCTGACCTTTCTTGCCCTGTTCCTGGTTCTGCCATTGATAGTTGTACTCTACGGTGCCTTCGAGCAGGGGCTGCAAGCGTGGTGGGCCGCCGTCAACGAACCGGACGCGCTGGCAGCGATTCGCCTGTCGTTACTGGTGGTGCTGATTGTCGTGCCGATCAACCTGATCTTTGGTGTGTCGGCTGCCTGGGCCATTGCCAAGTTCGAATTCCGCGGCAAGCCGATCCTGATCTCGCTGATCGACATGCCCTTTGCCATCTCGCCGGTGGTGGTGGGGTTGATCTTCGTCATCCTGTTCGGCTCCCAGGGCTGGTTGGGGCCATGGCTGGCAGCGCACGATATGCGCATCATCTTCGCGGTGCCGGGCATCGTCATCGTGATCGCCTTCGGCACCATGCCGTTTATCGCCCGCGAGCTGATTCCGCTGATGCAGCAGCAGGGCAAGGAGGAGGAAGAAGCCTCCCTGACCCTCGGCGCCAGCGGCTGGAAAACCTTCTGGTACGTCACCCTGCCGAACATCAAATGGGGACTGATCTACGGGGTGATTCTGTGCAACGCGCGGGCGCTGGGTGAGTTCGGCGCCGTAGCGGTGGTGTCGGGGCGTATTCGTGGCGAAACCAACACCATGCCGCTGCATATCGAGGTGTTGTACAACGAGTACATGTTCACCGCCGCCTTTGCCGTGTCCTCGCTGTTGACCGGGCTGGCGCTGGTCACCATTGCGGTCAAGAGTTTTGTTGAGTGGTTGGATGAGCGCAATCACCCTGCAACCGACAGTCATTGAGAGAGCTGATATGAGTATTGGAATTGATCGGATAAACAAGCGTTTTGGCGATTTCGTCGCCGTCGACAACGTCAGCCTCACCCTCAATGACGGTGAACTGACCGCATTGCTCGGGCCCTCTGGCTCGGGCAAGACCACCTTGCTGCGCATCATTGCCGGACTGGAACAGCCGGACAGCGGGCGTATCCGCTTTCATGGTGAGGACACCACTGATCTGCATGTCAGCGACCGTGGCGTTGGCTTTGTCTTCCAGCACTATGCGCTGTTCAAGCACATGAGTGTCTACGAGAACGTTGCCTACGGCCTGACCGTCAAGCCGCGTAGCCAGCGACCGAGCAAGGCGGATATCCGCAAAAAGGTCATGCACCTGCTGAAGATGGTGCAACTGGACTGGACGGCTGATCGGCTGCCATCGCAACTGTCCGGTGGTCAGCGCCAACGTATCGCACTGGCGCGGGCGCTGGCCGTTGAGCCCAAGGTGCTGTTGCTGGATGAGCCCTTCGGCGCCCTGGATGCCAAGGTGCGGGCTGAATTGCGCCGTTGGCTGCGGCGGTTGCACGACGAAATCCATGTTACCAGTGTGTTTGTTACCCACGATCAGGAAGAGGCGCTGGAAGTGTCTGACCGGGTGGTGGTGATGAACCACGGCCGGGTCGAGCAGGATGGCTGCCCGGAAGAGGTCTATGATCATCCCGCTAATCCATTCGTTTACCAGTTCCTGGGCAGCGTCAATCGGTTCGGCGCGCGAGTCCGGGATGGAGTGGCGCAGATCGGGCGGCTGCAGGTGTCCGCACCGGAATATGCCGGTCAGAGTGATAGCCCGGCGGTGGCTTACGTGCGACCGCATGACATCGAAGTGCTACCGGGCGCCAGCGATGCCAGCCTGCATGCGCGGATCGACCTGGTGTCGGTGATCGGACCGCGGGTGCGGTTGGAGCTGCAGACCGAGAACAGCAGCCAGACGGTACACGCAGAAATGTCCCGCGGCCGCTTCCGCGAACTGGGTCTGGCGCAGGGCGGCGATGCCTGGATCAGGCTGCTGAACAGCCGTGTATTCCTGGACGATGGAGAAATCCGTAGAGCCTGATTCAGTGGCTGCGGTGGTCAGTGAAGCCCGCGAGGGCTAGTATCTTTCCATGTCATTCTTCTCTGGCGGACATTCTGCCGGAATCAGCATGGGAGAGCCGAATGAGCAACGACACCTACGTACCACCGCGGGTCTGGACCTGGGACAAGGATAATGGCGGCAAGTTTGCCAATATCAATCGGCCAATCGCTGGACCTACCCATGACCGGGAATTGCCTCGGGGCGAGCATCCGCTGCAGCTGTATTCGCTGGCCACACCCAATGGGGTCAAGGTCACCATCATGCTTGAGGAGTTGGTCGCGCTGGGCATCGCCGAGGCTGAATATGACGCCTGGCTGATCCGCATCAGCGAGGGCGACCAGTTCGGCAGCGGCTTCGTCGATATCAATCCCAACTCGAAGATCCCGGCGCTGCTGGATACCAGCATCAGCCCGCCGCTGCGGGTCTTCGAGTCTGCCTCCATTCTGCTGTATCTGGCGGAGAAGTTCGGCCGCTTCATTCCGCAGGATCTTGCTGGGCGCACCGAGTGTCTGAACTGGTTGTTCTGGCAGATGGGTAGTGCACCTCTACTCGGCGGAGGCTTCGGTCATTTCTATGCCTATGCTCCGGAAAAATTCGAGTATCCGATCAATCGCTACACCATGGAGGTCAAGCGTCAGCTGGATGTGCTCGATCGGCAGCTGGCCGACAAGCGCTACGTCGCCGGGGAAGAGTACAGTATTGCCGATATGGCGATCTGGCCCTGGTACGGCGGTGTGGCGACCAACCAGGTCTATGAGGCTGCGGAATTCCTCGGGGCGCATAACTACACCCATGTGCTGCGTTGGGCAGAGGAGGTCGGGCAGCGCCCGGCGGCGCAACGTGGGCGCCAGGTCAACCGCACTTGGGGCGAACTGGATGAGCAGGTGCCGGAGCGGCATGCAGCCAGTGATTTCGATCACTGAGACTGGCCGGTCTCAGGCTTCCCTCAGAACCGTTCCAGCTGCATCTCCTGCAAGCGGCTCAGGGTGCGGCGGAACGGGAAGGTCAGGGCGCCTTCGGTGTACAGATCGGTCAAGGGAACTGCCGCTTCGATATACAATGGCACTCGGCGGTCATAGCACTCATCGACCAATGCAATGAGGCGGCGCACGCTGTCATCCTGTTTTGACAGGGGGGCCAGCACCCGGTCGCCGGCGGCTACCTGTTCTGCCGCATCTTCGGTGCCTCGGGCAATCTTCACTTCCCGCTGCGCGCTGCTGAGGTCAGGTACCTCACTCAGCAATATCATCGAATAACGGTCGCACAACGCGATGAAATCGCCGGCAGCCAGCGGCTGGCCGCAGAGTTCGGCGAAGCTGAACCAGATGGCGCTGTCACAATGTTGAATGGGCCGCAGCTGCTGGTGGTTGAGTTGAACCGGTTCGCTGGATACCGCACCGCCGTCACAGAGCTGATCAAACACGGCTGCCAGAGCCTTGGCATCGCGTACCCAATAACGTGGGTGCTGCTGCCCCGGATGCAGTCGATGATCCTGGCCGCCATCCACATCCAGCACCTGCATATGCTTTTCGATCGCCGCAATGGCCGGCAGCAATCGCTCGCGGTTGTGACCATCTTCATACAACTGTTCAGGCGGCTGATTGGAGGTGGCAACCACTATCATGCCTTCGGCAAACATGGTCAGAAACAGCCGGCTGAGGATGCTGGCGTCGCCGATATCGCTGATGAACAGCTCGTCAAAACACAGCACACGTACTTCCGTAGCCAGTTCGCGGGCGATAACCGTCAGTGGGTCGGCCGTGCCGGTGAGCTGGAAAAGACGCCGGTGTACCCATTGCATGAAGTGGTGAAAGTGCTGACGCCGACTCGGTACGTGAAGACTGCTATGAAAACTGTCCATAAGCCAGGTCTTGCCCCGGCCCACCGGCCCCCAGAGATAGACGCCCGTAGGTGATGAGTTAGTGGCGTCGGCATGCAATGTCTGGTGCAGAGCTTCCAGTGCCAACACAGCACGATGCTGAGCCTGGTCGGATACAAAGCCCTGCTCAAGTGCCTGTTGCCATGCCTGAAGAGGGGAGAGGGGAATAGGTAGGTTCATGGCGGTATATGGTGGCCCAGCCGGCGTTGCGATACCAGACCTGGAGAAGGGGGTGCGGTGAAAAAAGCAAGCTTGCCGCATTGTTCCGGTGGCAGCAAGCTTGCAGGCTCAATCTTCGCTGGCAAGAAAATCGACCGCCATCATCGCCATGGCGCGGGTACCTACCACCAGTGCACTTTCATCCACGAAGAACTCAGGGTTGTGGTTGGGGGCAGCGGTAGTGGGGTCCTGGCCATCCGGGGTGACGCCGAGGAACACATAAAAGCCTGGTGCCTGTTGGGCAAAGAAGGAAAAGTCTTCGGCCGCGCCAGGGAGTTCAGCGGTAGCCACTTTGCCATCGG